>JAFSVU010000050.1 GCA_017444825.1 Clostridia bacterium
ACGCCTCGACCCTCTCGGGTTCGAGTCCCCGTTTACATCAAACAAATCACGGGATGATCCATTCAGACCATCCCGTGATTTGTTGGTGGAGCATAGGGGATTGCGTCGCCGCAAGAGATGCCGACTGCGTATTCCAAGTACTATTAAACCGTTTAATTACTTGGAACACTTCGTTTGCGTCTCTGCGGCTCCTTTTCCCCAAAAGTGCAAGCACTTCCGGGGGCCCCTTTCTTTGCTTGCTCCACCACGGATAAGGGGACGCCATCTCTGGTGTCCCCTTATCTGTGGTGGAGCATAGGGGATTCGCCGACCGCGTCGCTTTGCTAACGGTCGCGCTGTTTGAGCATAGCTCAAACGATCTCGGCTGAAAACGATTCACCGAATCGTTTTCTTAACGCCGCGACCCTCTCGGGTTCGAATCCCCGTTTTTGTTCATTAACAGAATCGGGAAGTAACCACAATGGGTACTTCCCGATTCTGTGGTGGAGCATAGGGGATTCGAACCCCTGACCCCAACACTGCCAGTGTTGTGCGCTCCCAACTGCGCTAATGCCCCAAAGTCGCCCAAAACGATTTTGACGACTGTTAGAGTATAAAATATTAAGAGAGTGGTTGTCAAGAGAAATTCATCGCTGCCGCCCTCTTCACTTCAGCGTTTTCAGGTAGGCCTTTTGCTCATTGTTTATGCGGAAGCTCTCGCAGGCCTTCTGTATGGTCTTCCGGTGGGCCTCAGGGTCAAGGCGTCTTTCCTCAATGTAGGGGATCGTGGCATCGTACTGCTTGGCGAGGGCCGTTGCAAAATACCAGGCGACCATCATCATGACGTAATAGTCATCTATTTTTACTTTTGAGACCTTTTCAAGAAAAGCGGGGTCAAAATCTGTGTCAAGGAACTCGGACATGGCCATTTTGATACCGAACCTCTTTGTGTACACGTGGTCGGAAGCAATCCACTTGTCTATGCGGCGGGAAAGCTCGGCCTTGGTTTTTTTGAAAGCCTTTGGCGTCATCTGGTCGCAGGTGGCCCAATTGTTGACGTAAGGGAGGAACACTTCGAGGGCCTCGAAGCATGCGGCAGGGTCCTTCAGCTCTGAAATTATGAACGCATGGAGCTGGTTTTCCTCAAAGTAGAGGTGTGGCAGGTCCTTCATGAACTCCTCCGCGTCGCCTCTTTTCAAAACGTCCTTTGCAAGGGCACGTAGGGCCGGGGTCCTGACGCCGATCATGTGATTGTCACGGTCACCGGGTATGAGGGATCCCTGAAACGCCAGATATTCGGCATCCGTAAGGCTTAAAAGTTCTTTTCTTATGGATTCTGTTATGGTATTCATAGCTTTACTTGTTGCGGTAATTTAGCCAGGCTTTGAGGTCACTTGCGAGAAGATCGGTCCTCACGGCGGCGCCCTCCTCAGTCAAATGAAGCTGGGTGTTGTAAAAATAACTGTAAGGGAAGAAATAGTCGCTGTATTTTGAGATAACGTCGCACTCGGCATATTTTCTCAGCTTCTGCTCGAAATCGTCGAAATCCTCCGCTGTAAAATCCGAATACTCACCGTAAGCAATGGGATAGCCTGCGATGACCACGGAAGCGCCCTTGTCGTTGACTTCACGGACAAACTCATTGAACCTGTTCATGCAGTCCTCCGTGATCTCCGGCACCCCTACCGAGGCGGTCTTAAAGTATTCCTCCGTAACTGCCATGTCTTCGGGCCTCAGCACTATATCTCCGTACCCGTTAAAAGCGTTCCTCGAGTAGCAGCTTCCGGTGTCTCTATTGGCGCGTCCCGTTGCCCAGAGGAAAAGAGAGTTGCAAAGGTAGTCGGGGTAAGCCTCCAGCATCCCACGGTAGTCCCTCTTCTCGATCAGGTCCGCGATCCTTTTGTTATTGTCCACAGTGATCCACGCAAGCGAGTAGTCCCCTATAAGGCCGTCGTCGGAAAAAGATGTGTGGCAGACGACCACTATATCCCCCTCACGGAGGTTTACCTTCGCCAGGTTTTCATGGAAGCTGTTCCCGAGGCTGCCGTGAAGGCCGAGATTTACAACAGGCATTCCCATTTCCTCCTCAAGCCGCGCGGAATCGAAGCCGAAGGATACGTTGGAGTGTCCCACAAGGATAATTTTTGGCTCTGTTATGGATTCAAGCCTGTCCAGCTTATCGACAATGGAAGCCTGGTAGTTGTTTTTGAAGGTCCCGCCAACGGCGAAAATATCAAACAGCACCGTGCCGGCAAGGATCAGTATAAGCAGGCAGACAAAAACCAATGTTTTCAGCAAAAACTTTTTCATGCCCGCCTCCTAAAACTTAAAATATATGAACTCGGTGCCGCGCGCCGCAGGGATACAAAGGATAAGAAAGACTGCAAACAGAACATAAACGATCCACCGAAGAGCCATTTTTCTTCCGGATATATACTCGATAACGTCATTTTTGAGGGAGAACGCATCGAATACCGTGAGTATCGCCAATGAAACGCCAATGATCACAATGTTTCTCAGATCAAAGCCAAGTCCCTCGAGCCCGGCCGTGACGTACCTTACCGGCGATGATATTCCGTCAAACATGTGGCCAATAATGTAAAAACTGTCTTTAACGCTCCCTGCGGCAAAGAATATCCACATGAAAGCGCAGAACAGAAATACCAAAATACCCCGCACCGCCTTCAGAACTCTGCTTTTGATCTGCCTCTTTTTAGGGAAAACCAGCTCCTCAAAGACCCGTCCGATACCGTGCCCGCCTCCCCATACCAGGAAGGACCAGTCCGCACCGTGCCAGAGGCCGCTTAAAAGAAAAGTGATCAAGATATTCAAAAGCTGTCTGAATTTGCCCTTCCTGTTTCCGCCGAGAGGTATGTAAACGTAGTCTCTGAACCAGGTGGAGAGCGAGATGTGCCACCTTCCCCAGAAATCCCTGAGGGAGCATGCGAAGTAAGGCGATCTGAAGTTTGTCATGAGCTCAATTCCCATCAGCTTTGCGGTGCCTATGGCTATGTCGGAATAGCCCGAGAAGTCGCAATAGATCTGCACGGTGAAAAGAGCCGCGGCAAGGAGCAACGAGAAGCCGGTGAAGTTTTCGGGGCCGCTGAACACATTGGTTATGAACATGGCGATCCTGTCGGCGATGACGAGCTTCTTAAAAAAACCCCAGCACATCTGCTTCAGCCCGTAGCCCGCAGTCTTCTCATCGAACTTTTTTTCCTGCTTCAACTGGGGAATGAGGCTTTTGGACCTTGCGATAGGCCCGGCAAGAAGCTGTGGAAAGAACGAAACAAAAACTGCATAGACTCCAAAATGCTTCTCCGCAGGCGCATCGCCCCGGTAAACGTCAATGATATACCCGATGGTTTGGAAGGTGTAAAACGATATGCCAACCGGAAGAACCAGGCTTAAAGTGAGCGCCCGGGGCCTTTCGGTAAAAAGTCCTATGAGGTCTGAAATGGCGCCGAAAGTGAAATTGAAATACTTGAACAAAAACAGAACGCCGAGAGTTATGACCAGAGCCACGGCGACTGTGAGCCGTTTTTGGCTGCCTGTCTTGCATCTTTCGAGAAGCAGAGCCGCAAAATATGATACAAGCGTGGTTCCAAGGAGCAGCGGAACGTACACCGGATTCAGAGACATGTAAAACACCAGGCTCGCGGCAAGGAGCAACGGCCACCTGAAGCGGTGCGGCAGTAACCAGTATAAAAGGAAGACCGCCGGTAAAAATATCAAAAATTCGATAGAATTGAATTGCATCTGATCTTCCCTGTTACGAAGATTTTCCTTATGTATAGCTCACGGTCAGCCCGCCGTAGCATTCTGGCTTTCAAACAGCTTCAGTGCCGCGTCATCCGGGAGAGGCTTGGAGAACAGGTAACCCTGAAGGAACTCAACTCCCGCCTTTTCCAGCTTTTTACGGTGTTCCGGCGTCTCCACTCCCTCAACCACCACTTTCATCTCAAGATCGTGGAACATCATTATTGAATGGTGGAGGAGCTTATTGGTTTTTTCATTGGAGTCTGCTCCCCAGAGGATGGATTTATCGATCTTTATCAGGTCGAAGGGGAACTCCATCACGTACGCATTGTTCGCGTAGCCCGTGCCGTAGTCATCCAGCGCAAACGAGAAGCCCCTGCTCTTCAGGTCCTCTATGACCTTTTCCATGGTGAACCTTGACGTCGCCAATGCGGACTCCGTGATCTCAAGGCAGAACTGCTCGGGTCTCACAGCGTACTTTTTCATGATACGGTCCCAACGGTCCGGCAGCATTCCGTCAACAGCCTGTACGGCGGAAAGGTTTACCTCCACGTACGAAAGGCCCGTGTCTTTGTGCTCGTCGAGGAATTTGCAGACGTTTTCAAACACGAAGTCCCCGAGATCTCTCATAAGGCCGTGCTTTTCGGCAAGGGGTATAAAGTATTCCGGCGACACCATGCCAAGCTCCGGATCGTTCAACCGCACCAATGCCTCCGCCGTGTGGATCCGGTTGAGTGACGTGTCCTGGATGGGCTGGTAGTAAACCAAAAGCTTTTTATCCTTGATGGCGCCCCGAAGAGCCATCTCCACTTTAGCCTCGTACTGCTGGTTTGCGGGCTCGTCGATGTAGACCACCTGCGCTCCGGCCTGAAGGGGCTCAAAAGGAGCGTCCATGACCATTGTAAGTTGCTCCACATTGGCGAGTTTTTCAGGCAGCCTGCAGATAAGTATCTCGGAAGAAAGCTGAATGCTGCCGTTTCCGTACTCCCAGGGCTCTACGAATCTGTTCTTGAGGAGTTTCACGAAGGCATCCGTCTGTCCTTCCCGCGGTCTGTAAGCGACTATGGCGTATCGCTCGGGGCCGTACTGATACATGGTCCACCGGGACGGGATCTGTTTCAAGAGATAGTTTCCGATATCGCAATTGATCTGCTCCACAGTCTCGCCGCCGATAGCTACCGCCAGCGATTGGATGGAGGGGATCTTGATCAGTATCACGTCCGCATCAAGGCCCATGGCAAATATCTGACCCGCGTCATGTAGGAGCGCATATCGGTTGTAAAACCCGGTCACGGGAGAGCGGACGGCTTCTTCATTGTCGATGGTAAGCGACGCGCCGAGAAGTCCTATCGCCTGGAAGAATAGAGCCCATTTGAGCTGAGGATAGAACACCTGCACCGCCACAGGGGCAAGGCTGAGAATCGAAAAAGCGTAATAAGCAAACTTTTCCTTTCTCTTAAGAGCCTTTCTGTAGTAAAGTACCATCGCCATGCCCAGCACGACGTAATAGGCTGTAAATACGTAAAAAATGTCCACAAGGGGGCCACCCACGTATTCGGTGCCCTGATAGTAGTAGACAAGGCGTCTTGCAGGCTCGATAAGCATCCAGACAAGCATTACAGCCTCGGGCAGCACCATGACACCAAGCACCCACTTTTTCACCCTCAGCCTGAGCTTTAGTATTGAGCCCAGATAACATGCGTAAAGGAAGGGCATCATGTTTCTCAGGATCAGGAACACCATCATCGACAGATCCGCCACCACGTAATTAAACCGCTCGGGCGCATTCAACATGTAAATGCCGGGGAGATCCGCCAATGAGGCAAAAATGATCGCCAGGCCGATCAAAAGAAACCACTTGTTTTTTTCCTGTTTGAGGTCTTTGCGCTTTGCGACTTCAAGAATGATCAGCAACGTTACGCACAGTGCGCAAAGGTTGAATTGCCAATAATATAATGACATCATTGCCTCCGAATTAATGATCTTACTATACATCAGTCTTTAAGAATAACTGTTGTATAACCTTTCTCTTTGCAGCGTTCTTTGTCTTCGTAAAGATTTTTATCAGCCCGCTGAAGGCATTTCCGGAAGGAATCCGACTCGTTCAGCAGCCTGTCGTAACCCGCACCGATAGAGATCGTGTACGGGGTCTCATTTGTTTTACATTCGAGTATGATCTTATCCCGGAGTTCCTCGATAATGTGCGCAAGCTCGGTCTCACTTCCGGATCTGATCACCATAATGAACTCGTCACCGCCGTAGCGGCCCAGAAACATGGTAACGTTTTTCTCTTTTGCAGTCGCCTTTAATGCCTTTGCTATGATCACCAGAGCCCTGTCGCCCTCTGCATGCCCGAAGGTGTCATTGATCGCTTTAAAATCGTTGACGTCCATCATGACCACGAACACCGGCTCAGAGTCAAATTTTGAGGCGGCAAGCTGAGCAGTGAAATGGATAAGCTGTCCCCTGTTGTTCAGGCCCGTAAGCGAATCCACGGAAATGGCCGTCTGCATCGTCTGAATGTGGAAGGTCACCATGATGATGGCGCATCCAAAGCAGAAAAGCGACGTTTGCGGCAGGAGGACCAGCTGGATGATCCCCGTAACGACCACGAATACCGGGAGAAAACCAACCATGAGATATCTTGTTCTCTCTATGGTGTTTACCTCCTTTACAGCCTTTCTTACCGAATAGATGACTGTCACACCGATATTTATGCAGGGCACACCAATGAGGAACAGTTTGTGCACCATCGTCGGCACCAATTCTTCGTTGAAAAGGACTGAGCTGTCTGCAAAGAAAATGATCACCATCGCCAATGTGGACACCACAAACGGCGCCATAGACGCGAATCTGTTCACTTTCTTGTTTCTGTTGGGGCTGTGCAGGACCGCTTTGGCGTATTCAAGCCAGAAATACGTTATTCCCACCATCGAAATGTAGTTCGCAAAGCTAGTGGCAGCCACAGTTATCAGGGTCCGGGTAATAACGCCGTCAATGACCATTGCCCAGAAAATGTCGGTGAAGAAGTAAACCATGAACGCTATCAGCGCATGATCATACTTGATCTGCCTCTCCCGGCGGTTCTCGTTTAACAGATCGTAAAAGAGAATGATGCCGAAAATGATAATGCAGACCACATTCGATTCGGTGTAATGAATGATGTATTCAGTCATCAGAATCGCCCCTCACAGCTCATCCAAACTGAGCCTTTACCCTCTTTTTATCCTCATACATTTCTACGTCTGCCCTCCGGAACACGTCGTCCGCGTTTTTGTCGTTGTCCGGATCGAACAGAGAATAACCAATGGCCGCCGAGATCCTCTCGTAGGGCTGAAGGTCCTTGTTTTCGGCAATAGTTCTGATTCTGTCGTGGAATTCCTTGACCAGTTCATCGACTCTGTCGTAATCGCTGTTCTCAAGGATCACCGCAAACTCGTCGCCTCCGATACGGAAGACCTTGGACCTGGCAAACACGTTGCAGACGATCTCGCAGGTCTTCTTTATGGCCGCGTCCCCGGCTTCGTGACCGTGCTGGTCGTTGATCCTCTTAAGGTAGTTAAGGTCTATCATCGCTATGCCGAAAACAGCGTTTCCGCTCTTTATGGCCCCATTCAGTCTCAACACGTTTCTGTCGTAGGACGTTCTGTTCCGCACGCCTGTCAGAGCGTCCTTATTGGCAAGTTCGCCCATGCGCTCGGCCTTTATCCTCGTTGAGGAAAGCTCCTTGTTTATCTCTATAAGTTTGGAGATGTGGTCGTTGATGTCGTTTTCCATCTTCTCAATAGAGTCGGCCAGCACTCCTATCTCGTCGTTGTTTCTTATACCCAGATTCGAGAAAAGCTTCTTTCCTTCGGATCCGTCTCCCGTGGTATACAGAGCGGCAGCTGACGACAGCTTCCTTATAGGTTTAACGACTACGAGATTAACGAACAGGATAGTGATCAAAGCCACAGTCAGTGTCATGGCCGTCAGGATGATGATCAGTCTGAGGACAAAGTCTCTCTGGGCGTCATGTATTTCCTGCATGGAAATATCCAGCATAGCGTAGCCGACTACCGTGCCGTCATCGGTCTTGATGGCGGTTCCTGCAGTGACCAGCCAGCCGTATTCCTGGGTGTTGGTTGTGTAAGGAGGGAATCCTCTTTCGGGGTTTTCCAGCACTTCCGAATTCACGTCATAGATCGGGTCATAGCTTCCCGTGTCGCAAGCCTCTTCAAGTGCGGCGTCCACCAGGTATATGAACGACCTTGACTCTACATCAAGGCAGGCAACATAGATGCATTCCACGTCGTTGACCTCCTGTATTTTCCGTAATGTAGAAAGTATCGACAGGTAATCCTCCGATTCGTCGATTCCGTCGTACCCGGCTATGTACGCATCATATTTGGCAATGTACTCCTCTCCCGTGAGATCGCCCATCTCGTTTCCGATCCTGTTCTCCGAAGATCTGTAAACAGTCAGCGCAGCATCAGCCACCCGCTTCACCTCATCGGCGTCCACTGACACCGAGACGGTTTTGGACAGGTCCAAAGCCCTTGTGAAGTAGTCCTCTTTTATGACCCTCGTAATGAACATATTGCTCACAATAGCCGTGACCACACTGAATTCGGCGGCTATCAGGATGACTATCAGAATTGCCTTTGTTTTGAGAGACATTTTCATTTGCTCTTCCCCGTTTCATTCGGCATAAATGCCTTTATATCACGATGTACGTGCTGTCAGCAAAGCCACGACCTCCACGTGTCCTTCGAAAGGAAACATGTCGCAGGGAGTGACTTTGGTCAATGTATAACCAAGCTCCGAGAATTTTACAATATCCCTTGCCAATGTCGCAGGATTGCAGGAAATATAAACGATTCTTTTCAGTGAAAGCCCCGCCAGTATTCCCGGTATCCTCTCGTCAAGGCCCTTTCTGGGAGGGTCCACCACCGCGGTGTCAGCCTCCTCTATGACCGACCTCACCTCGTCAGGCAGCCTGTCTATGGCTGAAAGGACTTCCCCGGCATCTCCGGATAAATAATATGGTTCTGCCTCAGTGTTGTTCTTTGCGGCGCTTGTTGCTTCCCTTATCGAGGCTTCCGTGTAATCAACACCGAAAATCCTGTCTATCTTAACGCCGGCTCTATCTTTTAAACAAAAATATACACCAATTGTACCAATTCCACAGTAAATGTCAAGAATCGCAGACGGTGATATCTTACCCTCACAATCCCTGTCTCCGAAGGCGTACTCAAAGGCCTTGTCGTAAAGCATCGGTGCGGCATACGGGTTCACCTGGAAGAAGGACTCGGACGCGATCTCGAATTTTGCCTCACCTATCCTGTCAGTCAGCGTTTTAGACCCGAAGACGCAGGTGAACGTGCCGGAGAAGACCGTATTGGTCCTCGAGGTGTTCGAATTGACGTAAAACGAGACGACCGACGGTACCTTTTCCGAAAGCCTTGCCGCGATCTCCCCTGCGCAGGAAAGTGAATCCGCGTTAACGGACAGGCATACCATGGCTTTTTCATCCACCGAGACCCTGACCATGAGGGCTCTTAAGATCCCCTTTCCGGTCTCCTCGTCGTACACGCTGAGCTTCTTTTCGTTCAGTATCTCCAGCATGGCGGAGCATATCTCACGGCAAAGAGGCTTTTCGCACCAGCACGATTCTGACGGCACCACGTCATGGCTCCCCCGCCTGAAAAATCCGCACTTTATGCCATCTTTCGATCCCTTGAAACGGTATATGGCCTTGTTCCTGAATTTCGATATTTCGGGCGAAGGAATTATCGGCGATATCTCGACGTCCCTCAGTCCCGCTATCCGCTCAAGACTGTCCTTTACGTAGCTGTATTTGATTTCAAGGGTCCTTTCATACGGAAAATGAAGCAGAGAGCAGCCTCCGCAGGCGGGATATACCGGGCACTTATCGGAGACCGGCTTTTTGTCGCTTTTCGCCACAAGATAGTTGGAGGCCTTTTTTATCACAGTCCCCGTCACAGTCTCACCGACGTCCGCGCCGAAGCAGAAAACAGTCATGCCGTTCTCTTCGCAAACGCCAATGCCGTCGCCCTGAACAGAAACTGCCCTTGTTTTAAAGGTTATCCGGCTGTTTTTACCGATCTCCGCCATGAAATGCCTTCTCTTTATTTCACATCCCGTTTAACGTAGGACTGGTAGCTTATGAATATGAACGTGGCCGCAAGCACAGACATGTAGAGGAATGCGAAGAGCGGGCCATTGGTTTCGCCAAGCATAAACCTCATCGTCAATATGTCCATCACGCTGTAATCGGTCGATTCCACAACAGACCTGAAAAGGATGGTCTGGAATGAAAGATTCGACGTGGGAAGGAATTTGGTCAGGTGTCTGAAGAAATATGTCTTCGAACCTACCAGATTCACTATGAGCGAGACACCGCTGCTGGTGGAGATCATAGATACTGTTCCAAGGGATACCGCAATGGATCCTCCGGTGTTTCTGATCAGAGTGGAGATCATAAACGCGAAACAGCCGTGGAAGAGTACGGGAACGAACGCCGCCAATGTGTAGAGCAGATAGTAGAGGACGGGGCCCAGGGAGTAGGCATGCTGTCCTATTACAAATACGTTGTTGCCGAAGTCACTGCCGCTTATCAGAGCCGCCAGCATATACGTGACGAACACCTGTATCGCGCAGACAAGGGTTACGGTGACAAGAAGCAGAAGCTTTGCCGATACTATGCGGTGCCTTTTCACAGGAGCTATGATGAGCGTTTTTATGGCGCCGGACTGGAAATCTTCGGCCACAAGAAGAGCGCCGAGTATGATGACGAGTATCTGCGCAAGGCCTATGCCTATCTGAAGGAGAGCGTCTCCGGTCTGCTTGTCGGAGCTGTTGTATCTTCCGCCGTAGCCATTGGCGCCTGTGCGAAGGCCTGTTTCGATCTCCTCGACTATCAGCGAATAGTTTTTGACCTCTTCCTCAGTGAGTCTCGGTCCGCCTTCACTCTTTTCACCTGTTTCCAACATAGTTCTGTAGTTGGCCAGCATTTGGAATTTCGAAGTAACTTCGCGCCAGGATTCATAGTCCATGTCGTCCCTGTAGAGATCCTTCATGATATCGAGGGACAGAAGCTCGTTTTTCTTTTCCTTCTCGCTGAGGGAGGAGTCATTGTTTATGAGCTCGCGCTTGTACTCAAATACCGCCGAGGCGTCGTTGTCGGTGCAGAGCTTGTATATCCTGTTGTATACGCTTTCCTCGAGTATGGCGCTCCTGGTGCCGATCCATTCGAAGGTTTTGAATTCGTCGTCAAATTCTTTAACGACGGTATATTTTTCAAACAGACCGTCTTTGATCTCAAAAAAGATCCTGTTTGCGTCAGAGCTCACGATCTGGTCCAGAAGGTCCGAGAAGAGATAATCGTAGGCGGTCACACTGAAGTACATGGTATTTTTGACTGATCTGCCTGTCGCCTTTGTAAGATCTGCTCTTGCTTTTTGAAGACAGCTGTTCTCCAGGTCGTACATGATGTTCGAAACGTTTCCGGTCACGCTGTAAAGGAGCTCCGAATCACTGTAGAATTTCTTCGTGAAGGAATGTGTTTCCTCGTCGTAATAGCCGTTCTCTTCCGAGATCAGTTCCGCCTGCATTTTCGCCAATGCCGAATCCAGGGAGAGCTTGAGGCTGTTCACATTTTCGTCGTAATCGGCGTCTTCCTCCGATGCATAATAGTCATACAGGGGCAATGTGACGTCCACGACCCGCACCAGGCCCATAAAGCCTGCGATGACGAGCATTGACGCGGATATCAGTATTATAAAAACGATGATGATAGGCTTCTTTACTGCCTTGATCAGTTCGTTCTGATAAAGGGCTTTTAATTTACGCAATTGTATTACCCCCTCCCGTGATAGCGATGAAGGCATCCTCAAGAGTACTCTTGCTGGCCTTCACGCCGTAGATATTGACGCCCGCAAAGGCAAGTCTTCTGACGATCTCAGGGATCTTTGCGCTGTCAACTGCGGCAATGACGCTGCCTGTGGAAGCATCGCATCTGGCCGAATGTCTGGCCCCCTCTGCCTCCGTTTCGGCAAAGAAGTCATTGATTATCTTTATCGAAGCCATAGGATCGTCAACGTCGAATGTGTGAGTCGGCTCGCCGTTGACCCTGAAATTCAGAGCGTCAAGGGTGTCCTCCGCCACGATGTCGCCGTTCACTATTATGGAAGCCCTGTCGCAGAGGTTCTGCATCTCTGCCAGCTGATGGCTTGAAATGAGCACGCCGACGCCCTCGTCATGGGCCAGGTGAAGGATGATATCTCTCAATTCCTTGATGCCCGCGGGGTCAAGGCCGTTGGTAGGTTCGTCAAGTATGAGAAGCCTTGGTTTGTGGAGCATCGACATGGCAAGACCCAGTCGCTGCTTCATACCGAGGGAATACTTTTTGACCTTATCGTTTATTCTGTTTTCAAGTCCCACCATAGCGGTGACCTCGTCGATCCTGCCCTCGGGGACATTGTCGTGAGTTCTGGCATACATTTCGAGATTGAGCCTTCCGGAGAACTGCTTGTACATATCCGGATTCTCGACGATGCCGCCCACAAGGCCCATAGCCTTTTCGTAGTCGGCCTTCACGTTGAGCCCGCAGATGGATATCTCCCCTCCGTCATCGGAAAGGAAGCCGAGGATGACCTTGATCGCGGTGGTCTTGCCCGCTCCGTTGGGGCCTATAAATCCCATGACCTCTCCGGGTCTCACCTGGAGGTTGATCCCGTTCAGTATTCGGCGCTTACCGAAATACTTCGTTACGTTTTTTACATCAAGTACGTATTCCAAAACGGTCCCTCCCTTCAAAACAAAGAATCAAACGGGTCATAGCCGCCGTTTCCGTCGTACTCCCATCTCTCTATAAGCCATTTGCCGTCGACCTTGACCATTTCCAAGGTCATCTCAATATGAGAGTACCCGCCTTTTCTGAAGGACACGCCCACCTCGGCTTTTGTGAAGCCGTTAAAGACCACCGAAACCGTCGTGTCTTCAAACTCCACCACGTTCCAGTCTCCCGCACTCAGCGACGAAACCGCCATAGTACCGAAATCCTTTACGTAGAATTCCTTCAGATCCTCGTCGTGGGCCTTGATGATCTCCGACTTGTATTTTTTTACGTTATCGCCGTCGCTCAGGAAATAATCCACTATAAGATCGTTTTCCGTCTCCATGACCTTCTTCCCGAATGCCACGGCAACGTCTCTGATCCCGGACTCGTCATAATAATTGATAGCCGTAGCTACGATCACATAAGTGAGCACGCAAAGAACCAGCGCCAGCGCCGTGATCAATCCGTAGTTCACTTTTTTCATACCTCGCATCGTATCTGCCTCCTTAAAATAGCTGATATTACTGTTCTGATACTTTACCATCCTCCGGTCCGTCCTGGGCCTTGTTTTTATCGGTGTGTACGAAACCGGTTATCACAACGGCAATGAACCTGAGCGCATTGACTCCGAGGAGTCCCCATGTCATTCCGGCAATGCCGAAATTTGCCACAAGAGGAACCAATGCCGCCACGAACACGACCGCATAGACCGAATTGATTATAAGCTGGTACCGCTCGTGCACAAAGCGCAGAACGATCACCATCATAGTGCCCGCCACAAAGTAGAATATCTGGCCCGCATTGGCGAAAATAAAATACTGTGACGCCTCCGTATATATGTTCGGATACATCCATTTGACGAAAATGTGTGACGCCAATACCCCGCCCGCCGTAAACACCACCGTCACAATGAGCGCTATGGCCGTGGCTATTCCGAAGAGCTTCTTCGTAAACCTGCCCTTGTACCTTGCGAGATAACCGATGATGACCCCGTTAAGAGGCGTCGTCAGCATCGCCACCACCTTACCCACCAGCGTTGCCACGTAAAATACGGTGACAGCCTCCCCGTTCATAAATATACGGAGAAGTATCTTGTCCGCCTGGAGCGCAAGGGCATTGATCAGGTTCGTCGCCAAAAGGAAAATGGTGGTCTTGAGGTTCTCCCGGAGCTCGGGGCTCGCCTTGAGAGCATCCCTGCCCCTGAATATCTTTCCCGTAAGAGCCACAAAACCGACGGCAAGGGCCTCGCCTAAGATGATGGCCGCCACCCAGCTGATGTCCTCGCCCAGCACACTGTACTTTACGAGGAAAGACCCGCCGACGTAGCCGACTGAGATAAGCACGTAATATATGAAAAACCTGAGATAGTTAACGTTAAGGCGAAACTCAACGTCCCCGTAGTAGCGAAGCACACTCAGTATGGAAAGAACTATGAAAAGAAGATTGAAGGGGACTCCCCTGCTCCCGAGTATCAGAAGGGACGCGGCCACAGACACCGCCGCCACGGGGATCATCGCTATAAGAAGGAAAATGTTAAAGTCGCCGTTTACGCCCCGGCCCTTCGTCTCGGCCACCATTCTGGCGTAATTCGCTCCCGTTCCAATGGCCGTCGCAAGCACCGAAACCACTGCCAGCATCGAAAGAATATCGCCGTAGCGATCCTCTCCCAGCGCGTTGTTAATGCTCGGATAAAGCAGCAGCTGGATGACTCCGTTCATCGCCACCAGACCCAGCACGCTCAGCACCAGATCCTTCAGTCCCCGGATCTTCTTCGGAACAGGCCCGTTATTCTGTTCGTTCCCGCTGACAGCTTTTTCTTTCATTTTTATCCCCGTCCCGCTATTTTTAAATAAAAAAGGACGCGGTCATTATACCATACCCCTTCTTTAAAAAGCAATGTTTAAAGGTTGGTTCAATCGGTCCCGGAACCCATCGCAACGCCAATGTCACCGGCCTTCGCAAAGACTGTCAGAGCTTTCCCACAGTCCTTTCAAACTCGTACATGACAAGCTTTTCCAGTTCCTCCGCGGTCCCTTCATTGTCGATGACCACATCTGCCAGCTCCGCGTATTCCCTGTTGGAAAGCTGGGCTCCGATCCTCGCCTCGGCCTCCTCCTGAGTCATTCCCGATCTATCCATTATCCTTTCGATCCTAATGTCGTCGTTTGCGCAAACCGCCCAGACCACATCTGAAACGTCAAAGAACCCGTTCTCCACCGGCACAGGCACGTCGAGAACAACGTAAGGAACGCCTCTTTTTTCAAGCAGCTTGAGACGCCTTTTGATCTCAGCCGCCACGGCAGTATGCACAATGGCATTGATCTTAAGCCTTGCCTCATCATCGCCAAAGACGATCTTCGCCAGCTTTTTTCTGTCAAGCTCCCCGCTCTCACCGTCGACCACTCCGTCCCCGAAGCACTCCACGATCTTATTAAACACGGGGCACCCTTTCCGCTGCAGATCCTTTGTGATAGCGTCGGCGTCAATTACCTCGCAGCCCTTTTTCTTTAATATGGAGGAAACCATGGACTTACCCGTCCCGGTCCCGCCTGTGATACCCAAAACTCTCATAACCTGTTCCTTCGCGCAGCGACCTTTACCTGTTACTTCTTACTTCTTACCTATTACTTTGTCCGGCACCGCTCTAACTTACTGCGGCACCCCTTAAACTATTACTTACTCCACTCTCTCCCCGAGCTAACGCTCACCGGGAAACTCACCTCAAGATCCACCGCTCCCTCCATCATCTCCCGGAGAAGCTCCTTGACTTCCTCTTCCTCTTCCTTAGGGCAGTCGCACAGGAGCTCGTCGTGGACCTGAAGCACCAGCCTCGACTTGAGGCCCCTCTTCTCCAGTTCTCTGTCCACCCGGACCATGGCAAGCTTCATAATGTCCGCGGCGGCGCCCTGGATGGGCATGTTCATCGCAACTCTTTCGCCGAACTGTCTTACAGGGTATTTGGGATTGGTCAGTTCAGGCAGATATCTTCTCCTGCCCCAGGGAGTCACCGCATAGCCGTTTCTCTTGGCGTCGGCTTTAAGCTTTTCCAGAAAGTCCTTCACACCGGGGAATTTGCGGAAATATCCCGCGATGTACCTTCTCGCCTCCCATACGCTCACGCCTATTTCTGCCGCAAGACCGTATTCGCTCATACCGTAGATTATGCCGAAATTTACGGCTTTTGCGGCGGACCTCATCTCATAGGTGACCTCGTCAAGCGCAACGTCGTTTACGTCCGCGGCTGTAAGTGTATGGATGTCCGTGCCGTTTTTGAAAGCATTTACCATGTTCTCATCCCCGGACATGCAGGCCATGAGTCTGAGCTCGATCTGCGAATAATCCGCATCCACCAGGACCATATCGTCGCCCCCCGCGACAAAGGCCTTTCTGATCACCCTTCCAAGCTCGTGTCTTACGGGTATGTTCTGAAGGTTTGGCTCCGAGGAGCTGAGGCGCCCCGTGGCGGTGACTGTCTGGTTGAAAGTGGTGTAGACTTTTCCCGTTTTCTCGTCAATAACTCCGAGAAGACCGTCGATGTACGTGGATTTCAGCTTCGCGTTCTGCCTGTATTCCAGTATCAGCGGCACCACCTCATGCTTGTCCGCGATCTCCTCCAGCACCTCCTGGCCCGTCTTGTAGCCCGTTCTGGTCTTGTTCTTTTTGCCGCCCTCGATCCCCAGCTTTTCAAAGAGCACCTCGCCAAGCTGTTTCGGAGAGTTGATGTTAAACTCCGTCCCGCAAAGGGAATATATCTTTTCCTTCAGCTCCGCCAGGTTCTTATCGTACACCTTGCCCTCTTCCCGCAGTACGTCGGCGTTGACTTTGACGCCCTGCCGTTCCATCTTGGCGAGTACGGTGATCATGGGTATCTCTATCTCTTCAAGGAGAAGCTTCATCCCGTCCCGTTCGATCTGTCTCGAGGCGGCCTCAAACACCTCAGGCATGAAGAATATATCTTCCCTGTCCCTGCCGGTAAAGAACCTGACGGCGGAGGGGTATTCGTCGAGACCTCTTGTAGAATCCGCAAGGTATGCGCAGATGGCGAGGTCATTGGTTACGGGTTTGATGAGCATATCATGTCTAAGGCATAGAGTTACGAAGGGCTTGCCGTCGAAAAAGTACTTTGGGACGTTTTCATCCGTGAGAATGCTTCCGAACACGCCAATGAATTTCCCGGTGAGCTCTTCGCTCTCAAGCTCGATCTCGAACGCCTTTTTCTCTTCCTCACCCGCAGGTGGGATCCTCGGGTAGAATATCAGCCCCGTAAGTTGTCCTTTGGTCTTTTTTGTGATTATATAAAGCGAGTCAAGGCCTTTTGAAGCCTCAAAAGCATTGGTGACGTCCTCCTCTGAAGCTATCCTGACAGGAGGAGCGACCCGCATGCCACCTGCCTCGGGCACGGTGCCGCCGGCGGATCCGGATTCTGCAAAATCAAAAAGAGTTCCAAAGCCCTCGTCATCTTCTCCTGCGCTTACGGAAGCCTCCCTGGCGAGTTCTTCGAGTTTCATCGACTTAATAAGCTTGCGTAGCTCCAGCCTCTTCATAAGCTTGAGAAGCGCCGGATAATCTGCGGTCCGGACCTTGAGCTCCGACATTTTGCCGCCGCATATATCTTCAAGAGACACGTCCCTCTTTATCGCCGCAAGCCTGAGACTGAGGTAGCATAGGTCGCGCCCCGCCTCGAGTTTCTCCCTGGTGCCCTTGGCTGAGACTTTATCTATATTTTCGAATATTCCGTCAATGGACCCGAACTCCTGAAGAAGCGTCAGAGCGCCCTTGGGGCCTATGCCCGGGCAGCCCGGAATGTTGTCCGAACTGTCGCCCATAAGAGCCTTCATGGGCACCACCATAGAGGCGTCCGCCCCGTAAAAAACGTCTTTTACAGAGTCCGGAGTCACCCTGTTTGTGGTAGTCTGGCCGTTTGCAGTGATGGGGAGAAGCACGGTGACCATATCGTCCACCAGCTGGAGCGAGTCCTTGTCGCCGGTGAGTATCACGCAGGGGACATTGGCGTTTGCGCTCTCAAGAGAAAGGGTTCCTATTATATCGTCCGCCTCGATCTCCGGTATCTCGCACCTTGACAGACCAAGGCAGTCGAGGACCTCCTTTATCAGCGGCATCTGTGTCCTTAACTCATCGGGCATGCCCTTCCGTTTTCCCTTGTAATCGGCGTAAATGTCATGCCTGAAGGTGTGCTTTCCCGCGTCAAATGCCACGCAGACCATGGTGGGCTTTTCCTGCTCGAGTATCCTGACGAGTATCTGGATAAAGCCGTGGACCGCCCCCGTATACTCTCCCTCGGAATTTCTGAGCATGCTCGCTCCCGCGCCGTAAAAGGCCCTGTTTGCTATGCTGTTGCCGTCGACAAGAAGTAGTTTTTCCATCACGTTTTTCCCTTATTTGAGTATTAAAGCTTCGGATACCTGCTGTGCCTGGCAACGTTTAGAAGTATGCCGAGCGAGCCCAGCACCACCACGATAGAAGTGCCGCCGTAGCTGAACAGAGGCAGGCTGACGCCGGTAACCGGTATCAGTGCCGAAACCACCGAAATATTTAAAATGGTCTGAAGGACCATCATTATCATGATACCCGCGGCAATGAGCATGCCGAACTTGTCCTCCGCATGGATAGCCACCTTAAACCCTCTCATGAAGAAGAACGCGTAAACAAGAAGAATGGCGACGACGCCGGCAAAACCAAGCTCCTCCGCTGTTATGGCAAATATGAAATCCGTGTAGGCCTCCGGCAGGTATGAATATTTCTGGATACTCTTTCCGAATCCAAGGCCCCACATGCCGCCGCTGCCGATGGCAAGTATGGAGTTCCTTATCTGGGAGACCGCCTCCTCGCCAATGCCCTCCGGAATCGCACCTGTGTTTCCGAACACAGTCGCCTTGTATACGTCAAGACGTGTCTGAACGTGTTCAAAAAGGTCCGGTTTGATCTTTTTTACCAGGAAAAAGGCCCCGGTGCCCCCCGCTATGATGGATGCAAACATGTACCATTTCACTCCGCCGAAGGCCAAAAGGGCAAAGCAGATGACGAGAATGATTATGGTGGCGCTCATGTGCTTCTGAAGCACCACCGCAAGGAGAGACACTCCAATGGGAAGAAGAAGCGTCAAAAACCCCGTCCAGCTTTTGGAGCTTTCGCCCCACTTTTCATCCGAAAGCACCGCGGCGATATAGATGATGAGAGCAACCTTTAAAAGCTCCGATGGCTGGAACGTTATGCCGCCCACCTTAAGCCATCTCTGGGCGTCGTTTCTCACGGTACCTATTATGATAGTCAGATAATTGAACGTGATCGCACCGAGAAGGATATACCCGGCCAGACGTTTGTATAATCTGTAATTTACAAATGATATCAGTATCATGGCGACGAAGCCGCCCGCCCCCAGGAGTATCTGGTGACGCATAAAGAACATGGCGTCGTCGGAGATGTAGCTGCCGCGCACAAAGCTGGAGCTGGAGAGCATCAGGATGCCCGCCCCCAGCAAAACGACAATGAATATGAGCAGAACGAAATCAAACTGTCTTTCCTTGATTTGTGATTTCATATCGGCTCCCCTCCGGGTCGCGCTTTATTTAAATCCTCTCGCCAAGATAAATGTGACCGCGCAGCACAGGGCGACAAAAGCCCAGAAAACGTATGTTACCGTCAGTTCCTTCCACCCGCATTTTTCAAAATGATGGTGAAGCGGAGCCATCTTAAACAGCCTCTTTCCGTGGGTGATCTTGAAGAAACCGATCTGGAGAAGCACCGAAAGAGCCTCGAAAACGAACAGCAGACCCGCGAAAAAGAGAAGGAACGGATGGTTCGTCATAATGGCCGCGGCCCCGAGAACGCCTCCGAGAGCGAGGGAACCGGTGTCCCCCATGAATATCTTCGCCGGGTGGTAGTTGTATATCATATATCCCGCGAGAGAACCGACGGATATTGCCGAAAACACCGAAACCGACCTGTTGGGGATCAGGTACACCGATACCAGCGCAAAGAATATAAACAGGATGGAGCTGCATCCGGCGCAGAGGCCGTCGAGACCGTCCGTGAGATTGACCGCATTGGTTTCGGCAAGGAGCATAAACACCACGAAGGGTATGTAAAGCCATCCCATGGAGATGCGGTAATCGTTCCCGAGAAACATGAAATCGATGACAGCGCTTTTGTTTGAAAAAAACTGCATATATGCGGCAAATCCTCCGCTCACCACGAGAAGCGCCAAAAGTTTCTGGTACCAGCGAAGTCCGTCCTTGTTCTTTTTCTTGATCTTCAAAAGATCGTCCACGAAGCCCACCACGCCGAAAAGTATCGCCACCGCGGGAAGCACCAGAAGATCGACGTTCTCCCCGGTCATCGCAAACCCTTCATCGCTCCAAATAAGCCTTGAAAGAGCATAGCCCCCCGTGACCAGCACCATCGGTATCAGGAATATCCAGCCGCCCATAGTTGGGGTCCCGTTCTTCGCCAAATGGGTCTCAACACCGTTGTACCGCTCTGTCTGGCCGAATTTCAGCCTCTTCATCAAAGGCACGACGCCAAGGCCGGAAGCCGCGGCAATGCCGAAAGCTATTAACAGACAAGTGATCTCCTCAGTCCACATATAAAGCCCGATCCTTCTTTAAATGCCCCGCCCTTTGCGGAGCTTAACAAAGTAAACCAATGAGCGCAAGACTTTTTCAGCCTTCAAACAGCTCCCTGATCTTATCCGAAATGATTCCCATGTTCATCGCGTGGGAGCCTTTAACAAGTACCGTGTCCCCGGCCTTTACGATATCTCCGGCGGCTTCGGCGGCCCCGGAAGAATCTTCAAACCTTATAAAAACGGTCTTACCTGAGACTGCGCCTTCAGGTATCGCCGCAGCCCTCCTTCCGACGCATACCACCGTGTCAACGCCGATCTCCTCGCAGAAAGCGCCAAGGGCCCTGTGCTCCGTCTCCTCGACGGGGCCGAGTTCCAGCATATCCCCGAGGAACGCGACTTTTCTTCCGCCACCGGAAAGCCTTTCCAGTATTTTAAGCTCGGCCTTTACAGCCTCCGGCGACGCATTATAGCAATCGTCAATGAGGCAGCCTTTCTTCATTTCGAACACCCTCTGTCTTCCCGTGTCGTCGGTGGTGACAGTCGACAGGGCGGGTATGACCTTCTCCCTGACGTCTTCCGGGGTCGCCCCTGAAAGATAAGCGGCGCCGGTTCCCGCAAGAGCGGAATAAACGAAATGCTCTCCCGTCACGGGAAGGGTGACTTTTCCCGCAAACTTTCCGCCTATGTAAAGGTCAAACTCCGTCGAGGAAGGATCCACCTTCACGTTTCCGCCCCGGAAAAAGGAGTTTTCGCCAAGGCCGAACGTCAATATCCTTGGAATAGCCCTTCTTCCTCCGGATCTCAGCACGGCTTCGGAATCTTTAAGAAGTGTGTCGTCGCCGTTTACCAAAAGATAATCGTCCGCCGTCATATGGTCTGCGATCTCAAGCTTTGCCAGCCTTGTGTTCTCCATAGTGCCGAGGAGTTCAAGGTGGGCGGTGCCGATATTGGTTATTATGCCGATATGGGGTCTTGCGATGCCCGAAAGGAAGGAAATCTGGCCCCTGCCGCGCATGCCCATCTCAATGACAGCGTTTTTTGTATCTGAAGTAAGTCCGAGCACAGTGCGCGGAACCCCTATTTCGTTATTGTGATTTTTGGGCGTTTTCCGAGTCTTACCGAGTGTCTCGACAGCCTTCGAAACATACTCTTTAGCGGTGGTCTTTCCCACGCTGCCGGTGATGCCTATGACGTTGATATCGAGACTCTCGCGGTGGACAGCGGCAATCATTCCGTAAGCTTTGAGTGTGTCCTCGCAGCAAACGATGACAGTCTTACCGCCTTTTGAAAGCGCGCAGCGGGCCTTTTCTTCGCAGGGTCCTGCCACAATAAAAGATACACCGGCACAGACTGCCGGCTCGATAAAATCATTTCCGTCGAAAAATTCACCCTTTAGCGCCAGAAAAGCGGTATGGGAATAGTCGCCGCCCTCCTTGAGAAGCCTCGAGTCGGTCACGACGTTATCTATGTAATCAGAGTCCGAATAATCGGGGCTGCCCGGAACGACACGGCCGCCGGTGCACTCTATGATTTTTGCCAATTTGATCATCATTAGTAAAAGCCTTCCTTTGCGCTGCGGATTAACGCACACTGCTGTGTAATTTTAGCATAACCGGAGCATTTTGTAAACGAACAGAATCTTTAAACAAATCTTAAAATAAAAATAAACGGAAACAAAGGGGTTTATTCTTTGTGCCTCGATGTGATAAACTAAATCAATTGACGTGGCTTTTACGAATGAAACTGATATTTTCGGTTAAATCGGGAAGCGGGCTCCGAAGGTATTACCCGGTATCTTTTGAGGTTGTTTTTTTGGTGCGTGCAAAAAAATTTTTTCCCGTGAAATCGTCATTACAGCCATTCAGCATAGAACAAAGGAGAAAGAAATGGTATCAAAAGGACAGACACCGCCCAGACTGAGGGTTATACCGCTCGGCGGGTTGGATGAGATCGGAAAAAACATTACAGTATTTGAAACAGACAGAGACATTATAATAGTTGATTGCGGAATTACATTCCCGGACGAAAACATGCCCGGCATCGATGCGGTCATACCGGATTTCACTTATCTCGAAGAACATTTTGACAAGATCAGAGGAATATTCATCACACACGGTCACGAGGACCACATTGGCGCTCTCCCCTATCTTCTTAAGAAGATCAACGTGCCCATCTACAGCATGAAATTCACCATCGCTCTCATCAGGAAAAAGCTTGAGGAGGAAGGAATGGCGGATTCCGCACAGCTTGAGGAGGTCCACTACGGAGATATAGTCATTAAAGGCGACTTTGCCGTGGAGTTCATACGGACGAACCACAGTATTTCGGACAGCGCGGCATTTGCGATCATGACGCCCTGCGGAGTTATAATCCACACGGGAGACTTTAAGGTCGACTACACACCCATCGATAACGCCCCCATAGATCTTATGAGACTGGCGGAGCTGGGCGAGGCGGGAGTGCTGCTGCTCATGTCGGACAGCACCAATGCAGAGCGCAAAGGCTTTACAATGTCGGAGAGGACCGTTGGCGCCGCGTTTGACGATCTTTTCTCGAAGATAACGGGAAGGATCATCATCGCCACCTTCTCTTCCAATATTCACAGGGTGCAGCAGATACTCGATATCGCGCGTAAATACGGAAGAAAATGCGCCATATGCGGACGCAGCATGGTGAACGTTGTGGAGGTCGCGAAGGAATACGGATATCTGGATCATATCGATGACACGGTGATAGACATTGACGATGCCGCGAATTACGACGACAGCGAAATAGTTATCATCACCACCGGTAGCCAGGGCGAGCCCATGTCGGCTCTCACCAGAATGGCCAGCGCCACTCACAACCAGGTGGAGGTTTCCGGCAACGACACCATCATCATTTCCGCAAGTCCCATTCCGGGCAACGAAAAAGCCATCGCGAGAATGATCGACGAGCTTTTCAAGCGCGGTGCTAACGTAATATACAAGGCACTTGCTGACGTTCACGTTTCCGGCCACGCCTGCGAGGAGGAGCTTAAGCTCATACTCTCGATCACGAGACCCAAGTATTTCATGCCGGTCCACGGAGAGTACAGGCACCTGGTACATCACGCAAATATAGCGAAAAAGCTGGGACATACCGACGATGACATATTTATCATGGGTAACGGAAACGTGCTTGAATTCCGCGGCCCCGACATCGTTATCAGAGAGGAACAGGTCGAATCCGGAAACGTTCTCATCGACGGCCTCGGAGTTGGCGACGTGGGAAGCATCGTTCTTAGAGACAGAAAGCACCTGGCACAGGACGGTCTCATCGTCATCAGCATGCTGGTGTCCGCAAAGACAGGAGAGCTGCTCCTCGATCCCGAGATCACTTCGAGAGGCTTCGTATATATCCGTGATTCCGAGAATCTGCTGAGCCAGATCGCAGGCATCGCAAAGAGCGCCATGGCCGAGTCCACCGGAGAATTCTCCGACAGGTACAAGGGCATCGACATTAACGCGAAGCGGGTCACTGTAAGGGACAACGTCCGCACCTTCATTTTCGAAAAAACCAAGCGCAATCCGATGATACTTCCCGTGATCATAGAGATGGATCCGGACGAGGTGGTCTCCGGCCGCTACGATTTCTGATTTCGTGTTTTTCCGGGCGCGTTTTTGAAGCGCGCCCTTTTTTTATATCCTGACGTGATGTATAATGGTACCCGTCGACACCGGTTTATTTATACGGAGGAACATATATGATCGATGAAACAAGAAATGATCCGAACGGATCTGATCCCGGGTGGTATGAGCCGGTCCTTGTGGACGGCCGGCCGGTTTTCAATACAATAAGGCTTTGCAACGCCGACGGCACCCCCGTTTACGAAGACGGGAAGCCTGCCTACCGGCTCGTTCAGCGTTTTATAAAGGACGGAAGGCACGTGTACATAGGCCTTGTTGTGCGAAAGGACAGCGCCGGAAACGATTGCTATTTTCCGGGCGGCGAGGAGTTTGCGGTGGAGCAGGACTTCCCTTCGCCGGCGAAGGAGACCTTCTCCCCGGCAGCGCAGGGAAAACTGACCAATGTCCTAGCGCCTAAAACACTTGCAGACCCTTATGTCAGATCCGCGTACAGCAGAGCGGGCCTTAGCATCGTGGCGCTGAGCCAGGTGATGTCATACGTCAGCACAGCCCTTGTGGTCGTGGGAGCGATAATATGCACGATCCTTGCAAACATCTCCTTTGATGCCGGAAATATCGCGAACATAATATCCGGAGGCATCGGCGACATACTTCTCGAGGTGGTCCACTCATCCTACGCCTTCCTTCTCGTGTTGTTTATCGCCCTTTCATCCGCTATCGGTCTCGGTGGCGGCATTCTCGTGGAGAGGCTCATACTGTCGAACAGACACTGCGAGCCCCTTCCGAAAAAGCGGCTCGGCTTCGGGAATTTTGTTTTCTTTGCGGTGGTGTCCTTCGGGCTGTGGGCCCTTGGCGTGTATATCGGTAATTTTGCGGATATTTTCTTCCCCATCGGTTCGTCGGGAAGCTACCTCGAGGAGCTCGAGACCATGTGGCCCGCCAGCATCCCGCTGCACGTTTATGCGATCATCGGGGCTCCTGTTCTGGAGGAACTTGCCTGCAGAAAGATACTGATAGACAGAATACACAAGTACGGCCAGATACCCGCCATGGTGGTCTCGGGGCTTCTGTTTGGACTGCTCCACGGAAACAGCGGCCAGTTTTTCCTGGCATTTTTCCTGGGCATGGTATTTGCGGCAGTTTATCTTAAGACCGGCAACGTGATATACACAATGCTTCTCCATTTTATGATAAACCTCACCGCCTCGATACCCACTTTCCTGCTTTGGGCAGGCATTGACGTATCGCCGTTTTTCTATTTCGTGTTCATGCCTCTCATGTTCATAGCCGCAGTCGTGCTTCTCATCGTCAGAAGAAAAGATCAGGCCCTCTCACTGACTCCTGCCGCATGCGTAGACCCCGCGGGCAACGTTTTCAAAAACCCGGGCATGCTTATTGCGATCATTGCGGGCACGGTTTCACTTGTTTCCACGGACTTTTTCACCAGGGTGGTGAGTGCCATTAAAAGCACCCCTCTCAACCTCCTCGGTCTGATATCCGCACTTCTTGTTCCCGTGGCGGTGTTTTTGACAATAGTGATATCGTCGGCGGTGTCCGAACGGATGAACAGGGGCAAGGTACAATAAGCGCCCTTGTCAGGAAGATCAAAGGCTGAAGCCGATAAAAACCTGATATAAAGCAAAACCGGAGCAGGTCATACCCGTTCCGGTCTTTTTTTGCGAAATTATCGCTCGCCAGGGCCCGATCACATTCCGTTCTCGGCCTTCAGTGTGTAAACAGCTCCCTCTTCGATGTTGACCGAAGAAACGCCCACCATGGAGTATTCGCCGTTTACCAGTAATGACCAGTAATAGCCGTCCGCGTTGTAATCCAGAGTCTCCCCGTCAACGGTCTTTATATAAAGTCCGTATTCGCTGTCGTCGCCTTCTACGAGCTTCTTTTCCAGAAGTGCATCGGCGAGAGTAGTCTTTGAGCTCTTAAGATCGAGAGTCTTTTCGGTACCGTCTTTATGAACGATAACAAGCTTAAAACCGGTCTCGTTAGTGTCATTCTTGCAGCCTGCCAGGCCCGCTACTGAAACCGCAGTCAGTATTACGCAAAGCAAAACAGCAAGAAGAGCTTTTTTGTTAAAAGTTGCTTTTCTCATATGCATCACCCCTTTGCAGATTTTTGTAACACGATCCCTTGCCGGCGCCCGCAGCATCGCAGATTTGCGAACGGGATGTTTTTTCATGTATTCGGGTATTTCGACTGCAGCGGACACTCCTCCGGCCTTCTCAGCTTTGTTACAAACCAATGACCTTCCCCGGATCTGCGGAATCCGGGTCGGAAAAGCGCTTTTTAAAACCGCCTCACGGCGACGGGCTCGTTCGGGAGTTTCACCCGATTCCCCTCATACGCGTGGGATTATACTAAAAAAACCTCCAGCTTTCAATTTGAATCGGAGGTTTTGAAGTATGAAAAAAGATATCGAAAAGCGGTGCCGGATGTCTCCTTTCTTGGGCTTTATTTCCGGTTTTCCATTGCCTTTCTTTCGTATTCACGCCTTTTTGCGATATTCTCCTCGCACTCGGCGATCTTTGCGGCCACGGTTTCCCGGGGAGGCATCTCAACGGCGGCGTAGCATATAGGCACGTTCATTGACGTGAAGCGTTCCTCGTACTCGGTGACCACATTGGCGATTTCCCCGTACCAGGGCTCGGCATGGAGGTCAAAGGATGTCCTTACAAGGACGCAGCCGTAGTTTTTGTATATTTCAAGAGAAAACTCAAACAGGTCTCTGTTGTCCGTTTTTTGTATGAGACTGCCGCCGTCCTTCAGTATTTTTACGTAAAGAGGCATGTACGTGTCCGACGTGAGCCTGTACTTGTGGTGCCTGTCTCTGGGCCAGGGGTCGCTGAAATTGAGATAAAGCTCGTCGATCTCGCCCTCCTCGAAATAGTCGGAAATGTTCATTGCATTGGCGTTTACAAAAAGAACGTTGCCAAGGCCCCGCGCCGACGCCTTCTCCGCCGCCGTAACTATAACGCTTCTCACAAGCTCAAGTCCCACGAAAAGCACGTCTGGATCTTTTTCCGCCATACCGCAGATAAAGCCGCCTTTTCCGCAGCCGATCTCCAGCCTCACCGCGCGAAAATCACCCTTCCAGGCGCCCTTTCTGCCGGCGGGGTCGTCCACTATATAAGCTGCACACGCATCCAGCCTTTTCTCAAGATTCTTTTTGTTTCTGGGTCTCATTTTAAAACCGTCTCCAATATTGTCAGTTTGATTTATACGTGACCGTTGTGCCCGCAAGACAGGAGACCTTTACGCTCTCGTCCTTTACACATACGGTCTTGTAGCCTCCATAGGCGTATATCTGTTTGAGAGCCGGGGCCTGGGAAGCGTCAACATCTATCATCTTATTGTAGCTGACGTCCACGTCCGTCAGCATATACGAACCCGCGAACTGGATCTTGGACAACGCACACTCCTTGAGATCCGCGTAGGCAAGGGTCTTGAACAGGGAGAAGTCAATGCTTGTCACCTTGGGATTTTCCGGCGCAATGAGCCTCTTAAGGTATTTCAGCTCGCTGAGGGACGTTATCACGTTATTGTCAATGCCGGTATTTGTTATGTTGAGCTCTACAAGCCCGGTAAACGAGGCAAAGTCCGGCATCTTTGAGAATGTGCTGTTCTTTACGTTGAGCTTTTTAAGGCGGGTCAGGTTTTCCGCCTCCAGTGTGTCAAGGACCGCGTCGTCGGCTATTATCTCCTCGATGGCGTTGTCTTCCGCGAAGGTAATGGTCTTGATCTCAGTCTCGCCTATGTTCACAGACTTCAGCGCCGTAAGCTTCGTAAGGTCGAGAGTCCTCAGCTTTGTGTTTCTCACGGAAAGCTTCTCAAGGTTCACCATGTCGTCAATGTCGGTGTGCAGGTCCTGTATGTACTCCCCGTCGATGGAAAACTCCTTTATCAGCGAAAGATCGTACAGCGTGGGGATATAGTCATCGGAGTACGTGGTGTATTTGTCGGGATAGGATTTCCTCAGGCATTCCAGCACCTTCGGACGCATGACGGTATTTACGAACGAGACCTTTTCGGACTCTCTAAGTATCTCAGCGTAGTTTGTGAAATTGATCTGCTTGAAATATGCCCTCGCACCGGCAGACGCCTTGGCGTAAACAGCGCCGTAGACGACCGTCGCATCGTATTCCACATTGGCAAGGGGTGCAAGAAGAGTGCCGGTGAGGATGGTCTTGCTGAGTTTTACGACCTTGGCTTCGTAGCAGTTTATGATAAGCCTGGAGGCCAGGTTTCCGCTGTCGTCATGGACAAGAATGTAATAGTTTGAAAGGTCGACCTCTTCGCCGGGTATGTTTATAAGGCAGCAGAATCCCGCGTTTACGGAATCCACCCATATGTAGTTGAAATCCTTCAGAGTGTACTTGCCGCATATGGCTGAGGGGTCCAGGTTGTATATCATTCTTTCGCCCTCGTTGACGGTGGCAATGCACGAAAAGCCTGTCTCGGAGGGGTTTTTATCGATGTTTGTCCATTCGGTATTGGTGGATTTAAGCTTTGAAAGAGTCAGCGATATTTCCTTGTAATCGCCAAAGTCAACGTCTTCGCTTATTGCTCCCGACTTGCTGGAGCCGCCCAGGACGCTTTTTCCTTTAAGGCCGGCCATAAGACCGCCGTTTCCGGCAATGGATCTCATTATGGTCAGCTCGCAAAAAACGGCCGCCCCCAGCAAAAGCACAAGAATCAGAGTGAAAAACGGAAACAGCCTCCGCGCCTTTTTGGGCTCTTTTTTCTCCTCAGTGGTCTCATTATTCTCCGGGGTCTCTGCATCCCGGTAATACTCCGAATCAAGGCGGACCACCGGATCAGTGTTCATATTAACGTCTTCCTGAGCCATAATTACCTCATCTAAACATTAAAGTCCGTAGTCTTTCCGAAGCTGCCTGCTGCCGAAGAACTCCTCTATAGCGCTGGCAACGCCGCAGTCGTTATTGGTTTTTGTAATATATTTCGCGGCGGCTTTTACCCTTATATCCGCGTTTTCCATGGCCACGCCGAAGCCCGAAGCCTCGAGCAGCGAAATGTCGTTTTCAGAGTCCCCGAAGGCCACAGTGTCCCGTGGATCTATCCCGATGATATCACAGAGCTTTTTAAGAGCCGCGCCCTTGCTCACGTTACGGTCTACAAATTCCATGCATCCGCCTCCCGAGGTGAAGCAGGACAGGGTCTTTGGAATCATTTTCGCAACCTCGTTTGACTTCCAGCCCGTGCCGTCCTCGTTTGCGGTCCAGTATATCTTATCGATATTGCTCCTGTTATCGCCAATGTCGCGAAGAAAAAACGGGTCCTCCGCGTCAAAATATACAGTTTTCGCAAGAGCCGCTTGAGCGTAGATTTCTCCATTCCTTGTCCGTCTGCTTATGTAGAGGTCCTCGTCGGCCCAAACGCACGCTGTGACCCTGAGCCTGTTTCCCAGATCCAGAAGAAATTTCGCGTCCTCCATGGAAAGGGGCATCCTGTAAAGCTCTTTTTCCGCCCCAGCTGTAGCTATCCTCGCTCCGTTATGGGCGATGATATACCCGTTTTTCCCTTCAACACCGATAAAATCGCCAAGGGATCTGTAGGACCTGCCGCTGGCAATGACAAACGTAACTCCGCTTTCGTCACAGATCCTTGCCGCCCTCCTGTTCTCCTCCGGGATCCTTGCCCCGGTGGTGATGAAGGTGCCGTCCATGTCGGTGGCGATGAGCTTCACCCTGCCGAAGTCATATTCGTTTCCGCAAAGCGTTTCATTGTCCATAAAGATACAGATTCAGTTCTCTTCACCGAAGGAAGGCAGCGTTCTCGCCTCTCTCGGAAGGTCCTCGTATTCCTCAAACACCGGCTTTATCACGAAGGAGTAGGCAAAGCTCTTCTCCGAAAAAGCGTATTTATCCTGAAGCCCGGGGCCGCAGCTGTTGGAGCCGATGCCCGCAGTCTTATAGTCAATGTGCACGTACGTTCTGCCCGTCTCAAAAAGATCCTTCTCGTAGGCGGCCCCGTCAAGTGTGTACTGACTGTACTTGAGGCAGGAAAATTCGAATTCGGGAATACCTTTAAACATAAGGCCCCGCATATTTCCGTCATAGACGAAGGCCCAGCGGGTCCTGTGGTGGTTTCCGGTCTCCTGGGGTTTGATGTAGTTCGTGTAGTTTTCACGGACGTCCATGTCGAAAAGACCTGCTTTTGTATAAGCGTTCATGTCCGCGTAGGAGCTGCCGGGTCCCATGCCAAAGAAGCGCATCCTGTCGTTTCCGCAGGGCATCTCGAGCTCAAGGCCGAACCTGGGTAGGCAAGGCGCATTCTCCCTCACGTCGCCTGTCACAGATACACCGATCTCTCCGTTTCCGTAGACCGCGAAGAAGACCGAGAAGGAGACTGCAGGCTTCATCGAGGGCCCGCCCACCGAGTAGGAACCTATGAAGACGACGGCAGAACCGGTCTTCCTTAATATCCTGAAGGAGTAGCACTTCTGGGTCGCCCTGTGGTAGTTCCAGAACTCCCAGTCTCTTCTAATGTTCCTGTCGTTGTCCGTTGGCGCTCTCCAGATGCCGAAGCAAGGTGCTGACGCTATAAACTCCGTCCCGTCGTAAACGAGGCTCACGGGCATACCCCTCATCTTATCGAAAACATAGGTAAAATCGGCTCCGGGGCCTCCTGTTATGACGTAGGACGACGGTGTTTCCTCAACGTCTATCTCAGGCATCGAAGGCTCAAGCGTCTTTTCGCACTCGGTCTCTGTAACCGGAAGCTGCATCTGAACAGAACAAAGCGTGGAGCCCTTCCCGGCCCATGGCGCCGAGCTTTTCGCGCAGAGTTCGATCTCCAGAAAATACTCGTAAACGGATATATCCGGAAGCTCGTACGAAAGCTTTATGACTGTCGATCTGTGAGGGCCGCAGGAAGGTATAACCGTATCACCTTCGGACTCGATCCCGTTCTCGGTGGTGATCCTGTATTTCAATGCGAAGCCTTCGATGTCCGTGAAATCAAGCCTGTTTATAACCTCAACAAGGCCACGCTTCCCGTCGACAAGTCTGAACGAAGCAGGCGCATACGTCTCCTTCAGTTCAAGGAGGCCTGTGGAGGGGACCCTTTCGGGACTCACAAGTCCGTCGACGCAGAAATTGCCGTCATGGGGGTACTCGTTAAAGCTTCCGCCGTAGGTGTGGTAGCTTGATCTGTGAGGTTCTTTCACCCCTTTTGGCGTGTCCTTTGAAGCGTACTCAGGATGAATGAGGGCGCTTAGGACCCTTGGCGTTCCTTCGACGTCCACCGCCGGGATACTGTGGTCGGCCCACTCCCAGACACATCCCCCAATGAGGCAGGGATAGCGGTATATGATCTCCCAGTAATCCTTTGAATCCCCGGGGCCGTTTCCCATGGCGTGGGAATATTCGCAAAGGAAGAAGGGTATCACGTTCTCGCCCCTGTCGTATGCGGCAATACCTTCCTTTCCCACCTTTTCAACGTGATCCAGGGACGAATACATTCTCGATGTGATGTCCCTTAAGTTGTATTCATAGTCGTTTTCATACTGAACCGGTCTTGAGGGATCCCTCATCTTGCAGAAGTCGTACATTTTTTGGAAATTTTCGCCGAAAAACGATTCGTTTCCGAGTGACCAGATGATCACCGCAGGGCAGTTTTTGTCCCGTTCGAGCGTTCTTTCCATTCTGTCAAGAAAGGCACCGTCCCAGCTTCTGTCCCTGTTGAGGGTGTTTTTGGATTCTCCCTCCGAGTCCGTACCGCTTCTCTGGGTGCCGTGGGTCTCTACGTCATTCTCTCCTATCACATAAAACCCGTATTTCGCGCAGAGCTCATAAAACTCCGGAGTGCTCGGGTAGTGGGAGGTCCTGATGGCATTGACGTTGTGCTTTTTCATGAGGAACAGATCTTTTTCGATGGCGTCCTCAGGCATGTATGAGCTTCTCATGGGGTCCGTGTCGTGATGGTTCACGCCCTTCAGCTTTACGTATTGTCCGTTTATCAAAAGTTCACCCTTTTTGCTTATCTCGATCTTCCTTAAACCAATGCGCTGCGGTATGAACTCCCCATCAGTCATAAAAAGAACGGTGTAAAGATAGGGGTGCTCCGCATTCCAGAGCATCGGTTTTGACAGCTCGAAGGTAACATTGGCGCCTTTTGCCTCAGTCTTTCCTATAAGTTCGTTGTTTCCGTCATACAGAAGAGCCTGAACGGGGATCTCTCCGCCCTCAAAGTCAAGCTCAGCCGTGACGAGAGCTTTATCATTCTCAAGATCTATTTCCTGCTTTACGAAGATGTCCCTGATGTGCTTTTCAGGCCTTGCGATAAGCGTCACGTTTCTGAAAATACCCGAAGTGCGGTACTTGTCCTGGTCCTCGAGATACGTGGAAAACGCATACCTCACCACCATTACAGCTATTTCATTTTGTCCTTCTTTTTCGGCAATATCCGTAACGTTAAATTCATTCGGCAGATGCGCTCCGGAGCCCATTCCAACAAAACGGCCGTTTAAAAACACGAAGAACATGGTGTCCACGCCCTCAAATCTGAGAATGACGCGAAGGTCCTTCCAGTCCTTCGGAAGGGTAAACATCCTTCTGTATACGCCCGTCATATTCTCATCAGGGACGAACGGGGGATCAAAGGGTATGGGGTAGTCGACGTTGACGTACTCCGGCACGCCGTAACCGTATTCCTGCCAGCATGAAGGCACCTTTATCTTCCGTCCTTCGCTGCATGCAGTACCGCTGACCAATGCTGCCGCGGCCTCCTCAGGGCTTCCGAACATCTCAAAGTCCCAGTCGCCGTTAAGACTTTTCAGACGGCCTCCGCGCCTTTTGTTCCCCGAAAGAGCCTCGCAGCGTTCTCCGTAGGGTATGAAGTAAGACCTTGGCTTCAGAGTGTTTATGCCCGAAGTCCTGTGATCCTGTATGATCGCCTTGAAATCGATATCTCCCGCAGCGGGTATCTTACGGTACGAGCTTTCCATTTTGGTCTTTCAGTCTCCCTTCATTTTCTCTCGGCGTTAAATCCGCCGTCACGCATTATCACACGGAACAAGTCTCCGGCCTTCAAAGAATCCGAATCCGCCACCAAAGCACCGTCTTTTTCGATGAGTGAGTAGCCTCTCCGGAGGACGTTCACCGGTCCCAGAGTCTCCAGCTTGCCTTTAAGCAAACCAATGCCTGCTGTTTTCTCATGCATAAATTCACCGGAAGCGTTTTCAAGCCTGCCCCTGGTCCCTGCGAATTCCATCCTTTTCGCGGCAAGTGCGCTCTTTACGTCGGATGCATGGAACCTGTCCTTAAGATGACCAAGATCCGACCTTCCGCCCGCATAAGCTGCGTCGATCAGCGCCTTCAACCGGAGAGCCTTGCCGTCGAGCTGCTGAGCCCTGGCTTCTGCCATCGACATCGGCCTTGTAAACACCGGTCTTGCCTTAAGCAGCGCCAGCGTCCTCTTTATGTTATCGATCCTCATCTCACCGGTCCTTCTCATTCTGGATCTCATGAGCTCAAGGTCGCTTATGATCTTGGCTTTTTCCGGAACCGCGATCTCAGCGGCTGCCGAAGGGGTAGGGGCCCTTCTGTCGGAAACAAAGTCACATATGGTAAAATCCGTCTCGTGCCCCACAGCCGATATAACGGGTATCGGGCAGTTATATATTTCTCTTGCCAATGCCTCGTCGTTGAAGCAGAACAGGTCCTCGAAAGATCCGCCGCCTCTTGCAATGATAAGAACATCGCACTCATTTTCGGCAATGGCCTGCCTCAAGGCCTTTATGATCTGAGGCGGAGCATCCGTACCCTGCACCGGGCAGGAATAAAGCTTTATGGGCATACCCGGAAATCTTCTTCCGGATACGTTTCGGATATCCTCGATAACCGCACCGCCCGGAGAGGTTATGGCACCTACTTTTTTCGGTAAAAAAGGAATTTTCTTCTTATGGCTGTCGTTAAAGAGGCCCTCTTCGCCAAGCTTCTTTTTCAGAGCCTCAAACTGCTCGAAAAGCTTTCCGGTGCCGTCCTCCGTGAGAGAATCGCAGATCAGCTGAAATGCGCCGTCCGGCTCATAGAGAGAGCACCGACCCCTGGCGATGACTCTGATACCGTCCCTCGGAACGAACCTAAGAGACATTGCCGGTCCTCTGAAAAGCACGCAGCGGAGAAGAGAACTCTCCTCCTTCATGGTGAAGTAGTAGTGACCCGGTCCCGAACGCCTCACGTTTGACAGTTCTCCCGAAACCGCCACGTCCGAGAGGAGCCCGTCCTCCTGGATCATATTTTTCACGTACTTATTCAGTTCGGTGACCGAGATGGGTTTCATTGTTCAAGTTCCTTGGCGATGCCGGAAAGCACGCCGTTTACGAAGGCGCCTGATTTATCGTCATTGGTTTTTGCAAGCTCAACAGCCTCGTTGATCGCGATCTTAAGCGGCACCACGTCCGAAAACTTCATCATCTCAAAGGCCGCAACCCTTATGACCGCAAGATCCGCTCTGTTTACACGGTCGATGGTCCACCTGTGGAGATTTCTTTTGATGGCCTCATCGATCTCGCCAATGTTCTCAACCACGCCGTTTACCACCGGGTAGAGATATTCGTTGTAGTCCGGAAGATCCGCAAATATGACCTCCTCTTTACCCTCTTCCTCCAGCTTAGAGCTCAGCACGTCCTGGATGAACTCCGCAGTGTCAAAAGGTATCTCCCCGTTTTCCTGTTTTTCCGGTGCCTCTTCCCTGAGAAGCTCCAATGCGTCCTTGTACTTTTCCTCGTACTCAAAGCGGGTCATGGTGGTGTGCCTTTTAAGGCCCTTTCCCACAGGCTTGCTTATGGAGACGGTATCGGTAGACCTTTTGATCTTTTCAGGCTTTTTCGGAGCCTCGCTCTCCGCCGCTTTCTTCTCTCTGTACAAAAAATCGTATGCAAAAACGCAGTTGACCGCAAAGGATCTCATTTTGCGCCTGTCGTAGGGAATTTTCTTGCTTTTACTCATCACTTTTCTCCGAATCCGGGCATAGCCAATGCGTCCGCCCCGCCATTTCCCCGCACCGGGCTTTTTGCCAGCGCGATCTCAAACACTTCTTCGACGTTTTTCACCGTTGTGATTTTAACGCCCTGTTTTACTTCATCCGGAAGCTCCCTGATATCCGCCTTGTTCTCTTCGGGAACCAGTATCTCGGATATACCCTCCTTGAGAGCCGCCAGAGATTTCTCCTTCAGGCCTCCTATGGCCAGCACGTCTCCGCGGATCGTGATCTCGCCCGTCATGGCGATGTGCTGCCTGACCGGAATGCCCGTGATGGCAGAGACCATCGCCGTGGCAATGGTGACGCCTGCGGAGGGTCCGTCCTTCGGGGTGGCACCTTCGGGAACGTGAACGTGGATGTCCCTGGTCTTGTAGAAGTCAGGGGATATGCCGTATGCCGCAGCTTTTGACCTTATGAAGCTGAGAGCGGCGGTGGCGGATTCCTTCATGACGTCTCCGATGAGACCCGTGACCTCCAGCTTTCCCGTGCCGTCAAATACGTTCACCTCAACGTTTAACAGCACTCCTCCGACAGCGGTCCACGCCATTCCGTTTACCGATCCTACGGCGAGCTTATCCGTCCCCGTTTCGAACCTGTGTATAGCCCTTCCCGCGCCAAGCATTTCGAATATGAGAGCCGGATTCACCGTTACGGAGCGCTTTCCCTTCGTCTTCATTATGCAAATGGATTTTCTCAGAATCGCCGCGATCTGTCTTTCAAGCTGCCTCACGCCCGCCTCCGACGTGTAGTCGTTTATGAGGGTCCTCACGGCGCTCTCGCTGAATTTCACGGCGGATCTTGAAAGACCGTGCTCCTTGGCCTGCTTCGGAATAAGGTGCCTTGTGGCGATCTCCATCTTCTCGTTTTCCGTGTAGCTTGAGAGCTCGATCACTTCAAGCCTGTCAAGAAGCGGTGACGGGATGGTGTCAAGGGTGTTCGCCGTTGTAATAAAGAGCACCTTGGAAAGATCAAAGGGCACTTCCGCATAGGAATCCGTAAACTCCTTGTTCTGCTCCCTGTCCAGCACCTCGAGAAGAGCCGAAGCCGGGTCTCCTCTGAAATCGCCGCAGAGCTTATCTATCTCGTCAAGAAGCACGACAGGAGTATTGGATTTGGCCTTTTCAAGAGCGGTGAGTATCCTGCCCGGCATTGCGCCGATATACGTCTTTCTGTGGCCTCTTATCTCGGCTTCATCTCTTACGCCGCCAAGTGATATCCGCACGTATTCTCTTCCGAGAGCCTCGGCAATGGACCTTACCACCGACGTTTTTCCCGTTCCGGGAGGTCCCACCAGGCATATGATGCTTGAGGCCGTGGCTTTCTTCATGGTTTTTACCGCCATGAATTCCACGATGCGGTCCTTGACCTTGGTCAGTCCGTAGTGGTCCCTGTCGAGCACCCTTCTCACCTCTTCGAGGTCAATGTCGGGTCTTTTCTCGGGAGCCCAGGGCAGGTCGAGCAGAAAGTCCACGTGGAGCCTCATCACGGAGTAGTCGGGAGACGCGGAAGGCATTCTCCTCATGCGGTTTATCTCTTTTCTGATCTTCTCTGCACTGGCCGGAGCCATATATGCTTCAATCTCCTCCAGTTTTTCCTCAAGGATATCGCTTTCCCCGGCCTCGTCGTCACCCAGTTCCTGTTCGATGACTCTTATCTGTTCACGGAGGAAATTCTCCCTCTGCTGCTCGGAAAGGCTTACGCCTGTCTTCTGAATGATGTCGTATTCGATCTCCTCATAGGCAAGGAGCTTTTTTGCAAGCTCGTAGGTGAGAAGCATCTTCTTATACGCATCCCGCTCGCAGATGATGGCTTTTCTGTCCTCGTATTCCGCATCCATGTACGCGGCGGTGTGGTAGCAGAAGGCATTGGTGTCTTTTATCGACTGAAGCTCAATAAGCTCTGTTCTTCTCCGCTCCGCAGAGCCTGACACCTTTGAGTACTTTTTGACCACCGATCTGATGGCTCTTTTCAGGCTTCCCCGCTTTTCCGCCGATTCAAATTCCTGATCGTCGGGGATCGGCTCAACCGTGCCAAGTATCACGTTGCCGGAGACAGCATCCACCTCGAATTTTTTGCATATTCCGAAGGATATGCCGTAAAGAGTGGCATCGCAGTTCATCATCCGGTCTCTCATTTCGAGGTTCCGTATTTCACAGAATACGCCGGCGACGGAAACCTGTTTTTTCATCAGGTAGCTGTTAACTTCCTCCTGAGCGGTCTCTTCGCTTTCGGACTTCTCAAGTATGTCCAGAAAAGGCAAAAACACCTTTTTGTGGGTCATATCCGCCATGATAAATGCGGACACGTTCCTGAAATCGGAGGCCGTAACTATATCTATGCAGGAAGGCAGCACCGTCTGAAACGGCAGCAGCACCACCGGCACAAGGTAATCGTTCTCAGTTTTTACTGTAGTCTTTTTTTCCATTTTTTCTCCGTTATTTCTGCCGTAAAACGGCCTTGGATCCATTGTAGTGAAACCAACTTGAAACAAACCAAAACAGTCCGTTTTCAAGCCGGATGGGGCACTGACCCAATTTATTATTATACCACTGTACGCACGCGCGTTTCAAGGTAGAAGGACTTTAAAAAAACTTGACAATGTGCACGATTTAATGGATAATAAAAAGACCTCTGCAGGGGAAGCCTCTGCGGAAAACAATACTTAAGATAAACTATTGGCGGATGCATGGAACTCAATGATAAAACAGTCAAAGAATTGTCCCTGAGCCAAGGGGCTTTAATTTATTTTATCGGTATCGGCGGATCGAGTATGAGCGGTCTTGCGGAGATCTCTCTTCACAGAGGTTACCGGGTCGCCGGCAGCGATATTTCGGAATCCGCTGCCACCGGGAAGCTCAGATCTCTCGGTGTCTCCGTGCACATAGGGCACGACGCCGCCAATATCGACAGCCACGTCAGTCTTGTAGTTTACACTGTCGCCATCTCACATGAAAACCCGGAATATCTTAAAGCTCTGGAGCTTGATCTCCCTATCGTTGAGAGAGGTACGTATCTTGGCTGGATCGCCGCTCATTTTGAAAAAACCGTAGCGGTTTCGGGCGTCCACGGAAAGACCACCACCACTTCAATGCTTGCGAGCATCATGATGAATGCGGGTATGGACCCCAGCGCTCACATTGGCGGCGTTCTCCCCGGCATCGAAAGCAGTGTCATCACCGGTGGAGCTGAATTTTTCGTCACGGAAGCCTGCGAATATCACAAAAATTTCCTTCATATACATCCTTTCGTGGGCGTCATTCTGAATCTGGAACCGGAGCACCTTGATTATTTCAAGACCTTCGCCAATATGAAAAAAGCCTTCAGAGAGTTTGCGGAAAGCATACCCGAACACGGGTTCCTTGTTGTCTGCGCCGACTCCTGCAGGGCCACGGAATGCGCAAGATACACCAGGGCAAACATCATTACCTACAGCGTAAAGTCGGAAAAAGCACCGTCTCTGAAGAACGCCCTCGGGAAGAAGGTTTCATCGCATTTTTACGCAAAAGACCCGGTTCTTCAGTCCTCCTCGGGAACAGTCACCGACATCCGTGCAGGTTACTCCTATACGCTGGTCCGTGACGGCAGGGAAACAGGCATAACAAGCCTTCGCATACCGGGGCTCTACAACGTATCGGACTCCCTTGCCGCTGCTGCGGTAGCTTCAGCTCTGGGCTGTCCCGACGCCGGTATACTTGAAGGCATCTCATCCTTTACAGGCGCCAAGAGAAGATTTGAGATCGTGGGTTACACCGAAAAAGGCGACGTCATCATAAGCGATTACGCCCACCACCCTTCCGAGGTCAAGGTCACCGTCGAGGCTGCAAAGAACAATGCCTCGGGCCGCGTCATCGCAGTCTTTCAGCCTCACACCTACTCAAGGGCCAAAAAGTTTAAGTATAAATTTGCCAATGCGTTAAAGCCCGCAGACAGTGTCATCCTCACGGACATCTACGCCGCCAGGGAGCCGGACACCGGCATCATCTCCTCGGCAGATTTGCTCCGGATCTTCTTAAGAAGGAAGCTCCCCGCTCAGCATATCGGCGACTTTGACAAGATTGCGGAAGAGATCAAGAAGGAGACATCCGGCAATGACATCATTCTGTTGCTGGGGGCCGGGACTGTGGATAGGATCGCGGATAGAATCAAAAAATAAGAGGGGTGCCGCATTAAGTTAGAGCGGTGCCGGACAAAGTAATAGGTAATAGGTAAGAAGTAACAGGTAAGAAGTAACAGGTAAAAAGTAAGAAGTTATAGGAAAAAATAAGAGGTGCTGCGCGAGATGTGGCACCTCTTTTAATTTGCAGGTCATTGGCGTTTATCCGGTGACCTGTTAATTGTTCATTATCTCGTTCTTGCGCTCGTTGCTCCAGCTGTTGAGAAGCTTCATGCACCCGTTCACCACGCAATATTCGGGCTTTTCGGCGATGACCGTATCGATGCCCGTTCCCTTGGAGATGAATATGTCGAGGCCCGCGAGCTTACTTAGGCCGCCAGTCAGCATAATGCCGCGCTGATGGATATCGGAGACCAGCTCAGGCGGAGTGTTTTCGAGGACCTTGCTTATACCCTCAATGATGGGCATGGCGACGTCGGAGAGAGGCTTGATCATGTCCTCAGGCTGGATCTGTCTGTCGGTGGGGAGACGGCCGCTGAGTTCGAAGGCCGAAACGTCGAAGGGCTGGACCCTGACGTCCCTGTAGACACACACGAATTCGTTCTTTATCTTTTCGGCTGTTCTGTCACCGAGTACCATCTTATATTCACGTCTGAAATAAGTCTTGACCGCTTCGTCGAAGGTCCTGCCTCCCACATTGACGCTTGTTGCGGAGACAATGTCGTCGTATGAAACCACCGCGATGTCCGTAATCTCGGCGCCAAGGCAGACCACCAGTTTTCCGTTGGGAGCTGATACGTCAAGGTTTGAACCGATGGCAGCAGCAAGGGGAGCCTCGATAAGGAATATTCTTCCCGCGCCGGCTTCGCGAAGGGCCCTCTCCGTTGCGCGGCGGCCGACGTTGGTGGTGTCGCAGTGAACCGCAGTTATGACATCAGGTTTAATGAGTCTTCTGACCGGGTTTTTGATGGCCTCGTCGAGGAAGTAGCCTATCATGTTAACGGCCACGGTGTAGTCGGAAATGGTGCCCTTCTTGACAGGCCTGACCATGGTGATGTCGTCCTCATCCGTTTTGCCCTCTATATTCCGGGCCATGCTGCCTATGGCGTTTACTTCGCCGCTGCGTTTAACGGCAACAACAGAAGGCTCGTCGATCACAAGCCCCTTCTTCTCTACACATATTCTGATGCCGGATGAACCAAGATCAACGGCAATATTCTGCCTCAAAGTGCCCATGGAAAAGCCTCCCGTCGGTTTCTTTACCATGAAATTTTAGCACATCCGCCGCCTTTTAACAATACAAAAAAGAGGCTTTGTTTTTTTGACTTGCCAATGGTACAATATCCCTGACACAAGGGGCAAAGGTCCCGGGCAGGAGGCAAAAATGTTACTTCAGACTGCAAAAGCCCAGAAAGCGGCTGACAATAGATTCACCCATGGCGGAGGCGATCTTTTAGCGCTGATCCGCTCTGCGGCAGAGGGGCTTGCTGATGCCGTTCTTAAAAGAGCCGGTGATATAAGATCTTCGGATCCGGAGTCATCGAGAACAGATGCGGTGTTTCTGATCGGCCCCGGAAACAACGGGAACGATGGTCTTGCAGCTGCGGAAATCGTCGCAAATAAAGACAAAAATATAACGGTAAGAGTGTTCAGGCCGGAGAGCCTTGTAAGGACAGGCGATAAAAACGCGGATACACTTGAGAAGAGGCTTAACGGCATTGGCGTCAAGGTCTTTACCGTTGACAATATTTTCATCCTTCAGGATACGTTTGCATCGCTTATCAGGTCGTCCTGCTGCGTCGTCGACTGCCTCTTCGGATCTGGCTTTGATCCGGAAAGACCGTTTCCCGAGGACGTATCAAACCTGATTTCCGTAACCAATGCTCACTCCCCCTTCACCATATCCGCAGACATCGCCTCAGGGGTCTCGTCCGATACCGGAGCCACCGCCGAAGCTGCGATAAGAGCCGACGTCACAGTCACTTTCGGCGCCCCAAAGCCCGGCCATTTTATACTTCCGGGGAAGCGTCTTACGGGAGAGCTAAGAGTCTCAAAGATTCTTATTACCGAAGGACTTTTCGGAGTTGACGCGCCGGAATGCTTCGCCAAAGCCGACAGGGGAGCCGTGAGAGCGCTCCTTCCGAAAAGAGACCCCTACGGGAACAAATACACCATGGGGAGGGTTCTTGTCATCGCCGGATCTTTACGGTATGCCGGGGCTGCGATACTTGCGGTTTCCGCGGCATTGAGAGGCGGCGCAGGGCTTGTCACCGCGGCAGTGCCCTTCTCCATCGTAGCGGAGGTCACCGCGGCATGTCCCGAAGCAGTCAGACTCCCCCTGGGGAACGAGGACACCCTTTTCATGACCGGTGATCACGTCGATATGCTGGTCGACGCGTCAAGCGTTTCATCGGCGGTCGTCATCGGCCCCGGCCTCGGAAGAGAGCCGGAGACAGTGGAGGCGGTACTTTCGTTCCTCAAGAAGACCAGGTGCAAAAAGATCGTTGTCGACGCGGACGCCCTCTTCGCACTTGCCTCAAATTCAAAGGATGCACGGGCCCTGTTTGAAGGGAAAGAGGCGGTCCTCACTCCCCATGCCGGCGAAGCCGCAAGACTTCTTTCCGTAGAGCCTTCCGTTATATCCTCAAAAAGGCTTCTTTCGGCCATGGAAATCTCTTCCGAATACTCAGCCGTGACACTGCTTAAGGGCAACGACACGATAATCTGCGGGCCTTCGGGCAGATATACAGTCAACAACACCGGAAACACCGCCCTATCAAAGGGAGGGAGCGGCGACGTATTGGCGGGTCTCATCGGTTCACTGCTTGCATCCGGTACGGGAGCTTATGACGCGGCAAGAGCAGGCGCTTTCATCCACGGCCTTGCGGCAGAGACCCTTTCAGAAAAATCAAGCGAATATTCTGTGCTTCCCGGCGATTTACCCCTCGCTTTTTCTGAACTGATGTGCTAAAATGTGTTGCCCGGGACCGGGCATGCCCCTTTAGTTAAACGGATATAATCTTCGCCTCCGACGCGAACGTTGCCGGTTCGATTCCGGCAGGGGGTGCCAACCGCAAAATGTTCGAATTTGTGAACGTTTTGCGGTAATTTTTTTAATTTCGACCTCCGTTTTTGCAAAAAATTTACAAAACAAATACACAAATCTTGCAGATATGCTCATATACAGAAAAATCCGCCCGTGGATATCACGAGCGGAATCGCTTTTTAGGCTTTTTTATCAGGCGGCGACTCTCTGCACCGCTTTTATAAATGCGCTCATCCACCGGGGGTCGAACGTGATCGTGAGGAATCTGTTTTCCTGGACCGTCTCGGTTGTCCTCACCGGCTGATAGTGCGTAATCACATCGGAATAAGCATTTATGAGTCCCCAGGCCGTTCCGCCGAAGTTAGCCAGGTCAGGAGCCCTGAGCGCCTCGATAAAGGCTGCACGCCTTGCTATTGCTCTCTCCTGCTGGAGCTCGCTCTCTTTCGGGTTTACCGGGAACATCTCATCGACGATCGCCTCTGTCTCTTTTCCGCCTACCTTAAGTTTTGCGAAGTATTCAGCTTGGTGCTCCAGGTCGTCCATGAAGTTTATCGCCTTGTTCATGATGACGTGCGCTTCTTCCATCTTCTCGCCCGCATTCTTCGTGTGCCTTAAGCTGTACGAGTAATTGCTTGTCCGAATTGCCATTGAGATCTGATTTTTGCAAACTACTCTAAGCGGAGCCATTGCCATCTGTATCATTGACGCACCGCTGAAGGAATTCCTGAACACCACAAACGGCTTGAATTCGTCACCGAGTATCTTCCGTTCCGGGAGCTCACCTATAAGCCACTGCGTTCCGTTCTTTGCCTCACCGTACTTTCGGAGCGTCATGTCCTTGATATATCCCACAGATCCCAGCGCCTCTCTGTTGGCGATCGGGCAGTAATTGTCGGATACCGGCCCATACGCCTTTCCGGTCGTCTTATTTATAACCGTGCTCTTTCCGTCCAGCCTCTTGGTATTGCCATCGAGCCCTGTGTAAAGCAGCGGAACCTTCTCCACGTCAAAAACGAATTCTTCCGGAAGCCCGTCTATAAGCTTCTTGCCCTTTGCGTCCTTACCGATCTTCTCAAACATTGCTTCTCTATTCATTGTCCTTGCCCCCTTAGATTTATACTTATTTAATTATAATTACTTGTCGTCTACCCTCTTGCACATGTCAACGCCGAATGCTACTCCAAGGCCGCTTCCATTGTCCCACTTCACATGTATCGTTCCAATGTCATCTACCCGAATAACCGTCCCCTTTGTTCCCACCGGCGGCGCTTGCGGATCATCCATGCACACCAGCTCGACCCTGCACCCTTCCGGATATTTTCTCTGTATTCTTTCAATCGTGTGTTTTCTCAGCCTGGCTAAAGCTGCCTTATCAAGATTCATTGTCTTTGCTCCTTTCCTTTCAGACTTCGTCGCCTTCGTCTACCAGCTCGAACCCAAGCGCAAGAAACCTTCTGATCTCTCCGAGGATGCTCCAATGCACGTATGCCGCAATTTCTACTTCCTCGCCCGCTCTGCAAACGCATTTGCACCCCCGGGCGAACTCCCATTCGTCCTCGCCGTAGCGCCTGGACCAAAGCTGAAACTCGTCTTTGTCCTTGTTGTAAACGATCTTAATCTTGCCTATCTTCTTCATGCCTCTTCCCCTTCCTTGTCGTCTCTGATATATAGATCGTAAAGCACATCTCTGTATGACTCCGGGTGCTCCATCGGATGAAGATGGAACAGGCCGTCGTTCTCATATTTTTCCTCATCGGCAGCGAGCCTCATCAGCTCGTATCTCCACTCGCTGACCGCCTTCTTCTCCACGTCCTTTGTCCTGACGTAAAGCTCGTTGATAAGCTTCATTGTCATGGGGTCGTTTACAATCTCGTCCATCCTGAGAAGCACTCTGTGAATGACTTCGTCCGTGTAGCAACCAAGCCATACTCTCATCTTGTCCGAAAACTGATTGTGCTGTTCACCGTTTGTGTTTTGCCAATACTCGCTAAATGTCATGTCCTTGCCTCTTTCTGCCCGTCTTGCCGTTAGCTCAGCCCCTTGCTTACTCCTGTGCCGCTTCGAGATTCTCAAGTAATGAATCAAGAGCGTCGCATGCTTCGTCGAGATTGTCCACCGCTTCTTCGCTAAGCTCATACCGTTCCGTGCCCTGAAGGCTTTCCGGGATATTGTCAAGCGCTTCCTGCTCTTCGTCACGTACTGTCTCAAGATCCTCTTTAAGTTCTTCAAGTTTATCGATTATGGCCTGTATCTGTTTCCTGCGTGTGTTGTTCATGTTCCTTCCCCTTTCCTTGCCTTAAGCGTATGCGCACTGCATTACCATCGGATAGCCCTTCGGGTACATCCTTGTGCCCTGGTCCACGATCCGCTCTTTGATATACTTAATATCGTCGTCCGTGAGAGAATCAAGCTCCGGGCCTTTCCGGTTGCAGATCAACAGACTTCCCATCAGCATTACATTGCCGAGATTGTCTATTGCCGAGATCTTCGGCTGACGATAAATGCCTTCGTCGTCGCAGACGATCGAGAACGTTTTGCGGCCGATTCGCCTGGTCACGATGTCGATACAATCGCAGTCAAGCGCTTTGTAATAAGCCTCAAGCTCTGTCTCGATCTCTACCACTTTCGACGTCTCTTTCATAACGTCCACCAAAATTGCTTTAATTGTCCTTGCCATTGCCATCTGTCCTTTCTGGGCGGTTTAGCCGCCGCCCTTCGGCTTCTTTGTTTTTTGTCAGCTTTTCAGCTCGTCGTATTCGTCCTTTGTCAGATCAATGTATCTGCCATTGCAATCAAGCAGGTCAAGAATGTAGACCAATGCGTCCTCTTTTTTAAATCCGGCTTCTTGTTTTCCCTCTGCCTTCATCGTCGCCCACTTTGCGTTTACCAGTATTTCTATATCTTTCTTTATCGTCGTGCAGTTTGCGAGTCTTGCTCCTACATCACTTGGTAATAAATCTGTCCAGTGCCTTGCCATTGTCCTTGATTCCTTCCTGCTCCGTGAGCTTTCCCTCACCTCGCATTATAATTATACAGTTTTAAATTCACGTTGTCAACACTTTTTTGTAAAATTTTTCAATTTTTCTGAAAATTATTTCACAAATAAACATATTTGCAGTTGAAGTGCTGTCTTTTATGGAATTTCGGCCTTTGCACTTGACTTTTGACCACGTCATGTTATAATAAAGATGCTCCTTTTTTGTTAAAGTTGGGTTGGGATTCATAGAAGTTAACCTCTTTTGTGGCGGCACGTCATGCTCGTAGAACCTCCGGGCGTGGCGTGTTTGCTTTTTGTCCGGGGATCTTCCTCCGAAAGCGCTGCCAGGACCGTTTCTATATGCACAGGTTTATAAGTAGAGATGAGAATTAACATAATTATAAGGAAGCGTTTATGTTCTCTCTTTCTTTAATTCTCTTCTTATCTTTTATTTACTTCTTTTCTCTTTTTGGTTACTTTTTCTCTTTTCTTCTTTTCTTTTCTGTTCTTCTCTTTTTCTTTCTCTCTTGTAAAAAACATAACCTCATCATATCATTATCATATCTTAATCATATCTTATCTAAAATTCCCAAAATTCCCAAATTCTCACACTTATATTTTTCTCCTATATTTACAGAAATTCCCTCGTTTTCAGCACCTCTTAACATTTTTCGTGCCAAAAAATGGCATAAAAAATAGACGTTGATTCGTCGCCGTACTTTAAGTATCAGATTTAGAATCAACGTCCACTATTTGTAACCTGGCAGTTCACAAATCTAAATGAAGTTATTTGTCCTTAGACATAAGCAAAGCGGGTCATGCCGCCTTATCTTCTTCCTCTTTTTTATCCTCTTTGGCCTCTATGATAAACTCTTCAGATCCGGAGTCTGCAAGCCCCTCGCCTATTATGTACGCCACAATAGACGCCGCCGCCAGGATAATTCCCGCAATCTTCTGAGCGAGCTCCGGAGTCCCGGCAAATGCCACGACAAAGCCGGACACGGCACCGGCAAGCCCCATCCACCATTTACGGCTCGTGAGCTTCTTCTTCCAGTTAATCTTTCCAAAGATCTCGCTGATAATCTTCTTAATATCTTCCCCTGTCATCTTTATTCCCCCTTTAGCTGACAACCTTCCACTTCTTTACTTCCTCGTAGATCTTGTCAATAAAGCTGTTTCCTTTAAGACCTTTATATGCCTCGTATAGCATTACGAAGTTTTCGTACTCGTACTGCCTTATCGACGCCTGTTCTCTGTTATGGTAATAGATCCTGAGCATTTCGCTCCGGAGTAAGCATTTCTGCCCCGAAAAAATCTTAGTCAAGCTGACCACGCCGGCAGTTATAATGCCCGCCGCCGAAGCCAGCTCTGTTACAAGCGCCGCAATTGCTCCTGCTGACAATCCTAACACCCCCTCATTTATTTCGTTTAGTTATAACACGCACGAACATGTGCCACACGTCCACGAGTGTTTCCTCTCCGGTCTCGGGGTTTTCGGACTCAAGCTTTTCTTTAAGCTCCGAGATCTCTTTCTTTGCTTTGCTTAATTCGCTCTGTGCGTCCTTCAGATCGTTCTTAAGCTTCTTGTTTGCATTCTCCGCATACGTCAGCGCAACCTTGTACTCTTCCTTGGCAGCTTCCTGGACTGCAACCGCCTCTTCCTTTTCAAGCTTCGCCTGGTCGGTCTCTTTTTGGAGCTTCTCGCACTTCTCAATCTGCTTTTCCAGTTCTGACTTCAATCTTTCCGCTTCTTTCTCTCCCTGGCTCACGAGCGTCCCCAAATAACTTATTCTCGTGGTCTGCTCGGATAATTTAACCTTTGACTCAGAAAGTGCGTTCTCGGCCTTTTTGAGCGCATTCTGAGCGGTCGTTAAATCAGCCTTGGTTTTGTTAAGCTCTTCCTGAAGTACGCCGTTCTTTTCGACCATAGCCTTAAGAGCGGCGAGTGTCGCTGCGTGCTGATCCGTCTCTGATGTCTCGAACGTCACGTAATTTGAATGCCCATGTTTTGTCCAGGTTCTTGTCGGATAGCCTTTGACTTGACCTATGTTTCCTAAAGCTGAAATCTGCGCTCCCGAATTCCACGATGGCGTAGCTTCTGCAACGAGTCCGTCTCCGAGGTAGGCTCCGATATGACCCTCCATCCAAACAAATTCTCCTGCGTCTATCTTTGACCAATCATCTGTAAGGTCGGGGCAAGAATCCAGCATTGCTTGGATGGTAAGGTCGGTTTTTTCGGAATACTTTGCGCCTCCGAACTCTTTAGAGGGGTCGCCTTGGAATTGCCAAAACAACACGCTCTTGAGGTAGCAAACACAATCGAATCCGAATGTAATCGGGTCGGTGTTGTACTTTTTCTTTAATTCAGCGGCGTGGTCTTTGTTCCATTGGTAATTTTCGTTGTACCAATCTTTTCCGAGTCGGCACCCAAAACCACCCATAAGGTAGGTGGTCTTGAGCGTTGTGACGTATTTTAACTTTTCTACAAATTCTGATGATTTCATTGTTTTGATTCCTTTTAATTAACCTAATTCAGGTGCATAACCTAAATAAATATCATAATCTCCCGTAAGAGTCACTTCCGCAGCAGTTACGTAATTAGTCATTGCTACCGCCTTGAAAATGATACACCAGAGAAATGGTATAATCTCCAGTCAACGCGACTTCTATAGACGTCGAATAGTCCGACCCTCCGGAAATTACCTCATCATTGTTTATTTTTATTCCATTGGTTGGAATTATTATAGAAGAACCAGGATTATTTAAATCTATGAGTGAGTCATATGACCCCCAAACATAAACTTTTGTTTTGTTAGAATAGGCGGTCAATCCAGTCAATATGCCACTGGTATTAACATACGAATCATAATCATTGTCGCTTATAGGTTGAGCATCAAATTTTATCTTTGTGTACGTTCCATTACCACTAAGTGTATCATAAGCGCTTATATTCCCACTATACCCACTCGCCGCCTTTGTAAAGCTCACTCCTGCCGACAAAGCACTATCTCTATAGCCTGCCGCTTTGGCTTTTACCTTTAAGGTATGATTTCCTGCTGATACATCAGACCAACCAGATAGGGTTGTGAGGTCTACAGAGAGTTGAGAGGATGAGGGGGTTAGTGTCCCATTTGCTTCGAGCCACGAAATAAATGTAACATTATCTATATCATCGCCATCTATAAATATAACAGTTTTGTATGCATTATTACTCCAATAATTCATTTCTTCATAAACCTGAGTTGAATTATAGTTAATCTGTGGTTGAACTCCGTTTAAAGTAAATGAAGAATAATTTGTATTGTTTGAAACAAAGTTAACATTATAAGTAGTGACACCAAACGGAAGATTGAGAAAATCCATTCCCACCCAAGTATATCCCGTAATATCTGAGATGTTTGGCATAGTTAAATCGCCTCCTTAAATAGATACCTCTTTTTATATATTTTGTTTTGTTTTATATATTTTCCAATAGAAGCAAAGTCAATTCCTATTGTTTTTGAAATATCTTTTCTGCAATCATATAAAGTCTCTGTATTGTCCTTTAGGTCTATTAGAATTGTTGGCTTAGCGCTGGGGTTTTTACCTCCAATTCTTTGTTCCCTTAATTTCTCCTTACCTTCATCGGTGAGATGTTTTCCTCTATGAGATTCTTTCATTTTCTCGATAGTTTTAGGCGTATGTTTGACACCTTTGTTCCAAGTATATCCTCGTTTTTTGCCTGTTAAGCCTTCAGAAATGTGTTTACTATGCTCTTTGCTTCTAACCTTGCCTTTTAAAGCGGAGCTAATTTTTTTCTTAGTGCTTTCACTTAAACCATATGCAACACCGCCACCACTTTCTATATTATAACCAAATTGTCTGTCAGTAGTATTATAATAATTTATATAATACCTTTCTTTTTCATTGGCTTCTTGCGGTGTTAAATTACTTTCTAATATGAGGTGTTCTATATTTTCCCAACCATATTTACAAATTGCTTTATAAACAAGATTTTGTCTTTTATAGTTTTTCCCATTGCGGCCAAATCTAAAACGTGCTGTGTTTTTAGTTTGCCCTATATATCTTTTGTTGTTTGGGAATAAATGGCAATAAACCAAACAATTATTTGTTACACTCATAATCTACACCTCCTTTTATTTTTTGTTTTTGGCAGAAAAAAATTCTGCCCTGCATTGTTTGTTCCATTTCTCGCACGGAGCTGTGCATTTAAACCGTTTCTTGCAGTTTTGGCAGAGCAGTTCTATGCGTTTTCTCATATTTACTCACTATTCGGCGCAACAGGCCGTTCTTTGCGGTGTTTCGTATCTCGCTGATATAATACGAATACCCTTGTTTTATTTGCGCCAACCATCCCGTGTAGGATAACAAACTTCTTGCTTGGCTGACGCAAATGTGTTTCTTTTTCCGGATTTTAGCAACCCGCTTGTTTATCGCTCTGAAAGTCCGTTGCCGAAGCCGCACCTCTTTCCCGAAGCGAAACCCAAGGAAGTCTATTGGCTTATCTTGCGGCTGATGCACTTGTGCTTTCTCTTTTAATCTCAATCCTTTCTCTTCGAGTTTCCGAGAGACGTTATACATTGCGTTTAGAAGCTTTCTTTTGTTATTTCCCATCAGCACCATATCGTCCACATATCGAATATAGAACGGTACTTTAAGTTCTTCCTTGATATAGTGGTCAACATCTTCCAAGAACCAATTTGAGAACCACTGGCTATAATATGACCCGATTGGAAGTTCGTCGCAAGCACCCACTACAAAAGCGCAGAGGTTGCAAAATCTTTCGTCTTGCACTTTACGGCGTATAAACCCAAGCAGTTTCTCGGCTTTCACGGACGGATAAAACTTGCAGATATCGAGTTTAATGTAATACTTGTACTTCTTGTAATTTCTCGCCGTGACTTTCTTGCCATAGCTTATGCCTCTTTTGTCAACGTTCCCAACGCAGTATTCATACATTGATTTTCGTATGTAGGGCTTAAGCGTTTCGGTCACGATATAGTCAAGGATTCTGTTCGGGAAAAACGGGCTTATCGTTAAAAGCCTCTTTTTGCCTCTTTCCTTAATCGTTCTATGTTTTACGGGGCGTTGTTTAAACTCTCCGCTTCGAAGCATTTCAAGTATTTGGTTTGCACAGTTATCAATATCGTTCAGCGTGTCGATTACTTCTTTTCTCTTTTTCTTCCCTTTAGCCGCAAGGATTATTATCTCTTTAATGCGTTCTATATCGAGAAGGTTTTGATATACGTTTCTAACGCTTTTCATAAAGGTTCTCCTTTGCTGACACTTCAGGGCTTTCGTTTCCTACTAACCCCGCCTTTGACGTGTCTCTTTTCTCCTGCAGAGCGAGTCTGCTCGGACGGAACGAAACGGCTCGATATATCGTGAGCTTACACTCGGATATATAATCTAAACAATTCAGCAAATTCGGACGCCGTTCGAAGTCGACCAACTGTTGTTCGTGTTGCAGTTGAACGCACCGTTGTTCGCATTGGCATTCCCCACGTTCGAGTTGACGGGGCAGTCCGTTTTCGCACCGTTGATTTTTAAATACTTGAAACGCTTCGGGCGTGTCTTGCCCGCCCTACGCTGACAAAGGTCGATAGCAAAGGCGGACGCCGTACGATGTCGACCAACTGTGGTCCGGGCCGCAGCGGAACGCACCGACGAGCGCAAGGGCATCCCCCACGTCCGAGCGGAGGGGGCAGTCCGTTTTCGCACCGTTGATTTTTAAATACTTGAAACGCTTCGGGCGTGTCTTGCCCGCCCTACGCTGACAAAGGTCGATAGCAAAGGCGGACGCCGTACGAAGACGACCAACTGTTGTTCGTGCTGCAGTAGAACGCACCGTCGCTCGCATAGGCAGCCCCCACGCGCGAGTAGACGGGGCGATTGCCTGAGCCATAATAGTATTGGTCACAATAATAAGTATTGTAGCTGGTATTCGACACCACCGCACTCGGATAATTAAAGAACGGGTTGTTCGAGTCATAGCCGAGTTTTTGGATTTCGTTGCTTGAAGTTGGTTGTGCGTACCCTGCGGAAATGTAATCTGCAGGAACGGGGTCGGATGCTGAACCAAGCGAAGCGTATTTTGTCGGAGCGGTACACAATTTCCAAGTTCCACTTGACCCCATTATGCCATCAATCCAGCCGCCTTGTGTTGTCCAATAAATGCCCATCTCGTCATACGTCCAAGCGGTACCTGTGTTGGTGTTTACGGTCATCTTAAAGCAGATTATCAAATCTTGCCATAATTTCTGCATTTGCCAGTCAAACAATTGATACCCAGTTCCTTTGGCCGTTGCATAGCTTCTGCCCGTTCCAACAGTCATAGTCGCCGCTGATGTCGCCGCAGTAGATACACAGCCCGAAGAAGAAGTGTTCCAATACTTTCCTATGAGAATGTACTCCATAACCGCACCGTTTTCATCAACAAAACAAGAATACGGCTCATAGCTGTTGTCTCTCTTGGAATTAGCAATTGTGAACGAGGTAATCTGTCCGCTCGAAGTTGCTTCGACCTTGCGGTACATAGTCGGTATTTTGATAAATACGTCCGTTCCCTTTGTCACTTCTTCAATACCAAGGTTTGCAGGAGTAAAGCCTGAATCCTTGTTAAACGTTACGGACGAAGGCGAGGACGAACCGAGATTTGAAACGGTACATTTGCATTCTGCACCAAAGATAGCATAAACGGTTAAATCAGCCGCCGGAGTATAAGGGAATGATATTGCAGTTGTGCCACCGCTTGTTGTTGACCACCCTTTGAACACATAACCGGTTTTTGTCGCAATTATCGGGTTTGAATTTATTGCTCCGCCTGCTTCTACCGATACAATAGCTATATTGTCCGTGCCATCGTTAAAGGTTACGTTGTAGCCACCTGTTATTCCACCGCCACCTTCAGTAAATGAAATATACTGGCCAATATTATCAGCGTCCGGTACTTTAATTGTGTCTACATCCGAATATATAGTTGAACCAAGTTTAATATTACTCATTCTATAGTCACCTCATTTCCGCTCTGACTTGCAGGAGCATTTTCTATTGTCAATTCTGTGCCAACTTGAGAAGCGTCATAAACTGTATATGTCCCAATAGAGACATCATCCACATAGAATTCATAGCTTTCTGCGTTCTCTACTTTATCAAAGCTTGCTGTTGTATCTGCTACAGATAAGTTAGCCGGTGTATCGAGTTGAGGCAGTGCTTCCTCACCCGAAATCGTGAAGCTGACCGCTCCTGTCGGATTGCTGAGCTGTAGCGTGCCCTGAGTGTCGCTGACCTTAGTCCATGATCCCGTTGCGCCGGTTACTGTCGGTCCTGTCGCTGGGCATACATAGTTTGTGCCGTCGAAGGTATATGTAAGCGTCACCGTCTCGTTATCATGAATCACAGTCGCATTGCCCGAAGCCGCCGTTGCATTCACGAGCGTCGGCGTGATCGAATACGTCTGCAAGCACACCGCAGTTATCGTGACAGCACCCGTAGGATCTTCAATCGAAAAAATACCGGTCGATGAGCTGTAGTTTACGAGCGTCGCATTTGTTACCGATATCGACGCAGGCAACACGCATCCGGACGAAGGCACCACGGCCCCGGTAAAGGCCTCTTCGTCTGAAAAGATAAATGAATCGTAGAGAGTAATGCTGCCCTTCGTCGCAGAACCGGTTACGGCATACGCAGTAAAGGACAACACGTTGCTCGGATCACTGTCCTCATATCCGGCTTTTTTCGCAATGACACTAAGTGTGTGCGAACCCGCCGTCATATTGGGCAGAGAATGTAAGTTATAAGGTGTGCTCATCCCGCTCCTCCTTCTGCGTCTATCGTGTCAACCACTGTGCCGTCGAGCAAAATGTCGCATTGCTCTGCCGGGATTTCTCCATCCGTTATGATGATCTCAGGCGCAGCGTATTCTATGTGAGGCGGCAACATGATCTTCGTTGACCATATCCCTTCGCCGCCATCGTTTATTATGTCGCCATAGGGCGTGTGAAAGGCTATGACAGAAGGGAAGGCTATAACGAGCCCTGCCGCCAATGATTGAATAGTCATGTCGCCCTCCTGTTACATAAGTCGCCCGATTATCGTTACTTTTCCCGAAGTGATCGCAGTTATAACCACCTTTATTTGTTCGACACCGGTTACACCGCCCACGGCAAAGAGACCAGTCCCTTCAATCTTGTTTGTCACTGTCATGTCCGACAGATTGACAAGACCAAGCGAATACCAGCTATCGCCAAGCTTGCCATATACCGTTGCGTCAAGGCCTGCCGGTGTGCCCGATACCGCAATCGTCAGATTTGTGCAGAGATTATTGTCGAGTATCTCACCGGTTCCGGCCGCAGTCGCCTCTTCAAAGAAATTGTGCTGTAATATATTGAGCATCTCTTTTCCCCCTTATAATATGATCGTATCTGCTAAAGTCCCATCCAGGTAAATGTCGTATTCATCAGGCATAGGCGATGAATCGGTAATCAGAACGGTTCTGCCGCTTCTGAATATCACCGGCGTCGCCAAAGCTTCCATCGTGTAGCTGACCGCCGTGCTCGCCACGCTGTCCTCGTAGTTTATGCCGTCGGCCAATGTGACACCAACGATCGAAGCCGAAGTGCCTTCCGGGACGTACGTCGAGAGCCAGCTCCGAAGATCTACGGAAGTGTTTTGCGTCGTCATTGTGTAATTGCCCAAAGACGTTGTGTAAGCAACGATCTTGTACCCGGTCGCATTCGTTACCGCAGACCAAGACAAAGTGTCTCCGCTGAGCGAAAGCACCGGAGCGGCAAGCCTCTCAAGTGCCTCAAACAAAGCGCTATTGCTGAGCTCCGATTCCGTCCAGGACGCATTCACGGCCGTGACCGCTATTGAGTAAGCGCCCCCGGGAAGAAGCAGATCCGAGAGGTCGAATGTCGTTGTCGTACATCCCTGATAGCTTAATGTAGTCCCTACATAAATATTATAAGACGTGGCAACACCGCTCATATCAGTGATTGTCAAGATGTCACGAGTGATGGATATAACCGGAGCCGGCAACACCTTGTCTGTAAGCGACACTCCCGCCGGCTTTACGATCATTTCTTCGTTGATATCACCGGCCACGGTTATCGCCGTGTTCCCGGCTGACAGCAAGCCGTAATTCGGGTTCCAAAGCTTTAAGCTCCTGTCAACCTCGTCGCACGTTCCTATCGCCCCATTCTTTAGAGCCTGCATTTTGAGGAGCTTTCTGTAGTTTGCGTCAGTTATCGGATATTCAGTCAATATTCCGCTCGTGATAAGCGCCGCATTTTTCCTTGTGAGGCCTATTGTGCTTCCGAGAAGGTCAAGAGAGCGCCCCGAAGCACTATCAATTGATTTGATACTTTTGAGTGTGCCGAAGAGCGTCGAGATCTCCGAAATCTGCGTATCGAAGGCGGCCGTAAAGGCCATTGTATTCGGCGTTTGAAATTCCCCCGGAAAGTCTGCCGAAATCGCTTTTATAGCCATGTCCTCAGCCCCCTTTACGATGCTATGATTATGTCAATACGTGCTTCTGCAAATTCGTACCTGGATGTGATCTTCGGCGCAAGGTAATACTGATCGTAAGTATCCCCAGCGTCTATGCTGCCGACGATCTCGGTGTACTCTACGTTTGCCACACGAGCAGTAATCTCTGCCGCAATCGCCTGGAATGAAAGCCCCTGATTTATCGTCAAATGCTCAGCCTTCGCCAAGAAGATATCCCTCACCGTTGTGATGTAGTCCGCAGGGAGCGTACCCGACGTTGTGAGCGTGATCTTCACGAAGGTATAAATTATGTTCGGCAAGTAATACTTGACGCTCATCGTTCTGTTGTCGGTCTGGACCGTAATAATATGGTCGCCGTCAATCGTAATGCCCGCCGGGACGCTGTTGTAGATCGCCCTTCCGAGATCATCGTCAGTCGCATCCTCGACGTCAATATAAGGCGTCACGCTGTGAGCCGGGTATGTGTGCCCACCTTCCGTCACAGAGCTGTTTGTGTTGTTTACGTAAACAAAGCATCCATTCACGCCGTCAACCTTCATGATGGATGATCTGATCGCCTCGTCAGAAGCCGCACCATGCACAAATGTGCCTTGGTTGTATCTTGCCCTGAGCTCTTCGTCTGTTTCTTCGTAATTGCCTTTTTGCGCTGTCTCGCAATAATATGTTGCGTAAGACGGAGGGAATGAAGCGATATCCACATCTGTGCCTGCATACTCGTTCGGCCCGTTCTCGTTGTCAGCAAAGGTCGCAACACCCGTGAACGAAACGCCCACCATGTTGTTGTATGCGAAGATGTGGTTCGTGTCTTTCGCCATCACGATCTCAACACCATCGGTGCCATTTACCAAATACTTGATAAGGCTTCTCGTCGCTGACGGAAGAAGGTGAAGCTGAGAGTATAGAGCGTTGTTATCCGTTGCCGTTGTTCCGGACGCAGTAAACGAAACCGAAATAACATTATCAATTGATAGTGAAACTGTTGAAGAAGCCGCCGCACCTTCGCATGAAAGCTTCACGGCCCTGGCGAAGTTTGGCGAGATGATAACAGATTCAGTCGCCGTCAGGTATCTCACGGAATTATCCTGAGAGATCGCCGCCGCCATGCCCTCGGTGATCTCTGTGCTGAGAGCGGATGCAGGCGTGATATCTATCTTGTAGATTGAAGGCTTTGCGCTCTTCCGGACCACGCCGCCGACACTGCACGCCGCATCGAGCGAAGCGCCTGTTGCCGTCTCAACATAAGCGGAATAGTACACGCTTTCGGCAATGTCCCAAAGCCTCGCCATTCTGTCGGCAAACGTAGCGACGATAACATTGAACACGCCCTGCGGATTTGCTGACACGTCCACGTTAAGGTTTGTGAGGAGCTCAGCTCGTATCTCATCGTATATCTCATCAAAGCGCTTCTTAATGAAGCCGCCGCTTGTTATTCCATAGTCGCTCATATAACAATCTCCCCCGATTCTCTGCCGTTGTCTCCGGTCACGGAAAACTTGATAAATACCCCTCGTTTAACCTTCTTGATATCCAGGCTGTTCACAGTCCTGAGCCCTACGATCTCGCTGAACACATCGAAGATATCTTGTGTTATATACGTTTCGTTATATTTCTGTCCGAGAATGTTGTCGAAGTAAGGCACCCCATAATCGGTATTTATCGGCCATTCGCCTTTGTGCCAGCGAAGCCGCACAAGTATTGCCTGAGCGATATCATCTATGATCTGTGCGTCGCCTGTTGACAGATCTAAATCGCCGTTGGCATTAAGCAGTAAGTCTTTCACCAGCACACCCTCCTTAACCGTGAATAAGCGTTCCGTCGATGACCACGTCACCTTTGATATACACCGTTCCGTCTGTGATACTTATCTCAAGCTCGCCGTTTTTTATCATTAAGCTCTTGTCCTCGTTTGCCTGCTCAGTAAGTTCCCCCGGGCCGTAGAAGCAGCCGAGAATTGCGATCGCATTTCTGAGCGAGAAAGGGCTTGATTGAGGAAATTTGTCCTCATCCATCCACTTTCCGAGATTCCGCTCCGTGAAGAATATAAGCACCTGGTCGTTCTTCTCCACCGGGGCAGAAAACTCAATCGCACCAAACCGAGGAAACACAACCGGCACTTCGTAAAGCTCCGGATAGTCCACGGCCTTGCCATTGAAGTAAGTCGTCGCAATCGGCTTTATCGTAGCCGTGCCCTCTTTTGCGTCGTACTTCATGACTTTTCCGGGCATGACCGTGTGAAGGCCGTTGAGAAGCTCGTTTTGGATCGCTATCTTTACAGCCTTTGAAAATTCTTGCCTCATGAAGTCCTCCTGTCTATGCGGAATATTCCTTAAGCTCTGCCGTACAGATCCAGTCGCCGCCAAGGTTATCCCCGGTTATCGTCATCTTGTAGACGGTAAATGCGCCTGAGACCTCTCGTGATTCCAAATACACCGCATCGTTAATCTGAATCGCCCCATTCATAAAGAATTCGACCCGATAGCCGTAAATCGTGTAGAGAGGCGAATCCGTAATGTTGTCGTTCTGCGTGACACTCGATTCGTACAGCCTTTGAGGCATGCCAATTAGCCCCGTGAGCGGCGTGAGCGCATAAGCGGCTTTGGCATTCTGTTTGTCGGTTTCCAGCTTGATATATAACGTCCCTGCTTCAAAACGCCAAACATAAGCGCTGAATAGCGATTCGCTCAGGACCGCAGAAGCCTTGCCATATATCGAAGCGCCCCATTTGAGCCGGTCGCTTGACGCTTTTGAAAGCGCATTTTTCGACATATTCAGCGGAACACCCATCACATAAGCAATGCTTCTGAATATCTGGTAGTACGTCGTTTTCGCTTTGAATGCGAGCGATATAATGCTCTCCGTCAGCTCCTGGAAGCCGTCAACGGCCTCAATAGTGCAGATTCTGTCGGCGCCCGAAAGTGTTTCGACCATCTGCACGACCGATCCTGAAAATATAACCGGAATGCCGTTTCCGCTACTATAGCCCGCTCTCAGTTTGACCTTTGCACCATGCTGTGAAAGCATTTTTACAGTCTCTCTTGAAAGGTTCCATATCTTTATCCGGGCGAGATTAAGCGCCGTTCCATCGGTCCGCTCTACGTTAAAACTTATGCGGAGCGGCATTTCTCCCGCCGTAGATCCACCGATCGTTCTGCTACCGCCATTTGACGTCACCGTGAAGTAATACTCTCTGTCCCTTAGCGTCCAGGCTTGCAGATCTCTGTCGGAATCAACACCAATTGCGTTTAAAACATAACTCTGCGGCATATCATTCCTCCGTTAATTCTTCGCCCTCCGGGACGTATGCAAACGTCGCTGCGCCTTCCATGATCGCCCCTTTGTTTATGACATTGGTCACTTCCGAGAGGCAATAGAACGTTCCCTTTGGCATTCCCTCCGCAGAAAAGGCTCTGTTCAGCGGAATGTTGGGGACAAGCTTTGTCGCAAAGATCAGATTGTCAAAATCGGCCCACAGCCCAAACGTCCAAAAGTCGCCCTCAACATTGTAGGTAAACCGGAAATAGTATTGCTCGCCGTCTACAGTCTGCCGGTTAAAGCTGTCGTTAAGCGTCGGAATATTGTAGTAAGTCGTCATTTTGTGTAATGCCCTCCGTTAGATCCTCCGCCAAAGTTACTGCTTGACTGGTTTGCCGTCGCTCCGGAATACGGATAGCTCTCAGACGTTGAAAACTTCGCCACAGTTGCAGAAGGGAAAACCATCTGCTTTAGTGTCATATCGACCGAGTAAGCTCTTCCGAACGAATTGTCCCGCTTGATTGACAAATCCTGAATGATAAGGCTGCCATACGCCGCAATGCCGGAATAGACCGTGCAAAGCTCTGCGCTTGCATAGAGCGCCTTCAAATTATCCTTCAGCGATTCGAGATCCTCTTCGCTGTGTGCCCCGCCTCTGTCAAGGCTCATCGCAGTAATGACGCCCGAAAGAACAAGCCCCGGCAAATGCTTCAGCACGCTGTCGGACACCTTGTTGCCGGCCTCTGTCGGATATTCAGGCACCGTTGCGGAAAAGTCCTGAGAAACAACCTCGCACGCATCAAAGACGACCACACGCCCTGAGCTGTTACCTTTTATTGACGTAAATCTCATAGCTTAGCCTCCGTAATACAATGCGATCTTAAGCTGATCCGAAACATCCTCAGCGGAATCTTCCATCGCCTGAGCGGCGTTGAGCTGATTCTGCCTGTCTGCGCCGTTGAATGTATAATCGTTGTTCATCGTGATCGTGATCGTGCTCGTAGAGCCGCCGTTCAAGATCTTGTCATCGTTTTCCGTGATCTTGTCTGCGATATCGTTCACGTCGTCCTTGAGAAGCCCGAAATAACGCAGTATGGCCTCGAAGAAGTCTCTTATCCTCTCGATCGCCTTGCTGTGCTCGCTGATCGTGTCAAGCCATTTCATAATATTCTCAAGAGCGTCGCCAAGCCTTTCCTTCAGCCATGCACCAATCGCAGAGAAGCCGGTCTCCAAAATTGTCGCAAATTCGAGCATTGTGTCCGCATACTTCTCCCAAAGCTTCAGATATTTCTCAAGCGCCAGGTTAAATATATGCGACGTCAGCTCCCCGAATTTGTTGAAGAAGTCGAGGAAGGGCTTTCCGATCGTGTTGATTATAGTGTTTATAACCTTTAATGCAAACGTGATGGATTTCGCTATTGTTGAGACAAGCGGAACAATTGACTTGAGAAAATCAATCGTTGTGATAGCCGAAGTCTTAAGCACACTACCGAAGATATCTTTGACATTGTTCCAAAGCTCCAAGAGAGCCTGGCCGAGAGGAGCCAGCTCCTCCTTTATGTCGTTGAGACTACCAAGAAGCGATTGTCTTGCGGCCTCCGGGTCTTGTCCCCTTTCTCTGTAAGCCTCTTCCGTGAGGCTGTCCTCACCCCTTGCAAACGCCACGATATCAGCGACAGTTTTTATCGCAAGGTATATGACAGCAAGAATCCAGCTTATCTTTCCGAGCATTCCGAGAATACTTCCTGACGAAGCGCCCGCCCCGCCTGCGGCACTCGCCGCACCGCCTGAGCCAAACGCCGACGTAATCGACGGAAGCACCTGCTTAAGCTTCGAGATGAATTCAACACCCTTGCTGAAAAGCGTAATGCTCGCCGCAATCGCCGCCACCTTTCCAAACAAGGAAGGAAGGCCACCGAGCGCATTTATCACATCTCGCACCTTGTTAAGCATCGGCCCGAGCTTATCGCCAAACTGCTTGATCTTAAGAGCGATATCGTTGACGATCTTCTGACCGTCCGTAGATATCCAAAGGAAGAATCTCTCTTTGACGTAGGCAAGAGAATCGGTAATCGTAAGAGAGATTCTTGAGTATCTATCCTCAATGTCATCAAGGTTGTTGTAGATAGCCCTGGTGAATTCCTTCAGTGTGATATTGTTTTGCATAGCCATCGCTCTGATGGCCTGATCTGTCGTGTTGAGCGTTTTTGCGAGATAGTTTACAAGCTCCGGAGCCGCCGCAAGCATTTGCGACAAATTTGTGAGCCGGCCGTTCGCAAAATTCTGCGAGAACTGCTCTACGAGGCCGCCGGCTTCATCTCTTCCGAGCCCTGCTCCACGGAACACCTTTCCGAGCGTCTCCGCAAGGCTTGTAGCGTCGTCAAGAGAAAGCGTCCATGCGTTTGTGTCCTGGACCATCTGCTTCACAGCGGAAGCCATAGAATCATACGACGTGTTGCTGTTCTGCGCAGCCGTCATGATCTTCTCTTGCAGAGCGGCCATGTCCTCCATATAATCAACCGCATACGCAAGCTGATTATTTATCTGCATGTAATGCTCTACTTGCTTTCTCGCCTGGTTAAACAGCGCACCGACGGCTACTGCCCCAAGTATCTTTTTTGCGGAGGAGGCAAACTTGTTCACGGACGCCATGGCCTGATCGTACGATTTATTGTCTACGTTGTAGCCGATCGCAATGGCAATGTCTCTTATCGTCATCTTCGCTTGTTCACCTCCGCTTTCATTTCTTCAGCACGCATTGTCTGAATATCCATGTCCCTCTCATAAAGGGCATATAATTTAAGCGCCTCGTCAAGAGTGTATGAATTGTCAAGCTCATACTTCGAGGCGAGGCGGTTTTTTATAAGTACGTACATTCTCAGCTCAAGGCTGTTGAATGCGGTTAAGTCGAAGTCTCCGTACTTTTTGAGATCTTGCTCAGGAGGTTCTCGTCTGGGCTGCCAAATAGGCCGCCCAAGACGCCGAAAAAATCCCCGTAGTTTACCTTAATGACTTCGACGGCAAGGCGATACATAGCGCCTATAGCCCCGCAGAAAATCTTGTCTGCGACATCTCCGGTAAGCCAAACGGGCGACGCACCATCTACTTCGACGGATATGTTCTTATTCGCCACAAGAAGGCGTCTCAGAAGTCCTTCGACCCTGTCGCCTGTAAGTGATGCGAAGAAGCCTGTAAGCTTATCTGTGTTAATTTCTCCATCCTTCGTTGTGACTGCGGCTGAGAGGCCGCCGAGAGCCGGTCCTATAAGTGCGAAGAGCTCGCCGCTTATGTTCGCCGCTTTCATTGCCGGGAACGGAAATATGTGAAATACGTTGCCGCTTATTTCTACTGTCTTGGGCTCATCCTGTGCTTGCGCCATAAATTGTCCTTTCCGCTCTTAAAATCAAAGAGCTATGTTTGAATCGGAAATTGCTCCGGTCTCGATCATCCATTCGAGGTTGTTTGTGTCCTTGCCACGAACGATCGAAGGCTGTCTCATGACCCAGGCCTGGTTTGCGAAGAATTCAAGGTTCCCCGCCAGGTCCTTAACCTGGATACTGAAAACGCCGGTTCCCTGCATTCTGTCCTCGTTGTAATAGCTCTGAAGCTTGGAATTGAACGAGGAAGTCTGAAGTAGAACGAGACGCACCTGATACTGATGGTTCGGGTCTATAGCTCTCGCTACTTCGCCGTCGCACCCGGTCTTGCTCGAAACGCCGTCGCTCTTGGGCTCGATCGTTACGAAGGAATCATCAGCCACGCCGGACACGATCTGTCCGTTTATCGTGATGATAACGTTGTACGAATTGTACGTTTTAACGGAAGTGTTCAATACTCTTGTGTTTGCCATTTTTGTTCACCCCTCTCTTATTCCGAAAGTGTTCCGACGATCTCAACCACATGCACGGCACCGGACAGTCTTGCCGAGAAGCTGACGCCGTTAAGTGTACGTGTTGCTCTTGTCGCAGAAGATATCGTTGTGATATCCGGAATCGTTACCGTGAATCCGGGAACTGATGTGCCGTTCTCAAGGAAGTCGGTTCCGTCTATGCAGCCATCAGACTGTCCCTTTGTAAGCACCTTGCGGATAGCGGATTCAATCGCCGTAAGGCCTGCCGCATTGTAAGGCACTTTGACGGTCGAAGCGAGAAGGCTGTAAACAGATTCCTGTATAGCACTTGCAAGATAGTCGCAATATCTCATTACGTCTATCCACTCGCCGGATACTGTAGCTCCATCGTAAGTTACGGTTCTGCCGCCTATGAGAGCATAGCAGTTTACGCCAGCCGCCTTGATGGCGTCAATCTGTGTTTTTGTGTAAGAGCCTGCCGTTATGTTGGTCAGCGTCTTATATGCCCAGGTCTCTGTTCCGGGCTCATAGGTAAAGCATTTCGCCATGTAAGCTACATGGATGAACGCATTCTTTGTGCCGTTCGTGTCATAGGCAATACCGAATGTGTAAAGGTTCGTTGTCCCAACCGGATTGAGTGTCGCAGCATTGTCAGCTACCGAGAAACCAAACAGCTTATGGTTTGTCTCGCACCATGTCGATATGGTCGAATAGTTTGACGTTGCAACACCTACGGTCACAAGTCCGTACCAGCCGCCCTCGTTGAGAGCGTCGTCGAGCAGAGCTGTGAGCGCTGTCGATGTCTCGCTGTTGTAAGGTACTACGTACACGCCGCCAGCACCGTTGCTGAACGCCATATCCGCCGCCTTGTAAACGTCCTCTGTTGCCACCCAGCCTGCGTCAAGAATCTGATCGAGGCTCGTATAGTAAGCAAAAGCCGCCGCTGTTGCCGCCTGTGCCGCCGGTTTTGTTCCGAGAATCAGCATTCTTTCAAAAGTCGTATTCTCTGTTGCTGCCTGACTTATTGATATTTGCACTCTCACAATGTTATCCAATACAGCCATCTTGTGTTATTCCTCCTCATCTTCAAAAACTACGTTGTCTATCTCATATTCAAGATCCCCGGCAAGCGTTGCACTGCCGCCCCCACTTGAATTCTGTTGCCAGTTTGCCCTGGTAATGCCTGCATAACCCGCCGATTCTTCGTTATACGACAAGGTCACTTCCTGCATTGCCCGGTATTCAAACTCCTCATCGAGCACTTGAGTGAGATCTCTCAAGCCAACCTCGATGCTCATGCCTATGTTTTGTGCTTGGAACTTTGCCTGAGCGTAAGGCGACATAATAAAATTTACGAAGTCGCTCAGATCTTCCGTCGCCGTGTTCTCGTAGTACGTTCCCCCCGTCACCGAGACCGCCTTGCCCTTTGTGTAAAGATTGACGTCGATGGAAATCCGGCAGGGAATGTATTTAGTAAAGTCGTTTCCCTCAATAATGCCGTCCCTGGCACGAATGATATCGCCGGTCTGAAGCGTCACGAAGGGAAGCGTCGGCCTCACCGCCGTGGGAACTGCGCCCCAAACGACCGTTGCCCCGGTGAAGTATTCTTTCACGAGATTATAAAAGAATGTTTTTACTTGCCCGACAGTCATTTAACCACCCCCTCCGGAATTCTTATCCAGGTGCATGTGTAATGCGCTATCGGAGTATGCTCGTACATCATGGATGAATCGCATTCGTACCATGAATCGCCAAAAAAAAGACGGTCAGCACGCTGTCCTGTTTCCACGTTTTCTGTGAATAAGGCGGCATCGCCATAACTCGTAAGGCGTTGCACCCGGCGCTTTCCGTCTGTGTCTATCGTTGCCGCATTCATATCAGGCTGAACGTCAAGCAACACCGTTAATTCTTCGTAGGATGCTACCGGATAACCATTTACGATCGTCTGTCCGCTGAATCGGCGCAAGGTGTAATTTTTACGCCATATATTCATTCACGCACCCCCTTCTATGTTATTGACTCATTATCAAACTGCTCTGCATTGTCTTTCGTCATAATCTGGTAATGAACGCTCTGTCTCATCCGTCCGGTGTCAATGAGCGGCTTGTCGCTGCCCTTCATTGCAATCGTGTAAGGCGAATTCGGGACAAACTTGCCGTCCCTGATCTTCTTTTGAATGAGACCTTTTTGGAAATTTCCGAGCATAGACAGAAGCTGAAAAACATCTATCTTAAGCATGGCGAATTGTTTGAAGAAAGCCGCCACTCGCTTAGTAATGAGATCCTTGTTTTCATCAACCGACATTCTCAAGAAAGGTCTTGAAGGGCTGTGCACCGTTCCGAGCTCGTTCCACATTGCGACATCCAAGAGATCTACTCTTCTGTCACTTCGTGACTCTCCCGGCGCATGCACAGCCCCCGGCCTGGCCTTCTCTCCCTTGGTATCGGGAGCCATCATTGGCGAGGCACCTTTGCTTTTCTTTTGTTTCTTTCTCTGCTTCTCGTGGAATTTCTCAACTTCCTCGGCATCGTATGCCGCTACCCCTCGCTGATATCCCACTCGTACAGTCAGCTTTGACAGCTCTCTGAGCCTATCTTCAAAAAGCTTTCCGTCCGCAGTCTTTTTTATATCAACATTTACGATCAAAAGATCTCACCTGCCGATATAATGGGAATGATGACTCTGCGCCTTATTTCTAAATACTGGAGGCCGTAAACTGTAAGCGCATACTCACCATCCGCCTGCATTGCATTTTGTCCGGAAGTCGAGTAAGAGATCGAAACTCCACCTTCCGAATAAGAAGCGACCCTCAAGCCGTCGTCAACCGTTCCCGTAGATTTATCCCCTTCTCCGGCAAGCTTCATCCTGTGCGCTGTAAGGTACGCAAGCGCCTGGTTATAAAGTTTGCCAAACCTTTTTTCACTTATAAGCGGAGCCGTCAATTCAATCCACGTCAACACATTTGCGTCCGTGACCTCAGAAAACTCCCCGGCCACCGCACGAAAGATCTGTAGTGTTGTCATATCTTAGCCCCCTCATTTATAATCAATCAGTTTTGTGCAGTCGTCGCCGCAATAATCATGTCGCAGAGCTCTTTCTTTGTGTTCTCCTGATTTCCGGGAAGATTAAGCTTTGCGCAGATCTCAAGAAGCTCGTCCTTCTTTTTCTTGCTGAGATCAGCCACGCCTTCCTGCGCTTTCTTGACCTCTTCCGGATCTGCCGTTGTGTCAAGAAGCTTTACGATGAAATCCATCTCAACGTAAGTGTCGAGTATATCGTTGTCCTCGAAATCCTTCGGCACTGTTGCGATTTCGTTCGGCAGAACCGCAAGTGTTCCGAAGCCGATAATTTTGTTGCTCACGTTTTTAATTCTCATTGGTTTGTCCTTTCCGTGACCCTTCTCAAAATGCTCATATTTTGCGTTTTAGGCCACTTTGTCTGCGGACGTGAAATTATATCTCCACGCCCGCAGAATGAAATCTTGATACTCTCAGTTAAGCGAGAGAATATCACACGCCAGCGGCGATAAGAGCAGACAGCGGATAATAGATTATTGCGCCTGCTGTACGGGCCTCACAAGGCACCTCAAGCTCAAGTCCCTTGGGCTGAACCGGATGCTGATAGAAGGGCAGCGGATGCTCGATGGTGAACTTGTCTGCGCTTCTTGTGAACAGGAAAGCAACGGCCTTGCTCGAAGTAGAGTAAGGGTTGATCTCGCTGTCAGCCTGGAGCTCAGCGGCGGGCTCAATGGTCTTAAGGTAAGGCGCATTTTCGAGCACGAACTTGAGCACGGTATAACCGGTGTTCTCGATCTGCCTGGTAGCAATGTCAAGATAGACATCGGCAGGAAGTACGAGAGTGTCGGGGCGCTCAACATTCTTGGTGTTAGCGGCTACGAACTTCTGCATGCCGTTGATATCCGCAAGGATCTGAGCCGCAGTTTTGGTAGACCATGTGGTGGTAGAGCCGGTTCCGGTGTTGGGAAGGCTGTACGTAGGAATGTTGTTCGTTGTGGTGAGCACGCCAACGAGGCCGTTGTCGGAATCGCCTGCCCAAGCAATCTTGTTGAGCAGATAGTCTATCTGGTAGCGAGCAGACTCAGCTTTTCTCACGTCAAGAGACTTGCCAGCCATCCTGGAAGCTCTCATCTCCTGAACGGAATAGCCGTAGCTGTCACCGATAGATTTGATCTGAGCCGTGGTAGGAGTGCCTTTTACGTCAGCCCTGGGCAGATCGGTCGAATAGTTAGATATGATCTTAGCCATACCGACCTTGTCGTAGCTGTAGTAAGTGACGGTCTCAGCACCGGCGTTTACTTCGTTGCTGATGGGGAAAAGCTTCAGAGCTGTAAATTCAGGATAAAGCTTATCGTAGGAGCGAGACTTGATATAGTCGAGCTCACGAGCGAAGAAAACGGAAGCGTCCTCTGCGCTGTCAAAGCGAAGTCCCCTTGTTCCGGCAAGAGCGGCCGGAATACCGGAAGAAGCAATTGCCGCATAGTCCTGCGGATCATAGCTTCTGGAAGGTCTCATCGAATTGTATTTTTTAGCCATGTCTTTGTTCCTCCTTCAATTATCAGGTAGCATCGTTTCCGGGCTCCCAGACCTTGTCTGTGCTGTCGTACTTGATAACCTGTCCGTTTGTAGGAGCGGCAGTCGCAAAGTCAACATCATTGAGATCGCCAAGATCTAAGCCTACAACATTACCGATTCCACCGAGCTCGATAACATGAGTGTTTCCGCTTCCCGCAAAGTCGAGGAATCTCGCACCGGGAATCTTTACACCGTCTGTTGCAACGTTAGAGAATTTGCCCTTGTTGTCGCCATCGTTAATCAGATAAACTGCGTCGCCGTAGTGAATCGTCAGAGAGGCTTTAACCTGAGCCCATATTCTACCTTTGCTGAGCACGCCAACTGTAGCGCCATTTGCAAGCACTACGTTGCCGCTCATGTTGTTCTCAGTCGTGAAACCGTTCACTGTGATGCCCTCGAAGTCTGCGGCTGAATCGCTTGTCGTAGGAAGCGCAACCTGCACACCTGCGGTGGTGCCTTTTACAACACCGATACCGAAGCCGAGAACACCGTCATTCTCTTCGTTTCTCCGAGCGTCAATAACGTAAGGAGTGATGTCGAAGAGACCGCCGGCCAGTCCGACCGGGGTTTTGAAACCATAACTTAACTGTGCCATTATTTAATCTCCCCCATTTTCTTAATCATTTTCTCACGTGCAATCTCAGCCGAAGTCATGTTCTGTCTCACGGCCGTTCCGTCTGCGTTGAAAATCTGTCTGCGCTGCGCATCTGTTCTTCTCGTTTTACGAGCAGTATTGCGAGCCGCCTGATACATACCGGCGATATACTTGTCGGATTTTCCGTCAAGTCTTATGCCGGGGTTCATCTTCTTGACGATCGCCATTCTTGCTTCCTTGAGAGACATTTTTTCAAGGCCTTTCATGTTCAGCAAGTCTCCGGTCCTGAGAACGTCAACCTTTCCTGCTATATAACGGTCCACGCTGTCAAGATTCAGATTTTTAGATCTGCTGAGATCGTTGTCGCAGTTATTTTTGTCGCAATGCTTTTTGCCAAGCTTCTTGAACTTGCCATCAGGCCTGCGGACAACCTTCTCTTCCTGCCACTCGATCTCGTCCTCGTCGTCATCCTCATCTTCGGGAACATCGTCGCCTTCGTCCTCAAAGTCCTCGTCATCCTCAGACTCTTCGTACTCCTCGACCTCTTCCTCTTCGTCCTCTTCCTCGAAGTCCTCGTCGTCCTCGTCCTCCTCAAACTCGTCCTCTTCCTCGATGTCCTCTTCGGAATAGTCCTCGTCATCGGCTACTTCGTCGTCGATTTCCTCTTCCTCTTCGAGATCAACTTCGTCCTCGTCCTCATCTTCCTCGAAATCGGCCTCTTCTTCCTCGACCTCAACTTCGGGCTCTTCGCCGTCGGTCTCGTTCTTCTTCTGAGCGCCCATCTCCTCGATGATCTTGAGAAGCTCGTCAATATCTTCGTCCTGTTCGGCAATCATGCCGAGCGCCGCTCTTGCGTCTGTAGGATCGTCCTGCTCGTCTCTCTTGTCTCTGCGTCTCTTGACACTGTCAATACGCTCCTCAAAAGAGAGCTCTTTACCGGGTTCCTCGACAGACTCAGCCACTTCTTCAACGGGTTTGTCAGCATCCATTTTCTTTTTGCGGAAGAATCCAAGGCGCTTTTTGCTCGCATCTTGCTTTTCCTGCTTAGCAGCTTCTTCTTCATCCTGCTCTTCTTTGCGAGCTTTAAACGCATTGATCGCTTCCTCAAGCACAACTGGATCCATCGGTTCCCCGTCAGCATTGCGTCTCTTCTTCATGCTCTTTCCCCCTGTTTTAGTTTTGTCTTTCCCGTCGATATTCAAACGTGCAGTTTCGCCCGCACGTGCTTCGGCTACTAACGCCAGGTGATTTATCTCGATATTGCGCTGAATAGCATCGTAATGCTCTCCATGCCACTCCCCCGGCGTCTCGTCCAGCTCCAGGTTATAGCCAAGCGACAATGCTCTGAGCCCACACTCTTTCAACTCTTCGGTGTTGTGGATAATAATCTCGGCACGCACATCCTTTCCGTCTTTATACCCATTTCCCAGTATTGTGCCGATTTGCTCTTCGCCTACATTGTTCTTGTCTATGACCCCGGCGTTGTGAGTAATGATTATTGGCTTGCCCTTGTAGCTCTCAAGCGATTTCCGGGCGAACACCTCTTCCGGGAGCCTGAGCTCTTTTCTCGTGCTTCCGTCGCTGTTCGTGTACTCGAAAATCCCGCAAGTCGTCAGAATCGGATGATCTATCAGATAACCCTCTTCCGTAAAGTACGTCGCATTGAGCGGCATACTGTCAAATCGCTGAACTCTGCTCAGTACCATCTTCTTTCGTCTCCTTCTCGAAGAATCTCTCGCTGAGACTCTTTACAAGTGTCTGCAAGTGCAGAACGTTGTCGATTCGGATATCGTCAACCATGTCTGCCTCATGCTTGTATATCGGAGCTTTCATAAGCGCATCCAGCTCTTCGGTATAGTCCTCAATTGCCTGAGCCTCCCGCTTAATCTGTTCACATAACATCTTAATCATGCTTTGTCCTTTCCACGTATCCTGCCGGAATTTTTAGTGTAGCCTCGTCAAAAATAGGAAGAGCTATGCACCGGCACTGGTAGTCCTGCCCCGGATGACATCTTCTTCCCGTTTTCCGATCTACAATCGGAGGATCGTCCCATGAGAATATCTTGCCGTCAAGCACCGCATGCCCCGGTCGAACTCTGCTGTCGTCCGAAGTGCTCCACTCGTACCTCGTGACGCCCGCATCTCGCTGTGCCTGCTCCGTGACATCGGCATTCAGCTTAGCCATCTGATCCCTGGCGATGAACTTTGCCCAATACATATCGTAGTGATATGCTGCGGCAACCTTCTTCGCTATCGAATCCGACGTCTCGCCGGTCAAAAAGCCGTTCTGAACTATGTTCATCATTTTGCCGAGTATCTCTTTAGGCCTTGTCACGATAAGATTGACGTTATCCTTCGTCCATTGGTCTAAGGTTTGCCTGTAAAACTCGCCTTTGTAATAGTCGTCAAGGATATTGATACCAATCGTCCTTTTTACTTCCTTCTTCCACTCAGCAATACTTAGCTTCTCTCCCATTATACCAAGGGCTTTTATTTTGCTTTCCAGTTTTATTCTATTTGTACGCCGCAGGAAGTCGTTATACATCGTGTAGATGATCTTCTGTGCATAAGTGACACCCGCCGGTGTGAGCCCTGTTTTTGCCACCTCTTCAAAGAGCTCATCCAGGACCGGCTTGTACTTCGTGTAAGCCTTTCCAAAGTGCTCCAGGTATCTCTTAATCATCTTGGCGTACTCTCGCTCGATGCCTTTCGGAAAGCGGCCTGTATATCGGCTGTGCAGAACTCTATGTGTTCCGAACTTCTTCCGGATAACCTTGTTGACCTCGTTCTCGTTTTGCATCGTTTCACCCCGCTTTCTAAACAAAGAAGCACGGTTCATCGCCGTGCCTCTCTTTAAAATTATTTAGTTTTAATCTGCCAAACCGTTTTAGCCTCTTTCTCTCTCCTCAATAGCTTGCATGTAAAGCTTCTTTATCCACGACTTTGCTTGAGGGAGTCCGCAGCTTTTAATAATTTCGTCGACTTCTTCTTTTGTCATTTTGGCCAACGCCTTTCTCTTTTCGTCCCCGGTCTTGTATTTTTCCTGAAATTCAAATATGTTCATATTTTTAAACCTTCCTTCCATTTGCCTGTTCCGCCAGTGCTTATGAAACCGTCGCCATCATCGTGCCCTGCTTTCCAGTCCCATACACCAACTTGATTAAACCTTTTTCCCAGCGCCAAAGCTCTTTTTCTGCTGTTGACATGAAAACTAACCTCTGGTACTGCCTCTCTTTATAATTATTCGGTTTTAATTGCGTCAGAAGCAGAACCTCATGTTGTCGATGACCGTTGCTTTCAAATTGTGCTCAGTAAACGGATCTGCGCCGCCATTGAACGCATCTGCCTCATACGCCAATCCCTCATAACCTTCTTTAACAAAATACTGCCCTTCGTCGCTGTAGAAAAAGTCTTTCTTTTCTTCCGGCGTACCATGCGTGTATTTATCTTCCATCCAAAGCTTGTAAACGAGCTCCTCGTACTGCTTGTAGCTCATTTTCACTTTTTTGTTTCCGTCGCAGTTTACATCCTTGCTCATAATTGCGCCATCCTTCCTGTCCTTGACTGCATTATCTCTCGCCTCCTGCGCCGCATCATAGTCCTTCGATGGCGGCACCGTGCGATAAAACTCAGACCGTGAAATGTTCACCGGGTGTCCCACGTATCTGAAGAAAATAACCGGTTCCTTTTTATCTCTTTTCCCATCCCATCCGGGAATTTCGTAAGAGCTGTCGAACCGAGTCCAGCTCACCGGTTCAAACCCCAAGTGCGTATATAAACCAAAATTACCGCTGAAAGAGTCCAGTTTATTCCCGCCGTTTTTGATTGCGAACTCCAGTAGGCTCCTACCTTTATCGGTACTCTTCGTGTTCCCACAAACGCTGACTATATCGCCATCGTCCTTTACAGCAATTGTTGAACCGCCTTTTGTAACAAAGCACTTCATCTTATTGTAATCATCAGCGCTATGGCTCAGGTCAACTCTCCATCGTTTTTCGGGCGGCTGTGAATCTCTCGCTCTCTTTAGTTTGTCAGGCATCTGCTTTCCACCAACTCTTCTAAAGTATGTCTCAACCCCCTTGCTGTCTTTAAAGTATCTGTACCCTTTCTTGGAAACGCCTGAAGGCAAATGTGGAACTTTCTTTAATTCCTCCATCTTTTTCCCTTTGAGATCCTTCGGCCCTTCTTCAATAACACCGTTCTCAATGTTTACTGGCGTTCCGCCGCTGTGCTTCTCGCCATGCGATCCCATCCCGCCGCCCATTGTTACCCAGCGGTCCTCTCGTCTCGCCTTAAGGCGGCCCTTTCTGCGCTCGTTATATTTGTTTACAACGTTTCTTAGCTTTCTCCGGCTTTGATACCTTTCTATAATGTCCTGTAAGTCTTTCTCTACGTCCATTCCTTTCTGCCCTCTCGCTCAAAAATCATAGCAAAACGCAATGATATCAGTCATGCCTCTTAACTGTCCTTTTGCTGCCTGGCGCTCGAAGCTCTCTCTCGTTCCCGCATGCACGAGCTGTGACACGACGGCCGCATCAAGCCAAGGCTCAGAATCTATCCACTTTTTCGGCAGCTTGTCCTTGTACTTCATGACAAGCTCTTTGACCTTCTCAGATCCTTCGTAAGCCGTGTAGCCAGCCTGACGCTCATTCGCCGGCCAATACACATCGCCGTTTTTCTTCCACTCAAACATCGCAACCCTTCCTTTCTCATTCCTCGACGTACTTATCGCCTTTTAAATTGGTCTTGCCCTTGTAGCTCTTGAACACATCTTCGGGATCGCCGCCTTCTTTATTGACCGTTCTCAGCGGAACTATGCGCCCCGATTCAAGCGCTCTCATAATCATTCTGTTTGCCGCTTCTCGTCTCGACGCTTTTCTGTACCTCACGTGTACATTGTAGCCGGCACGTTCGAGATCGTTCAGAAAGCTGTCTACCGCATCTTTTTCTCTTCCCAATATCGGAATAATGAGATTCTCGCCCTTTCTTCTTCCCTTGGTAAACTCGTTAAAGGCCTTGCGTCTCAATGCGTTTGAATCCGGTGTCACCGCTGACGCCGCCGCCCCTTTGCTCTCCTTGAACTCCGGATAACGTTCCTTCAGCATATCGCTGTCAAGAATAAATGCGCCTTTCTCTTTGCTCAGCGGATTTACCAGCCTCGTGCTTTTTCCTGATGCCGGCCATCCGATAATGATCCATGCCTCGTGGCCTTTGTTTATTTTCCCATCGAACACATCGTGCTCTCTGCCATCTTCGCCTTTAGCTGTGCCGGAATAAGCGCCCTGCTTCATGAAGTCGTCAAATATCTGTTCCCTGATCTTCTGGCGTTCGTCTGACGTTTCATTTACTGCGTCGCCAACCTTCTTTTCCCACTTCTTCGCCTCTTTCTCAAGATTGCGTACTACCGAAAGCTTCCGCAGATCCTTGCGCTTGAAGTATTTCCCGATCTTAAGCAGTTTGTAGAGCTCAATGGATTCCGGGTCTTGGTAAACTATGCCGCTTGCGTCAACCTCGTCGAACTTCTTTTGCTCTTCGGGCGTAAGCGGATATTTATCTCTGAGCTTGTGAGACGGTTCAATTGCTTCCGGCTTCTTCGGGGTATCGACGGCAGACCCCTCAGGCGCTGCCGTAGCCTTGGTTTTGTTCGAGAGCTCTTCGAGGCTTTTCCCGACCAAACCTTTCGGCCCTTTGCTTATCACGCCGTCGTCATCAATATATACGTGCTGACCGTGTTTCTCGCCGTCTTTCCCTTCTCGACCTATTGTAATCCACCGGTCATCCTGGTTCAATCTCTTTTTTACTTTCCTCTGCTTCATCCGTCTCGTCTCCATATAATATTCTTTCAAGGTCAAGCCGACAGTTATTTGTTTCGTTTAATACCGCTTCAGCAACGGCAGATCTAAATCTGAGCTGTCTGCCCTCATCCAATATCGTCGTCTGCCATGCGCCGGCATAGACAAGATTGAGCTCCTTAAGCTCGTAGGCAACACTCTCAACTCTTAATAACTTCTCTGCTGAAATACTCATAGATAAACCCCTTCCCAGCGCTTTGCGCTTGCCTTCACGGCTTTTTGTGATATAATATAACTGTCCTTGCAAAAAAAGTATTGCAAGGGAACTTGCCTTAAGCTTCCTTTCCGTTTCCTTGCAATATTTTTCCGAGAGTCGGTTTACCTTGCTTCATACCGGCTCTCGGTTTTTCTATATTTTAAGCCTTTTCTGAATCATTGTCAATAGTTTTTCTGAAATAATTTCAAATTTTCGCACGTTTCCCCGATATATGCAGTTTGCCAAAGGCTTTCATCTTGAAAAGATTCGTTTTATAATATTCCTTTTGGCCTTATCTTGCCTTTTGGGAATATCAGGCTGCGCTTCTTCCGGATTTCCGCCACCCATCATTGCCTCAAGCGGATTGCCCTGCCCTTCGGGAGCACCGCCGGCACCTGCCATCATTGCGGCCATCGGATCTTGCTCTCCTCCGCCCTGCTCTTGCGTAAGTGCCTGCATTTTGTACTGGTTCAATGCGTCTCTCTCAGCCTTCGTGAGTATGTCCGGTGCCTCTTCGTCAATGAGATCCTCGATCTGATATTCTTCGGAACTCTTGAGGCCTTCACGTACCTCGGAAGGATCTAACGCACCCATGTCAACATAAACCTGAGCTGTGTAAGCCTTGGTCTGTGCTATCTGCGCCTTTGTCTGGTCAACATTGGCCTGCTCGCTCTCGGTCATACTCCAAAGCGGATTGAACTCAAGCTTGAACTCGGCCATGTTGTCAATTCTGCCCATTCGAGCTTCGACGAACATAATTATCTGGATAAGATGGTGCAGATTCGCCTTGACCATCGTCTTTTGAATGTGCTCGATGAAGTTATAGTAATTCTCAAGGTCGCTTTGGCCTGTGCTGTTCATTCCCGCCGGGCTTCTGCCGAACAGAACCGTCTGTGGTATTTGCGTAATAGCGGACAGCATATTGCACGTGCTGTCGATGACCTCGCTGATACCCTGAACAGAGAACTGCTGAAAGCTGTAGTCCTCACCGTCGGCGTCAATGGCGATTGAATTGAGAATACCTCTCGCCATGTCGATGACTTCAAGCCTCTTCAGGGCCTGGTTTTCGCCCTCATCCGTCGCCAAGAGCTGTGCCAGGTTTCTCATCTTATAGATAGCCTGAACGCTTCTCTCAAGCAGCTTCACTGCGTCGCCATGCGCCGTGATGGTCTCTTTCAAGACCCTCTTAATACGCACATACTCAGGCACACCCCAAAAGTGGTATTCGATATTCACGCCCACCTCTGGCATTGTGCTGTTGTGGAATACAAGCACTCTGCTCTCATGCACCTTGAAGAACCCGGTTATCGAGCTGATGTAGTACCACTGCGGTTTGCCGAACTTGCTGTGATCTCCGGGAAGGCCGTTGTAGTCTCCATACGTCTGATAAAGGCTCGTATAGTCCGGCTGAACTATCGCACGCTCAAAGACCAAGAGCTCGTCAATGTTCTTCGCTCTCACCCAGTCAACCGGCTCGTCAAGATTCCGTCCGTCGTCTATCAGCATGACTATTACAGAGCCGCCGAAAAGCCTCGCCCATTTGATCGCCGTTGCGAACTTCTCTTCGTAGTCCAAGAGATCCAGCTTCTCCATGATCGCATCGTTTATCCCTTCGTCAAGTACGTTAAGGTTAAACCCATGCTTCATGGCCTCTTCCGCCGGCGTGTCGATAATCTTTGCGAAAAGTCCGTTGCCCTCGTACTGCTTTGTCAGCTCAGGCGACATCGCATAGTCCTCTTCCACGTAATGGTAATGCTCTGTGCTGTCCCTGTACGTGCCGTACTTGTTCAGCATGTTCTGATAGCCGTCGGTTCTATAGTCTTTTCTCTTGCCGCCCGCACTCATCACTGCGTGCATGCTTTTAAGACTGTTTAATTTTTCCTTCGTCATATCGTCTCCTCATAACAAAAAACAGACGCCTTTTACAGCGCCTGTCTTTCTACAGTATTTTAACTGTTTGCTTTATTTTTTCTTGCGGAGCCACTCTTTATATCCGGCCTCAGCACTGTCTAAGATCTCTTTCTCGATCTTTTTGTAGGTTTTTCCCATGTACTTTCGAGCTTCTTTTGCCTTGTCGTACCCTTCCGGTATCTGCGTCAATCCTTCAACGATCTGTTTGGCAAGTTTCTTGCTTCTGTCTGTCGCCGCAAAAGATCCCGGCACAAGCCCGTGCTTTGTGTATGTCGCCCATGTGCCCATATCTAAGCACCGAACTTCTTCTTTGCCCGGTTCAGTGTAAACGTATGCGAACACCTCGTCAGGCAGCTCAACACATACTGTCTCATATTCCGGATAAGGCGTCCCTGGATAAACACCCAGCGCCCCTATTATTCTCACTACTTCCATGCTTCGCCTCCGTCCTGCCATCTACAGCTATATTATACACCATGTTTACCACGAGTGTCCAGCGTGCTTGCTACCGCCAATGTTTTTAACCGTTACTGTTATGCCGTATTCCTCAAGCTTTGCCTTCGAGGCGGCTGAAATAACTGTATCCGAGCCAACTACGATTTCTTTTACGGTTGATATCGGCATTTTGCCATGATACTGCATTTCAACGTAATGCGGATAACCGGAAAACTTTTTCAGATCCTGCACCGTTTTCGCCTTTCTCAACTTTTCCATGAACTCGTCTTTTTCCCAATCGGAATAAGTCGTGCCTCTTCTTAACAACCCAAACACCGTCGGTGGATGGCCTGCTTTGCCCGGTTCGAAGGCCAAGCCGAGAGAATCGCCACACGTGAACGTTGCACGGTCCTTGACGGCTTCCTTTTCAAATATCAGCACGCAGTTACCATACTGATCTCCGCCCGCATCCCCTGCGAGCAGAGTGTCTCTCTCACTCATAAGTCCATACTTTTCGAAGGTCTTGCCGTCTGCCCACTCTCCGTCTTTCTTCAGCGTAGTACCGAACAGTTTTCCGGACGCCTGATATCTGCCGCCGTGGTCAAAATCGCCAAAGCCGTGAGAGGTGCCCGTTTCAAACTGGTTCAGCAGTCCCTTTTCTATAATGCTGTCGATTATATCGCCAGGGAACCGGGCGCAATACTCGGCATTGTCAAAGATCTTTGCAATAAGGCCGTTTGCCTCTTCAATTTCTTCGTCTGTAAAGACTTTAAAGCTTGTGTCTCTGTAATGCTGTACCTTTTTGTCGTAGTTTTTAAGCGACGGTACAGACGCAAGGTACTCAGGCGTCGTGTATTTCTCCCAATCGGCCTTCGCCGCTTTTCTTGCTGCGGTCATATCTACAGGCTTTGCAACCCTGTGACTTCCTACATAGAAGCTCTTTGCGTTGTTCACCTTATTTGACAACCACAACACATCGCCTATCTCGTATTCCTTGCCCTCTATGTCGTGCTCCCATGCGTCTTTGCCTACGCACTTGAACGTGTCGCCATCCACGTCAATTGTGGTGCCAACCTCACACTCCTTCAGCAGATCTTCAAAGTCTTTATCGTCCTTGCCGGCCTCTTCGTCAAACTCGCTCAAGAGATCCTTCGACGGTTCTTTTGTCGCCACGTCTCCATCTTTCTTCCGCTTGACGTACCAATTATCCATCGTGTCAGCAAGATTCTGCCATGTGGTCAGATCTTTCAAAGAACTCGCTCCTGTCGGAATGCTTATGCCGTAGTATTCGCCGCCGCTCGTCACGATCCAGCCGCTCTTTTTGCGCTCCAGGGCCATGTCTCCGTCTTTACGAAGCTTAATTATTGTCCCAACCGCATAGCCATGCAGAATATCTTCAATGAACTCCGGAAAGTCATTTTTTGCCGCTTCTTTGAATACGTCAACAGATGTCCGGACATTTGAACTGCTCCAGTCCTTGTCCTCAAATCCCGCAATATCCTTCGGCGCTTTGTGCCCTGCAAGTACCCACTCGCCGTTCGTTTTCTTTCTATAGCTTTCGCCATCGAGCTTGAGGATAGACGACGCCGGCATTTTGTCAAGTATAGCCTGGCGCTCTTCTTTGGAGGCCGCTTTTCCGAGCGCCTCAGCAAATTCCGCACCGCTTGAAATAACTCTCAGCTTGGGTTTTTCTTCCTTCTTCTCAACCTCGCCCTCGGAAGCCTCCGAACTGCTCTCTGTTGCCTCAGATAAACCCTTTGGTTCGGCTTCCGAAGATTTACCTTCGCCTTTTGAAACCTCCTCTGCGGCCTTTCCTGCGCCTTCTGCGGCCGTGCTGACTTTGGCCGGGTCAACCTTCACCTCTTCGGACGTGCTCTTGGCCTCCGAGAGTGTAACACCCGTTAAGCTTCCACCCGCACCTGAGACGATCTTTCCCTCGTCATCAATGAGCACGTGCCTGCCTTTCCCTGCCGGTAGTCCAGCCTCTTTATCTTCAGGCGTCGCTCCTATTGTGATCCATTTTGCGTCCAGCCGGTCCTGCTTTCTCTTTCTCCAACGCATGACGGGATTGTTGTCCCGCCGTGCGCTTCTTCTTTTGTAGAAGCCGTCCATTCTGTCCTGGTGTTTGCGACTCGATATATATTGTTCCATGACATCACGGAAGGCTTTCTCATAATGTTTCCAAGGCTGAAGCACGTCGTCAAAATCATATAGATATAATGCAAGGCCATAGAGCGTTTCATGATCCAAGGTTTTCAGCCATTCGGGCTCGAACCTTATGCCTTTGCGGTTTTCTTTCCACGCCCCGGGAGCTCTGCCAAGTGCCTCGTCGGCCTTTGCTCTCGCATTACCGAGATTATATCCAAATACTGTTGCCGCTTTCATCAGCACATCGTGCGCATGCTCCATATCTTCAAAAGGAAACGTTGCGATTTTCTCTGCCAATTCATTCTTTGTCATTGTCTCTCACCTCGCTTAGAAGTCATACGCATCTTTGCCATCGTCATATACGCATTTTGTTCCAACCACCTTCATCGGTCTTGGATTTTGCTCAACCAGGTCAAGCTCAACCTTATACTTGCCGCCTGACTTCGTGATATTGCGCACCTTGAATTTGCACCCACGCTGAAGAAGGAACTCGAACTCGCTTCCTGAAGCCGGGCTCTTTGGCGATGACGTCTCAACAGCGGAATCCGACAATTTCATTCCATAGGACGATATCGGATTGATATATGCGCCCTTTGTTCCTGTCGGGCAATAGATTTTGAGCTGTACCGGTTTGCTTGAAAAGTCAGCCGACCCCGCAGCAGTGCAACTCATGTACGAAGGCTCTGTTATCTCTTTGCCAATAAGATCTGCGTCGAAGGAAGCCGGCCCCCACTTTGAGTAAGAACTGCTCTGGTGATCTACCATCGCTCTGAACGTTCCGAGGCTTATGCCTCTCGTCAGAACTATCGGCTTATCCATCGTTGTTTGCTCAAGCGCATCGTCAATTGCTTTGATCTTATTTCTGATATGGTCTGCGTCTTTTGTATAGCTCGTGTAACTATACCCCCTGAGCGGCTCGTTTGTGTCATGGTATGAGCCGGTGTAATCTCTCAGCGATGATTTTGACGAACTGCTAAGACCTTTCCACCATTCTTTCATAGCCGGGAAAAGCTCTTTGTGTACCTTCGTCATTCCCTCTTCCGTTCCGGGCTCTTGAATTGCGCCCTTTCTCGCCGCATCGGAATAAGCGTCCTCACCGAACTTCACCGTTGAAAGGCCGCCTGACGTTTTGCCTTCTGACGCATGACTGCTCGTGTCGGCCGGCCCCTTATAGGTTTTCTTCGCCGGCTTCTTTTCGGGAGGCACATACGGGCCAATCTCTAAATCAGCGCTGAACGTTGCGCCCTTTTTCGCCGCTTCAGACAGCTTTTTGTGCAACTCGGTATCTTCTTTCTCCAAGAAGAACTCGACGTCTTTGATATTTCCATCTTTGTCGATTTCTTTTACGACATAGCCTTTGTCTCTTGCGTAACCGTCGCTCATCTTGCGTACCACGTAACCGGAACCATCTGTATTGCGTATCTGGAACGTTGATCCGATCTTGATCTCCTTCAAAGTATCGTGAAACGTATCGTAATCTGGTGAAGTCAGGATGCTCTTTTTGAGCGGCGCAAGGTGCTTTTTAAGCATATACTGACCTGAAGCGGCCCATCCCGCCTCCGTTATACGTGTTTTCACCCAGAGATCTTTATTTTTAATGTAATTTTCAAAGCCGGTCTCGCTTAGCTTTTTCGTCTTGTCGTTTTCTTTTACCTTAAAGGTGCCATCGGCCTGCTTTGTAACATAGACGGTCTCGCCATCAATGTTTTTCATAACGGCACCAAAGTCTTTATTGGCCATTCCGACCTGTTTTTTTAGTGATTCTACATCTCCATCGCCTGTTTTTAGCTTAAACAATATCGAGTTGATAGCATGCATCGCCGGTCTATCTATTTCTTCGCCATCTACAGAAACACTGTTTGCCACTGCCATATCAACCGCAACGTCGTGATTGTTTTTGATAGATTCTTCCATCCAATCATCGCCTATTGACCACGGATTTTTTGTTTCCTTCTTCCATGAGCCATCCCCTTGCTTCGTGTAGCGTGTGTGCTTGTACGATGATTTCGCAATAATTGTCGCTCCAACCTTCAACTCATCAAGCTTTTTATTGATCGTTTTTTCATCAAAGCCCATTACTGCGCTTGCAAGATCGTCCTTCGGCTTATACGGCACATCCTCTTCAACGTCTACAATGGCTTCGGGGCCGTCTTTCAACGGCACCCATTCGCCCGTTTTAGGATCTTTAATCTCCCATCCGCCAACGGTTTCACCACTCAAGCTGTACGCCATCGCTGTTGTATCAAATCCGCCTAAGCCTTCGTGTCCGACAAAGTAAAACTTTCCGTCGTCCATTTTGACAAACTTGCTGTCGCCTGTTTTTAATACTGCGCCTGTCGGGAGGCTTTTAAGTCCCTTGTCCGCCTGACCGTACTTTATTTTCTCCTTCAAGTCGTCAATATCAAGCTCTTTTTCTTCGCTCGCTTTTGGCGTCGCTTCAGATAACGTAATAAGCTCGCCCGTTGTCGGGTCTACAATGCTCCAGTTAGCACCCGCAAAAGGTATCGGCAGATCGTCAAATTCGCTTCCAGGCTCTTCGTAGCCCTTCAAATAGAATTTACCGTCGTCCTTTTTGATAAATTCGTCTTTGTCATGCACAAGCGTTGTGCCGACCGGCGCATTTTCAAGAAGTTTTGCGTAGCCTTCTTCGTCCCCGTCCGCAATAGCCTTTTTGAATGCGTCAATATCTATTTCGCCTTTTGCGGTACCGCCCTCTTTGGCCTTTTCGCTTATATAGGCTTCTCCGGTGCTACCGTCAACGATATCGAACGCAAACTCGTTAGCCATTATGCCGTGCATTTCGTCCAGCAACTCTGTGCCATTCGCATACTCGGTCTCATCGCCCTCTAAATCACCTACCACTCTTTCGGTCCAAGTGCCGTCTTTGTGCTTTTCGATAACAACATCTTCATCATGCACCGAATCGTGAAACGAAATCTTTGTTTCGGCCGGTGCCCGATCGAGCCATACTGCCAGCAGACCGTCATCGTATTTGACCGCATCGAAATCGTTTATATCGAAATCGCCGCCCACTGATACGGTTATCTTTTCACCACTTTTTGCATCGACAATCTCGACGTTGCTCGTGAGGTCAAATATAGTCTCCAGCTCTTTCATGAGCTCATCGCTTTCGTCGAATTCGGCCTCGTCCTCGAAAGAGCCAACGAATCTCTCATGCCAAGTGCCAAACTTATCCTTTTCAATTACTACTTCGGTGCCATCCACGTCATAGTAAAGTCTCGTCCCCGTAGGAACGTTTTCCAGCCAATCCTTCAGTTTATCCTTGTCGTGTATTGCTGACTCAAAATCGTGTATGCTGAACTTGTCACTTTTTTCTTCGGGCTCTTTCGGCTCTTCTCCGGGAGCGAAAACCTGATAGCTTCCGCCTACGCCCTCAAAGGCACTTATGCTCACAGGCAAATCCGCCGCCATATTTGCCGCATCACTAAAAGTTTCGGTTTCGCCCGACATAGGATAAGTCGCAGTCCACGCTCCGCCCTCTGTTTTCTTCAGCTTGTACGGGATATCGCCATCTTCGTCAGCAAATACAATTTCGGTTCCTTCCGGCACGGCGTCCAGCCACTCTTTCAACTCGTCCGAATTATCTTTTACGGCCTTAAGCGTTTCCGTATCTGCTTTTCCGCTTTCTTTTTTCGGCTCTTCGCTCTCAGCGCCCTTGCTCTCGGTCTCTTTAGCCTCCGCCGCAACCTCGCTTGAGCTCTTGCCCTCTTCGCCTGCCGGGCTTGTCGGAAGCGGATCGCTCGTCTTTTTCGGGTCTACCTTGACATCTTCGCTCGTAGACTCTGCGCCTGAAAGCGTAACGCCTGTAAGACTTCCGCCTGCTCCGGATAAGACCTTGCCTTCATCGTCGATAAGAACATGACGCCCCTTCATTCCGGGAGCGCCTCTTCTCTCGTCAGGCTCTACAGCACCGATAGTGATCCACTTGGCGTCCTCTCTTTCGGCCTTTCTTGCCGCTCTGCGCTTTTTGAAGTTATAGTACGCATTGCCCTTTTGTCTTGCGTCCTTTCTGCGCCTGTAAGCGCTGATCTTATCCTCAACAGACATCTTTCTTTCCCCTTTATATCAGATTGCGTATATCGAATACGTACTCGATTTCGTTAAAGGCCGAGCTCGTTGCGTCAACCATATCCTTGAATTTACTTGCCGGGAAGCTCTCAAGCTGAGACAAATAGGCGTCATTCCACGGCGCACTCACTATGTCGAAATTGCCTCCCTGCCACTGCGCAGCAACCGGCTCCGCTCTCGTTTCCTTAGATCCAGTCTCAAGCCTGGCTATTACCTCAAACCCCGCAAGCCACTTGATATAGCTCGCAACCTGAGCTTTTCCCGCTTGTCCCGGATCTTGTGGTATTCGCACCCTCACGGCTCCGTACCTCGCCCTGTCGCTCTCCGCCGCAAGCCTGATCGTATTTCGCACACCGTCGGCGTCAAGCCTCACGTTTATAACGTCAGCGACCACGTAGCGACCGTTGCGCCGCTTGCCTATTAAAACTCCCGCAGTATATGCCGGCTCTCCTTCCTTTTCGGTGCTGGCGGCCAAGTCCCAGCCACGCACCCAGGAAGTAACATCCGACGGCACTACCTGCAATATTGATCCAAGCTGTTCTCTCTTAAAGTATAACCCTGCCGCCGGCTTGATTTTCCAGTTTCCATAAAGCAACCGCTCCTTCTCAACGATAGGAAGTGCTTTGAGGTTTGCCAAGTATTCGGGATTGACTCTCAGAAGCTCCGCATTGTCGTATATCGTCGAAGGAATAAAGGTCACAGACTTCGGTTCCGCTCGTTCCTCTGGCGTATTCAAATTGAACTTCTTGCAGAGCTCCTCCGGGTCATCGGCCCAATAGATCTCCCCGTTCCTTCTTATCATCCACCGAAGCTTGCCGCCTCGCTCTTTTATCGGATAGCCTGTCTCCTGATCTATCCACCAAGCAATAAACTTCGCAACCCAACTGTCTGCGTCCGGGTTGCACGTTGCCCTGATAAAAGGCTTAACACCGCATGTAGATCTGTTTCTTGATAGCATGTAGAAGAAGGAATACTCCGAAAAGTGCGTGAGCTCGTCGAAGCATATCTCGCAGATCTGTGTTCCCTGCCAGCTCTTTGTGTCCTCGTTGCGCTCAATATGAGCAAAGCTGACCTTGCTAAGCACCTCGCCGGTTTTCGGATCGCTGAACTGCCATTGTGCCTGGCCCTTCCGCACCTGCGCCCCTTTGAAGCCGCCATACAACTCGGCCGCCTGGTCCCACAGACCGCCTTCAGCATAGATCTGTACGGCGTTTTTGCGGAAGATAACAGCACCAAACCCGGGGACATTCTTGTATCTGAGAGGCGATAACAATAGACCGTAGGAATTATGCGTGACAATAAAATCCTTCGCCACGTAGAGACCGTTCGGCTCATCTATCGTTATACATTGGCACTCAGCCTCACCGCAGGGCTCGATAGCAGTTATCCTTCTGCAAAGCGGGCTATACCCACCGTTGAATTTCTTGCCCTCGCACCGTTCTTTCTTCCTCTTTAGCCGAAAGAGATCTGCGTTGTTTTCAGTTTGTATATAGACCATGTATGCGGTCTTGCATTCTTTCTTCGTTCCGTCCGGGAATACACATACAGGCGTTTTGGTAGTGATCGTCGCTTTCCCGCCGAGCGACCAAACTATTTCTTGAACGTCTTTCGCAAGCCGCTCCGAAATCGTAGAGAACTGAATATGTCCTCTTTTATCTGCGTGCCCGTCAGTATCCAAGAGCCCTTGCAGGATTGCTTTCCGGTCCTCGATAGACGCCAGTTTATAACCATTTGGAATAAACTTGCTTTCCGCTTTGCACTTTAACCCTTGCGCAGTCAGCCATCTCTTTTCTTCCCGGAAGTTTTGGAATCCATAGGTTTTTGTGCGATCCTCGCCTGAATAATATTCCTTCAGCTCATATCCTTCGGCCCTGATATTATTGAACACCTCTTCATCTTCTCCGCATATTGTTACTCCCCATTGAGATGTGCAACCATCACCGAGTATTGCCCCAAGCGTGTATGGCTTTATCTTTCCACATGTGCGGCCCTTGGTTATAACAACCGGCTTGCACAGCGGGATCAGCATGTTCTTGCCCTTCTTGACTTCTTCTATGAGCTGAAACGTATCGTAGATCTTCCAGCCTTCACGTTCTTTTAGCTTGCCGTGCTTCCTTGCTTCTCTCGCAAGCCATAGGTGTTCGCCCGTGCACCTCGTTTCTGCTCCGTCAATAAAAGTAATTCGATATATCGGGACGACCCCTTGCGGATGAACCTGAATTACTGCGGCGCTATGCCCGTTGGCCGTTGTTACTCTCTCACCGACCTTGATCTCGCCCATAGGACGAAATCCGAACGGCGTAAGCACCGGTTCATCGAGCGGCATCGCTTTCCCTCCGCCTGCGCTTCCCCCAAATATGCAAATGTCCGCAGAAGTAGCCAAAAACTTCTCTTGCGGCCCCGCTTGAGGACGTAACACCTTCGGCATATCGCCACCCCCTTTCCATTTGCGTCATATTGCGAAATAAGGCCGCCTTCGCAGACGACTTTAAATTATCTTAGCTTTTCGTAAAAACAAAATCCTGCCACGCTCTCGCAAGCCGTGCGCTTATTCAGGCTTCTCTTCGCTCTTCTCCTCGCTCTTTGTGCCTTCGATTTCCGGAAGGTAAACCACCACGTCGTTATCATTCGGCATTTCGAGCACTGCGTCTGTTGCATTCTGGTTTTCGCCGTTCACAGCCTGTACTATAGCGAGCGAATTCCGGACATACTCTTTCGCCTCTCTTGCCGTCAGCTCGTTCTCGTTCATCGTGTTTAGCTTCTTTATACCAAGCGCCATCATCTTCTGCGCAGCAGTCACGCTCGCCTCTTTAACCTGGAGGATCTTTCGTTCAAGCGCTTCTCTGGCCTTGCGCTCAATGTACTCATCATAAGCCGCACATCTCTTCACCCAATGGTATTTTCTCGACGCATTCCAAAGTGTCTGTATAGGCCTTCCGGTTATCTCCGCCACTTGCGGGATCGTTCGTGAAATTCCAAGGTTTAGATATACGCAGAAAGACTCGTACTGTTCAGCCGGTTCTCTCTGATACCGGTCCCAAGCGTCTCTTCCCATATCAATAGTCCTCGTCTGTCTCGTCCTCGTACTCGTAGGTGTTATAGTCCCTACCAATACGCATTGCTGTCTCAACGTACTCATGGAACAGATCTTTGCTCATCTTAATTCCACGCCGTTCCATCATTTCCTCAAGCACCTTTGCGCCAATCACCGCCTGGATAGCGTGATATACCGCATTGTCGTACGCATCTAAAATGCGCTCCGCCGTCTCCTTCTTAACCCTTGAACTCGCAAGCGCTTCTTTGATCTCCGCCTTTTCGGCCTTGAACATCTGCTCCATTGTTATGCCGCTTCCATTTTTACCCATTGTCCTTTCTCCTTCCTGAAACAAGAAAAGAGGGCTTCGTCAGTCCTCTCTTCTTCGGTGTATTTAATCTGTTTGTTTTTAACTCTGTTCGCAGAACTCTTCAAGCGCTTTTAATAACCGCTCGCCTTTCAGCTCTGAATGATCTTCTATAAACCCTACAATCGTTTTAGCGTCCTCTTCTGTTACTTGCTCCTTTGCCAACGCATAGCAGAACAGCGCTCCGTCCATTCTCTCGACGCCTCGTTTTTTCAAAAGATTCCGTATTCGATAAATGTATTCAGGAACCGTCCCCATCTTCTTCTCCTTTTTCGTTAAGAATTTCTAACAGCAGATCTATATCGACATCAAAACCCACTATACCTAAAATCCGGAAATCTTCAAAACTTCTGTTTTCAAATACAATGTTGCCTTTTGGGTAAGGCGCTACGCACACCTCGCCAACTTTTCCCGAGTGCCTGTTGTGATACCAGTCCTCGATAACGGCGTACTCCCGAGCAGTAACTTTCTTGTACCCGCCACTCCGTAACGTCTTTGACAGCCAAGCCGCCGCTCGTCGTGCTTTCTTTTTGAACTTCCCGTCCGTGCCATGAACATTTCCACGCTCGTCCGTCTTGTCGTCCTCGTTCATTATACCGTGCTTCCCACGCTCCAGCAACCGCTTTCTGCGCCGTTCCCGGTACTTCTGTATTATCTCATCCAATAGATCCCTTCTCATTTTTCAACTTAATTAAACCTCATGCCGCATTCCGGGCACTCGTATTTAAAGTGCTCGTCTAAAGATTCTCCCGAATTCGGCCCTTCGTCCATGTTCATATTGGCCTCTGCCTCAAGCTTTGCAATAACCGCCTCTGCGTCGATGTCGAACTCAAATGCCGTCATATCGACTTCGCCCTCTTCGAGCGTCTTTACATACTCAAATCCGAGCTTTTCCCAATCCCACGTGCTCTCTTCGCCCGACTTGTTATCGACGATTCTGTAGGCGTCCGCTTGCTCCTTCGTCAGATCTGCAATAACGCAGGGCACTTTATCCAGGCCAAGCTTCTTCGCCGCTTTGAGCCTGGTATGCCCAACTATAATCACCTTGTCTTTTGTCAGCACCAAAGGCTGTTTGAACCCGAACTGTTCAATGCTCGACACGAGAGCGTCCAGCGCATTGTCATTTATCCGGGGGTTTTTCTCATACGGCGTGATCTCATCGACCGGGATATACTTTATCTCCATTGGTTTTGCTATCTTATCAAGCTTCATCGCCGCTCACCTCACTTAAATTACATCCGCACCGAGGGCAGATAATGTCCTTGCTTTCCTTTTCGCTTGCTCCGGTCTCGTTCCCCGCCGTGCCATCTGTATTTACAACCACGTCTTGCAAAAACTCGCTTGCCATGTCGGCGTCAATCTCCACGCCTTCAAGATTATAATCGTATGGAAATAAATACCCCGATTCTGTCAGATCCTTGAGCTCGTTTGCCAGCTCCTCGTCGTTCCACGTTGCCAGCTCAGCCGTTCTGTTGTCGGCAAGTCTGTATGCTCTCGCCTGGGCCTCTGTCAGATCATCGGCAAAGGCGACCGGGACGAACTCAAGTCCGAGGAGCTTCGCCGCTTTGTACCTCGTGTGTCCTACAATAATTGTCATGTTGCGATCTACGACAATAGGCTGTTGAAAACCGTATGCCTTAATGCTCGCCGCAACTCCAAACACGGCCTGGTCGTTAAACCGGGGATTGTTTATATAAGGCTTTACATCCTTAATCGGCACCTCGCAGACCCTTAATTCACTGCTGTTCATTCGTTTTCCTTTCCCGTGCCAGCCGTCGCTTCTCGGCTTGTTCGGCACGTTTCTGCTCTTGCTCTTTATCGTATGCCCGGAGGCACTTATATCCACAGAAGTATTTCGCACCACGCTTGTACGCATAACTTTCCGCAACGTACCAGGTAAAGCGGATATCCTTTCCACATTGTGCGCATGGTTTCAATTTGAATTCCTCTTCCATTTTTATCTCCTGTATATAGTCAAAACCGGTCCATCGTTGCAGCGAAGAACCGGCTCGAAAGTGATAACCCTATTATGAATACATTTTTAGGAGGCTTTGCATCCAATATAAATGATAACAAATGTGGATTTTAATGTCAATACAGTCTTTTTCTACCACATTTGTGGTCTCTGCGCCCTTACTTGTGCTCATCTTCCGCTTCCAGGAGCCAACAGAACATCGCCACGATCGCACCCTTCAGATATCGCTGTACCTCTTCGACTCTCTCCACATTCTCGCCTCTTGATCCGGCGGCGTTGCTTATCTTTTGTAACTCACCCCGACTAAATCTAAGTCCGTTCAATACCCTCTTCAGTCTCTTTTTCTCGTTGTCGCTCATAGTCTCACCATTTGACCTACTTCATGCTCTCCCCCGCCGCACAATAGAAGTCCGGCTTTGCATAGCTTCTAACGGCTGCGCCCTTTGCGCAGTATTGCTCTTGTCCGATCTTATCCACGTAATACTTGCACTGCTTGCACCTGACGACCTGGACCAATTCAATATCCTTGCACTCCTGCGCCGCAAGCATATCTTCAACCATCTGAATATATTTGTCGCCGGCCCGGTCCTTTGTCTCAAGCGATACCATCGTCATTGCAAGCCTCAGCTCATCGCCATTGACGTATCTTATGTTGCCCATCAGCTTCCCCCTTCTATCGTGGGCAGATCGCTCCAGTCTATCTCTTTAATGCCCAGCGCAACGTAGCCTTCTTGAAGTCCCCAACCGCTCAACACATACGTGATCTTGTACGCTCGCCTGTTAAGCTCGTGATAGACATAGACCGGTAGCTCAGCCGGGCCTGTCACGACCTGGAAGGTTATGAAATCACCCTTCTGAAATCCTCTGTCGTTCCTTCTGATCTCAAAGCTCTTGTTTCCGGACAAAACCGCATCGGCAAATGCCTCGTTTAGCTTAAGTTTGTGTGTCATCTTTGTTCTCCTCTCCACGGCTTCGGCAGGGGCATCCAAGCTATAACCTCAATATCATCACTCATTTTGTCATCATCGCTCCGTCCGTATTCACTTAAGTAGTTTTCACACACCGCAGAGTACCACCACCATCTGCCGTTACAAAAATGTCCCGTTGCAGTAAATGGCTTGTCCTTAATATACGCATAATAACTTACGGGCTTATGATTTACCCACGTAATATTTACAGGCTCTAAATCTTCCGGTAACCTCTCACTGCACGGAATCCACTTTCCGTATCTTTCTTCCTGCACATCCGCATCTGGCTGTGCATCAATGTATCTGCTCATTGTTCCTCCTCCATCTTTGCGCCGCAGTATGGGCAGTAATTGACAAATTCTGTGGGATAGCCGTAATGATACACTCCCGTGTGCCATCTCTTACAAATCGGGCATCGCATTGTAACCATATCATACCGTACATCACAGTCTATTCGAACACACTCCCACTTTGCGTGCTTTACCGAAGCAACATGTTCTTTCAAGGCTTCAATAGCCATTTTATACGCTTGTTTTGTTATGGGTTCTGCGGCCATCCCGTCATCGCATTCAAAATACCATTTTAATTGTTCAACTGCTTCTTCTCTTGTCATTGCGCAATCTCCTTTGCTCTAAACAATCGACCGCCGATGTAAAAATCAACAGTTGTATTTTGATAACCCGCATCAAGCAGTTGCTGTTCTCGCTTTAATGCTTTAACGGCCATTTCTAATGCTTCGCCGTCAACGCAGTCAACATAGACATCGTCAACAAATTTCATATTTGATAATCTTCGCTCTAATTTTTTAATTGCTTCTTCTCTTGTCATTTTTCTTCCTCCATCCTGGCTCCGCATTCAGGACAATATTTTGATCTTCTGAAACTCAGTGAAGTACACTCCGAGCATCTATAGGTCTCGTATTCATCTATACCGTCAAATAAATTTATTTCGCAATCTTTCCAATATGCGTGTTTTATTGGCTCAACATCTCCCACGAGCGGACAATTCGGAAGCTTTTCTATGCCAAGTGCGCACCACTGGTTCAGAACGTGGCAACACTTCGTGCGATCATTATAGAGGGCGCAATCAACGCACTTCTCCGGCACTGTCATTTCTACATTCAACCCTATCATTGATCTACCTCTCCCATTGTGCAACCGTCGTCTTGGCCTACAAATATTTCGTGCTTGTTGCAGTAACCGCACCTCTCAATACCTTCGTACCAATAAAAGCAATCGGCACATCTTGTTACCTTTTTACCACTCGACTTTTGCTCCTGCATTTTGAGCGCTTCTATTGATTGTGTCGCCTCTTCCTCTTCGTCCGGCAAGGCGATTTCAAACTTGACCACCTCATCGCAGAACTTCTCTCTCAACTCGTTAATGTCAAAGTACGCTTCGTCAAAGGAATAAGCTTTTACTTCAGCAATTCTATTGTTGTTTCGATCGTATGCTTGTACTTTATATGAAGATGCTATCATTGTTTTGCTCTCCTCCCTTAGCTTTTAAAAGTGGGCATTTGTTTGGAATTGTATGGGTTTCACATAATAAATATGGGTTAGCTTTGCTATGTCCGCATGCACTTGTGCCAAGTCCTAAATTTGTATAATGATGTCTATAAGGGCAGTCATAGCAATTTTCAATATCTATCGTTAAGGTAATTTTCATTTTTCATCCTTCCACTTAATCTTCTGACCGCACCTACTACAGTACAGATCGTTTGGCGATATCGCTGTCGTGCACTCCGGACAGACCCAATGCGAGTCTGCGTCCCTTGGAAACCTCGAAATCTCCTTTTGACTTAGCCTGATCGCCATGTCAAGCGCCTCTATATCCTTCTGGCACATCTTAACCATCCAGTCGGCCCCGTTCTCGTTCTTTCGTCTGATCCGGTCAATCGTCCTTACACAGCACGCCTTGTCGTGCTCAAGCTGCACTATTGCCTCTTCAACTAACATTTGCTCTTCTCCCCGCTCAGCCACAACTCAAGCGCCGCCTTGATTCCGCTCGTGTCGTAATTGTTTGTATTATCGTCAAATTTTCGATGGCCTATAGACTCGCAGAGCAGGACCATACCGTTCCCGACATACTGCGCTTCTCGACCTAATACGAGAACCATCTCCCCGATCATAAGAGGCAAATAAGGCCGGGCGTTGATTTTAATGGCGGGCCGCACGTAACAATAATCGTAATTAACGAGGCAACCAGCATAGGATACTGAGCCGTCCTCGTTCACGCAATCAGCATCGCACCGATAGAAGCTGGGCGACCGAAGCCACCACCTATCTCCATTAGCTAAAAGCCACCTGGGAAGCTCTCTCGCCTCTTCAATGCTCAACAGAGTGATCCCCTCAATATCGTTTTTATCTATCGTAATCATCGTTTGCTCCTTTTCTCTTTTTGTGATATAATAACCTCGAACCTGTGAAAGCGAGAATTCGCCGTAGCAGGTGTTTTTTTATTTCCTCTTCACTACCATGACGATGACGCACACCACCAGGTGAACCAGGAAGATTATCAGCGCTCCTTCTGTCCCAGTCATTTAAGCCTCCCGCTTCTTGATCTTCTCAGTTTATCCACTTTACTCGTGGATCTCCCTTAAATCCTTTTCGCCATACGAACCACGCAAAACACATCGCTCCGCTTGCGTCAGTCTTATTGAACTCTCCGTTCCTTGCACAACCCATCCGCCCTGATGACACGTAGACAAACTCCGGAGGCTGTTGCTCAAACATTTTTCTGCGCTCTTTGCCCTCCAGGAACTGCACCCTCAAGAATAACGCAACCTTATTTCCTTCCGGGATCAGCTCAAGTGCGTGCCAGGCAAAGTCTCCTGCGTACTTATATGGCGGGTTCGTTATAATGTCGCCTTGCCACGGCTCCTTTTGTGCGAGGAAGTCTACCCCCCCCAGGCCATATCCACGGTCTATGAGATCTGTCGCTCTGACGTTGTACCCTCGCATGTTAAGCACTCTGCATATATGCCCCTTGCCGCATGCCGGCTCCCAAATATCGTGTGCGAACTTTTCTTTCTTCAGTAACAGCTCAACCGCTCTTGGGTCTGTCGCATAAAAATCGTTCAGCTCTCTCTCCTTGTCGGTATGATTGCTCGCCCCAAGCTGTCTGAATAATACTTTGGCCTTGCTCATGCTACATCCTTCTCCTTGTCCGGGAACGTGTAGTCTCTGTCGGTCAAGCTGTACTCCGCATATCTCACCGGTTCGCCAAATCTGTTGTGCGAGCTCTTCATATCTCTGACAATCGGAACTCCCATATCCTTCAGCTCCGAGATCCTGGAAGCCAACCTCATTACGCTGAGATCTCCAAGCGCCTGCATCGGATTTATAGATCCGTACTTTTTCATGTAGTCAAATACCCTCTGATTCTGTGTGTCTTTAATCTTGCTCTCCATTTTTCTACCTCACTCAAAGTCAAAATATTCCGGATCAAGCCCGAACAATCTTTTATCCAAATCCTCAACTGCTTTTTTAATATCACTGTAGCACTGTGACACGCTGACCCCCTCCTCTGCCGCAACTTCTTCGGGCGACATGACTTTATTCAGGTCAAGGTACACCTTGTAGATAACTCTCCACCGTCTTTTTATCTCTTCTTTGCCGGACATTTCGCAATACGCACGGTATAATTCGAAGGCGCACTCGAAGTTTTGCATTACGACGGACGTGAAAACAACCTTATCTCTTACGCTGTTTACTATACGTTGCTCGAACCTTGCGCCGACCATCATCATGAGATCTGCGCCATATCCTTTAGCAACTCCGGCCTCGTCAAAGATGGTGTTGTGGTAGTAATCTTCCAGCTCACGCCACTTTTTGAGAAGCAGCCGTGTGTTCTGATAGCGTTTGTCCTTGATCCTGAATATTCTTGCTTCTCTTTCCTTTTTGTACTGCTCTATAGCCGCAAGGCTTGCCGTCCTTACCGCTCTGTCTATTACGCTTGAAGCCTGTTTCATGACTTCCTCGGTGATTACATTTATCAACCCCTGGGGAAGCTCCCAAGACTCGTACTCTTCGCTGTTCTCTACATCATCGAACTCGGCTGCTCTATCGCTCATCGTTCTTAACCCTCCGTCTTACTTTCCTCTTCTGTACTCTGCTTTTTAGCCCGCTCTGCGGCCTCTTCTATTGCTCTTCGATAACGTAGGAGCTGTGCGTTTATCACATCGTTTACCGCCCAAAACGGAACTGCTATCGAAAGCTTTTCTTCGTCCATTGCGGAAACCGTGATCGTTGCTGCGCCGGTCGTTACATCAAGCGTCGAAACTATGTGACCATTCAGCATTTTTGAAAGCGGCTCTTTTCCACCTTCCGGAATTTGTGCAAGGATCATCTTGCAATCTATCACCGCCGTGTCGTCATCAATCATCGTGACTTCTTTGTATTCAACTTTGTATTCAACCTTCTCTTTACTCATGCCGCTTTTTCCTCACTTAAAACTATTTCTTTATAAAACTCGATCGTTATCTTTCTGAGATCGGGAGGCAGACGAACCAGGCCTTCCCTCTTGATCTCTTCGGGGACTCCGTAGAAGGGCTCCGCAACAGCTCCCGCAATTGCCGCTATCGTGTCTGTGTCACCGCCGCAAGCGATTGCCGTCTTTATTACGTCCTCGTAGCTCTCACCTTCAACAAATGCCGACATCGCAACCGGAAGAGCATTCATGCACGTCTCTATGTGTTCCTGCCACATTGCTATTTCTTCCCACGTCTCTTTGCAAGACCCCGGATATTGCTTCTGAACGTACCTCTTGATACACTCCTTGTTTGCGCCGGTCTTTGCCATGTAGCCTGCCGTTGCCGTTACGACCGCTCCCTTGATCCCTTCCGGGTGATTGTGAGTGATCTCTGCGCTCCACGTCGCCAGGTCTACCACGTCGTAAATGTTATTGGCAAACCATATCACCGGGCTGACTCTCATTGCAGATCCGTTGCCGTAGCTGTTGTACGGCTCTTTGTCATTTCCCAGCACCCAGTAAAAGAACTTGCTTCCATATCCCGCATGCGGATATCTCTGTGCCAGCTCTTTCATTGTCCTTATGAGCTGTTTTTTGAACTCTGCCGCCCACTTGGCTCTTTCCTCTCCCTCTTCCGGTGTCGGAATTCGTCTCATGCCGCAATACTTCATTATCAGAAGCGCCTGTGCCACTGCGCACGTCATCACGGTGTCGTCCGTGAACTTGCACTCGTCATATCTGCCTACAAAGCGTAGTCCTTTCTCGCCGCCGAAAAGCTCAAAGTCCTTGCTCCTGTAGTTATTGAACTCAAATCTGCTTCCCGCTATATCTCCTATGATTGCCCCTATCATGCTGTTGCTTCCTTCCTTGCTTGTTCCACGAGCGCCTCATACTGACGCCCCTTTTCAATCAGCTCTTGCTGACGATTCCATATCTGCACTGCGTAAAGCCTGCTTATTACACGCTCTCCCTGCTGCCCGCAACACTCGCACCTTACGATCGCCGGGCCTTTTCCTCGCACCTTTGCGACTCCACTGCACATTGCGCACCTGATTGCTGTCATATCATCCATATCATCGCTCCTTTCATCAGAACGGTACGAAGCCATCGTCCACCGTCTCGGCCTGTGCTTCCTGTTTGTCCTCTTCCGCCGACTCCGTAGGCGTCTCAGCTCTCCTGCCGCCAAAGCTCCACTCCTGGACGATAACTTCAGGCGCTTTGTGACCTTTGCCCTCGTTGTCCTTCCAGGCCTTCACCGTGAGATATCCACGCACCAGGATAAAGTCACCCTTCTTGAAGAATTTTGCAATATTCTCCCCGGGGGAGCCCCATGCTGCGAAGTCAATGAAGTCCGTCTGAACCTCTTTGCCCATGAGGCGCTTTGCTCCAACTGTAAACGTCGTTACCGGTTTTCCCGTGTTCGTATATCTCACTTCCGGATCTCTTGTTATATATCCTGAAACTACTATGCTGTTCATGCTACATCTTCTCCTTTTCTGATTGTGATCTCTACTCTCGGCTTATCTGCCGTGTACCTTTTTGTTACTCTCGCATCGACTATCTGTGCGTCGTCGTGCCACGCTATGCCGTTCAGCGCATCTGTTACTATCTTGCCGATATTGTCCCAGTCAGGCTTCTTTGTCGGCCTTATAAGCTGACTCACCATCTCGTTCTTTTTCTTGTTGCTTGCGCTTGCCGGAATCTTGTGGTATGCCACGATCTCTATCTCAACCGGTTCGCCGGCCTCTGCGAAGAAATCGTCGCCCTCTTCTTTGAATACGTACCCGATCCTGGCTTCGCTCAGCTCCGTCTCTTTCGGCGTGTACGTTCTCACTCCGTAGGGCGTCCGGGAAAACCTCGGCCTTCCTTTGCCTTGCGGCTCGCCATATACTATGAAATAGATCTCATTCATGCCGTCTCCCTGTACTCGACCCCATAGATATACGTTGTCTTACCTTCTAAGCGTCTCTTACCGAATCTGACCTCATAACCGTTCTTTGCCAGTATGCCGCAGACCCGCTCACGCTCGCCCGAATCATTTACCTTTAGAAAAATCCACTCGTTCATACCTCTTCCTTTCCTTAGCTCACCTTTGTTAGTGCCAGCATATCCGCATATCTGTCCCTGGCCTCGTTCATGCGTCTCGACTGCCCCGTGAACTGTAGCGGAAAGCACGTCTGGAAGATCCTGTCGTATAGCCTCTTCTGCCTCATGTCTGCCGCTCCCTTCATTTCGGCCAGCGTCATGTTGGTTGTGTAGATAACCGGCTTGCTTGCCTTGTACCTTGCGTCTATGACCGCATACACCTTCTCCGCCGCAAAGTCCGTAGACCTCTCGGTTCCCAGGTCGTCAAGTATAAGCAGATCTACGTTTCTTACCCGCTCCATCAGCTCTTCTTCCTGCTCGTTGTTGTAGCCTCCGACCTTTTGGAACAGATTCGCAAGCGAGATCGCATATACCGTTCTGCCTTTTGCAAGGAGCTCATTTCCGATAACACTCGCCGTGTACGTCTTGCCGGTGCCTACATCGCCCCAAAAGAGCAACCCTTGATTCCGCTCCAGCATTTCCGGGAACTGCGCCACGTAGTTTTTCGCCAGGTTATACGCACCCCGGTTTTCGGTCTGTACGTCAAAGCTCTTCAGATCTGCGTCCTCGTATGCCTTTTCAATGCCGCTGTTTTCTCTGTTCCGGGCAAGTCTCATTTCTCTCTCCTCGTCCTCTCTGCGTTTCTTCTCGTTGTCGTAGGCGTCCCGCTCACACTTGCACATTCTTGTAACAAAAAGCTTGCCGTCCTTGACGTCTATGTACTCCCTTCGGGGCTCCCTGCATTGTCCGCAATACAGAACCTCTCCCTCGAACCAATCGCCTTCATGGATCTGCTGCGTGCGTATTACGCAGTTTGCTATGGCCTGAACATCATCTATTCTTCCCATGTCGCTCACCCTCCTTAGCTGAATGGATTCTCATCCGGGTTTGCATAAGCGCCTTTGCCTCTTACTATAAGCCCCGGGAACTCCTGCTCGACTTTCTTGACGACCCAGGTTAGGATCGCTCTGTAATCGCTCTTGTACTTCTTCCCTGAGCTACCCTTGTAATTGTCAAGAACTTCAACCATCTTGTCCGCAGCCGTTCTTCCGTAGAGATCCGCAAGCGTCTCGAACTCCTTTGTCGTCATCTCCACGAACTCGCCGTACTTGAGCTTCTGCGGCTTCTCGGCCTTCTCTTTCCTATTCTCGCTCCGGCTCTCGCTGAAGGCGGCGCTTTGTAGCATTGCCTCTGCAAGCCTTACATTTTGATAGCCTTTCTCGGTCCTTCGGAACATCGCCCTTACTACCGCATCGTTCCTTGCGATCGCATTCATGCTCTCTTCCGGAACCGCACCCATGCCCGCTTGCATGCAGAGCAGTCTCAAGAACTTTCCCGCCTGAAGATCCGACATGCAGAGTAGTTCAGAACTTAGAGCTTCAAAATCAACCTTTACAGTCTTGCTCACTTTGTCCTCGCTTTCTTTGACGCCCAAAGCCTTCATTTCTTCGGGCGTCAGCCTCATGCACCACTTACTCTGCGCTTTTTTCAGGCACCTCGACGGCCTCCGTACTCTCGTCATCGTCAAACGGATTGTCGAGCCCGTCAACGTAGTCAAACGTCAGATTTTCCATGATCTCGTTATAAACACTCAGTTTTAATCCCGCTGTGCTCTTAATACCTCTCTGCGCAAGCAGGGTCTTAACCATCTCGCTCCCGGCGTCCTTAGATCCGCAGAGCTCAACCGCCTTTGCAAACATTGCCACCCGCTCCTGCTGTGTAATGACTCTGTCCTCTTCGGCAATCTCGGCAACTATGACCTCGCCTCCGGGCTGTGCCGTCGGCTTCAGATCTTCGGCTTTGAACTCCTTCGGTGCAATCTCTTCCGGTGTATAGAGGCCTTGGAAGTCTCTCGGGAACGCTTCTCTGAGTGCCTGCGAGATCGCTACCTTCTCGATCATCATTGCCGGTTTCTCCTTCCATACCGAATTGCCCTTGTCGTATTCCCTGAAGGCGCATTCCTTGTAAATCGCAATATCTCTCTCGTGCTTCCACTTGTGAACCCTGCACCATCCCCCAAGAATCTGTTCCCCGGGATAAAGGCAAGCGCCGTCCTTCTTAATGATCTCATTTCCACGCTGAACCACGATTCCCGACTCCTTGTAGAGATATTCGGGGTTTTCTTCGGCTCTCCTCTTGTACGTGTCGTAACCAACCACCATGCTTGCCGGCTGTTTATCGCCGTACTTGATTAAGTACACCTCTCCGTTCACAAACGGATTGAGCTTCTGTGCTTCGCAAAGCTTGAGGAAGAGAACTATCTCCTGCTCCGAAACTGCGCCGTTGCCTCTTACGAGATACTTTTTGACGATCTCCGGGGAAAGCTCAACCGTCCCCAATGTCGTCTCATACTTCACAATGTCTGTCCCTGCCATAGCCTTATCTCCTTGCAACTACTTTATTGTCAACCGTGTACTCAATACCCGGTATTTTGATCGTGCCCTTTGTCGCTCTTATGAGCCTCATTACCGCTGCTTCGTCGACCGGACGGATCATTACTCCCGCCATCTCTGTCGGCACCTCTGCGTAGCTTATGGACGTGATCTTCCAGTCCTTACGCATTGATATACCGTCCGCTTTTGTCGCATTTGCTTCAACGGTCATCATATTTCCGACCGACTCTGTCGCTATGGCCTCGTCAACCATTGCGCTTGCGTCCTGTCCCTGGGCTTCGAGCTTTGCCGCCTCAGCCATAAGCCTCTCAGCCTCTGCCCTTGCCGCCGCTCTGAGTGCCTCTTCCTGGCGGCGTCTCTCGGCTTCCTTTTCTGCGAGATAGTCACCCATCAGCTTCTTCAGCGCATCCGCATACTTTTTCACCGGTTTGGTGTAGGACGCTTCCTCGTCGCAGATCTTCTTGTGCTCTTCGTGAGCCCTCTTCTTGGCGTCTGCGTAGTATTCCACTACCTCGGCCTCGAAAGCCTTCAGAACTCGCACCGTGTCTGCGATATACTGGTACTCGCCGTCGTCCTTGATAGGCTTCAGGCTCTCAATCGGCCTTGCGGCGATCTTCTCTGCCGTCTCAATAAATCTCTGTTCTTTGGTTTGGTCTCTTACAATTAACTCCATTTTTGTGCTTCCTTCCTTTTTTGTAATTTATGCTGCGTGCTTCCTAATGAACCGGTCCATTTTGAATAGACCCAAGAAAACATCCCAGCTTTCCAACTCATTTCCTTGCCTTATAAATTTGTAATTCCCGTCCTTGCTGACGTGTAATATTGCTGTGTAACTGATCTTGACGCCCTGACTCTCAAGCGCCTTACGATATGCTATGAGCTGGACCGCCGTGAGCACCGGCTGTATCTGTGCCGTTGTCTTGTAGTCCACCAGGACGGTCTCGCCGTTTATCTCGGCAATCAGATCTGCCGTCCCTGCGTAGCAGTATAGCTTGTGATAGAATCTCTGTTCGGTCGCAATTGGTTTGACCTTAAAATCTGCGTAAAACTTCTTTAACCCTTCGAGATATCCTGCGTACTCTTCCGGGATATCCTCGTAACCGTAATCGGCGTAGATCTCAAATGCTTCGTGAACCGTCGTTCCCTTATCCGCCGCACCTCTCAGTGCGACCTCGCTGACGTCCTTGTATATCTCCATGACAAGCGGCTTCATAAGCTGTGTGACCGAAGGCCACTTGACTCCGGATATCTTGTAGACGTGCTCCTTTTCGTCAAACATCAGATCTTCGCATAGACCTTTAATCTTCATCGACCGTCACCCCACTCTAAGATCTCAAGTGTAACCACCTGAACGCCCCAATCGCTCGCTTGCTGAACGTCATCGCCAAAGTAAATGTCGATCCAGCCTGTGCAGCCTCTCTTGTCGGCCATCGCCTGAGTGCGAGTGATCGTCGCCTTTGACGCTGTGTCTACTACTATCTTTTCGCCAAATCCCTGAATGTAGACCCTGGTGCCGTAGGGCAGAACCGAAAGATCCGCCGCTATTGCGTTTGCCGGTAACGGCTGACCGTACTTGCAGTCTACTGCGCCGTAGCCGCCGTTCTCTTCCCATGCTGAGCTGTACCCGGTCGCCAGGAAGGAATACAGAATCGTTTCCGGAACTTCTTCCACCTCTTCGGGCTCTTCGACAATCTCCACGACCTGCTCTGGCTTCGTATCGCTTGCGAGAGCCACCATAGATTTCTTTGCAATCACGAGGCTAAGTAAATTTACCCTTTTCTCTAAACGGTGCATACGTGCGTTGTATGCGTCATTTGGTGCCTCTACGGTGACAACCTTTAATTCCTGATCGTCAACCATCTTCTTGTCCCCCGCCATCGCCTGTATTATCAGGCCGAACGCCATCATCGTGATCGCTCCGATTATTGCGGACACTGCCCAAAGGGCTATCGTTATCTTTGCCTTCTGCGGCATTCTGTATTTCTTCTTTTGTATCATCTTGAATTCCCCCTGCTAAGATTCCAATATTGATTTTGCTTTCCATTGTCCTTGCCTTGCCTTTCATTTCGTCAACCCTTCAATTCGAGCTTCCCATCGAAGAAGATTGCGTTGAATTGTTCGTAATTCATATCGAGCATTTTCGCTATGATAATCTTCTCGTTGTCGTCGAAGGACGTATCACCACGTTCCTTGGTTGAGTATGACGACATAGCCTTCCCGATTGCCTGCGCCATATCCTGGACCGTGTAGCCCTTCAGCACTCTCAACGCCTTTAGTTGTCTGCTCATGTCCTTGCACCTCGCTTTCTTGTCATTTGTGTCTTGATTCTGTATGTAATCACTTGACACTCCTATTGTACGATTCTTTTTGCAGTTTGTCAATACCTTTTTTCAAAAAAAATTCTAAATATAATCACAATTTCGTATTTTCTGAATATATTTTTGTCGCATAGACTCTCTTTGACCATAAAACGCATAAGGTTCAAAGTGCCCGAAGTATTTACAAAAATTTCTAAAAAGCGTACAATTTGACTCGGAGGTGATAATATATGATCGAATTCGCAGAAAGGCTGTCTCAAGTCTTAGAAGCACGAGGAATGTCCCAACGTTCTATATGCATGAAGGCAGGAATTGCGCAAAGCACGCTTTCTAAATACACCCAACCGGAATGCACCCCTACCAACTACGAATCACTCCGGAAGATTGCTGAAACGCTCAACGTCTCTACAGATTATTTGTTAGGAATTACAAATTCGGAGGTGCCCATCCCCGATATGCCGATGGACGTCCAGCTCATTATCAATGCTTACAAAAAGATGACAAAGGATGACAGAGATCTTCTTTGGGCGCTACTCTGGAAATACATCGCTCCGGTTGATCGTGAATTCCTGCCCATTGCAATCACTCAAAAATCCTGATCTTAGCGCCGCTTAGCCGGCGCTTTTCTAACTGACATGCCCAAAAAGAGACCCGCCGAAAAGGCGACAAAAAAGGTAGCCATATATACTCGTGTTTCAACAGCGATGCAAGCCGATAAGGATTCACTTCCTACTCAGCGCACAGAGCTTGTGTATTATGCCCAGTACGTTCTCGACATTACCGACTACGAAATATTTGAGGACGCCGGCTTCTCGGCCAAGGACACATCACGCCCCGCTTTTCAGGACATGCTCGCACGTGTCCGGGACGGCGAATTTACACACGTCCTTGTCTGGAAGATAGACCGGTTTTCCCGGTCCCTTATAGACTTCTGTAATTTGTACAACGAGCTTAAGGATCTCGGCGTCACCCTGGTCTCGAAGAACGAGCGCTTTGACAGCTCAACAGCCATTGGCGAAGCCGTGTTGCGCATTATCCTCGTCTTTGCGGAGCTTGAGCGGAAACTCACTGCCGAACGTGTTGCAGCCGTTGCCGCCCACAGATCCGCTGAAGGGAAGTATAACGGCGGCACCCTCCCCCTTGGTTATAAGTACGACAAGGAAGCGAAGGCCATCAACACGGTCCCGGAATCGGCCGATTGCGTCAAAGAGATCTTCGACAAGTTTATCGAGCTCAAAAACTACTCGCACGTTGCCAAATACTTCAATTCCAAATATGCGGACAACGAGCTTGTCCCAACCTTCACGGCCTCGGCCATCTTTACCATCATCCAAAATCCGTACTACATCGGAATCAAGCGATACCTGGCTGACGGCGAATACCATTTCTCGCAATCCACCGACGGGCACGAGCTCTTTATCGACGAAGCTATCTGGAAAGAAGCCAACGAGATCGCAACCGATATCTTTGAGGCACGAGCTCCCAAGCACACAATCCCTAACCAGTACCTTGGGAAGATCCTCTACTGCCACGAATGCGGAAAGCGACTCACCATTTACCCGAAGATCAAGAAGGAAAAGCCGTATATATACTACACGTGCAACTACCGGTCGTGTCCCATGCACAACAAATCCATTTCCGAAAACCGTATTGTGCCGGTCCTCTTGCAGATCCTGCTCAATCTGATATACGCTCAAAACTCCCTCAAGCTGCATACACCCCTCGAAACGTTCCGGAAGCGCATAACCGAAGGAAAGCTCCTGGAAGGCTACGAGGCTGACCTGGAATCAACAGAGAAGATATACAACCTACTGAAAGCCGGGAGGATAGAGGATGCTTACTATGACCCGCCCGACAACATTACGGCGAAGAAGCTCGCCAACATCGAGCGACAAATCAACAGGCACGAAGCGCAGATCAAGATCTTAATGCAGACCTACGACATCACCGACCCCGATCAGCTCGAACACTATAAGCGAGCGGCCGCCGTTGTGGAAGCTAACATCTCTACGCTTAACGAGCAGAAGAAGGTGCTTGAGAAAGAGCGTAACAAGGAATACAAGTACGCCTTCACCGTTGATCGCCTCTACAGCCTCAGAACCACGCTCCACGCAGTCAACATCCGGGAATACTTCCCCCCGGCCGACCTTGCCGAATTCTTCAAGGCCACGGTCTCTAAAATCTACGTTTTGCCCACCGCAATATACTCTGTGGTGCTGAAGAACGGCTTAGAGGTCAAGTTTACACAAAAAAACGGCTGATTTTTTTAGCCGTTTCCCTTTATATAAAGAGGCGAAAAGTTCAACTCATTTTTGACTTGGGGTGCCAGTTTGAAAACCTCTTTTGCCTTGTGCGCAGAAGAGGTTTTGCTTTGACAACTGCTTAACACGGCACATTGGCGTCATATAATGCCGGTTATAGGAATATGCGGAGGTGCAAAAAAATGCTCGCCAGGACTGCCCGGGGCGACGCGGAGGGTTACTACAGATGGCATTGGCTTCTATCTGACAGTCTGGAAATATATTGCGATATAAAACACATATACTACAGAGGGCCAAAAAAAGCCCTCCGGTACATGGAAAAAAACGATGACGGGTCGTTCAGGATATATTTGAAGGCCCTTGAGTCAATGGACAGGGATGGTCTTTCGGATTGGGTCCGTTACTTAAGCGAGCTGTAGTCACATGCTTCTGCAGTCGTCCTTGGCTTCGAAAAACAGCGCCAATGTTCCCGGTCCCACGTGTGAGCCCGTGACAGGTTCATAGCACACCGTCAGTATTTCCTTCGGCGGGTGGTTCTTGCAAAGCAGTTCTTTCAGCCTGTTTGCGTCCTCTTCGCAATCCGCATGGGCAATACCCACCGTCTGGTCCTCCGCATCCACCACGTATTCGTCATAGCGCTCGGCCAGAGCCTCGATGGACTTCTTTCTTCCGAGTATCTTCGCAAAAGCCACTATCTTGCCTTTCTCGTTGCCCTTGAGGAGAGGCTTGACGTGGAGCAGATTCCCCACGAACGAAGCGATGTTCGACAGACGCCCGGAGATTCTCAGATATTTCAGGTTGTCGACCGTAAATATGTTACAGAGGCGGTGCCTCATTTTCAAAAGTCTCTTGTATATATCGTCAATGGAGATGCCCTTCAGTTTTTCCTTCACGGCTTTCATGACCAAAAGGCCCTCGCCAAGAGAAGCGCCAAGGGTATCGACGAGCCTTATCTTCTTGTCCGGGAATTCCTTTTGCAGTTCTTTAGCAGCGATCTCTGCGCAGTTGAAAGAGCCGCTTATACCGGATGACATTCCCACAAACAGTATGTCCTCGCCTCTTTCAAGGATCGGGCGCATTATCTTTTTATACAGTGCGGCGCTTATCTGTGAAGTGGTCACTCTCGCGCCCTCTCTCATCATTTCAAAAAACGCTTTTCCGTCGAAGCCCTCGGTGGAAGGACATGCCGCCACCTCGCCGTTTACAAAATAGGTGAAGGGGATTACACTGACGTCGTTTTTCTTTAGTAATTCTGTAGGTAAATTTGCTGAAGTGTCAGTTATGATGTGAAACATCGAAAAAACCTCCCAAATGTTTTCGCAAAAAAGATAGCACTTTACCCTGCTGAAGTCAAACAAAAAGGACGGCGACCGTCCTTTTTTAAGGTTTTTTATTGGTTATCAAAAAGCGCTTTTAATAGACTGTCTGCGTGTGCCTTTAGTAGCCGTTCTTATCGTAATTCGGCTCGATCACGGTCTTGTTGTAATCGTTTCCGCCGGGATAATTCGCACTCTTGAGAATGCCTGGAGTGATGCCCTTTTTCAGAAGCTCCTCCACAGCCACGGAAGTAAGGCTCCACATGATGTAGTCCGATGCAATGCCGGAAGCTGCCGCAAATTTTGCCTCGATGCCGTCAACATCGAGCATGGCCTCCGCCGCCGGTGCGCAGTTATCAAGGGTGAGAGTTGCGATCTCGTAAAGCTTCTTCCCCGAGGGGTGAACAGGATCCACCTTGGCGGCATATTCCATGGATGTAAGCGCGATGACTTTTATGCCAAGCTGCTCCGCCTCATATGCCAGATCCACGACCTTTGCGGTCCTACCCGAAACCGAGCTTACAAAAAGCACGTCCCCGGGCCTTAACTCCGACTGAGTCAATGCGTACTTTGCGGCTGCAACGCCGGGCCTTTCATAACCAAGGTCCGACCTGTCCCTTGGCCTCGAGGGGCTTTCGACGTTAAGGTTATAACTGAAATGCTTGTAGAATATAGGTCCGCCGCCTCTGTAGATGAGGTCCATTTCGATGGAGTGGCAAATGCCCGACAGAAAAATGCATCCGCCGTTTGCCACTGACTCCGCAACTATTTTGCCCGCCTTAACTATATTGTCCCGCTGGGTCTCCCTCACTTTCGCAAAAAGGTCTTCCACAGCCTTCTGATATCTGTCGATCAACATGATTCCGGTCTCCGTTTCTTTTAAACCGTGAACTCATAGTCCCGGTAATATTTTTTAAGGACTTCTTTGTTTTCCGCGGTAAGTCCCCTGAATCCATTCTTTCCGTTTTTCTCTGCCATCATGTGCATAACGATGCCCGCTATCGGCTCGTACGCCGGTATCACTATCTCCGATCCCGGCAGGTCACGGCTCAGTGCTTCTTTAAACGCGCCAAAGAACACCGGATTCTTCTTCCAGACGCTTCCCGATATACCTACGGGAATTCCCTCCGGGGCTCCGCTCTTTCTCGCAACGGCCGCCAGCTGCTCCGCCACAAGTCTTCCGGCACTCCTCAGAATTCCGGCCGCCACCTCATCCTTCTTTGCGATCTCGACCACAACAGGTGTTATCGAAGCGATCTCAGTGACAAGGGAAGGCAGGTTCCTTTTGTAAATACTGAAAACAGCGTCTCTGAAATCCATGCCGCGAGCAGAGCCGAGCTTTTCGGCCACCGCCTCCGTAAGCAGTGTCGCCGGTCCCCGTCCTTCATAGTCACGTATGCACGCGCCAAGGGCCTCTCTTGCGATCCAGTACCCCGAGCCCTCATCCGCAACCAGTGAACCGTAGCCTCCGAATATCAACGTTTTTCCCTTGTAATACGAAAAAACAGACACACCGGTGCCGCATATGGCAAGCAGCGCATCCCCGAAAAGCTCCGCGGCGGCAAGGCCCGGTTCGACCTCCATCAGGTATCTCTCCTCCCTGACGGTCAGGGTCTTTTTCATCCTCTCGACAAGGCTGCGCGGAAACGTACCCGTAACACTTTCGATCACGTCCCCCGGCACAAAACCAAGGCCGTTTACGATCTCATCGATCCTTTTTTCAACTGTCTCCTTCGGGTTCGTGTTCCCCCTGAGGCTTCCGGTCTTCACCTTGGAAACAGGGATAAAATCATCGCCAAAGCGCACCCCGAGGGCCTTGGTTCCTCCGTTGTCTATCGCAACGTAAGGAGCATATATTCCGTTACCGTCCGGGGTATGTCGTTCTTCTGTCATAATGCCTCTTGGCGTCTCCGTCACATGTAGAAGATATTGTTTTTGTATTCCTCGAAGATCCTTGCGTTGTGCTCGTCGCCGCCGTCAAGATTTGCGCTCATAAAAACAGGCGGAACTATGCCCGCTTTAATGATCCGGTTCACCGCGTCTATAACAACGCCGTTTATGATAGCTGCACCGACTGCCGTTGACGTGGGACCGATGCGCTCAAGCAGGCCCTCCACCGTTACAGCTGCATCTCCGACCTCGCCCATATTGTCGATGACGATATCGCCGACCTCAAAAAGCCTCTTGCCGGACCCGTGCCTCGAAGTTACGGATGACGAATATTTGAGATTTGTGATGCATATCACCGTGAGGCCCTTCTCTTTTGCGTAAAGAGCCATCTCCACCGGAACCGTGTTGCGTCCCGAGACAGAATGGATAATGAGCACGTCGCCCTCTCCCGCCGCAGTGCCGTCAAGGATCTCCTTTCCGAGGCCCGGTATGCGCTCGGTCTTGCTGGTATTGGTTATGGGGCGGGTGTTCAGCATCATGCCGGGATAAAAGATTGGATTGATCACCGCAAGGCCCCCTGTTCTGTAGAAGACCTCCTCGGCAAGTATCCCCGCATGGGAGCAACCGAAAACAAACACGTTCCTCTTGGCAATGACAGCCTCCGCAATGGCGTCCGCCGCCCGGTCAAGAGTCTCCCTCTGCGTGTTCCACGCCCTGTCTATGGTCTCGTTAACGATCTTTATGTAGTCGGTTCCGTTCATATTATCGGCCCAGTTCATTCCTCACATAGTCTGCCGTGAGTAGCTTTTCAACGACGCCGTCCACGTCAAGCAACTTCGTGTTGTGGCTCGTGTACGGTACGCCTTCCTCGGCCTCCACCTTTCCGTTTATGAAGAACTTGTCGTAGTTAAGGTCTCTGTTGTCGGCAAAAACTCTGAAATAATCGCCCATATCCACGCACCTTCTGCGCTCTTCCGCAGTCATCAGCGTCTCGTAAAGCTTCTCCCCGTGCCTGGTGCCGATGACGTTTGTTCCGGTATCGCCAAAAAGCTTCTGGACTCCCTTTGCAAGGTCTCCGATAGTCGAAGCATCCGCCTTCTGGATGAAAAGATCCCCGGGCTCCGCATGCTCAAAGGCAAAACCAACCAGCTTCACCGCCTCGTCAAGGTTCATCAGGAACCTGGTCATGTCGGGATTGGTCACGGTGATGGGCTGTCCGTTTTTGATCTGGTCGATAAACAGCGGGATGACGGAGCCTCTTGAGCACATCACGTTGCCGTAGCGGGTACAGCAGATAACGGTGCCGCCCCTCTCAGCCGCAACTCTGGCATTGGCGTATATCACGCGCTCCATCATAGCCTTCGAAATTCCCATCGCATTGATCGGATAGGCCGCCTTGTCGGTGGAAAGGCAGACAACCTTTTTTACGCCGGCGTCAACAGCGGCATGGAGCACGTTGTCGGTTCCGATGATATTGGTTTTTACCGCTTCCATAGGGAAAAACTCGCAGGAAGGCACCTGTTTCAGCGCCGCGGCATGGAAAATGTAGTCCACTCCGGGCATAACGTCCCGCACGGCCTTTTCATCGCGCACGTCGCCAATGTAAAACTTTACCTTGCCGGCAAGCTCGGGCTGGTTTCTCTGAAGCTCATGCCTCATATCGTCCTGCTTCTTTTCGTCCCGGGAGAATATCCTGATCTGGCCTATATCTCCGGGAAGAAATGACTTAAGAACAGCATGGCCGAAAGAACCGGTCCCGCCCGTTATCAACAATGTCGCTCCGCTGAATGCGCTCATATATTCCTCCAAAATCAACCGTCCGGTCGCTTATTTTCTGTTACTTTTTACCTATACTTTCTTACTTCTTACCTTTTACTTATTACTTTGGGCGGCACTCCCTTGCGCCAGCCACTTACCTAATACCTATTACCTCTTACTTATTACTTTGTCCGGCACCGCTCGCGTCTCGCACCTTGCATCTCGTCACTTGGCTTCACTTCGTGAAGAATCGTTCCTCGATGAAATGTGGTCGACGTTGGCCCCTCGATGTACCTAATACCTCTTACCTTTTACATTTTACTTATTACTTGAGCGGCACCCCTCAAAGTCTCTCTTTCCTCTCAATATCCAAAAAGTACTTGTACGTATCCACCGTCAGCTCGCCGCAGGCCGCCTCGTCGCACGCTATTATGGCGCCGTTGTGCATCTGGAGCGCAGAGCACGTCCACTTCTGGCTGACACCGCCCTCCACCGTTGCGGCAAGAGCCCTTGCCTTGTTGTGTCCGGATATCAGGACCAGAACCTCCTTCGAGTCCATGACCGTTCCTATACCAACGGAAAGAGCCTGCGCCGGCACCTTTTCCGGATCGTTTCCGAAAAATCTTGAGTTCACTATCCTCGTATCAGTCGTAAGGTCTCTCACGCCCGTCCTTGACGTCAGCGACGTGTAGGGCTCGTTAAACGCAAGGTGACCGTCCACGCCAATACCGCCCATAAACAGATCTATTCCGCCGTAGGAAGCGATCTTCTTCTCGTACCTCTCGCACTCGCCCTCGGGGTCATTGGTCATGCCGTTTAGGATATTGATGTTTTCCGCCGGGATCTCGATGTGATCGAAGAAATTATCGTGCATGAAATACCAGTAGCTCTGGTCATGCTCTCTGGGGAGCCCGAGATACTCATCCATATTGAAGGTAACAACGTTTTTGAACGAGACCTTGCCCTCTTTGTTCATTTTGATCAGTTCTTTGTACACGCCAATGGGCGACGAACCTGTGGGAAGGCCCAAAACAAAAGGTCTGTCCTCTTTGTGGTCATTTATCTTCGCTGCAATATAATCTGCGGCCCACTTGCTCATTTTCTCATAATTATCCTGAATAACAACTCTCATTTAAGTACTCCTTCCGGCGCATCTTTATATTGGCGGCATCGATCTCGCCCCCGCGTCTTTGTCAAAGTCGATTATACACGGGTGTTACCCTTTTTTCAAGAAAAACGCCAAAACTTAAAAGCCCCGAAAACTCTTCGAGTCACGGTCTTGCCGATATTCGCGGTTGATATCGAGCAAATAATTAATTATAATTAATATGTATGCGGTCTCATTAAACAAAGGATTCAGACAGCTATTATGGCCAGGAGGAAATCACCATGTACAGAATCGGAATCGACCTTGGCGGTATCAACGTTGCGTGCGGTCTTGTCACAGACGGAGAAAAAATAATACTCAAAAAAAGCAGACCCACATGGAGCAAAGGAAAAAAGGCGACAGACGTCGCAGCTGTCATGTGTGAAACGGCGCTGGACCTCATAAAGGACGCAGGCCTTACGGAGGACGACATCAGCCTGATAGGCATAGGCATTCCCGGTGCAGTCGACAGGAACAGAGGTTTTGTCATAAGGACCGCCAATGTTCCCCTTGACGGTTTCGACCTTGCAGGTTTCTTCAAACAGTATACAAAGATCCCGATAAAGCTTGACAATGATGCAAACTGCGCAGCTCTCGGCGAGGCTCTCGTTGGCGCCGGAAGAGGCAAAAGCAGTTCCCTCACCTTCACCCTCGGAACAGGTGTAGGCGGAGGCATCATAATAGACGGAAAGATCTATTCAGGCTTCAATCATGCAGGCGGTGAAGTTGGCCACATGGTCACTCATGTGGGCGGCAGAAAATGCGGTTGCGGAAGACGGGGCTGCTTTGAGGCATACGCCTCCGCCACTGCCATAATACACGACGCTAAAAATGCGGCGAAAAAGCATCCCGAAACAAAAATGATCGAGCTTGCCGGCGGTGATATTAACAGGATCAGCGGCAGGACCGTATTCGACGCGAAGGACCTTGGCGATGTGACGGCCATAGGTGTGGTCAATAACTACATTAAGGAGCTCAGCGAAGGGATCGCAAACTACATCAACATATTCCAGCCCGAAACCATCATTCTCGGCGGCGGCATCTCCAACCAGAAGGAGAAGCTCCTGGTGCCTCTCAGGAAAGCTGTCTTTGAAAAAACATACGGGGCGAATCTTCTTCCCCGCACCGAAATAGTTTGCGCCACCCTCGGAAACGATGCCGGCATTATTGGCGCCGCGCTGCTGGGCTAAAGATCCAACCAAATACAATATGACTGTAAGACTGTTTTTGCGATACGACGGAAGCGGGTTCAGCGGCTGGCAGGTTCAAAACCGTGGCGGCAGCGAGGACCCGCTTAAGCCTACTGTCCAGGGAACGCTGAACAAGGCCCTAAGAGAGCTTCTCAAGGACGATTCAATCAAAGTCACAGGATGCAGCAGGACAGACGCCGGAGTTCATGCCCTTGATTATTGCGCAAGCTTTGACATTGGTCAGTCTCCTGTTCCACCGGACAAGATCTGCCTTGCGCTCCGCCCTCTTCTCCCGGAAACCATAACCGTTTTCAGATCCGAGGAAGCTCCCGAGGGCTTCAATGCCAGGTATGACACCGTAAAAAAGACCTACAAATACGTTTTTTATTGCGACGAGTTCGGCATTCCTTCGCTTAACGGCAATGCATGGTTCGTTAAGACCCCCGAAAAGCCCGATATCTCTTTGATGAACGAGGCGGCTTCAAAGCTTCTCGGCACCCACGATTTTTCGGCTTATTGCGGCGACCTTAAAAACGCAAAAACCACGGAGCGCACCATCTTTCAGTGCTCCGTCTCAAAGCATCCTGTAGACACAGGATCCTCCCGGATCGATCTGTATGAGATCAAGGTCACCGGCGACGGTTTTTTGTACAATATGGTCCGCATCATTTCAGGCACCCTTCTTTACGCGGGTCTGGGGAAAATGTCACCGGAGGACGTAGCGGCCACTCTCGAAAATAAAGCCCGCAAGGACGCCGGCATCACCGCACCGCCCCAGGGGCTCTATCTTGCAAAAGTTTATCTAAGATCCGAATAAGACGTTTTTTATTCCCGGCGCGTCACTGCTCCGGGCTTTTTTTGACCAGAAATCCTTTCTCATCCGCCTCATAACCCAGAACGTCGAGGGTATTGATCATCGTGACAGCCACCGCAATCGCAGAGAAAGCAGTCAGCACCGACGTCAGGCACAGGGATACGGTCGAGAGTCCAACCGACATCACGTTTTCGAGACCCTCAGGTATCGGGATATGGCTCAGCACAATGTTTAAAAAGTATGACACGGCGACTGAGGCACCGAATGTAAAAATATAAACACCGAGGATCAGAGGCCTTTTGACCAGAATCAGACCCGTGTCGAAGAATCCCCTGAAGGATGTCTTCCCTGTAAGCACCACGTAGAACGAACTGACCAATGTCATCAGAAGCGCGATCAGACCCGGAAGCACAAACAGTGACAGGCCGACGGAGACCAGCAGACTCCCGCAGAGGGCACAAAAAGCGACCCTCGGTATGGCCCGCACGCCCTGTCCAAGGTAATATCCGGCAGTTCCCACGTCGTGAACCTCCGCAGGGCTGTCGTTTATCACGTATATATCGCCCTCCATGTAGTTAAGGGTGAGAGCACCGTGTCTTCCCTCGTCAAGAGTGAGTTTAATCAGCGCTGCAGGAAAAACGAAAGCCATGACCGTGACGATCAGCTCCATGATCAGGAAAGGCATAAGGCTCGCCATCATCTCGGAAAGCGCCGTGCCCATCTGATCCGCCGTGGCGCTCTCGTCAGCCATGATCTCGATAAAAGTGTTTATCACCTCGTTGTTGGAGAACATTGTCGTGATAATCCCTTCAAGAATGCCTATCGGTATCATCACAAGGAGAATGAGCAGTATTATTTTACCGAAGTGGAGTCGAAATACTCTGGCCGCTTCCTTAAATATCTCCGTGAACGTTAAATGGGTCTTCATTGGTTATCCTCCGGGGATCTCTTTTTAAACGGCAATAAACCGTCATGCACGGCCTTTATTTGCCTTTCTGTACTCATAAATTTTAAGGCCGACAAATGCGGCGACGGCACCGATCAAAGCAAAAATAATGGATGCGGTGAGGACCGTGGGAACCGCAAAAGCGTCCTCGTATACCTCGAAGCCCTGACTTGTGATCTTGTCCGGGTGGGAAAAGGAGAACGAATAGAAATACTTGAGTTTTTCAAAGTAATTCATCTTTGAGCCCGCAATCTCCACCTTCGGAACGTAATGGATCATGTTCGTTACGGTATTCGTTATGGCTGCGGCAAGTACGCTGTCAGCCGCCAATATGATGTACGGATGGGGACCCTTCATAGGACCGTGGCCAAGAGCAAGGTAAAAAACGACCGCTCCGATACCGCAGAGTACCATCATCGCAATCGAACTGATATCAAGAGCGCAGAGCAGCACTGCGTAAGGAAACGCGCCAACGATCCCCCCTGCAAGCCCTATCATGACAAGCTTGAAAACTGTCCCTGCTCCGGGCTTTTCTGTCTCATTAACAACTTTGTCTGACATATCGTATCCTCCTGTCAGCATAATAAAACCGGCGGATATTAACGGCCTTCTCGGGGCACGTAAAACCGCCGGAACTTCATTTCGCGGGGTTTAGTTCGGTTCTCACGGACGCCTTATCCTTCTTTTCACAGTGATCGGGGCCCGGCACCGGTCTTTATACAAGGCAACGGCCCACTATCTGTTCGACCTGCTCCTTATCCATGCCGGAAGCCAGCTGGATCTCGCTGAAAAGAATCTTCTTTGCGCTGACAAGCATCTTTTTTTCACCTGCGGAGAGAGTCTTCGTTTTTTCGCGAAGCACCAGATACTTGTACACGTCAATGGTTTTGTAAATATCTCCGGACTTCATCAGCTCGAGCTGGTCGCGCTGACGTTTATTCCAGTTCGGATCCTGAGGCTGAAGCTCGGAAGTTCTGATGTATTCCAGCACACTCTCGATCTCCTGAGCCTTGATAACAGGCCGGAGACCCGTATTCGAATCCGGATCCGCCGGAACCATCAGATGAAGATTACCGTAAGGCAGATCGATCATATAGTAGTGCTTCGTTTCTCCGCCCACAACGTTCTGTTTAATATCGCTTATAACGCCTGCGCCGTGCAGCGGAAATACTACAAAATCTCCTCTTTTGAAATCCATGAGCCTCGTTTCTTTAGTATTCAAGCTAAACCGTATTCCTGCTTTTTGTTTTAAAATACAGCTTGAAACTCCTCCTTAATTATTTTAAACTATTCGAGGCACTTTTTCAAGTCCAAAACCCTACGAAAGCAGGTACTAAAATGGATAAAAACGACTCTCTCCACCCAATAAACGAGGTACTGTCATTCTTCAAAAAAACATTCGGCGACACTGAAAATGTTCGTGTTTTTACGGCCCCCGGAAGGGTCAATCTCATTGGCGAGCACATCGATTATTGCGGCGGATACGTCTTTCCCGCAGCCCTGACACTCGGCACTTACGTTGCGATCCGCAGGAACGAAACCAATGACACCGTCCGCATTGCAGCCACCACCATTGACGGCATCAGGACGTTTAAGCTGTCCGACATCGACTCCGCAAAGACTCTGGACTGGGGCAATTACCAGGCAGGCGTTGTGAAGGAGCTGCTTTCTCTCGGGCTCTCTTTGGGCGGCTTTGACGCGGTATACCACAGCACCATTCCATTTGGCGCAGGTCTTTCTTCATCTGCCTCCATCGAGGTGTCCACCGGCCTTGCGGTCTCGACCATCTTCGGCTCTCCCCTTACGGGAAAAGAGCTGGCTCTTGCGGGCCAGCGGGCTGAAAACAGGTTCTGCGGCGTCAACTGCGGTATCATGGATCAGTTTGCATCGTCAATGGGCCGCGAGGATCACGCCATCCTCCTCGACTGCGCCAGCATCACCCACAAATACGTGCCGCTTGACCTTGGCGACAACGTTCTCGTCCTTGCAAACACCTGCAAAAGGCACGCCCTCGGGGCTTCAAAATACAACGAGAGACGCCAGGAGGTTTCCGTCGGCCTTGAGGAAATGAACCGCATAGCAAAAGCTCACGGTGCCCCAAAAAAGCCGAACCTTTGCGCATTCACAAAGGCAGAACTGAAGGAGTATGCTCCTGAAATCGCGAGTGACGTCATCAGAAAGCGAGTTATGCACGTAGTAAGCGAGAACGAACGAGTTAAAGAGGCGGTGGCTCTCCTTGAAAGCGGCAGGCTTGCCGAATTCGGCGCCCTTCTCCGCGACGCCAATCAGTCCATCCGCTACCTTTATGAAGCCACAGGCGAAGAGCTGGATGCCATCTACGACGCCACCCTTGATTTTGAAGGCTGCATCGGCTCCAGAATGACCGGAGGCGGTTTCGGCGGCTGCACCGTCAACATCGTCAAGGCGTCCGCTGTCGAAGCGTTTAAGGCCCACGTGGCGGAGCGTTACACCGCTGCCACCGGCAACGTGCCCGAGTTTTACGTGTGCAAGGTCGGGGATGGCGCGAGGGAGTGCCATTTGGTTTAAGCGGTGCCGGACAAAGTAATAGTTTGAGGGGTGCCGCTCAGGTAATAGGTAATGGTTAAAGGGGTGCCGCTCAGGTAATAAGTAACAGGTAAAAGGTAATATGGGGCCCACGTCGACCACATTTCATCGAGGAACGATCAAGCACGAAGTGCAGCCAAGTGACGAGATGCAAGGTGCGAGACGCGAGGGGTGCCGCTAAGGTAATAAGTAACAGGTAAAAGGTAAGAGGTAAGAGGTACAAGGTGTACGGGTTGACTTTTGGCGTTTCCGGCGCTACAATTACCCACTGTGCGGATATGGTGGAATGGCAGACACGTTGGTCTTAGGAACCAATGCGAGAGCGTGCAGGTTCAAGTCCTGTTATCCGCACCAGGATAGGATTGCTATTTTAATAAAGATAGTAATCCTATTTTTTAACTATCCGGAGGATTAGTTGATATGTATTTTGGATTAATTGACGAGCACAGCAGACAGCATTACACCTATCTCAAAGACATTTTTACAGCTTTAAATAATCGGCAAAAAGAGTACAATTGGCTGATAACCGATTGTGAAATCATTGCCCATAGTGATGCTCTGGAAGAATTAAACGCGGGAGATTATCACTTTTTTAGTGGCGATGAATTAACTGAGCTTGTAGAAAAAGACGATAGTCAATGGATATGGGGAGTTCTTTCCGGATTTGACAAAAACATCCCATTGAATAAGATTATGCAATATCCTCTTCCAAAGTCAGATTCTCACGGCTTCTGGAAGAATCCCGTTATTTTGCAGCACCCCCTTTCATCTGTTGAAATTGTTCCTTTTGATAGTTCTTTCGTTTTGATAATCAGCACGCAAAAAGACTGTATTGAGTCATTTAGAAAGGCATTTCCAAAATGCGAGGACTTATTTGATTACAATAATAGAGCGTAGGGGTATTGATTTTAACGATTGCTACAATTATGTTGAAATCGTTATCTTTATCCATTAAAAAATAATGACTTTGATACTCGGTTATCAAGGTCCTTTTTATGGCAAAAAAGGGAAAATGTTCCTTCCGCCGCCGCAGAGTTGCGATTCGTTTCGAATGATGCTAAAGTAGATTATGATTCTCTGAACGCAAAAAGTCTACAAATATCACTATTGTTAGAGAAAAGCGGTACAATTATCTAAACTGAACATTAAAAAACCGTCAAACCTTTACTGTGACATCAACCGTGTATCTCGGCCCCGCGGGATTTTAAGTAGATATCGATATCATTGTTAATATAATTGTACCCGGTAGTGTGCAAAACGTCGTAAAAATCCCGAATATAGTCAAACACGCCATAGTCACTGAACAGCTTCACGGTATCCTTTCCGGTCAGATTACGGTGTTGTTTATAACTTTCCAAACAAAAAACCGCAAATTTCATTTCTTTACTCATAACTGTTCTCCTTAAACGTCAGGGAATTCGATCTTTCCGGATGAGAATTCCTGCTCAAACAGCGAATACAGCATCTGTGAACTATACTGCCAAAGCTTGGTTTCTTCTTTTTCGAGCGCTGCATAGAGCTGCGAATTATACAGTTTCTTGACTGCTTCCTCTGCTTTCACGTTCTGCTTTTCAGATATCATAGCAACCAGATCAGCACTGATATATGGCATAATTGCAGCGAACTGTTCCTGTTCCATGGAAGTTAACCTCCCGGTTCTTCTACTGTGAAAGCATTTTCCGTTTATTAGGCATGCGGGCCTGAAGCGCCTCTTCCAGCTTCATCTTCAAAAACTCATACCGCTCTTTTTTCTCGGGTTTTTCGGCAAAGTGGACTTCCCGGAACTGCTCCGTGACGTTTTCGTAGTCAAGTTTCGCATCCCCGAACTGCTCGCTGGTGAGGTCGAACACGCAACCGTCAACGTCGTTGAAACAGTGAACGCCGCCACCCGGCAGAGGTATGCCCATGACTTTTCCGCCGTAAACGTCCTGCATCAGGAAAGCGGTGATCGAGCACTGGCCCAGGGTCTTATTGGCGGAAGACCAATCCTTCCTCATTCTTGGCGCGCAGGTGTACTCGCACCATATGTCTGACAATATGTCGTAGTAATCACGGGGAGTAAGGCCATTGGCGTCTTTGATATCGCAGCACGGGGAACCGTAAAACATCACTCGGCGAAGCCTCCGATGGATTTGAAGAGCCGCCAGAAGTCGGGGCAGACCCAGTCAATAATGTCGTCGTTTATGATCACATTGGCTTTTTTAGAGCAGAGCGTCGCAAGTACCGCCACCGCCGCCACGTCGTAATTGTTGTGACAGTCGATCTTGGCGCTGCCCGCAAAGGTCGATTTACCCAGCACAAACATGGAGCCCGGCGTCTTCGAACGGAATTCTGCGCCCAGCTTCTGAAGCTCCGCCGCCGCATAATAAAACGCCCTGTTGTTCCTGTCAAGAACGTCCTTCGTGATATTGTAGATCTCGCTGACGCCTTCGATCTGCGTCATGAGGAAAAGGATGTAAGGCAGCGTGTCTCCGCACCCGGTCGCATCGATCCTCACCGGTCCCTTGCGCGAACTTCCGCTAAAATAGGAATTTCCGTCCTCGTCCTGCATATAGAGAAGCCTCATGTCCGAAAGCACGCTTATGAACTGTTTCGGCGCAAACGGGGAGTTCCTGTAGGAGTTTTTGACTATAACGTCAAAGCCTATTGCCGAGCAGCAAAGCCCGGGGACAGCTATGCGCCAGTCCGAAGCGGGAAGTATGACCCCGCCGATAGAAAACGGTTTTCGGCCGTTCACGTAAATATTGTACTGGTCCGCAAGCTCAACGTCAGCGCCAAGAGACCTGGCAGCGGCGATGTAGCACTTCATTGTAATTATATTCTCAGGAGGGAACTCCAATACGATCCGCTGGGAATGCCCGAAAACGATATTGGCGGCAATTATCGCAAGAATGTCGTCCTCGTCCGCGGCACTGCCGATATAAACAACATCCTTTGAAAGAATGAAATCAAGGGGCGTCTCCTCGTAGGGAGGCTCTTCGTCTGCAGTTTCCGGAGCTTCTTCAGGTTCTTCGTCTTTCGCGGGTCCCGAAATATCCTCGCCAATGGTCTCCTTTAAAAAATCATCCACGGCAAACACCGTTTTGTCCTCTTCGGGCTCCGCGGGTGTATCTTCGGATCCGTCCTTCTCCTGATCGCCCTCCTCGAAATTTTTCTTTGAGAGCACCTCGCCCATTTTCTTGATCTCCGACGCAAAGATCACTTCAAAAGCCGCCGCAGGATTTGCCGCAGGTTCCACGGCGCTTCCGCCGCTCTTTTCCAGCACATTGGCACCTGCCCTGGTTATCAGCCCCAGGGTCTCCCTTAGGGAATCCTTGACCAGTGAAACCTTAAACGTGGTCCTTGACGGGCAGAGAGCAGCCAGTTTTACCGCAGCTATTCTGTAAGAGTCAAGCGCAGGAGGCTCAAGCATCCCCGCGATCTTCGTCTGGTAAACAAATTTCATAAGCTCCTCCTGTCAGGATCATGCGTCGCCACGCAGATCTTTGATGAAAATGAAGGCATTGTCGCCGTTTTCGTAGTAGCCGGCTCTCTCTGCGATCATCCTGAAACCGGCTTTTCTGTAAAGAGCGATCGCACCCTCGTTTTTGGTCCTTACGTCGAGAAACATATCCTCGCAGCCTCTTTCTGTCGCATCCTTGATGCATTGGCGAAGAAGAGCCTCACCTATACCTTGCCGCCTCGCCTCGGGATCCACGCAAAGCCTGAATATCTCGGCATTTTCAAACAGAGTTGTGTAGAATATGTACCCCTTGATCAGGCCGTCGTCGCCGAACTCGCAAAGGATGTGCGTAAAGTTATTCGAGAGCGAACCAATGTCATCAGCGGCCCATGGGTTCACAAAGCACCTTGCTTCAAGGTTTGCGATCTCTTCGAAATAAGTCTCATCCGCTTCTTTTATCATTTCTCGGCGCTCCTGAGCGTAATATGCACCTCTTTGAAGTAGTCTGCGGCGGCTTTTTCAGGCAGGAAGTCATTGGCGTCCTGCGACACGTCCATCTTTTCTTTCACACAACGCCAGGCCCCTTCCGGAGTTCCCGTAATAACGTTCGTTTCGGGAAAATAAACGTTCGAAAGCCCGCTTTCAAGCGCCTCCCTGTTCTTTACCGCGCCGTCTCCGCAGAGGATCAGCCTTTTCCCGCTGTTCTCGCGGCTCAGGATCAGTTTTATTATATCATCCGTATAATCAGACCTGACGCCCGTAATGCTCTTTAAAACGCCATTTTGAGCGCTGTAGAGGCCGTAGAAGCAAAGAGTGTTTCTTGCGTCAAGAAGCGCCAGCACGTCTCCGTCTTCTTCCCGGGCTGCGGAACCGGCAAGGAAATCAAGGGTATTCACGGTCACCAATGGTTTTTTCGCGCCGTAGGCAAGCATCTTTGCGCAGGCGATGGCTATCCTGAGCCCTGTATATGAGCCGGGGCCGTTGGTCACGCCAATGACGTCCGTTTCTTCAAGTTTTAACCCTGCATCCCCCAGGGTCCTGTCGATCACCGGCAGCAGCATGGATGCATGGGTCTTCTCACCGCTGTCAAATCCTGCGGAAAGAAGCTTACCGTCTTCGGTTACAAATACGTTGGCAAGTTTAGCCGACGTATCAACGAAAAGCATTTTCACTAAGTTCGCCCTCCCCGCCTTCCGCGGAAATATATATTTCACGGTAGTTTGCGGAAATATCGTCCCGCCTCACTATGTTTACGAATATACACCCGGAAGGTTTTTTGCTTCCGTAAACGTTTTCTGACCATTCGCATATGAGCACCGCATCCTCGCCGAAATCGAAAAAGCCTGCATCGTAAAGATCTTCAAGGGAATTCAGTCTGTATGCGTCGCAGTGGACGATACGGGCAGGATCTCCGGACCCCGGGAAAACACCGTTATATGTGTTTATCAACGCAAATGTAGGGCTTGTGACGTGTTCCTTCACGCCAAGCCCCCTGCAAATGCCCTGCACAAACACGGTCTTTCCCGCCCCCAGGTCGCCATCCAGAAGGACAAGGCTACCGGGTTTCAGAAGCCCCGCAAGTTTTGCGCCTGTATTACCGGTTTTTACACCTGATTTTGAAATGATCTTAAATTCCATAGCCGCTTAAGTACGGAAACGAAAATCAGTTGGCCACGGTATGTCTCACCGGCGTGGTCTCCGGAGTCAGCCTGTCGAAGGCGAAGCCGTCGGCAAGGGCATTGGTTATTATCTTATCAAGAGCCTGGGCCGAAGGCGACATCTGATCGAAGTCGTGCATCAGCACCACGTTCTCGGTGCGGTTCTTGCTGAGGCCCTTCAGAACTCTCTCGGCTATCACGTCAGGCTCAAGGGTGCCCATTGCGTCTTCCGGCGAAACGTTCCAGTCAAAATAGGAATAACCTCTCTCAGGCATCAGCTGCGTAAGCTCGGTCATAATGCCCTTGCAGTAACGTTTGCTGGTCTCGTTCGAGGATCCTCCCGGGAAACGGAAAACGAGAGCTTTGTAGTTGAATTTGTCCTTCAGCAGCTGATCGATACGGTTGAAATCGGTCAGGTAATCATCCACGGAAGTATATATGACGGAATACTCATGGGTGTATGCGTGGATGCCCACCGTATGTCCCTCTTCTATGGCCCGTTTGATATATTTTTCGTCGTTCGCACTTATCTCATTTCCGATAACGAAAAACGTCGCTTTCACGTTGTGTTTTTTAAGCGCGTCAAGGATCTCTCCAGTCACCACGCTGGGGCCGTCGTCAAAGGTCAGGTAAACAGTGGATCCGTTCCAGTTATCGGGTTTTACAAGTGACCAGTCGCTCTTATGAACCTCTATGTACCGGCCGGGTTCCGGAGTGGGCGTAGGTGTGGCGGTAGGTTCCTCAGTAGGAGTCGGGACCTCCGTAGGCTCTGCTGTCGCGGGAAGAGGCGTTTCCTCTGCCGGCGGAGTCACGGTTCCGGAGGGATCTTCATTTACTGTCGGGGATTCGATGCCTACGGGAGCCGAGGTTCCATCGGACGGATTGTTTTTGTTATAGTTCAGCTGAGCGTCGATCATCATAACTCCGCCGACAACAGCGATACCTGCCAGCGCAACTATCACTCCCTCGTAGAGCTTTTTATTTCTGAACATCACCACAAGTCCCACGGCGGTAACTGCAATTCCGATTGCAAGACCTATTCCCAGCAATACCAGATTCATATGAACGACCCTTTTCCTGTGAAAAAAATTTCCGTCAGCAATAGCATGCCGGATGTGCTCATTTTACAACGAACTGACGCCAAAAGCAACCGGAGAAGCAGTTCCCGCAGACCGCGTGGACCCACGTGAGCCTGATGTTTGCGTCGTTTTGGCAAATCAATTGATTTTAAAACGACTAAGTGATAAAAACTATCTGTCAAAACTTGACTTGGGAGATGCTTTATGCCTTACAACTGCACCGACTGTCCGAGAAATTGCGGAGCATTAAGATCAGGTCCTTCCGGCCGCGGCTATTGCGGTTCGGGTGAGCTTATCGGCGTTGCCCGTGTCATGCGCCACATGTGGGAGGAGCCCTGTCTCGGCGGCCAAAAAGGCGTTGAAAACATATTCCTCACCGGTTGCAATCTTAAATGCATCTACTGTCAGAACCACAAAATAAACGGTTCAGAGGATATTTCGGGCATTCCGGGCCTCCTTTTTGCCTCTCCCGAAGATTTCGGGAAAATACTGATCGATGCAGCAAATACTGATGCTCAGGCTGTCGGCATTGTCACGGGAGACCACTATATACGCCAGATCGCAGCCTCCGTCACACCGGACGTAAAAGCTGCGATCAAAAAGCCGTTGATATTTAATTGCGGCGGTTACATGAAGCCGGAGACCGTCGAGCTTCTGCGGGGAAAGGTCGATATATTCATGCCCGATTTTAAATACTCAGACGGATATGCCGCGGGCTGCCTGTCTAAGGCCGCCGATTACCCGGAGGTTGCAAAAGCCGCGATCTTAAAATGCTTCGAGCTTGCGGGCCCCGCCGTATTTGATGACGACGGTCTTATGAAAAGCGGCGTCATCGTAAGGCATCTTGTGCTCCCGGGAAGGATACAAAACACCCTCGGAGTTATTGACGAGCTGAACGGCATGTTTAAGCCGGGCGACATAGTCTTCAGCCTTATGAGCCAGTATCTTCCCCTTCCGGGCCTCGTTCCGCCACCCTGTTTTGAAAGACTCACAGGCCCCGTATCGAAGGCTGAATACAAAAAGTCAAAAGAGTATTTTGAAAACGCCCTTAACCTCACATTGGGATACACTCAGGACCTGTCCTCTTCGGATCCGTCGTATGTACCCGATTTTTGAGGCTTATTGATAGAGCTTCTCTACGCAGGCAACGTCGAATGTGAATCCGCCCTCATGAGCTGTCGCTTCCAGATCTCCGAAGTATTTTCTTGCTATGGTCTCACGCTCCACCGCAAGGCTTATGTCTTTGATTTCAATGGCGGAATAATCCTCGCAAACATAGGATATTTTGATCTTCACGGCCCCCAGAGGCACCTGGTTTGAAAGAACGTATTTAATGGGTTTTTCTTCAGCGCCGAAAACGAACTCCGTGGAGAGCCTCTCATTCTTAACGTCATCCTCAAAGAACTCGACGACGACCTTGGCGTTTCCGGACCCCTTATACGTTCCCAGGAAGTTAAACTCTATCACGTCGCCTGTCTGAAGATCACCTATTACCGGGGAAATGGTTCCGGCTCTGGTCTCCTTGGTCAGTACGAGATTCTCCACCAGTATGTGGGAATGGAAAGGAACCAGGTAAACGTCTCCCGTCCAGTGGCCCTCCTCGTCAACGGATTTCAAAAGTCCCGTCTCTTCATTGCCAAGCTCCACCAGCTGGTACTGCTTCTCGCCTGTGTCCACCGCAAGGGATGCTCCCGTACCGCCCGCATATCCCGGCCTCGGGTCGTTCTTCTTTATAAGCTCGGAAACAGACTGGATGTCCGCTGCGGTTCCGGAGTCGCTGATGTTGAGGATATTGATGTATTTACTGCCGTGCTCCCACACGTATTCAAGCTGTCTCTGGGGAAGCCTGGTGCTGTACGCGGTCATCGAGTTGTACTCGCCCATGGTTATGTTTTTGAACCCGGCCTTGTACGCAAGATTCAGGAAGTTTGCGTCGTCCTGGAACCACATGCCGTACCTTGTGGCGCCGAAATGGCAGCCGAGAGTCATCATCGCATCCACCGGCGACATTCTGGTGTCTGCCTGACCGAGGAAGCCTGAGATCGCATCGCCTTCGGGAATGGAATGTCCTGAAATGATCTCGGAGGGGAATCCCGCAAGGAGCGCCTCTCTGAAAGCCTCCGTAAGCCTCTTATTGACGATCTTTCTCGTGAAAAGCGCCCACTGCTTGAAGAAATCGCCTTCAAACTTATCCCATTTGCCCCTTTCACCCAGGGCTCCGTTCCTTGGTGCGTCAATGTCGGCTCTTGTCGCAAATGACGTACCGAATTTCTTGTTTATGTTTTCGACGCTGCCAAATCTCTCCAAAAGGTAGCTTCTGAAGCCCTCAATGTTGTTGGGGTTATAGTCGCCGAAGGTCTCGCCCACGTTGATCTCGATCTCGTGGATCGGTTCGAGGCCCACAAGCCTTTCGGGAGTTATCGTATAATTGGAATAGATATCCTGGAGAGCTGTCCTCAGCGGGTATATCCTCATCTTGTCGAGCTCAATGATTCCCTCGGCGTAGGTGGCGTTGTAGAACTGCGAGTCGAGTTCAACGTAATTTGCGGTCTGGTTATCGTTAGTATAGCCAAGGTACCGGTGGAAGCCGTTCTCATCCTCATATTTTGCAAGCACCTGGGTGGCCGAGATTATATTAAACCTGTGGGTAAAGCAGGGTTCCCATACGTTGTAGGTCTTTGAGAAATTCCTGATCTTCGCCGTGCTCCTCCATTCGGAATAAGGCACCTCCGCAAGGGTGAGAAGCTTTCTCGCCGTAAGAGAACCCATGACTTTAGCGCCAAGGTCGGTCCTTATGTGCTGGAAGGCCGCGGATTTGACGTAATCCGTATCGCTGAGATCCAGGTTCTTAACTGCGGACAGTTTCTTGTTTGAATCCACGGTATACCAGTAAAAAATATTCTCGTAAACGCCAACGTCCACCTTGGTCCCGTAGGCATCCCCGGCGTCGGCAACGATCCTCACGTAGGATCTGTCGTTATCGTCCACAACAGGTCTGGCAATTGATATAACCATTCCGTCCTCCGAAAATGCGGACTGGCTCACGTTGAGAGCGGTGGCGTCGATGTTGAGATTCTTTTCGGTGAGGTCAAAGGTCTTTCCTTCCTTGTTGAAAGCGGCCCTGTAGACCTTGTAATTTACTCTGTCATTCAGGATGACCCCGTTTCCGGTGCCCGCAGTAAGTTCAAAGGGATGTTCCGCGCCCGAAGTTCCGACGGCAACGTTTCCCTTGCAGATCACTTCGCCGTTTCTGAACGAGTAGATCGCAAAAGGAAGATTTCCCTCCTTGTCGGCAGTTTCCGCCATAACGAGCAGCTTCTCCTCGCCCGTGCCGTCAAAGTCGCCCGATAAAATGAGATAAGGCGCCATGTCCTTGAAGTCCGGTGTCACCACCATGTAGAGAATGCCGTTCCGGTCAAACACCTTCACAGACTTTGTCTCGGGGTAGCTGCCGTTAAAAGCGGCGGTTGCGATCACAACCCTGTCATCGACCTTGCTGGCAGCAACTCTGACTCCCCCGGGAACGTCCGCAGAATATGCAAGAAACTGGGCAATTTTAGCGGAATAACGGTTGTAGACCCTGACCAATGTGTGGTTGTTGTCAAATCTGCCCTCGCCGGCAACGATGACGGGCATTACCTTGTTTTGCTCCACCCCCGTGCCGTAGCCCTGGAGACTGTAAAGCTCTGTTGAAAGACCCAGTTCAAGATCCGAGTCAGTGTACTTTACCGTATAACCCTCACCGTTTGTTACAGTGTCCGGGAGGTTCATGAGGGCATTGTCAAAGTCCTCCTGTGGGGCATTTCTCAGTCTCAGGCTGATCATTTCGAAGGTGTAGTAATCGTCGAAGACGTCAAGGCCGCTGCCCTTGTCGAGAAGGACGCAGAGCTTGTTTTCATAGAGGAAAGCGTCTTTGTTCAGCCTCAATGCGATATTGTCGAGAACCACGTATCCGGTGCCGCAGTCGACGCCTGTCACATCGCTGAGCACGTCCGCATGGACACCCATGACTTTATCGCCGTAGGTGCAAAGAGTCCTGTCCCCAAGTTTTTCGGTGATATCTTTAAATTCGCCATTTGCGTAAACCGTGGTCTTGTCCAGCTGGAAAGCAAGGCCGTTGTACTGTTTCAGTATGCTCTCAGCCACGTTGAGCGGAAGGTAGCTCGAGTAATCTATCTTTTCGGGAAATCCATAAAAAATCACGCCTGATTCCTCCTCTTTTTTAGGTTCCGCCGTCGGGCCCGCAGGGGTTCCGATATTGCAGCCTCCAATCAAAAGCGCCGTCACGGAAATGATCGCAATAAGAGCGACCGCCATACATGCCACTATATAAGTTTTGGGATCTCTGAAAAAGCCGTTTTGCTTTCCCTGATCATTACTTTTATCAGTCATAGTATCCTCCAGCCAAAAACATACGCCCAAAAGGCAAATCTGGATTTATTTTATCATCTGAGTGCCGAAAAAACAACGGGAAAACCAATGCCGAAAGCTCCGCGGTCAGCGCCCCGGATTATTTTATTTCCCGCACTTTTTGAGCTTTGGAAAATATAATAGAATTCATTTCTGAAAGGAGTTTTTATGGATAATGTCCGGTATTTTTACCTTGCTGTTTTTCTTTTTCCCATCACGTGGTGTACGGTAACAGACCTTGCGGACGGGGAGATTCAGGATGCAGCCCTTCCTCTCGTCCTTTTGGGAGGTCTCGGCCTTGCGCACTTTCTTTCGGTAGGTGAGATGTTTTTGTCCCTTGCCGCCGGAGGACTGTTTTTCCTTATTTTCTACAGAATGTCACGTTTTACCGGGAAAGGAATCGGAGGCGGTGACGTTAAACTGATCACGCTTTTAATAATTTGCTGCGGCATTAGAGCCGCTTTTACTGTCGTTTTGATCGCATTTGCGGCGGCAGGAGTTTTCGCGCTCGTTGTAAGCATCACAAAGTTTGTCAGGAGGATACTTTCTGCAGACAAGAATAATAAAAGCCGCCACGTACCCGGGAAGTACGGCGGCGGCATTCCATTCGCGCCTTTTCTGGAGGCGGGATTGATATTTTATTACTGTGTATTGGTTTGATTTGGGTGACCAAGGTCCGTTTTGACGGAATTCAAAACACTCGCAGTATCAGAATGAGAAATCGAACTCAGTGTCCGCGATCCTCACGGTATCGCCCTCTTTGATGCCCATTTCCTCGAGTTTATCGATGACGCCCTTCTGACGGAGAACACGCTGAAAATAGCCCTGGGATTCATAGTCACCGAGATTAACTGAGTCAAGAAGGTGTTCGATGAAGCGGCCGCATACCACGTATACGTCGCCGTCCATCTCCACGGTAAAGAGCTCCTCTTCACCATCGTATGGGACACCTGCGCTCTCATCCTCGATAATATCCTCAAATGTGCTTTCCTGAGGTATGTACTCGAGGATCGATCCGCAATAATCAGAAAGCTCCTGAACGCCCTTCATCTCGGCCGCACTTATTTCAAACAGCCTGTAGCAACCCTTCTCGGCATATTCTGCGACATAAGGATCGTTTGAGACAGCTTCCTCCAGCCATTTCTCATATTTCTCTCGAAACTCCGCCAGTCTCTCTTCGGAACCCGGAACGTCGGTCTTGTTGCACGCTACGATCTGAGGCCTTGCGGCAAGGCGCTCGTGGTAGAGCCTCAGCTCCTCGTTGATCTTAAGAAAATCGTCGAAGGGATCCCTGCCGGAATAAGGGGAAACGTCCACTATGTGGAGAATGAGCCTTGTCCTTTCGATATGTCTGAGGAACCTGTGTCCCGCACCCTTTCCCTCGGAGGCGCCTTCTATAAGGCCCGGGATATCCGCGATAACGTACCCTGAGCCGTCCCTGGTCCTCACAACGCCCAGCTTTGGCGTCAATGTGGTAAACGGATAATCCGCGATCTCCGGCTTTGCGGCGGTCGTGACGGAGAGATAGGATGATTTTCCCACGTTGGGGAAACCCACCAGTCCCACGTCGGCCAGCAGCTTAAGCTCAAGAACCACGTCGAACTCAAAGCCCGCCTCGCCGGCTTTTGCAAAATTCGGCACCTGCCTTGTGGCTGTGGCGAAATGGCTGTTACCCTTTCCGCCTCTGCCTCCTCTTGCGGCCACGAACTCATCGCCCTCATATTTGAGGTCTGCCAGCACAGCGCCGGTATTGACGTCTTTGACAATGGTTCCGGGGGGGACCTTTATGGTCACATTGGCGCCGTTTTTGCCGGTCATCTTCTGGCCTGCGCCGTTGCCGCCGTTGCCGGCTGCGTATTTTCTTTTATATCTGAAATCAATGAGAGTCGAAAGGCCGCTGTCGACGACGAATACCACGTCGCCTCCCCGTCCTCCGTCACCGCCGTCAGGACCTCCCGCCGCGATATACTTCTCCCTTCTGAAGGAGACAGCCCCGTGGCCTCCGTTGCCTGACTTTATGTGTATCACCGCTCTGTCGGTAAACATGAATTAAGTTCCTTTGGTTTTGAATTTCCGCAAATTTGCGGTTAAAAAGAATGTTATTTGCTGATCTTAAGAAGCCTGTCAGCCTTTTTGAAGATCTTTTGAAGCTTCGGCGACATCTCTCTTAAGTCGGAGATCGAAAGGCCGCCCAGTTTTCTCAGCACAATGTAGTACACGATCAGGGTGACAAGTCCGCCGGGTATCATCGGTATAAGGTAGCCCAGGTAGCCTTTGAGGAATATCCTGAAGATGAGTCTCAGTATCCCGTAGACCGTGTAGCCGCATATGACCCCCGCGGATGACGCCAATACCGGGTGGCCCAGAGCCTTGATGATGGAGAACTCTATCTTCGCCTTTTTCTTCATTACGTAGAGATTCAGCAGCAGCGGGATCAGATACGAGATGTAGGTCGCAAGTATCGCTCCATAGATATTGAGGGACTCATTGGCGATGAAAATGCTGTTCAGTATCGCTTTAAGTATCACGCAGAGGCACATGAACGCAGATGACGTGTAAAACCTGTTGACGCCCTGAAGGATGGAGCTCTGGAGATGCACCGTGCAAAGAAGTATCACGCTGAAAGCCGACAGGGAGAGGAGACTGATATTGTCGCCGTAGCCAAGGAGCTTGTAAATAGGTCCCGAGAACACCGCGAAAACAGCCGCAATGGGAACCGCCGCGATATAGCACATTTTGAAGGCGCCCTGAGTCTTTTTCGACACGTCGTCTTTGTTTCCCGACGCATAGGCAAGTGTGATCGCCGGAAGCACGCTTACACAAAGAGCCGTCGCCAATGACCCCGGCACGTTGATCAGCTGCCTCATGGCCATGTACTGACCGTGCAGAGTCTTTGAAGCCAGTTCGTCGAAGCCCGCCCTTGCGAGAGATGACTTTATCATTCCGTTGTCGAGAAGATCCCCGCCGTACTGCACCGCAGAACTGATAAACAGCGGCAGACTGTAGAATATGATCTTCTGGATAAGTTCCTTGTCGGTGTACTCGAAATCCCCGGCTCTCCTGAGGCTTCTGTCATAGTCGATCTGTTCCGAAAAGATCCTCTTGTCGGATCTGTACTCGTAGAGACATACGCCAAGGGCGCCAAGGGCACCGATGCAGGTTCCTATGGATGCTCCGGCCACCGCCCATACGATACCGAATTTTCTGAGAAGCAGGACCATCGCAGCGGATATTCCTACGTGGACCAGCTGCTCAAGTATCTGGGACACCGCCGTGGGCCTCATGTTTCTCCGGCCCTGGAAGTAGCCCCTGAGTCCCGAAAGTACGGCACACACAAATACCGTAGGTCCCAGGAAAAGAATGCCCGCCCAGGAGTCCTCGTTTGACATCGCCTTTGCAAGAGGCTTTGAGAACACCATGATGATAACTGTGAGAACAAGGCCCAGCACCGCCAGCATCTTGGTGGCAAGCATGAATACTCTTCTTGCGTCGTCGCTGCGCTTCGTTCCGCTGAACTCCGATACCAGCTTTGAGATAGCCACGGGGAACCCCGCAGTCGCTATAACGTAAACAAATGCATAGACGCTGTATGCCGAGCTGTAGACGCTGTAACCCGCATCGCCTCCGAGAAGCGATCTGATGAGAGGCACGAAGATCAGTGATATCAGTTTAACCAGAATGTTTGCAACCGAGAGAATCAAAAAACCGCCGGCTATAGTCTGAGCAGCTTTTTTCATATCACGTCATTCCTCCTTTGCGTCAATTGATCGTTTCCGGAACAGGTTTTCCCGTCGTTCTCAGGGAAACAGAACGTCCCTTAAGATTTTAACACATTTTTACACTTTGAAGAAGAACCTTCCCGCAGGGACCGCATTGCCCTTTGTGTATACGTCAATGATATCGCCCTTCTGAAGGTTCGCGTCGCACCATTTGAATCCGAACGAGGGAACGCCCTTCTCAAGTCCCAGGGCCTTTCTGCTGACCGAAAGCTCGAGAACATTGGCTTTTATCGAAAGTTTTCCGGGCTCTCCTGCAGGCGCACGGTGGAATCCTTTTGTTATCTTCTCCGGAACAGCCGTCTTTGTACGGACTATAGGGCTCACCATGTAGTCAAAGCCCTCGAAGCTGCCCTCGCCGGCCTTATCGGTGGTTATGAGAAGCTTCATAAAAGCATCGCAGCGTGTTTTGATGTTATCGGCGCATTCGCACATGAAATAAAGGTTCTCGTCGTCGTAGGCGCACTTTGTCAGAAGTATCTCGTTTGGTGCCGCAGGCTGGCTGAAATGGTCGCCCACCCATCCATCGGCGTCTCTCTTAAGACCGGAGCCTTCGTAGGCCGCAAATTCCGACTTTACGTCCTTCCACACGCCAATGTCGCCGCCAATGTCGATCGTCTTCTTCTCGATGGCCACCGGCGCATCGTCAATGCCTTTGTATCTCCTGATATTGGCCACCAGCTGGTAGTAATAGTTGTCGCCCAGCACTGTCGAAGTCGGCTCGCAGTCCCTGCTGTGTTCGTAGTCGTACTGGTCCGGGAATGCGTTGTCCGTGCCTATCCAGTTGTCATATCTTCCCGCGATCAGCTCGTTCCAGCCGGTCACGAAAACAAACTCGGGATCCACCTTGAGGGCGTAGTCCCACTGCTGCTGGAAATTTCTTCCGTAAAGGGAGAGCTCCGGCGTGTCCTCGGTCACGGTTGTCTTGACGCCAAATTTATCGTAGGAATAGGAATAATTGCCTTTTGCGTAGCTTCTTCCGTACACCCCTTCTCCGCCGCTTGTGTTCATGGCGTGGAGACCATCGTCATTGGCGTTTTGGGCCACGTTTACGGTCATCTGCTCGACCCTGCCGTCCTCTTTGACACCGTATTTTGTCTGCGGATAGACGGAGCACCAGCCCCACCAGTTTTCCATTGGTTTGTCAGCCTTGTACAGTGTGTCTGCCGCAAAATACGTGGGCTCGTTTTTCCTGAACGTAAAGAAGCCTAGGATCTCCCTGTCGAGAGGATCGCTTGGATCGAGGCACTCCGGATGTGCCATGATTATGGGCTTGCCCTCCCAGTAGAAGAACAGACACTCGTTTTCGGGCTTTGAGTAAAAGTCCTTGTAAACGTTCCTCAGCATCGTTCTGGAGGTGGGGACGGGGCAGAAGTTCAGCATGAACGCAAACTTCGGCACGTTGATTCCCTGCTTCATTGCCTTTTTGTACACTTCGGCAAGGAAAAGATATTCCTCGGTCCAGAGAAAATCGCCGTTGGTGGTATCGAAGAAAAGCACGTCGACCCCCGCATTTGCCAAGAGCTCCGCATTTTTTCTCACCACGAACTCGTCGTGATCGTCATAGTAGCCGTATATCGGTTTTCCCCAGAAATAGGGAGTTCCGGAGCTTGTGCCCTCCCAGCAGGGATGATTGAAATCGTTTATCGCATCCGGATTTCTTTTCACTATCTCGCTGACGTTTCTGGCAGGATTGTTCCTCGCGGAAGAAGTATGCCACGTCCAGTAGAAAATGCCTACGAACTTGTTCCTCGAAGGCCCCGTCTCTTTTGCATCCGGCAGCCTCCGTCCGAGGGCATCCACCGCGCCCCATTGGTTAGGGTCGGCGTAAAGATCGCGTGAGCTCAGCTTTGCAGGCGAGCATTTGATTAAATTTTTGTCCATATATTCCTCCTGAATCTTCTGATCAGTTCAATATCTTCTTAAGCCGCAGTAAAGCACCGCGACGTGGGCCAAAAGTATCAGCCCCTGGTTTGCAAGTTCCCCCGCAGTCACCGTCTTCACGATGAATCCCCAGACGAGAGCCGCAGCCACAGTCGCCAATGCAACGATCGCGACCACCCAGGCCACCTTGTTGACGGAGCCGCCGTTCCTTGAGTACATGGCAAACAGGAAATAGGCCACCAGCATCAGCAGCCTGCCCACATGTATCGCAAATACAGGCGTCAGGAATTCCGACGGAGCCTTCATATTGAGGCAGAGGTAGACTACGTAGCCTATAAACGCCGCAGTACAAACCACAGCCGTAGCCAATGCAAAGCCGTTCACCACCGGTTTCAGGTCCCTTAAACTAACGATAATAAACAGCAGAGCCACAAAAAGCGCCGCAACCGGAAACAGATCTTTAAGGAAAAAGTAGGACAAAAAATTCATTTTTGGATCATATCCGGTGATGTGATCGGAAAGTTCCCGCCAACATCCCGCAAACAGCCAGCAGGCGCCGACCACGCCCAGCATAATGGCTATTATCCTGAACACTCCGTTTTTCAGTTTCTTGTTCCGAGCCATATCAATCTCCCAAAGCAGGTCCGATCACGGGCGTATTTCCGTAGATCTTTTTTAACCAATGCTTCTCAAAAATTCTCTTGAACTTTACAAATCCGGGCTCATTGTCGAGTCTTATCGGTTTCACCAGCACAGCCACGGATCCTGCTCTTCTGGCTCCCCAGATATCCGTAAAAAGCTGGTCACCCACAAGCACTGTCTCTTCCGGCCTGCAGCCCGCTCTCCCGGCACATATCCTGAAGCCCTTTCTTCTGGGCTTGAGAGCATCACCGATAAACTCAAGACCCAGTTCGGCAGCGATGCCCTTTATACGCTTCGAGTGGCCGTTCGACAGTATGCAGACGTACATGCCTTTATTCTTAAGATCATCGCAGAGCTTTCTGACGTCGTCACCGGGCAGTGAACGGTCATAGGAAAGAAGAGTGTTGTCGGCGTCAAGTATGACGCACCTCACACCTTGAGCGGCAAGCCTGTCAAAATCGATATCCGTTACCCTGTCCGCAACATAATCGGGCATCAAATTATTTTTCATATATGATTTTTATACAGATACGGTTCGGGTAAAGTCCTTTGCCGCGCTGCGACCTTTTACCTTGTACCTCTTACCTTTTACTTATTACTTTGTCCGGCACCGCTCGCGTCTCGCACCTTGCATCTCGTCACTTGGCTGCACTTCGTGCAGAACCGCTCCTCGATGAAACGTGGTCGACGTGGGCCCTTTTATCTCTTACCTTTTACTTATTACCTTGGGCGGCACCCCTTCTACTTCAAACCATCTTTTCGCTCATCTGCACGCCGCCGAGCAAGTGATAATGCAGATGCTTCACGCTCTGGCATGCGTCGCTGCCGCAATTGGTCATTACCCTGAAGCCTGTTTCGGAGACGCCGAGCTCCTTGGCCAGTTTCCCTATGACCAGCTGAATGTGTCCCAGAAGCGCCTTGTCCTCTTCGCCGAGCTCCAGCACGCTTGCCGCATGTTTTTTCGGCACAACGAGAACGTGAGCAGGGGCCTGTGGGTTGATGTCCTTAAATGCGTAACAGAGTTCATCCTCGTAGACCTTTGCCGACGGGATGTCTCCTTTTATGATCCTGCAGAAAATACAATCGTTCATAATGATTCCTCCGGAAATAGCCGCTTCTTATCAGATAAACGTTTTAACAGCTTCAAGCATGCCGTCGATCGCGCCTGCGTCCTTGCCGCCGGCCTGGGCCATGTCGGGTCTTCCGCCGCCACCGCCGCCGCACATCTGGGCCGCCTTCTTGATCACATCGCCGCACTTGACACCCTTCGCTATGCAGTCTTTGGAAGCCATTGCCACGATGGAGACCTTGCCGCCGAAAGCGGAAGCAAGAACCACCAGCGAGCACTCGGCCTTGTCGCGGATCTTTTCCGCAAGCTCGCGGAGCGCATCGCCTGCCAGATCGTCAAACCTGCCTGTAAATACGGTAATTCCGTTGACCACAGCAGCATTCTTTATAACGTCGTCAACGCCCGAGGAAGCCTTTTCCTTCTTCATGCGCTCGATCTCTTTGGTCAGTTCCTTGACCTTTTCAGCCTGGTTTTTGATCTTGTCGACCACGTCGGACCTTGTCGCCCTTGCGGCCTCGCAGGCCTCGTCAAGCAGCGCCTCTTTATCCTTGTAATAACGGATCGCCTCAAGACCGGTCACAGCCTCGATCCTTCTGATGCCTGCACTTACGGCTGCCTCGTGGAGGATCTTTACAAGACCGATGGATGAAGTGTTCTTAACGTGGGTTCCGCCGCAGAATTCAACGCTGTAGCCGCCCATATCGACAACACGCACGATATCGCCGTATTTCTCGCCGAAGAGCGCCACCGCGCCGAGTTTTCTCGCCTCATCAATGGGAAGTTCCCTCACGGTAACGGGGTACTCCGCCGAGATCGCCTCGTTCACAAGGCGTTCCGTCTCCTCGATTTCCTCTTTGGTCATTGCCTGCATATGGTTGAAGTCAAAACGCAGCCTGTCGGCATTGACGCTTGAGCCGGCCTGGTGAACGTGAGCACCGAGGACCGTAGTAAGAGCCTTCTGGAGAAGGTGGGTCGCACTGTGGTTTCTCATGGTCGCCTTGCGCTTCGGTTCGTCCACCGAAAGTCTGCACACGTCTCCCGCTTTGATCTCGCCGTCCACAACGCAAACCGAGTGCATCCAGCGTTTGTCATTGGTTTTTGTCACGTTGATGACCTCAAGCACCGCTCCGTCGTCGGAAACGATCTCGCCGCCGTCGGCTTCCTGGCCGCCCGATTCTGCATAGAACGGTGTCTTGTCGAATATAACGACCGCCTCCTCGCCCTGGGAAGCGCTGCCGGAAACCTCAAGAGCACCCTCGGAATTCTTTTTGAGAATGCAAATAACTTTTGCATCGCAGCTGAGCTTCTCATAGCCGATGAACACGGTCTCGCCAATGTCCTTCGGAATGACGGCTTCCTTGCCGCTCCAGGAACTCTCGCGGTTCTTTATAGCCTCGCGGGCCTTCTCTCTCTGGAGCTTCATGCAAGCTCTGAAAGCCTCTTCATTGACGGTAAGTCCGCTCTCGCCCAGCACGTCTCTTGTGAGGTCAAACGGGAAACCGTATGTGTCATGAAGCTTGAACGCGGTCTCGCCCGGAATCTCGGTCTCTCCGGAGCTTTTCGCCTTCTCTATTACGTCGGCGATCATCACCATGCCCTGGTCAAGGGTGGCCGAGAATCTCTCCTCTTCCGCGGCAATGACTTTCTTAATGTAATCGGCCTTCTCCTTAAGCTGGGGATATGCGTCACCCGAGTCCTCTATCACGACCTCAGCAAGTTTGATGAGGAAGGGACCCTTGATGCCAAGCTGTCTTCCGTGCCTGCAGGCGCCGCGAAGAAGTCTTCTCAAAACGTAGCCTCTGGCTTCATTTGAAGGAACAACGCCGTCGGACACCATCATGACGGTGCTTCTTATATGGTCGGTAATGACTCTTATGGAGACGTCGTCCTTGTACACCTCTCCGTACTTCTTCCCGGAGATCTCGCAAACTGTGTCGAGGATACGCCTTACCGTGTCTACTTCAAACAGATTTCCCACGCCCTGGAGCACGCATGCGAGCCTCTCAAGACCCATACCGGTGTCGATATTCGGAAACGCCAATCTCTCGTAGGAACCGTCGGCTTTTCTGTCAAACTGGGTAAAAACAAGGTTCCAGATCTCCATGTAGCGGTCGCAGCTGCATCCCACTTTGCAGTCGGGTCTGCCGCAGCTGTACTCGGGGCCTCTGTCAAAATGGATCTCTGAGCAGGGACCGCATGGACCTTCTCCGTGCTCCCAGAAATTGTCCTCTTTACCGAAGCGGTATATCCTCTCGGCAGGAATTCCCACCACTTTGTTCCAGATGTCGTAAGCCTCATCGTCATCCTTGTATACCGTGATATACAGTCTGTCGGCGGGTATCTTCATGTCTTCCGTGAGAAATTCCCACGCCCAGGGGATAACTTCCTTCTTGAAATAATCGCCAAAGGAGAAATTGCCCAACATTTCAAAGAAGGTGCCGTGTCTTGCGGTCTTTCCGACGTTGTCAATATCCGGCGTTCTGATACATTTCTGGCACGTGGTCACTCTTTTCCTCGGGGGAACCTGCGCGCCGGTAAAATACGGTTTGAGAGGCGTCATGCCTGCGTTGATGAGAAGGATACTGGGATCGTTCTCGGGAACCAACGAAAAGCTGGGGAGCCTGAGATGGCCCTTGCTCTCAAAGAAAGAAAGATATCTTTCGCGTATTTCATTTAAACCTAGTTTTTCCATAAAACAAATTGCCTTTCTTCGGCTGTTCCGGCCTCGGGGCCTCACTGCCGATTGGTTTTTCTTATATTAGTATGCCTGACGCGCGCAATTTCCGTACGGGTCAGGCAGAATTGTTTATTTGGCAGATAATATGTCCGGCAATGCCGTGAACCGGACCTTATTCTCCGGCACCGCCGTCCGGAACGGGGGTGGGAGTAGGTGTTTCACCGTCGGGTACAGGCGTAGGAGTGGGCGTCTCACCGTCAGGCACAGGCGTGGGCGTAGGCGTCTCGCCGTCAGGTACCGGCGTAGGAGTAGGTGTCTCACCGTCAGGTACAGGTGTAGGCGTAGGTGTCTCGTCACCGGGCACAGGCGTAGGTGTGGGAGTCTCATCTCCCGGCACAGGCGTGGGCGTAGGTGTGGGAGTCTCATCTCCCGGCACAGGCGTGGGCGTAGGCGTCTCGTCGCCCGGCACAGGTGTGGGTGTAGGTGTTTCTTCATCCGGAACCGGAGTGGGAGTAGGCGTCTGCTCATCCTCAGGCTTTGGCGTCGGAGTGGGCTTCGGCGTAGGCGTGGGAGTGGTTACCGGTTCTGCAGTTTTCGATGAAGGCGCCTCCGTCGGGGTCTCTGTCGGAGCTTCCGTTTCTCCGTCCGGAGTCGGTGAGATCGCGGGAGTTACATTTTCAGTTTCTTCCGGCGCAGGGCTCTCCGTATCCCACGGCACTTCTTCCGTGTACGAGGGTGCGTCCGTATTTACCGAAGGCTGCGTGGTCGGCGCAGGTGTGTCGTTTTTCTTAAACATCTGGACCGCAAAGAACGCAAGCACACCGACAACGGCAAGGCATACGACAAATATTACAATTGTGGGCCAAAGGGGCTCTTTGGTTCCCTCCGGTTCTTCCTCAATGCCTGCAAAGCTCTTGGCGGCGCCAATGACCGTCGGAGGCTCCGTTTTTTCATTGTCAAGTTCCTCTTCAATGTCGTCGAAATCAATGTCGGTCTCGAAGAACACGCCTCCGTCATCATCGAAGAACGATCCGTCTACCGAACCGTTTCCGTAAATGCTTGAAGCGCTTGAACCTGAAGCTTCGACTTCAAACACATGGGTCTCACCGGTCTCGTTGTCGACACTTTCCACGAATCCGTCTTCTGCGGAATCGCCGCCTTTATTCTCCGGTTCTTCTTCGTCTTTTTCCGCCTCATCATCCTCGATCATTTCTTCCTGAGGATTTGCTTTTCTTCTTCTTCCGAACCTGAAGCCCTGCTCGTCTGAGCTGAATGAAACTCTCGTTTTAGGTCTCGCAACAGGAGCGGCTGCGGCGGGGAATTCTGCGAGCTCTTCTTCCTCTTCCTCGTCCTCTTCCTCATCCTCATCCTCTTTCGAGCCAAAGGTTTCTTCATCTTCGTCGTCGAAATCAAAGACGATGTTTGTAAAGCCGTCATCATCTTCGGAAGTATCGGTCAGATCGTCCGGTTCTTCATTCACGTCGCCGCTTTCATCATCGCCAAACATGATAAAGTCGGGAGATATGCGGAGTTCTTCCTGCTTGCGGGCAAGGCGCTCAGCTTCTTCTCTTGCGAGGCGTTCCTCCTCTTCGCGGGCTATACGCTCTTCCTCTTCACGGGCAAGTCTTTCGGCTTCTTCCCTTGCAAGCCTCTCGGCTTCCTCTTTTGCGGCCAGCTCCGCGGCTTCTTTTTCAGCCTGTTCACGGGCAAGACGCTCTTTCTCTTCGCGGGCTATACGCTCAGCCTCTTCTCTTGCCAGGCGTTCCTCCTCTTCGCGGGCAAGTCTTTCGGCTTCTTCCCTTGCAAGCCTCTCGGCTTCCTCTTTTGCTGCCAGCTCCGCGGCTTCTTTTTCAGCCTGCTCGCGTGCAAGACGCTCTTCCTCTTCGCGGGCTATACGCTCAGCCTCTTCTCTTGCCAGGCGTTCTTCCTCTTCGCGGGCAAGTCTTTCGGCTTCTTCCCTTGCAAGCCTCTCGGCTTCCTCTTTTGCGGCCAGCTCCGCAGCTTCTTTTTCAGCCTGTTCACGGGCAAGACGCTCTTCCTCTTCGCGGGCTATACGCTCAGCCTCTTCTCTTGCCAGGCGTTCTTCCTCTTCGCGGGCGCGGCGCTCTGCTTCCTCTATCGCGAGTCTTTCTTCCTCCTCACGGGCAAGACGTTCCGCTTCCTCCCGCGCAAGTCTTTCCTCTTCCTCCCGTGCTGCGCGCTCGGCCTCCTCACGGGCGAGCCTCTCCTGCTCTTCAAGTGCGCGCTTTTCGGCCTCTTCACGGGCAAGTCTCTCTTTCTCCTCGCGGGCAAGGCGCGCCTCCTCTTCCGCAGCAGCTCTCTCGGCTTCCTCGATCTCTCTTCTGGTCCTCTCCTCCGCGGCATGGCGGGCGGCCATCTCAGCTGCGGCTATGGCGGCAGCCTCCTCGGCGGCAGCCTCCGGGTCCACCTTGCGGGACCTTCCGGAGTCATTGGTTTTTTCAGCGGAACTGTCAGTTGCGGATGGATCGCTGTTTGCCTCTTCCTCACCGCAGCACTTAACGACTATTGCAGAGAAATCACCTATGTTGGAATTCTCGCATGCATTCATTATGAATGTCGCGATCTGTGAAGGATCACCCTGGGCGGTGGCTTCGAGCAGTATCTTTCTGTCGATAATATCGGCAAAAGACGTTCCGACTATCACAAATATCTCACCCTCTGAGGCTGCAAAAGAAGACACATCCGGCACTGCGGCGTCACGGTTGATGCCGAGATAGCGGACGAGTTTTTTTCTCTGTGGATGTCCCCTAAGCTTCGCCATGGGTATAACGCCCATGGAAGCCATTTTCATAGCCTGGGTATGTTCTACGGATATTTCCTTCACCGCGCCGTCTTTAACGGAAAAAACCTTAACGTTTCCGGCGTTTGCAACGGTGATCTTCTCGTTGTCCGTGCTGAGTACCGCACAGGAGACCTTTGTGTACAGGTCGTTATCGTCTTCGATGGTCTGAGATACGTCAAGAGCCGCATCCGCAAAAAAGTTCTTCATCAGCCTCTCGATATCCGTGTCCGGATTCTTGAGATAAAAAGCGTGATACTTCTTCAACTTTGCAAAAACCGCGTTAACAGCTGCGTTTCCGGTCACAGGCGAATAGATACCGGTGGCTACGGCAAACATCTGCCGCCCTCCTCTGGCAGTCTTCTGAGTCAGTCTGACCTTATTTCCGCCCATTTCGGCTGTTACAACTTTCGAATTGAAGTAAAAATTGTCGCAGAACTTTTCATCTCCCGGTTCGGGACAATATACGACAGCTGATTTAAAGCTTAGCATCTGAAACGACCTCACAAATTCTTAGTTTTGCATTGGCAAAATAGCTCTATAATTTTAACATACTTCGCCCTTGTTATTCAATGCTGAAATACAGTAATTTATTTCCGAAGGATCCCGTCCCGAAGCGGCCTTTTCCCTGTTTTTCATCCGCAGGTGAACACTTCCGTCCCTTCGATCGCTTCCTTTTCGAGTTTCTCAAAATCGTATCTGGCTTCCTCGGCAACGACCTCCTCAAGAGACGGCCTTGTCTTCGGATGCTTCGGCGTGAAAACCGTGCAGCAGTCCTCGTACGGAAGCGTGCTGGTCTCAAAGGTGCCTATCTCCCTTGCGATCGCGATAACGTCGACCTTGTCCATGGCAATAAGGGGTCTGAACACCGGCATATTCGCCGCGGCATCGGTGCAGTACATTGCCTGCATGGTCTGGCTTGCCACCTGGCCAATGCTCTCCCCCGTCACCAGGGCCGCACATCCGTTCTTTCTCGCCAATGACTCCGCTATCCTCATCATGGATCTTCTCATAATGACAGTTCCCAGTTCATCCCTGCAGTTCTCGTGGATCGCAAGCTGCACCTCGGTGTACGGGACCACCATGACTTTTATCTCGCCGCAGTAAGCGGACATGATCTTTGCAAGTTCCAGCACCTTCTCCTTCGCTCTTTCACTTGTGTAAGGATAGCTGAAAAAATGCACCGCGCATATTTTGACGCCCCTCTTTGCGACCATGTATCCCGCCACCGGGCTGTCTATGCCTCCCGACAGGAGCAGGCACGCCTTACCGTTGCTGCCTATGGGCATACCGCCCTTGGCTTTGTAAATATCCGTGTAGAGGAAGCTCTCCTCCCTCACCTCGCAGTAAAGGATGAAATCCGGCTCATTGACGTCCACGACAAGCTCCGGATAAGTATCGAGAAGCACTCCTCCAAGTTCGCATGAAATCTCCGGTGACGTCATCGTAAAACTCTTTGCGCCCCGGCGGGTCTCGACCTTGAACCTCACCGGGCCTGTCAGTCCCCCGCTCTTAAGGGCTTCAAGCTTCTCGCCCGCCACTTTCACAGCCGCCTTTTTTATTTCTTCGAAGTCGGATCTGCATGCAAGAGCAGGGCTTGTGGAAACCACTCCGAAAACCCTGGAGGCGGTCTCCATTGCCTTGGCGTAGTCAAAGGGCAGTGACACCGGCACGATGTAAAACCTGGACTGGGACCAGTGTATGTCCGGTGCGCCGACGTCCTTCAGTTTCTCCCTAAGGTTCCTGTAAAGATTCTTTTCGAATGTCGAACGGTTGAGCCCCTTTAGTGCGATCTCGCCTATTCTTACGAGAATAATTCTTGCTTCGGGTGCATCCTTGATAACGCTGACATAGTTCATGATTAAAATTCTCCTGTATTTTTACGGGCGTTTCAGCCTCTGACCGCCCTCTTAAGATCTCTTACGCAACGGAACAGTATCTCCGCGCCGCGTCTTATATCCTCCTCCGTGGTAAACCTGGAAAAGCTGAATCTCACGCTGCCGTCAATGATCTTCACCGGAACGTTCATTGCCGTAAGAACATGGCTCCTGCTTTTCTTCTTGGAAGAGCAGGCAGAGCCCACGGACACGAACACGTTCTGAGACTCAAGGGCATGGAGCAGCACCTCGGCTCTCACAGGTGAGAAGGAGACGTTGAGAATGTAAGGCAGGGACGAAACGTCCGAGTTTATATGTATCTTGTCCCCGTATTTTTCAATGAGCAGATCCCTGAACAGATCTCTGCATCGCTTTACGTTCTCAAATGACTGACCAATGGCGCCAAAAGCATCCTCCGCCGCAGCCGCAAAGCCGCATATTGCCGGCAGGTTCTCGGTTCCCGATCTGAGACCGCCCTCCTGTCCGCCTCCCGCAAGTTCAGGTGCGATACGGATTCCCCGTCTGACAAAAAGGAACCCCGCTCCCCTGGGCCCGTGGATCTTGTGGGCGCTGGCTGTAAGCATGTCGCAGCCCAGGTCTTTAACGTCAATGTTCAGTTTTCCGTACCCCTGCACGCAGTCGGTGTGAAGAACTATTTTGGGGTTGACGGAGTTTTTAACAGCGGCGATCTCCTTTATGGGCATTACCGCTCCCGTCTCGCTGTTTACAGTCATCACCGATATCAGCGCAGTGTCATTGTCGATTAGTTCAAAAAGAGCCTTTAGGTCCACGACTCCTCTCGAGTCGACCGGCGCAAGCACCACGTTGTAGCCTTCTTTTTCGAGACTTTTGGCAGTTTCAAGAACGGACGGATGTTCGACTGCGGAGACTATGACCTTCTTTCCCGCGTGCCTGTTGGCTCTTAGGTAGCCCTTTATCGCCAGGTTGTTGGCCTCCGTTCCGGAACATGTAAATATGATCTCGCTTCTGTCCGCGCCAATGGTCCCCGCAACGGTCTCCCTGGCTTTGGTCAGTTCTTTTTCAGCGGCCATTCCCAATCTTGTCAGGGATGAAGGATTCCCGTAGAATCTTCTGGCCGTGGATGCGACAGTCTCCGTCACCCTCGGGGTCTGCCTCGTAGTCGCACTGTTGTCGAAATAAATGACTCTTTTGTCGGAATAGGCGCTCTCCTCGTACAGTTCGTAAAGGTCCGGCCGGCGTTCCCTGGTTATTTTTTCGGCCTCGGCAAGGCGCCACGCGCATATTTCCGCATGGTTTCCGCCGGTCAGTACCTTGGGTACATCCATCCCCTCGAATTCGGCGGGTTTTGTATACTGAGGATACTCCAGAAGGATCTTTTCAAAGGACTCGTCACCGCCGGACTCGGGAGAGCCAAGAACGCCGGGCACGAACCTGGAAACGGTGTCTATCAGCACAGCCGCGGGAAGCTCACCACCGGTAAGAACGAAATCCCCGATGGATATCTCCTCATCGCAGACACTGTCTATAAAGCGCTGGTCAACGCCCTCATAGTGGCCGCATACCACCACAAGGTACTCCTGCCGAGAAAGCCTCTTTGCCACCTCTGCGCTGAGCTTCGTTCCTCTCGGCGACATGAGAACAGTATAAGGTTTCCCGTATCCGCTGTTTTCCGCATGCTTTACCGCCGCTCTGTGGCACGACACAAGTGGCTGGCACGTCATCAGCATTCCCGGACCGCCGCCGTAGGGAGTGTCATCTACTTTATTTTGCTTATTTTCCGAGAAATCTCTTATCTGGTAATAGCCCAGCTCAATGATCCCCGCATCGGTCGCTCTTCCGACAATGCTCTCGCCAAGGGCCGCCCTAACCATATCCGGAAACAAAGTCAATACGTCTATCTTCATTATTCAATAACCAATGTGATCAAACAGGTTTCCCGAGAAGCCTGAACATGTTCTTTTTGTAGGCCTCTACACCGGGCTGATCGAACGGGTTAACTCCGAGCATGTAGCCGCTTACGGCACAGGCGCGTTCAAAGAAGTAAATAAGGCCTCCGATGCCGCGGGCATCCAGCTTCTCTATCGAGATCTTCAGGTTGGGAACGCCGCCGTCGACGTGTGCCATGGCCGTTCCCTTCGCGGCCTGTTTATTGACAAAATCCATGCCCCTGCCTGAGAGGTAGTTGAGGCCGTCATAATCGTCGGCGTCACTGCCAATGATCAGGTCAGTGGCCGGGGTTCTGACTTCTACAGCAGTCTCGAACATGAGTCTCACGCCGTCCTGGATATACTGTCCCATGGAGTGGAGATCCGTTGTAAAGTCACAGCCCGCCGGGAACAGGCCCTTGCCGTCCTTGCCCTCGCTCTCGCCGTAGAGCTGCTTCCACCACTCGGTGAGATAGTGGAGCCCGGGCTCGTAATTGACAAGAAGCTCCACCGCTTTGCCACTTCTGTAAAGAGCGGTCCTTGCGGCTGCGTAGGCGTAGCATGGATTGGTTTTGAGATCGCAGCTTTGGTATTCATTGAAGGCCTCCTTTGCGCCGTTAACAAGCGCATCGGTGTCTATGCCCGCAACGGCTATCGGGAGAAGTCCCACAGGTGTAAGGACGCTGAACCTGCCGCCTACGTCGTCCGGTATGACAAACGTTTCATAGCCTTCCGCATCGGCCATTTTCTTGCATGCGCCGCGGGCTTTGTCGGTGGTGGCATAGATGCGCTTCGCGGCTCCCTCACGGCCGTATTTTTTCTCCAGAAGCTCCTTAAAAAACCTGAAGGTGACTGCGGGCTCCGTTGTTGTGCCGGATTTTGAGATGACGTTGACCGAAAAATCCCTGTCTTTAACCACGTCGAGAACCGAGGAAAGATAGCCCGGACTTATGGAGTTTCCCGCAAAAATGACGGCGGTTCCGCCCTCTCCCGCCAGAGCCTTTGCATTGGCGAAGGGATCGGTGAGAGTCTCGATGACTGCTCTTGCGCCGAGATAGGAGCCTCCTATTCCTACGACCACCAGGACCTGCGAATCCTTTCTGATCCTCTCTGCGGCCGCTTTCACCCTGCCGTACTCTTCTCCGAGTTTGAAAGGAAGATCGTACCATCCGAGAAAATCATTTCCCGCACCGGTCTTCTCCGTAAGCAGTCTGTGTGCGTTCTCGATCTCAGGTCTCAGCCCTTCGATCGCATCCGAACCTGCGAGATCCGGCGCCATGCTCATATCAAAATCTACAACAGCCATAAAACCCTCCGGTTTGTTATTTAGAGTATCAAGCCCTTTGCCACGGGTTTTCCGGGGAAGAGCACATACACTTTTATTATATAACCTGCCTGTTTCTTAATCAAGCGCTTGAATTCAGGCGGGATATATTATATCATTAAGTTTCGGAAGCATTGGCGTTTTATACCGTGCACTTCCGAAAGGAGAATACTAAAATGAACGAAAATCTGCACATTATTAATCACCCGCTTATTCTTCACAAACTTACGATCATGCGTAAAATTGAGACAGGTTCGAAAGATTTCAGGCAGCTTCTCAACGAAATATCCCTTCTGATGGGCTATGAAGTGACCAGGGACATTCCCCTTCACGACATTGAGATCGAGACCCCTCTCTGTAAGACTGTCCAGCAGGAGATCGACGGAAAGAAACTGGCTATCGTTCCGATCCTGAGAGCAGGTCTCGGAATGGTCGACGGTCTTCTCAACCTCCTCCCGGTCGCAAAAGTCGGTCATATCGGCCTCTACCGCGACCCCGCGACCCACAAGCCGGTTCCCTACTACTGCAAGCTCCCCGAGGACATTGGCGAGCGTCTCGTAATTCTCTGCGATCCTATGCTCGCAACCGGCGGAAGCTCCTGCGATGCAATCGACCTTCTCAAGAGAAGAGGCGCAACGAACATTAAGCTCATGTGCCTGGTGGCGGCTCCCGAAGGCGTAAAGAAAGTCGAGGAGACCCATCCTGATATTCAGATCTACTGTGCAGCTCTTGACGACCATCTCAACGATCACGCTTACATCGTTCCCGGACTTGGTGATGCCGGTGACAGACTTTTCGGAACAAAATAAAAGATTCAAACGGCCGGAGCCTTCGGGGCTCCGGTTTTTTTGACATGATTCCTGAATAATAGAAAAACAAAAAGACCCGGATCGTCTCCGGGCCCGCAGGGCTTTCAAAAGCCTTCACGTTCACAACATCAGTAATCAGCCGGCAGCGGCTCACCCCGCGCGGGAGTGCTCCCGATGATACCGTCAACTATTCCGTACGCCACCGCCTCATCGGCAAACATCCAGTTGTTTCTCTCCGTATCGCGCTCCACCTCTTCGACGGCTCTTCCGGTATTCTGAGCAAGAAGCTTGTTCAGTCTGTTCTTTATCTTCACGATCTGATCGGCTTCAATGAGCATATCCGATGCCTGTCCCTCAACACCGCCGAGAACCTGGTGGATCATTATCTGGCTGTTTTCAAGAGCAAAACGCTTTCCCGGCGTGCCCGCCGCAAGGAGAAATGCGCCCATGCTGGCAGCCATGCCCACGCAAATTACGCTGACGTCGCAGGAAAGGAGCTTCATGGTATCGTAAATGCCGAGGCCCGCCGAGACAGACCCGCCGTAGCTGTTTATGTAGACCGTAATATCCTTATCCGGGTCTATTGCCTGGAGGTAGAGGAGCTGGGCAATGACTGTGCACGCCAGATCGTCGTTGATCTCGTTGAATATAAGAACGACTCTGTCCTTAAGGAGTCTCGAGTACAGGTCGTAGCCCCGCTCCTTGGTCCCGTCGCTTTCGTAGAAATTCGGATTTATTATCATAATGGTTTCCTCCCTGAAATAACCAATGTCTTTTTTCGGTATGCCATCTGTTTTCACGGCGAGCTTGATTATACATCTTCCGGGCCGAATAATCAAACGTTTCGGCATTGGCGTTGAATGAAAAGCCGTTTTCAAACACAATTTCAAGTGTTTTTCAATCCGCGGCGCAGCGCCTTTATAAGTGTTTACAAAAAAAAGCCTTCATGCTAAAATTATCCTCAGATAAAGAGGTCTCCCGTCTTCAGGAGATCCGTAAAAATCGCTGCTTTCCGCAGCCGTTGAAAGAGAGTAGGTACTATGAAAAAAATTCTCATTCTTTTTATTTCCCTCGTCCTTCTGGTTTCCGCCGGCACTATCAACTCCTTCGCAATCACCGACACGAAGCTGAGCGGCGAGGTCTCAAGAACGACCGAAGAATTACATGAAGGCGTAACTTGCACTCACATTTCGCTGGACTCCTCCTCGAAGTACAACAAAGAAGAGATCTGGGTCATAGAATTCGACCCCCGCAACCCCAAATTCGATCTTCAGGTAACCGGAGGCGGAAAATACACACGCAATCTCGTCACGGTCAAAGATACAGTCGAGAGATTCAAAGAAGCAAACAAAGATAAAGGCCTCGTCCCGATCACAGCCGTTAACGGAGACCTGTGGATGGTCGCTTACGCCCACGCCAGGATAGTAGGCCGCGGCACCTCTTACGGCGGATTCAGCGACGAAGTCGTAAAACACGAACTCACGATCCCGAGGGGATTGGATATGTACAACGGCGAGATCATTTCCAGCCCCCACACGTCTGCGGAGACACCCTTTGAGGGCCAGTTTGACGCTTTCGGCATCACCCCCGACGGCAGAACGGTTCTCGGCACACCCTCTCTCCAGATAAAGCTCAAGGATCTCTCCCAGCCCTCCATGGACGAGGTCAAGATCACGGGTCTCAACAGGCTTCCCGCCGACAAGGCCATCATGATCTATTCCGATAAATTCGGCGAGGATACGGCGTCTCTTGACGATGCTTACGAGATAGTTATCGATTGCGATTACGACTACGTGATCAAGCAGGACGCTGTGATCAAGGGCAAGGTCACCTCCATTCACAAAGAGGGGGACGAGGAGCCCAAGATCCAGGAGAACAGACTTGTTTTAACGGCCAGAGGAACGAGATACATCCCCAAGGTCGAAGGCATCAAGGTCGGCGATGAGATCGAGGTTTCCTTCACCCTCAAGGGTAGCAAAAGCGATAACGATATCTGGCAGGAAGTGACCAATATCGTCGGCGGCCACATCATCCTCGTTCGCAACGGAAAAGCCCAGTCCAACGGCGGAACCGACAAATACCCGGTGACTATCATTGGCAATACTCCCGACGGCAATATCATTCTCCTCGTGGCAGACGGACGCCAGGCAGACTACTCTGTCGGCATCAAAGTCGGCGACATGCCCGAGATCTGTAAAAAGCTGGGATATCAGAACTGCTTCGTACTTGACGGCGGCGGAAGCGCCACGTTGGTCAACAAGAACGCGGAAGGCAACTACGAGGTCGTGAACAGACCCTGCGACAAGTTCGAAGACGGCACCTACGGCAGAGCGCGAACGGTGGTGAACTCCATCATTCTCTCCTATATTGACGAGTCACTGATCGAAACACCTTCGCCCGAGCCCACCGCTGAGCCCACACCGGATCCTGATACACCGGAGCCACAGCCCGCGGAGAAAAAAGGCTGCGGATCCACTGTCACCGGCGGAGCGTTCCTTATCGGCATCGCAGCCGCGGCACTTTTGCTCGCAAAGAAAAAACATCACTGATCGAAGGAAGGCGCTTTACTCTTTATAAGCGCCTCACCGGTTTAAAGGGCCAAACAAATGTCTTGGGAAATTGATTTTTTAAATTCCATCCAGAAGGGAATCGCAAACCCCTTCTTTGATACATTCTTCAAATACTTTACGATGCTCGGCGAGGCGGTTGCTTTTGTCGTCCTCTGCCTTATTTTGGTGATACCCAGAAAGACCAGGAAGGTTGGTATTGAGATCGCCCTCGCCCTCATCGGCGGAGTCCTCATTGGAAACCTCATCCTCAAGAATTCTCTTGCAAGACCAAGGCCTTTTACGGATCACCACGCCCTGATCGACGCAGCCCATCTTCTCATAAAGAAGCCCTCGGACTACTCTTTCCCGTCGGGTCATACGCTGGCATCTTTCAACGCCGCTCTTGTCCTGTTCTATAATAAGAAAGGTTGGGGCGCCCTCGCTCTGTTCGGCGCAGCCCTGATCGCATTCTCCAGAATGTATCTGTTTGTGCACTACCCCACAGACATCCTCGGCGGATTCTTCCTTGCTGTGTTCACGTCGCTGGCTGCCTTCACGACCTGCAGAGCACTTTTCGACAAATATCCCGTTGATAAATATAAGCTCAGCTTCAGGAAAAAGACTACAGAAAAAAAGTAAATATCAGAAATAACGCTTAATCTTTAGATGCGGGCTGTAACGTCAGGCATCACGACCCGGGGGCTTCGGCCCCCGTTTTTATTCGATGTTGAAAAAGCCTTTTTTGCCGGCATTGAAAAGACAGGTCCCGGCGGTGGCGTCATTGATCTCAGCCACAAATTGCGAAAGCTTTGAAACAGGGACCGTGACCTCAAGGTTCACGTTTTCGGTAAATACAGGCTCTTCTCTTAAAAGCGGATAGCTTTCAAGTATCTTTGCGATCTTGCCGTAGCGGTCGTAACTGAAGCACATATTGACGGTCCTTGCGGTCACCATGCAGACCCTACCCGCGGCAGCAATGCCGTCTGTGGCGGAATTTGAATATGCTCTTGTAAGGCCCGAGGCGCCGAGAAGTATTCCGCCGAAATATCTTGTGACCACCACAGCCACGTCAATTATCCCGCTCTTTGTAATGGCATCCAGCACCGGCATGCCTGCGGTTCCTTTCGGTTCACCGTCGTCCGAGAAGCGGACCGTCTCTACCCCGCCGCCTCCGACTTTGTATGCATAAACGTTGTGCCTGGCGTCCGGGAACTCCGCCTTCACACGGGAGACGAAGGCCGAGGCCTCCGCCTCGTTTTCAACGTGGGCGCAGGATGCGATAAACACCGATTTTTTCTCCGTAAATCTGGTCCTCGCGCTGCCGCAGGTGACGTAGGACCGCTCCCCGGCGGCCAAGTCGTTCTCTATGATCTTCTGGAAATCATTTTCAGCCATCTGTCACCTTATACCCGGTACCTGTTACTCGTTACTTAAAGCGGCACCCCTTGAACTATTACTTATTACTTGAGCGGCACCCCTTGAACCATTACTTGTTACTTGAGCGGCACCCCTTGAACTATTACTTATTACTTGAGGCGGCACTCCCTCGAACTATTACTTATTACTTTGTCCGGCACTCGCTTTAACCTTTAGCGGCACTCCTTAGTTATTGTACAGGAGGCGGCTGTCAAAATCAATCTTGAATCCGTCCTATTAAAATAATATAATGCTAATTTAGCGGGTCAAAAAACGGCATTGGCCAGGGCCCCAAAAAACAACCATACGGAGTGTAGATCAATGAGCAACCGCACCCTTGAACAGGAAGTGAAAAGACGCAGGACCTTTGCGATAATTTCACACCCTGACGCAGGAAAAACGACCATGACCGAGAAACTGCTGCTTTACGGAGGAGCCATCAGGCTTGCAGGTTCCGTCAAAGCCAGAAAAACCGCCAGGCACGCGGTCTCCGACTGGATGGAGATCGAGAAACAGCGCGGCATATCAGTCACCTCTTCGGTGCTCCAGTTTGAATATGAAGACTACTGTATAAACATTCTCGACACCCCCGGCCACCAGGACTTCTCAGAAGACACCTACCGCACTCTTATGGCGGCTGACTCCGCTGTGATGCTGATCGACGGCGCAAAAGGTGTTGAGGCTCAGACCATAAAACTGTTCCACGTGTGCAAAATGCGCGGGATCCCGATATTTACGTTTGTCAATAAGATGGACCGGGCGGCCAAGAATCCATTCGACCTCATGAAGGAGATAGAGGACGTGCTGGGCATCTCCTCCTACCCCATGAACTGGCCAATAGGCACCGACGGTGACTTCAAGGGCGTCTACGACCGGGAAAACCTTAAGATCCGGCTTTTTGAAGGCGGAAACCACGGTATGTCTTTCGTTGATTCCAAGACGGGGGCCGTTGACGATCCTGAGTTTTCAAAGCTTCTTGGCACGTATTACCACGACAGACTCGTTGAAGAAATAGAGCTTCTTGATATGGCGGGTGAGGAATTCGACCTCGCCAAGGTTCTCTCCGGACAGCTTACTCCGGTATTCTTCGGCTCTGCTATGACAAATTTCGGTGTTTTGCCGTTTTTGGAGGCCTTCATCAAGATGGCGCCCTGCCCCGGCCAGCGCATTGCGGGCGAGACTATAATCGATCCGGTGGACACCCCATTCAGCGGCTTCATTTTCAAGATACAGGCCAATATGAATCCCGCCCACCGCGACAGACTTGCCTTTATGAGGATATGCTCCGGCAAATTTGAGAAAGGCATGGAAGCTTTTCACGGCATTGGTGACCACAAAGTCAAGCTCTCTCAGCCCACCCAGTTCATGGCCCAGGAAAGGACTATAATCGAGGAAGCATATGCGGGAGATATAATCGGCCTGTTTGACCAGGGCGTGTTCCGGATCGGCGACACCATATCCGCGACAGATTCCCACCTCAGGTACGACGACATTCCAGTGTTCCCTTCGGAGCATTTTGCCAAGGTCACCTTCGCGGACTCCATGAAGCGCAAGCAGTTCCAGAAAGGCATTGAGCAGCTTGCCCAGGAAGGTGCCATACAGGTGTTCAAACAGCTTGACGTTGGCGTTGAGTCGCTTATCATTGGCGCTGTTGGCGTTCTCCAGTTTGAGGTGCTTGAGCACAGGCTGAAGAACGAATACGGCTGCCCCATCAAAATGACGATACTCCCCCACCACCACGCCCGTTGGATAGTGTCACAGATCAACGACCCCAGGAAGCTGACTCTCACGAGCCAGACCATGATCGCCACAGACACCGACGGAAACTACGTGCTGATCTTCGAAAACGAGTGGGGAATAAGCTGGACCCTCGACAAAAACAAGGATCTGGCGCTGGAGGACATCAAAAAGAAATAAACGGTTTCCGCACCTGCAGAAGCCGGCATAAAATTTCATCGTAAAGGAGAATTTGAAAGCAATGAAACACATTTTCAGTCACATTAAGAACACAAGCGTTATCGCTATTATTGCCATTATTCTCCTTGCCATTATTATTGCAGCCCCCGGCTGCAGTACTGATAAAAACCCTGATGATGACATCACCAAAGGCCTCAACACATACGCAAGTGAGGACACGAGCTACATCGTGAAGCTTGCGGATTATCACGATTTCACAATAACCAAGGACGTTTCCGTGAGCGCGGCCGAGATAAACGACAGCTATCTTTCACACGTATCGGAGCTTGCCTCAAGGAATGACATGACCGTCGACCCGCCGGTTTTCGATCCCATTTTCGAGAAGCTCTGCTCCATCGTTCCCGCGGGTAAAACCGCCGAGACAGGTGATTTCATAGTGTTTGACTACAGCGGCAGCATTGACGGCGAGCCCCTGACAGGCGGAAAAGCTTCATACCAGCTGAACTGGCTGGGTTCCGGCCACTTCATTCCCGGTTTTGAAGAGTCCATCGTTGGTCACGCTGCGGGTACGACGTTTCCCATCACCGTGACTTTCCCCTCGTCATATCCTCAGAACACGGATCTTGAGAACAAGGAAGCAGTGTTTGACATTACCATACGCTACATCCTCCCGGGCATCACAGATGAGGCGGTGAACGTGCTCCTCGAGTATGAAAAAACCAATTTCGACGAGACAAAGCTTGACGAGTCGGCGGTCTTCTCGCCCTCCTACAAAAACGCGACTGAGTACATTGGTTATACAAAGAACAGTCTGAAGAGCAGCAAGGAGTCGTCCTTCGAGCAGAATATCGACGGTCACATAATGGAGTACCTGTACAAAAACAGCGAATTCGGAACTGTGCCGGAGTCTTTGATCAAGTCGTTTAAGGACAGCGTCGAATCAGCGGCGGCAATGTACGGCATCACGGTGGAGACTTACCTTTACTACGCTTACGGCGGAGTTTCCATGGGGGCGCAGTACGATGAGCTGGCAAGGTTCCAGGTGTGCACAAGAGGCATCTTTTCAAAGATCATCCAGAATGAGAAAATGACGATTTCTCAAGCCGAGTTTGAGGAAAAGGGAGCCAGGATCGCTGAGAACTACGACTATGAAAGCATTGACGAGCTTGTGGCGAACGCCGGCAAGGAAAACGTGCTCAATTCGATACTCATTGACAAGGTGATGACCCTGCTCAAGGAAAACGTAAAATACCAGGTTATTGAATAACTGCAAAACCGCAGTAACGCCCGGATGATCACCGGTTAAAGATCCGGGACGAAGATATTTAAATTCAAGGGGAATACCCAGGAGGCATACTAAATGGAAAATCAACTGAAAGCAATAGCACAGCGCATAGCAGAATCAAGGACCATATCCGGTAAATCCGTTGCCGAAATGGCCGAGATCATCGGGATCTCCGAACGCCAATATGAAGAATACGAGAGAGGCGAGACGGATTTCTCCTTCACTTTTCTCTATAAATGCGCAAAAATATTTAACATAGACGTCTACGACCTTCTCACGGGCGAGAGCACAAAGCTCTCCACGTATCAGGTGGTGAGAAACGGGGCCGGTTTCCCGCTGGCACGCCGCAAAGGTTTTTCGTACAACCATCTGGCTGTAAACTTTAAGGAAAAGCAGACGGAGCCCTTCCTCGTGACGGCACCGTACGACGAGGCCGCTCTTGACAAACCGATCAAGCTTTCATCCCACAGAGGGGTCGAATTTGACTACGTTCTCAGCGGAACCCTGAAGGTTCAGATTGGCGACCACACCGAAGTGCTGAACGCCGGCGACAGCGTCTACTACAACAGCGAAACGCCCCACGGCATGATCGCGGTGAACGGAAAGCCCTGCGAGTTTCTGGCAATACTGACCGACGACAAGGGTGACGCCCTCTTCTACGAGCAGCCCGCGATAACCGAGACCGCTCCGAAGGACAGCTCCGCAAAGACCCCCTCCTCCGAAAAGATCGTATATCCGTCATACATTTATGACGAGTTCATTGACGTCACAGAGGATGAGGGCGGAAACCTGAAGGACATTTCATTTAAGAACGTCGACAGATTCAATTTCGGCTTTGACGTCGTAGATAAGATCGCAGCAAGGGAGCCGGACAGGCTTGCAATGCTCCACATCAGCGTGAACGGCGATGAAAGACGTTTCACGTTTGACGATATGCGCCGTTACACGAACAAAACGGCCAACTATCTGAAATCCATTGGCATCAAAAAAGGAGACAGAGTTTTACTTGTTCTCAAGCGCCACTACCAGTTCTGGTTCTCGATCATAGCACTGCATAAGCTGGGAGCCATAGCCATTCCAGCCACAAACCAGCTGGTGGAGCATGACTTCGTATACCGTTTCAATGCGGCAGGTGTGAAAATGGTCATCGCCACCGCCGACGGAGACGTAACCAATCAGATCGAAAAAGCACTGCCCCAGTGCCCCGAGCTCACCGAAAAGATAATCGTGGGCGGCAGTCGCGATGGCTGGCGTTCGTTTGACGACGAGATCGAGCTGTTCAGCTCTCACTTCTCCTACGGCACAGAGGATGAAAAGCCCTGCGGCTGGGAACCCGCCATAATGTTCTTCACATCAGGTACTACAGGCTATCCCAAGATCGCGGTACACGCCCACACTTATGCCCTTGGTCATTTCATAACCGCCAGATACTGGCACAAAGTTAGGCCCGACGGCATTCATCTCACTATCTCCGACACAGGATGGGGAAAAGCTCTCTGGGGCAAGCTCTATGGGCAATGGCTCTGCGGCGGCGCGGTCTTCGTGTACGACTTTGACAGATTTAAATCTGAAGAGATCCTCCCGATGTTTAAGAAGTACAACATCACCACGTTCTGCGCTCCTCCCACGATGTACCGTTTCTTCATAAAGGACGAGCTGGAAAAATACGACCTTTCAAGCATTAAATATGCAACCGTGGCCGGCGAGGCTCTGAATCCGGAGGTCTTCAATGCGTTTCTGAAGCTCACGGGCCTCAAGATCATGGAGGCGTTCGGCCAGACCGAGACCACCCTCACAGTCGGGAACCTCTCCGGTATGACTCCCAAGGTGGGATCAATGGGCAAGCCTTCGCCAATGTACAACGTCGAAATCGTCGACCCCGACGGCAATCCCTGCAAGACAGGTGACGTTGGCGAGATCGTGATCAAAGCACCCGATAAGAACTCGCAGGTGGGCCTGTTCCTGGGCTATTACAGAGATCAGGAGAACACCGACAAAGTATGGCACGACGGCTACTACCACACCGGAGATACCGCGTGGAAGGATGAGGACGGCCACTACTGGTACGTCGGGCGCACCGACGACCTAATCAAATCGTCAGGCTACCGCATCGGGCCCTTTGAGATCGAAAGCGTCATAATGGAGTTGCCCTACGTTCTTGAATGTGCAGTCACCGGCGTTCCGGATCCTATCAGAGGCCAGGTCGTCAAGGCAACGGTCGTTCTGACCAAAGGCACAGTACCCACCGACGATCTCAAGAAGGAGATCCAGAACTACGTGAAGAAGCAGACAGCGCCATACAAATACCCCAGAGTAGTCGAATTCGTTTCGGATCTCCCGAAGACGATCAGCGGCAAAATAATGAGGAATAAGCTCCGCTGAGCTGCCAAAACCAAAGGAATGATCAACCAATGAAGACCGTAATCGTAATAAACGGCCGCGGAGGCTGCGGCAAGGATACAATATGCGATATCTGCGCCGGCCTTTACCGTGTCGTCAACGTCTCCAGTATAACACCGATAAAGGAGATCGCCGCCCTGGGCGGATGGAACGGTGAGAAGGACCCCAAATCCCGCAAAATGCTGGCGGATCTGAAGGAGCTTTTCACCGAATACAACGACCTTCCCACAAAGTATATCCTTTCGGAGCTCGACAGGTTTCTGGCATCGGACAGCGAGATACTTTTCGTCCATATCCGTGAGGCATCAGAAATAAAGAAGTTTGTGAAGCAGGCATCAGAAAAGTGCGGCGTGATCACCCTGCTCGTCAAGAGACACACAGGCGATTACTCATCAGAAGCTCTCGGCAATGCCTCAGACGACAATGTAGAAGATTACGATTACGACTTCACGTTTATAAACAGCGCCGCTTCGGTCGAAGCTCTGTCAAAGGATGTGGAATCATTCTTTAAAACCAATATCATGAAGGGCTGAAAAGACCCCTTCAATTTGCTGAAAAGCGCAGCGTCCTCCAAGAAACGAAGGCGCCGCGCTTTTATGTTATCCTATTCCTTATACGTCAGGATCTTACCTGGCCGTTTCCGCTTACCACGTATTTGATCGACGTGAGTTCGGGAAGTCCCATCGGACCTCTTGCGTGAAGCTTCTGATTGCTGATACCGATTTCCGCTCCGAATCCGAACTGGTAGCCGTCGGTAAACCTTGTGGAGCAGTTCACGTAAACGCATGCGGCATCCACCTGCTGTTTGAACTTCTCGGCGTTCTCAATGCTTTCAGTAACGATCGCCTCGGAATGCCCGGTCCCGTAGCGGTTGATGTGGGCTATAGCCTCATCAACGTCCTTCACGACCTTAACGGCAAGTATAAGGTCGTTGTACTCAGTCTCAAAATCGAGTTCCGTCGCCTCTTCCACTTCCGCTTTGCCGAGTATTTCGATAGCTTTTTTGCAGCATCTCAAAGTCACGCCCTTTTCTCTCAGCGCCTCGGCAGCGGGGGGCAGGAACGAAGGCGCAGCCTTCTCCGATACCAGCATGGTCTCCATGGCGTTGCACACCGACGGTCTCTGGGTCTTCGCGTTAAGAACTATATTGACGGCCTTTTCCATATCATAGCTATCGTCAATGTACGTGTGGCAGTTTCCCTCACCGGTCCTGATAACCGGTATTTTCGAGTTCTCTGTCACATTGTTAATGAGCCCTTTTCCGCCCCTCGGTATGAGCACGTCCACATAGTTCCGCATTCCGAAAAGAACGTTGACAAGCTCGCGCTCCGTCCTATCGATCAGTATGACCGAATCCCGGGGCAGTCCCGCCTCATCCAGAGCCTCTCTTATGCACTCGGCGATCGCCCTGTTCGAGTTTATGGCCTCTTTTCCGCCTCTTAAAATGACTGCGTTTCCTGATTTTATGGTGAGCGCAGAGCAGTCGCAGGTCACATTCGGCCTTGCCTCAAATATGATTCCTATAACTCCGAGAGGCACCCTCTTTTTGATGATTTCCATGCCGTTAGGCCTCACCGTCCCCCAGAGGACCTCGCCCACCGGATCAGGAAGCGCCGCAACCGCCGCCATGCCTTCGCTCATCTCTTTAATGCGCTTTTCCGTAAGTCTCAGTCTGTCCACCATTTGGGGCCTTACACCGCTCTCGGAAGCGTGGCTGACGTCGACCGCATTGGCTTCAAGTATCTTACCTGTATTTTCGATAAGCTTTGAAGCGGCCCTTCGCAGCGCGTCATTTTTCTTCGCAGTACCCGCGCAGGCTATCCCTGAGGACGCAGCCTTCGCTCTTTTGCATATGCTCTCGATATATAAATAACCGTCCGGTCTTTCCTCGTTTCCGACTTTTGCTTCAATATTCTCCATAGCTGTCACCGATCTCTGCCTTCCGGGATAAAAACAGTTCCCACTTCTTTACCGTCAAGTATATCATAAATGATCTCCGGCCTTTCGCCGTTTGCAATTACCGCCCAGATCCCTTCTGCAGCCGCAAGCCTCGACGCATGTACTTTTGTCAGCATGCCGCCCGTCCCGAGAGCCGTTCCGCTTCCTCCCGCATTTTTCTCGATCTTTTCCGAAAGATCCGTTATCGTATGAAGAAGTATCGCATCCTTGTTCTCCTGCGGGTTCTTGTCGTAATAACCGTCTATATCGGAAAGTATCACAAGAAGATCGGCGTCGGTAAGCTCTGCGACTATGTATGAGAGATAGTCGTTGTCGCCGTATTTGATCTCATCGACAGCGACCGTATCATTTTCGTTTACTATCGGAACGACGCCCATCGCAAGAAGCTCGTTAAATGTGTTGACCGCATTCTGCCTTGATTCCGGTCCGTCAGTCACATTTTTCGTCAGGAGCACCTGGGCAACGGTCTGCGAAAACTCGGAGAAAAACCTCTCGTAAATATTCATCAGCATGAGCTGACCCACAGCGGCAACAGCCTGTTTTCCCGATAGCGTGGCCGGCCTTCCCGGCAGCTTGAGCTTATCAACGCCAATGCCGATAGCGCCCGAGGTGACGAGCACCACCTCTTTTCCGCGGTTCATCAGATCGCAGATAACCCTCGTCAAATGCCCGATCCTGTTTAAGTTTACGTGTCCGTTTTCATAAGTAAGACTCGTTGTACCGATCTTAATAACGATTCTTTTTGCCTCTTTTATGGCTTTTCTGTCAGTCTTTGCTTCCATATTGACCTCTTCCGGAAGCGTTATTTAAGCGATCCGCTCCCCAAAACCTTTCTCATTTTCTCTTTATCACTGTCGAATTGACAAGCCATGTGGCTATGCCGTCTGCTATTCTCTGCTGGTAAGCCTCCGATGTCAACGCAAAATCCTCATCCGGATTCGACATGAACCCGCATTCCAGAATGATCGAAGGCACCATCGACCAGTTGAGTCCCGTATACTCGTCCGACCTTCCCACACCTCTCTTTGATGCACCGGTACAGCTCACATAATACTGAAGCAGTTCCTCTGCCAGGGCCTTCTCGTAATCACCCAGCTCTTTATATTCCTCTGTCCCGTCTCCGGTGCCTCTGACCCAGGCCTCGACACCGTTAACAGACTCGCTGGAAGAGCCGTTGCAGTGTATTCTCAGAACCACGTCGCAGAAAGACATGTTTCCGATCTCTGCTCTTTCAATATTTGAAAGGTCAACGTCGTTTGACTCCCTTGTCATGATCACCGTGGCTCCGTACTGTTCAAGTTCGGCCTTGATAGCAAGCGATATTTCAAGAGTCACCTGGTACTCCGGAATCTTTGTGAATTTACCCTGAGTCCCCGCTGCGCATTTTGCCTTCATAACGGTATCGTTCATCTTAGGGTTCATGTTCTCATGCCACGGTGCGCAGGGTTCCTTGTCCAGATTCTGTTTTTTCTGGTGACCCGGATCCAGACAGATAACGAGCCCTTTCAGAGTCTGAGGAATGGGCGTGGGGGTTATTTCCGGAGTGGGTGTAGGTTCGGGAGTGGGCGAAATATACGGCGTCGGCTCGGGAGTGGGCGTGGGCGTAGGCGGCTCAGCAGTAGGTCTCGGGCTTTCTATCGCCACAGGGCTGGTTCCCTGGTTTGTAGACACAAGATATATAATGATGCCGAGAAGCATCACTATGCAAAACAGCGCAACGACCAATGAGATCATCAGTTTATTACCCATAAAACCTCCGCTGTACCTTTCATCCTGCCGGTATCGTAAGAATACCGTTTTCCGAAATAAACCTTCTCAGCTCTCTCAGAGAATTCTCTGCCGCGAGCCTCTTCTTCTCAGCCTTGTCCCGTATCCTTCCGGTATATGCTCCGGATGTATCTACTATGCCGAAATTTGCACCCATTGGCTGGAAATCCTTACCCCCGTAGTTCGCCGCATAGTTTGCGAGAGCGCCAATGACAGTCGACACCGGGAATATGGCACATGGCTCCCCGAGGACAGATCTTGCACAGTTGATTCCCGCAACTATACCGGACGAAGCGGATTCCATATATCCTTCAACGCCTGTGATCTGGCCCGCAAAATAGATTGCAGGGCTGACGCTGTCCCTGACCCTGTAATCAGCGCCAAGGAGTCCCGGCGATTTGATATACGTATTTCTGTGCATAACTCCGTACCTTGCAAATTCCGCGTTCTCAAGGCCCGGTATCATGCCGAACACGCGTCTCTGCTCGGGAAATTTAAGTCTTGTCTGGAATCCGACTATGTTGAACAGTGTTCCGTCGGCGTCATCCTGCCTGAGCTGTACCACAGCATAAGGCCTCGTTCCGTCAGGTTTTGTCAGCCCTACGGGCTTCAGCGGTCCGAACTTCAGCGTATCCCGGCCTCTTCTGGCCATCTCTTCCACGGGCATACAGCCTTCGTACAAATGGATCGCGTCAAACTCTTCAACGTCCGCAGTCTCGGCAGAGACAAGCGCATCATAAAACGCATTGTACTCATCCCTGGTCATGGGGCAGTTTATATAATCCGCCGTTCCTTTCCCGTATCTTGCGGCTCTGAACGTCTTTTCGGGATCCACCGACTCGCCGTAGACTATCGGCGCAGCGGCATCAAAGAATTTCAGCCCTTCTTTGCCTGTAAGTACGCTTATATCTTCCGCCAGTTTTTCCGCCGTGAGCGGTCCTGTGGCGATAATGATGCCGTCAAAGCCTTCAAGGTCGGAAAGCTTTTCAACTTCCTTTCTCACGACCTTTATGTTTTTAAACGACTCTGTCTTTTCCGTAATTATACGGGAAAATATATCCCTGTCCACAGCCAGGGCCTGCCCCGCGGGGACCCTTGAAAGATAAGCCGCTTCAACGCAGACCGAGCCCAGCATCCTCATTTCTTCTTTCAGAAGGCCAGATGCGTTCTCAATGTTCATGGCCTTGAGAGAATTTGAACAGACAAGCTCCGCAAAGCCGGGATTCTTATGGGCAGGCGAATATTTTACAGGCTTCATCTCGTAAAGAGTGACGTTTATGCCTCTCTCCGCAAGTTTGACCGCAGCTTCGCATCCGGCAAGTCCGGCTCCTATGACGCAAACGTCAGGCATTTTCGCTGTTCTCCATGTTCTTCTTTTTTTCAGAGGAAGGGACATATCCGCAGCTTTGGTCACTGCAGGCTATGAACCTCCTGCCTCCGCGGCTCATCTTGTAAACAAGATACTTACCGCACTTCGGACAGCTCTTTCCGGTAGGCTCATACGCAGAGGCAAACTTGCACTCCGGGTAACCCGAGCAGGAAATAAACTGTCTTCCTTTTGCGGATTTCTTGTATACCAGCGGCTTTCCGCACTCCGGGCATGCCCTGCCCACTTCCTTGTTGATCGAAATAATATTTTTGCAGGTCGGGTAACCCGAACATCCGAGAAACTCGCCGTATTTGCTCTTACGGTACACCATAGGTTTTCCGCATATCTCGCATACCTTGTCGCTGACCTTTACGGGCACCTTGACCTTCTCGATCTTCGTATCTGCCGCTTCAAGCTCCTTGGAAAACGGTCCGTAGAACTCCGCGAGCACGGACTGCCAGTCTTTTTCACCGTCTGCGATCTTATCCAAGTCCTCTTCCATGCCTGCGGTAAACTTAATATCCACTATCTCCGGGAAGGCATTTTTCATGATCCCGGTCACTATGATGCCTATGTCGGTGGGATAAAGTGTTTTCTTTTCCAGTCTTACGTATTCCCTGCTGACTATGGTGGAAATAATCGTCGCATATGTGCTCGGACGTCCGATACCAAGTTCCTCCAGCGCTTTTACAAGCGAGCCTTCGTTGTATCTCGGAGGGGGCTGTGTAAAGTGCTGCTCCGGCTTAATGCTGTCCGGGAAGGCTGCTGTTCCCACGTCAATGTCCGGGATCTGCGGCTCTGCTTCCTCATCGTTTCCTTTCTCGGAACCGTTTGAGTCGTATTCTGCGCCAAAGCCCTTGAATTTGATGACCGAGCCCGAGCTTTTGAATGTGACGCCGTCGCAGTCAAGCGTTACACTCGTCTGGGCAAAGACCATATCAGCCATCTGTGAAGCGATAAACCTGTCAAATATCAGTTTATACAGCCTGTAGAGCTCCGGTTTCAGCGAACTCTTGACTTTTTCGGGAGTGAGCTCTATGTGGGCAGGTCTTATGGCCTCGTGGGCATCCTGGGCGCTGCTTTTGTTCTTATAATATCTTTTCTTGGCAGGCAGATATTTCGCGCCAAATCTGTCCTGAATGTATGCTCTCGCCGCATCAATGGCCTCTTCGGAAACACGTACCGAATCGGTCCTGATATATGTGACAAGACCTGTCAGACCCTCGCCAGCCACGTCCACGCCCTCGTAGAGTGTCTGGGCCAGCTGCATGGTTTTGCTGGGAGCATATCCAAGCTTGTGAGCGCAGTCCTGCTGAAGAGTGCTTGTGGTAAAAGCAGGATAAGGAGACTGTTTCTTATCATTCTTCTTAACGTCCGTAACCGTGAACTTCTTTCCGGTGACAAGTTGTTCGATCTCGCGGGCCTCCTGTTCGTTTTTAAGTTCGGCTTTTTTCCCGCCCCTGCCGTAAAACGAGGCCTTGAACTTTTCATTCTGCCTGCCATCGGGATAGAGAACCGCGTCAACAGTCCAGTATTCTTTCGCGACAAAGTTTGCGATCTCTTCCTCCCTGTCGCATATAAGCCTGGTGGCAACGGACTGCACACGGCCCGCACTTAAATTGTTTTTGAATTTTTTCCACAGGATCGGGCTGATCTGATACCCGACAAGCCTGTCGAGGACGCGTCTCGCCTGATATGAATCCACAAGCTGTCTGTTGATCGCCCTGGGAGCAGCCATTCCCTCATTCACGCCCTTCTGAGTGATCTCGTTGAACGTGACTCTGTAAATCGGGACATTGGTTTGTTTAAGAAGATACTCGAGATGCCACGCTATCGCCTCTCCCTCACGGTCAGGGTCGGATGCGAGATATATGCTTTCCGCCCCTTTTGCAAGAGTTTTAAGCTCGCTTATGACACTGAACTTATTCCGGAGATTTACATAGACCGGTTCAAACGAGTTTCCGGAGATCTTGACTCCGAGCATCGTCTCAGGCAGATCCCTTACATGGCCCTTGGAAGCAACCACGTCGTAATCACTTCCGAGTATCCTTCCTACTGTTCCCGCCTTCGAAGGCGACTCCAAGATAACTAACTTCATTAATCTATTCTTCCTTCCGCAAAGACGTCAGGATGTTTCCGTGATGTCTTTCTGTGGCGTTAAAAAGGCGCGCACTATAAAGTTATAATTAAAAATACATTCCTTGTCAAGCAAATAAATTTTCAGGCCGCATAATATTTTCCCGCAAAGTCCTTTTTTACGAAGCCGAATATTTCCAAAGCGGAGAGCGCTCTCTTGAGTTCCTGGCTTGACATATCCGTCTCGCATGCTATCTCGTCTTCGAACAGTTCGCCGTTGGTTTTGATAAGATAAAGCACTTCACGCTGGTTTCTGTCAAGCGCTTCGGGAAGCATGTCTGCTATTTCCCGTGCATTTTCACAGTCAAAACCAAGCGGTTCCAGAATGTCCGCAGGTGACGTGACCATAACAGCGCCTGTTTTTATCAGATCGTTGCAGCCCGCACCCTCGGGCATATCGATCCGGTGGGGGATCGTCAGCACCTCCCGCCCGAAATTAAGGGAGAAATTCGCAGTGATCAGCGCCCCTGAGCTGAGGCCTGCCTCAATGACCAATGCCGCCTCGGAGCATCCGGCTATGATCCGGTTCCTCGCAGGGAAATAGCTTTTAAAAGGCTGTGTATCGGGAGGCTGTTCGCTTATGATGACCCCTTTTTCTCTGATCTTTGCAAAAAGCCCTGCGTTTTCTCCCGGGTATATCACGTTTGTTCCGCATCCGAGGACCGCGGCGGTAAACATCCCTGCCTCAAGCGCCGCTTTGTGCGCATATGAGTCTATCCCTCTTGCAAGGCCGCTCACTATGCAGACGTCCCTTCCCTCCAGCGACGACACCAGTTTCCCGCACATCTCCCGTCCGTATGTCGTGCATCTCCTGGAACCCACCACCGCAAGTCTCGACCGGGCCCTGTTTACGCCTTTTATGTCTCCGTCGTAGAAAAGCAGAAGCGGACTTCCGTCGCACTCTCTCAGGAGTGATGGATAATCGTCGTCATACCTTGAGACGACACCCGTACCGTCTTTTGAGACCCGTTTCATTATTTCGACAGCTCTGTTCATTATATCTTCGGACGTTACAGTCAGGCCGTCCTTCTCGCCCGGTGTCTTACAGCCTATCTCTCCTCTTTGTCCCGCAGCCCATATCTCTTCGGCGCTTCCGTAAAAGGACATGAGATCATCCTGTACAGCCCGCTTTCCTCCGGATATCTTTCCGAGCCAGTAATATGCCGCATACTTTTTAATATCGATCAAAAGCCTTCACCTCCTGTCCTCCAGAGATCCCTGTATGACAGGCTCTCAAGTATATCGTCGTCCCTTATGGAATCTCTTCCGTCAAGGTCCGCAACTGTCCTTGCCACCTTAATGATCTTCTCATACGACCTCACACTGAGCCCCATTGCGTCCGTGGCTTTCTCAAGTATCTGTTTGGATGATTTGGTAATACTGCAGGCGCGAACGTAATTAACGTTATCTATGTCTCCGTTCGAGTCAAAACGTTCCCCCTTGTATCTCTCACGCTGGATCTCACGCGCCTTGACCACTCTTTCACGAATGACTCTGGATGGTTCCTCCCTTTTTCCGCCGATCATATCGCTGCCCACGCTTCTCATTGCGATCTTGATATCGATCCGGTCAAGTATAGCTCCCGATATTCTGGAACGGTATCCTGCTATCGCAGATGGACTGCAGGTGCACTTTCCGTTTTTCTCAAGAAGATTACCGCAGGGGCAGGGATTTGCGGCGCCTATAAAAATAAAATCCGCCGGCAACGCTTCCCTGGTTCCGTATGTGCTGACGTATACCTTCTTTTCCTCCAGAGGCTGTCTGAGAGCTTCTATCACATTCTTCGGCGTTTCGGAAAGCTCGTCAAAAAACAGCACGCCGTTATGGGCAAGGGACGCTTCACCTATTTCAAGAGGTTTACCGCCTCCGATGAGAGCAGATCTTGTGATGCCCTGATGGATTACCCTGAACGGCCTTTTAAAAATTTCATTCCTGCGTCTCGGCATACCACAGCTGCTGTATATCTGCATAACGTCAAAGCTTTCCTCAAAACACATATCCGGGAGAATGCCCGCAAAGCACTTTGCAAGGAAAGTCTTTCCGCATCCGGGGCTTCCCGTCATCAGCACGTTGTGTTTTCCCGCCGCAGCTATCTCAAGAGCCCTTTTTGCACCGTTCTGCCCGAAAACATCGCCAAAATCATAATGCCCGACGTCATCACCTTCACTTCCTTCCCCATCCGCAGCACCGCTTGATTCGCCGGCAGTCTTCAGAGATTCTCTCATCTTTACACAGATTTTGCGAAAATCCTCCGGATTAAGATCTGCAGCCTGCATCGCACTTTTGAGATCTTTTGCAGGGTAAATGTAAACTCCGGGGCACATCAGCGCCTCCTCGTAGTTCCCGTCAGGAATAATGAAGTCGAAGATCCCGCATTCCCTGCCGCAGACTACGGAGGGAAGCACACCTTTTACAGGCAATACTCCACCGTCAAGGGAAAGTTCACCGATGATACCGATATTCTCAGTAGCCCCAGTGCCGCCTTTTTTTGCCTTCAGTATCCCGGTAGCTATAGGCAGGTCATAACCCGTCCCGGTTTTTCTTATGTCCGCAGGCGCCAGATTCTGGACCACGTGCCCCGGCGGGAACTCAAATTCCTGATTAAGTATCGCAGACTTTATCCTTTTTCTCGATTCCCTTACGGTCTCGCTCCCCAGTCCAACAATATCATAATACGGTATACCTCTCCCAATGTCAGTCTCTACCGTGACACGGAAAGCCCTGGTTCCGGACAGTCCGAACGTTGTAATTTTTGAAACCATATACAGCCAACCCTCCCGCTCGCAATTACAATGATTTGATCTTCCAAGCGGGACGATTCTACCATACAGGCGGCATTCTGTCAAGAATTATTTTTATGATATTTTCGTAAATTTGCGTATATTTTTAATATAAGTTATAACTATATAATATATAATGCTATAGCGTTATAGCATTTAAAATAAAAGGCCGCTGAGCGGCCGTGGTTTGCTTCGTATTAAGCATTCTTCAATCTTTCCTGAAAACAAGTTCTATCGACGGACCGTCGCAGACGATCAGCCTTGCGGTAATGACTCCGCCGCAATACTCGGGTCTTGTGATACCTCCGAACTCATACTTCGAAGGGTCCTCATCGGCAATGACGTATTTAACGGTCCCGCTCTCATAATTCGGTCTCAGCACGTGGACCTTATACTCGGTTCCGAAAAGTGTCATCTTATTCTTTTTGAAGATCAGTTCCGGAGCCCCGTCACCGCTTCTCCAGCTGCCCTGAAGTTCCTTCAGTATGCCGTCCACTGTCTCATAGTTCCCGTACCTTCCGTTTTTGGTCTTCTTCAGATCCTCCGTCGACGGCCCCGTGATACTGAAGTTCTTTGTAAATGAAAGAACGCCGTCCTTCAGCACCAGGCTTTCCACCGTCGCGTACTCCGAGTTTCCGTTTTTAAGACTTTTGTCCTTCAGCTCAAGGACCGTCACGTCCTCCTTTTTGATTTTACTGAAGGTCGTTTCAAGCACCGGAGAGTTCCTCCAGAGCACTGTGATCTTCTTACCCGATATTTCAACTCTTGTTCCAATAACGCCCGGCTCCTCCCAGGCTCCGTTCAGTTCGTCAGCAATGGCAGCCATAATTATCCCTTTCAATGTTTTGTGGCAAGTTCAAGCTCTATGTTAAAGAAACCCCGCGATAATCCGTCCGGAACCGCTTTGCAGTCGGTGGTCGAGATTTCTGAACCGTCCCTCCACCTGAACGCCAATGTCTTCTCCCGTCTCCATCCGAACTTGCTGTCCGGCAGGTCCTTCCACACAAGGAGCGCGGTGTCTTTTACATTGGTTATCATCGCATTCACGGTTTCCGCGTCCACCGGCTTTTCGCTGTGGTAAACACTGTCGCCGTATTTGGAATCCTTTATGTTTGTTGCGGTGCCGTCGTCATTGATCCTGCACAAGGCTTTTGTGTAACCGTCGTCGCGGATCTCCTCGAACAGTATCTCGACAATATCCTCAGCATCGGGAATGGCAATCCGGGGGCAGCTTAGGAACCCTCTAAACATTGCGTCAAGCTCGGCGCCCGCACTCCTCTTCAGCACGGGAGACTGGTTGTTCGAAAACCTGATCTTCTCGCCGTCCGAGTAGTCCACGCTTATGCTTCCTCCGAAGTTTTCCGGAAGGCCGTGGGTGATGTGGGTGAGGCCGTTGTTACGTGCAAGATCATATTTTCTCACAAAGCCGTCAAGCTCGGGAAATATATCCTTCCCGATCAAAGCCCAGCTTCCCTTGTCACGCCGGCGCCCGAAACCTCTGCCGCTGCTGTAATACACAAAAGAGCCTCCGCCCGCAGGCGCGGCAAACGCAGACACAAAACAAAGCGGCTCTTTTCTGCCCTTCAGTTCCTCATCCGAAGGCATTCCGAGAGCGGACTCCGCATCAAACAGTATGACCTCCCTGCATTCGATGTCCGTCGGTGCATTTCTGTCCTGCGTGACCGTAGTTCCGCCGCAGGCGTTTTGGGGAGGCTGCCGCAGTATCACAACGTCCTCCCCGGGCTTATCAACATTCTTCTTTTTCTTAAAATTCGACAATTGATCTGCTCCTTTCGCATTGAGAATCGCTGAAGCTCATTGGCAAGAAAACATCGCCAATAGTTCACTTCCTTCCTGTGGAACCGAATCCGCCCTCGCCCCGCTCAGTCCCGCAAAGCTCGTCGACCTCCTCAAAAACGCCCTTGATATGGGGCACAAATACGATCTGGGCAATGCGCTCGCCCGGTATGATCTCCCTCGGTTCCGACCCGTGGTTTCTTATCATAACAGTGATCTCGCCTCTGTAGTCGCTGTCTATGACGCCCACCTTGTTTGCCGGGGCAAGGTCTCTCTTTGAGGCAAGTCCCGAGCGTCCGAAAACAAGTCCCGCAAGACCTGTAGGAATTTCAAGAGCGATTCCGGTGCCGATGGGAACTGTCCTTCCCGGCTCCACCGTAACAGGCTCGTCTATCGCGGCACAAAGATCCGCTCCTGCCGCAAAGGCTGTTCCGTAGCGGGGTATCTCAGCATTTTCGCGGAGCTTTTTCAGTTTGATATCTGTTGTGTTAATTTTACTTGTATCAGCCATTTTCATTCTTCCGGTTTAGTCTCGAGTTTAAGAGGATAGTCGCCAAGGTGCTTCAGCTTAAACCCGCTTGCTTTGTATTCTTCATAGTTAAACGCCTCAAGCTCGTCAATGGCAAGCTTATGGAACTCGTAGAAATTGTGCCACCACTCGTAGCCCGAACCCAGGGACGCACCAAGGTATGCATCGGCAATATCACAGCCCATCTGAGGTGCCACGTAAAACGCTCCCATGGCGAGGACGTTAACGCCGTTGCCGGTGATGGCCCTAAGAGCCGCAGGGACGCTTTCGACAACGCCCGCATGAACGTGAGGACATTTGCTTGCGGCAATGTGTATGCCCATGCCCGTGCCGCAGAAGACAAGAGCTCTTTCAAACTCTCCTTCCGCGATCATGCTTCCCACTTTAAGGCCTATACGGTGGAACATGAGATCGGTGTCTTTATCGGGATCGCTGCCCTGAACGACTCCCACGTCCGTGATCTTCCAGCCCTTTGCCCTGAGGTGTGCGCAGACAGCCTCCTTCAGCGGAAAACCCGCAAAGTCAGCTCCGACAAGCAGATATTTATCTTTTATCGTCTTCATTTCTGATATGACCCTCCCGTCAAAATGTACCTGTATTATACAGGATACGGCCTTCCTTGTAAACGGTTATGGGGCCCTGAGGCTTTCCAAATGGGTCTGCGTTCCTCCCCGATGGTATCAAAAAAGCACCTCAGTTCTTCCGCCAAGGTGCTTAATTTTGTCATGTAAATGGTTTTATCAAAGTTTCTCTTTGATCTTCGCTGCCTTACCGACTCTGTCTCTGAGGTAGTACAGTTTAGCTCTTCTGACTTTACCGTGTCTCACAACTGTGATGCCGGCGATCTTGGGCGAATGTACAGGGAAAACTCTCTCAACGCCAACGCCGTATGAGATCTTACGAACCGTAAAAGTCTCGCAAAGACCTTCACCGCGCATGCCGATGACAGTACCTTCAAAAACCTGGATTCTTTCGCGGCTGCCTTCAATAACCTTAAACTGAACCTTTACGTAATCACCGATTCTGAGTTTTACGGGTTCCGCCTTCAGGTAATCAGCCTCTACTGCTTTAATAATATCCATTGAATTCACTCCTCTCCTCGTAGACGTTCATGCAATGAATGACAGAGGACCGTCCTTATATGCCTGCCGGCGCAACGGGAATGCGTTTTCGAGCGGCAGCCGTGCCATTATAGCAAAACCAATGATACGTGTCAACGGGAATTTTTCAAAAAACGCATTGGTTTTTCATTGTAAATCAAGGAAAAATATTATACAATTTGCGTGTGCCGGAACGAACGTAATGGTCGGGGCTCTGAATAACGGAAACCGGATTTCACCGGCAGGATTGGAACAGTTGTAATGGCAAAAAAAGATAAACAGAACAAAGATTCAGCGGCCGGAGGAGAGGTTTGCAAAACAAGGATCTGCTCCGTCGGCGGAGAAGCCCTGATGGAGGGCATCATGATGCGCTGCCCTTCGGGTTATGCCCAGGTGGTGCGGGCCCCTGACGGCCAGCTTAAGATAGAGACAAAGCGCCAGCCCCAGTTCGGCGCGGGCAACAAGTTTCTGAGTTTCCCATTGGTCAGGGGAACGGTGCGGCTTGCGGATTCTCTCATTGTCGGCACAAAAGCGCTTTTTAATTCCGCGGAGATATCTGCCACAGAAGACGATCCGAACTATAAACCGTCAAAATTTGATCTCTGGGTGGAGAAGAAGCTTGGCGATAAGGCCATGGGTGTCGTGATGACATTTTCTCTCATTCTCGCCCTTGCGATCGCGATAGGGCTTTTCTTCCTGCTGCCGAGGCTCATTGTCGAGGGTATCAACATGATACCGGGCGTTGGGAAGCTTCCCTGGATCGTTTCAAACATAATAGAAGGTGTCGTCAGGATGGGCCTTTTCATCGGTTATCTCGCACTTATTTCCGTGATGAAGGACGTCCGCAGGGTTTTTATGTACCACGGCGCCGAGCATAAAACGATATTCTGCTATGAGAAATACGAGGAACTGACAGTGGAGAACGTCAGGAAACAGTCAAAGCACCACCCCAGGTGCGGCACCGCGTTTCTTTTCGTGGTCATGCTCATCAGCATCCTCATTCACTCCCTCATTCCCGATCTCGGGAATTTCTGGCTGAACATATTGGCAAGGCTCCTTTCGCTTCCGATCATTGCCGGCATAGCATATGAGTTCAACCGCTATGCGGGAAGCCACGAGAACAAGCTGGTCAAAGTATTGAGAGCGCCGGGGCTTCTTATGCAGAGGTTCACCACGAAAGAGCCCGACGACAGCATGATAGAGGTGGCCATAGTGGCTCTTCAGGAAGCATTGAAGCTTGATGAGATGCCGGATTATTCGGCCAAGACCCCGGAAGCGACAGAGCCCTCAGGTGATGAACACGCCGAACCGGCGGATACTCAGGCTGAGACTCCTGCTGAGACTCCGGTCGAGACCCACGCTGAGACTCCGGTCGAGACTTCCGCTGAGTTTTCCGGCGAGCCCTCCGCTTCCGACGAACCCACAGCATCCGTGGAACAATAACTCTGCGAGGATAACACCCGTGAAATTAAAAGATCTAAGGCGATTCGCTAAAAGAAGCCTTGCCGACGCCGGTATTTCCGATGCCGATTCGTCAAAGCTTGAGCTGCTTTTCGAGTACGCCTTTAATTTTACCAGAAATTTCATACTTTCAGAGCCGGATCACGAGATCCCGGAAGGCCCCGGGCTCACCGCTTTTCGTGATGCTCTTTCTTCTGTGTGCGGCGGGGTGCCCGTTCAGTATGTCATTGGTTATACTTATTTCTCGGGTCTTAAGTTTGAAGTTTCGAAGGACGTTCTGATCCCGAGACTTGAAACGGAGCTTCTGGTGGATATGGGTGCGGACATCGTTTCCGGCCTCACAAAAAAGCTGGGAAGGCCAGTCAGGGTCCTCGATCTTTGCTCGGGAAGCGGCGCAATAGGCATTTCAGTCAAGCACAGGTGCCCCTCCTGCGATATGACTCTGAGCGACATTTCAAGGGCTGCGATAACCGTTTCCCAAAGAAATGCGGAGTCGATCCTCGGGTCGGTAAATGCCGTAAAATATGCTGTCGGAAGCTTTCTCGAGCCGTTTAAGGGGCCCGGCTCTTCCGAAAGATTCGACGTTATTCTTTCAAACCCCCCGTATATTCCCACTGAAGTCATAAAAACGCTGCCGCGGGATGTGAGAGATCACGAGCCGAGGCTGGCTCTTGACGGCGGCGCGGAAGGCACGGTGCCCTACGATATCATAACAAGGGACGCTCGCTCGGTGCTGTCCCCTTCCGGCGCATTGGTTTTTGAGATCGGCGAAGAGCAGGGAAAAACCGTAAGATCAATGATGGCGAGCCGGGGCTTTGCCGATGCAACAGTTATAAAAGATCTTGAAGGAAAAGACAGATTCGTAAAAGGCTTCCTTGGCGGAGCAACCTTTGATACCCCCGTCTCGGAGATCAAAGGCGTTGGGCCCAAAACGGAAGCTGCTTTAAAAAAGCTTGGGATAACCGACCTCTGCGGGCTCATCCGCTTTTACCCGGCAGGTTATGAGGACAGAAAAAACATAACTGACACCGGAGCGGTCTCGGCCATGCTTGCCCCCGGGGAATCGACCTTTGCCACATTGGTTCTAAGAGTCAACGGGCTTGCGGAAAGGGGAAATCCCGCGGCCCCGGTGCTTGTTTACAGTTGTTCCGACAAAAAAGGCGTGATTGACGTGGTATTTTTCAACAACAGGTATGTTAAGAATATCATCCGTGTCGGTAAAGTCTACTATTTCTACGGACGTATAAAAAGGAGCCCGGACTTCTTCGGTTCTGTCTCTATGCAGCAGCCGAAATTTGCGGACGCTTCAAACGAGAAGCAGGCCTCGGACTTTCTCACTCTGTCCCCGGTTTACAGGACGGGCGGGAAGCTCGGCAACAAAGAGGTGTCGAACGCCGTTAGAGGCGCCCTTTCGATGCTTGACGGCATTGGCGACGGTCTTCCAGGTATCCCGGATATGCCTTCGGCTGTGCTTTCAAAATACGGTCTTCCCGCAGCGGGCGGGCTCATACGCGCTATCCATTTTCCGAAGAACAGTGAGGAAGCTGCGGCTGCAAAGAGGAGAGTCGACTTCGAAGAGCTGCTTGAGATCGCACTTAATATTCAGGCTCTCAAAAAAGCACGGGAGTCAGGTCTTAGAGGAAACAGTTTTAAGCCCTGCGACCTCTCGGAGTTCAAACGCAGGCTTCCCTTCGAACTTACAAAGGGCCAGCTTTCCGTTATAGATAAAATATTCGGGGACATGGCCTCTCCCGCGCCAATGAACAGGCTTATAAACGGCGACGTCGGTTCCGGCAAAACGGTGGTGGCCCTTGCTGCGATCTACAATGCCGTTATGAGCGGTTTTCAGGCGGCCCTCATGGTTCCCTCTACAGTGCTGGCGGCCCAGCATATGGCCAAAATAAGCGAAATTTTGGGGGTCCTCGGTATTGGTTCTGAAATGCTCTACAGCGGGACAGGGGCAAGGGAGCGGAAACGCATCATCGCGCGCATAGAAAGCGGCGAGCCCGTCTGCGTCATAGGCACCCACAGCCTCATCAGTGAGACCGTCTCCTTCAAAAAGCTCGGCCTCGTGGTGATAGACGAGCAGCACCGGTTCGGAGTACTTCAAAGAGCCGCTCTTATAGCCAAATCAGGGGACACCGTGCCGGATGTGCTGTCGCTTACCGCAACGCCCATTCCCAGGTCCCTCGCTCTCGTGCTTTACGGCGATATGGACATTTCGGTACTCACCGAAAAACCCGCAGGCAGGATGCCGGTGGAAACCTATATCTACCCGAAAAAAGACAGGTTGCTTATATATCGCAGGTCCCTGAACCTTATCAAAAAAGGCGGGCGTGTGTACATAGTCCACTCTAAAATTGACAACAACGAGGGGGACGACGTGATCGACCCGTCTTCAGACGATCTTTTGGGGTGCGTCGAGAACTTTAAACAGATGTCCGGTACAGTCTTTTCCGGCGTCGGCACTGCGCTGATCCACGGTAAAATGAGCGACAGGGAAAAACAGAAGGCCATGGAGAAATTTGCGTCAGGCGAAGCCAAGGTGCTCTTCTCCACCACCGTCATAGAGGTGGGTGTGGACGTCCCCGCGGCGACTTTAATGATAATCGAGGATGCCGAGCGCTTCGGCCTTTCCACCCTTCACCAGCTGAGGGGACGTGTCGGCAGAGGCAGTGAAAGATCCTTCTGCATCCTTATCAGCGATAAAAGCACCGACAGGCTGGAAATAATGACCGAAACCAATGACGGCTTTAAGATAGCCGAAAAGGATCTGGAGCTTCGTGGTCCCGGCGATTTCTTCGGCACATCCCAGACAGGCACCGAAGGCGACCGGGCACTTATATCCGCCGCGGACCCGAGACTTCTTTCTGCCGTAAAGGAATCCGCAGACTATATTGTCAAAACAGCAACGGACGGAAGCGATCATGAAAGCGTAAAGTATTACGACGCGGTGACTGAAAAAGCAAGACATATTACGCTTTGACCCGGCCGTCAGAGCAATTATAACCCGGGCTTCAAGCCACTAAAAAAGAGCCGACCGCTTCGGCTCTTTTTTGTGGCTCTCATACAGATATTGAAATTTATCTGCAGGTCCACAGAGAAGTTTGTTTTTGAGGAACAGGCGCACATAAAATGTTTTAAAGCCCTTATCTCCCCGCGGCCTTCGCAATCACGCTGCTTAAGCTGTAGCTTCTGCCTTCACTGCTTTCGGAGCTCTCTTTACGAGGCCTCTCTTGTCTTTAAGGCATGCTGCGCAAACATACGCGTAACGGGTAACACCCTCGTTGTCAATTATCTTGACACGGCGAACATTAACCTTCCAGTCTCTCTTTGCTCTTCTGCTGACCTGGGAACGGGTAATGCTGATATGACGGCCAAACATCATATCCTTTGAACAAATCTCACACTTTGCCATTTAAAGCACCTCCTCTCGGATTTATCAAACAGCGGGTCATATTATACTCTTTTACATAGACCTGCGCAAGAGTTTTTTTAAAAAATCCGGAATTTATCGGATGCAGCCCGAAAAATCAAAGCCGCCGCGCAGTTTTACTCGTATTATGACCGCTGCGTACTTTTATTTCTCTATGAGTGACCCCTCTGCCACTGTTACGTTTCCGGCGCAGTTTATGGCTTTGCCCTCAGCATATGTAGTCACGGTGCCGCCGGTGATATTTACGCTGTACACCGCTGTGATAGCATCGTCAACGGCTGTAAGCTCAAGAGTTCCGCCCTCTATGAAAACGAATCCTTTTGAGATATCATCCTCTCCGTCCACCTTTATCGCGTCATCCTGAGACGTGACCTTGAGATATCCGTCGTGCATTCTGAAGCTGTCCGTCGCTTTGACGGCGTTGTTTGGTGCGCTGACGGTGACGTTTCCGGTCACGATACAAAGGTCGTTCTTACAGCCTATGCCGTTGTTAAAGTTTCCGTTAACCGTCAGAGAACCGTAGCCGTTGATCGTAAGGTCGTCCTTGCTGAATATGCAGGCATTGGGGTTGTTCTTCTCATCGATGACCGTATAAGTCTTAGCGTCAGTGAACACGTTTTCGGTTCCCTTCACAAGGGTGATCCCGACCTTATCCGCTGACATCACGTAGATGCACGCGGTCTTTGTGTTTGTGATGTTAACACCGCTGAGGATCAGCCTGACCTTCTCGGTCTTCTCTACGTTTACAACGATCTGGCCGTCCGTGAGAGTTCCGCTGATTATGTAGGAGCCTGCGGTATTTATGGTGACGACGTTGGAATCCACCGTTGCGCCCTGCCCTGTCACCTCGGTGGCGTTCTGGGCAAGTACTATCTTCGTGCACTCGTCAGGCACGTAGGCGATGGTGGTATCAAATTTAGTAAACTGTTCGGAAGCGACGACCTGCGGTATCGCTGAAGGATCCTCATCCGTCCCGGATTCAGGGTCTCCGCCGGATACGGGTGTGGCATCAGCCGGTGCAGCAGTCGGGTCATTTCCCGACGGTGCTGTGCAGGCACAGAAAGCTGTCGCCAGAACTAAAACAACAACGAGGGTAAGCACCGATTTCATAACGGTCTTTAAACTGGAGCTATTCATAATCACATACCTCTTGTGAGCCGCAAGCGCAGCTTCGTTGTTCACAGACAGTCGAAATTCCCGTGATCATACGGTATCCGACACGTGAATAGGGTTATAACAGTTTGCTCAGGGCGGCGGCCTTGTCGGTCCTCTCCCAGGGCAGATCACAGTCAACTTTTCCGAAGTGACCGTAGTTGGTGGTTTTTCCGTAGATAGGCCTTCTGAGATCGAAATACTCGATGATGCCCTTCGGCGTCATCTCAAAGTTATCGAATACGGCCTTTTCTATAGTATTCACGGGAACCTTCTCCGTTCCGAAGGTCTCGACGAACACCGAGACAGGGTGACTTACTCCGATGGCGTAGGATATCTGTATCTCGCATCTGTCCGCAAGACCCGAGGCCACAATGTTCTTGGCGATGTATCTGGCCATGTAAGCTCCGGAACGGTCGACCTTCGTGGGATCCTTGCCCGAGAAAGCGCCGCCTCCGTGCCTGCCTATGCCGCCATAGGTGTCAACTATTATCTTCCTTCCGGTGAGGCCGGAGTCGCCGTAGGGGCCGCCTATGACAAACCTTCCCGTCGGGTTGATGTAGAACACGGTATCGTCCCTGAGAAGATCCTTGGGCAGGACCTCTCTTATAACGTATTTTTCAATGTCCGCTCTCAGCTGCTCTGTGGTAACCGTCTCATCATGCTGAGTCGAAAGCACCACGGCTGTGATCTTGCAGGGCTTCCCGTTCTCGTCGTAGGCAACGCTCACCTGGCTCTTTCCGTCCGGACGAAGGTATTTAAGGATGCCAAGTTTTCTAACCTCTGTAAGCCTTCTTGTAAGCTTATGGGCAAGAGCGATAGGGGCCGGCATGAATTCGCCGTTTTCACAGATCTCATTGGAGGCATAACCAAAGACCATACCCTGGTCGCCCGCTCCGTCGGCATCCACGCCCATGGCGATATCGGGGGACTGGGTGTTAAGACTGCAGATAACGCAGCAGGTATTTCCGTCAAAGCCCAGTTCCGAGCTGTCGTATCCTATCTCCAGCACCGTATTCCGGGCGATCTTCGCATAATCGACCTTTGCACTGGTGGTGATCTCTCCCATGATCTGGATGAGTCCCGTGCAGGCGGTAACCTCGCAGGCAACTCTCGCATTAGGATCCTGTGCCAGGACTGCATCAAGGATATTGTCCGCGATCCGGTCGCATATCTTATCGGGATGTCCCTCGGTTACCGATTCGGATGTAAAAATTTTCATGATTTCAAATCTCTCCAAAAGTCTTTATTGTTTCTCTTTCGTATCCGGGATGCTTTGTGCCCCGAAAAGAGTTTTTCACACTGTGATCATGCGTCACGCGGACTTTTCCTGCTCCGCTGCATCCGCAAACACAAGCTCCGGAGAAGTTCCGCTCAGTATCGTATCCTCCGTCACAAGGCATTTTACCACATTTTTCTCGGAAGGTACCATAAACATTACGTCTCTCATGGCATTGTCAACTATCGCCCTGAGGCCTCTCGCCCCGGTCTTTCTCTCCATGGCAAGCTTGGCAACAGCCTTGAGCGCCTTGTCTTCAAACACGAGATCCACACCGTCCAGCGACAGAAGCTTTCTGTACTGTTTGACCAATGCGTTCTTGGGCTCCTTGAGAATGTTGATAAGGGCCTTCTCGTCAAGGGCGTCAAGAGTGACCACTGTCGGAACTCTTCCTATGAACTCGGGTATGAGGCCGAATCTGAGAAGATCCTGGGGCTCTACCATTGAAAGGAGCTTGCTGGTATCCCTGTCCTCATCGCTCTGGATCTTTCCTCCGAAGCCCATAGTGGACGTTCCCGTCCTGTTTTCGATAATATTCGGAAGTTTATCAAATGCGCCGGAACAGATAAACAGTATGTTGGTGGTGTCTATCTGTATAAACTGGGACTGGGGATGCTTTCTTCCGCCGTTCGGAGGCACCTGAGCGATGGTCCCCTCCAGTATCTTTAAAAGTGCCTGCTGGACGCCCTCTCCGCTGACGTCTCTCGTTATGGAAACGTTCTCGGTCTTACGGGCGATCTTATCTATTTCATCCACAAAAATAATGCCCTTTTCGGCCCTTGCCACGTTTCCGTCGGCAGCTTGGATGAGCCTCAGCAGTATATTTTCCACGTCTTCACCGACATATCCCGCCTCTGTAAGAGCAGTCGCATCGGCTATGGCGAATGGGACGTCGAGTATCCTTGCCAGAGTTTGGGCCAGATAAGTCTTTCCCACACCCGTAGGTCCTATAAGAAGGACGTTGCTTTTTGACAGTTCCGTTTCCCTGAGGTCCTTCGGAATGTCCGGCAGACTGTCTTTCGCGGGATCGAATTTTTTCCGCTTTCCCGAAACTGTCCGCCTCTCGTTATCGAGTATGCGCTTGTAATGGTTATACACCGCAACACAAAGCGCCTTCTTTGCCTCTTCCTGTCCTATAACGTATTCGTCAAGGCTGGCCTTGAGTTCACCCGGCTTCGGCAGTTTAAAGTCAGCTCCGAAAACGGACCCGGCCACGGAAGGATCGACCCTGGGGTTCACGCCTTCCTGCCCCTTGTCAATGAGGTCGGCGCAAATTCTTACGCAATCCTCGCAGATGTTTACATTGGGCCCCTGAATAACCAATATGCCCTTCAGATCCCTTCCGCAAAACGAACATTTGTATGATTTCTTATCCTTATCGTCCATAATTCTCTCCTCTTCTTTCCAATCATTATCTCAGAAATCACGAAACTGTTTGCAGACCGCCGGCATTCATTTTTATCCGGACTGCCGGCAGTCGACCTTTCTTTCCCGCGGGCCCGTCAGTATCAGACCCTGTTTTTGTAGACTTTGTCAATGAGGCCGTATTCCACAGCCTGCTCCGCAGTCATGAAATTATCCCTGTCCGTGTCGCGCTCGATCACTTCCACGGGTTTTCCCGTATTCTCGCTGAGAATGCGGTTCATGTTAGCCTTAACGCTCTTTATGTGCTCGGTGGCGATGACTATGTCGCTGGCCGGGCCTCTTGAGCCTCCCATAGGCTGGTGGATCATTATCTCACTGTTCGGAAGAGCGAACCTCTTGCCTTTTGTTCCCGATGAAAGCAGGAACGCGCCCATGCTGGCAGCCCTGCCGATGCAGATGGTAGATACATCGCACTTTATGAAATTCATGGTATCGTAGATGGCGAGGCCCGCGGAAACACTTCCGCCCGGGCTATTGATATAAAGATATATATCCTTGCCGGGATTCACGCTCTCAAGGTAGAGGAGCTGGGCCACGCAAAGACTGGCCGTCGCGTCATTTATCTCGTCGCTGAGAACTATGATCCTTTCGTTAAGAAGTCTTGAAAAAATATCATAAGAACGTTCTCCGCCGTTGGCGGTCTGTTCCACTACATACGGTACAAGTGCCATTTTAACCTCCCGTTATCGCATTGTTCTAGGAACGAATTTTACCACATTTCAGCGCTCTTAGAAAGCCGTTTTTAACAAAATCAAGGTATCCTTAAGAAAGAAAAGCGGCACAAATCCCACCGGGAAAAATGTATTCACCGGATCGTCTTTCTGCCGCAAAAATACTGCAAAGTTAAAGACAGTATCAGTTATTGTCCGATCATTCCGTATAGACCGCATTGGCCACGAGGAAGTCTATGGCAAGCTTCGGCCTGAGATCCTCCTCGAAATACTTTCTGCTCTCTTCGTTGAGGTTCTTCTTTATTTCCTCGTAATCGGCCTTGTAAGCCTCAGCCATTTCCTTGAGATAATCGTCGATCTGCTCGTCGGAGGCTTTAAGCTCCTCGGCCTTTGCGATCTCCTCGAGAACCAGTTGCTCCTTCACCTGCTTTGCGGCGTTGGGACGCAGTTCTTCCTTGAGCTCCTCAAGAGTCTTGCCTGTCATATGGAGATAGTCCTCGAACTTGATCCCGTAGTTTGATATCTGTCTGCGGTAGGAACCGATGGTGTTCTCAACGGCATTGTCTATCATCACTTCGGGGATATCGATCTCGGCATTCTCGCAAGCCTTGTCGATAAGTCCGTTCTCGTAGCTGGTCTTTGCAGCTTTTTCTTTTCTTTCCGCAAGCTTAGTCTTAAGGTCTTTCTTGTATTCCTCAAGAGTGTCGAATTCGCTCTTCTCGGCTGCGAAATCGTCGTTGATCTCGGGGATCACCTTGGTTTTGATATCGTGGAGAGTTACCGCAAACTCAGCCGCTTTTCCGGCAAGCTCCGTCGCGTGATAATCCTCGGGGAATGTAACGGAAACTATAAAATCATCGCCAATGTTATGGCCAACGACCTGATCCTCAAAGCCTGGAATGAACTGACCGGAACCGAGCACCAGATTCTGGTTTTCTGCCGTGCCGCCTTCAAATGCAACGCCGTCCACAGTTCCCTTGTAATCGATGATGGCTGTATCACCGTTCGCCGCAGGTCTGCCTTCAACGCTCTCAAGTCTGTAGTCCTCTTCGGCCAGTCTCTTAAGTTCCGCGTCCACGTCCTCATCCGTAACTTCTGTGGATATCTTCGGGATCTCAAGGCCCTTGTATTCGCCAAGCTTGACCTCCGGGCGTACAAAAACCTCGGCAGTGAAGACAAGCTTCGTATTTCCCTCGACCTCGGTCACATCGTACTCCGGCTCGCTGACGGGATGGATATCCAGCTCTTTGACTGCAGCTTCATACTCGTTTGGAATGAGATAATTGAAAGCACCGTCATAAAACGCGCCAATGCCGTAAAGCCTCTCAACGGTCTTTCTGGGAGCATGTCCGTCTCTGAAACCGTTGACTTTGAATTTCTTTTTGTTCTTCTGGAAAGATCTTTCGATGGCGGCCTCGAACTTCTCCGGCTCCACGTCCACGGTGATCTTAACCTTATTTTTCTCAACTACTTCAAATTTTGCGCTCATTTGCGACAATTCCTCCTGTTATCAAATAGCCTTAAGGCGCCCTTCGTTTGCAAAAAGAAAGCCTGCAAGTATTGGCAGGCCTCTTCTCTTACGGGTAAAGGACAAATCAAATACCGTATTTTTTCCTAAACTGTTCAACACGGCCGCCGGTATCTACCAGCTTCTGCTTTCCAGTATAAAAAGGATGGCATTTTGAACAAATTTCTACGTTCACAGCGCCCTTAGTAGACATCGTAGTGAAAGTCTCACCGCATGCGCATTTAGCCGTTACCTCCGTAAAATTAGGATGGATACCCTGTTTCATCGTATGTCACCTTCCTCTTAGACACCCAAATAGGTGATTTTTGCATATTTTTCGCCTGCCAAAAACAGCGGCGACGATGATTATAGCACTTTCGAATCGTTCATGCAACTTATTTTTACAAAAAAACGGACGAAATTCGAAAAAAATACTGCAAAAAATATCCCGGTTCCGTCAGCCTTTCCGGTCCTCTTCCGCCAGCTTCTTTATAAAGGCTGCTATTCTACCGCAGCAGATGCTCTCAGTGTAGTTTTCCAGGTAGCAGCGCCTTGCGTTTTTGCCCATTTCCTTTCTGAGAGCGGGGTCACCCGCGAGTCTTTTCACCGCCGCGTAAAATCCCTCCGCATCACCGTTTTTTACGACAATGCCGCAGTTGTATTTCTCAATGTCCGCCCCGATATCCTTTTCATCGGTGACAGCAATGACCGGCTTGCCCATCATATAGTAAGAGTAAACCTTGCTGGGTGCGCAGAGTCCGCCGAGTCCCGGCTCAAGACTGACCACGCATGCGTCGCAGCCGCCCAGCGTGTCCGAAAACTCTTTGCCTCTTAAGAACCCGAGATTTTTCACATTGGCGGCACCGGAAAGCCTCGATCTGATATCTTCTGCCTTGGTCCCGTGGCCCGCAAACACGTAGCTTATTTCCTCACTGTCCTTTTGTTTCTCGATGGCTGAAACGACAGTCTCCATGTCCTGGCAGATGCCCATATTGCCGAGATATCCACAGACAAAAGGACTTCCGTCGGCCTTTTCTTTTTCGCCATCGTAAAGATCACGGTGCCAGTTGGGGATATATGCTATTCGGTCCCTTGAAATGTCCCGCTCCTTTTCGAAGAAATCCGCCATTTCCTCCGATATGCATATTACGCCGTCGAGATTTTTCGACAGCTTCCCGTTGATCCGCCTCATAGTCTTTGCCATCAGGCTGTTTTCGCCTGTTTTTCCGGTCTTTACGGCTATCTCGGGATATACGTCATGGGCAATGAAGACCGTTTTGACCTTGAAAAGCTTTGACGCCAGGTTGAGTATGTTCGTGACCATTGGAGGATTGGAGTATGCCGCGACGACCCTATACTTTCCCATGGAGAAAAGCCTCATAAGGACCGCAAAATAGAAGGAAAAATAGTTCAGCAGCCTTCCGAAAACGCTTTTTCTTGAGGAATGGATGTACCTGAGCCTTTTGATATTGACGCCGCCTTCTGTTTCCTTCGTCGGGACCTTCTCTTTCTCGCCAATGTACTCTCCGGGATAACCGCACAGCACGTCGACAGAGAGGCCTGCCGAAGCCATGCCTCTGCAGGTGTCTGCCGCAAGCTCCGCGCTGGTCACGTATTCGGGACTGTAGAACTGGCAAATAAAAAGAACGTCCTTTTTCATGATCACACCCCGGCCTCGCCTTTACCGTAAATATCATACGCTTCGCTTCTGGAAAGTCCGTAGGACGAGCCGACTGTCTTTACGGCCTCGTTCCGCTTCATGCCCCCCGCGATAGCTTCCTGCACTTTCGATCTGAATTCCTCCACCGAAGGCCTGTCGCCCGCTCTTAAAAGATCGCCCCTGGCGGCGTTTTCGCCCTCTTTTTTCGCGGGGCTTCCGCCTTCAATGACCACCACGTATTCGCCTCTCGGCGGATATTCCTCAAGATATTCGAGAAGTTCCGGGGCGGTGCCGCGGATAACTTCCTCGTGTATCTTTGTTATCTCCCTGCAAAGCGCTATCTGCCTTCCCTCGGCGTAAGATGCGAGGTTCATGAGCGTTTTTTCGATATTATAGGGAGACTCGTAAAGGCAAACAGTCTCCTCTGCCTTTGATATCCTTTCAAGTACCGCTACGGCCTGTTTTTTATTTTCCGGTATAAAACCGAGAAACAGTATCGCAGAAGTTGATATTCCTGACATCACGGCACCTGTTACGAAGGCGCAGGGCCCCGGTATCACACTGTATGGCTCACCCGCCTCAATGCAGAGCTTTACGATATGCTCCCCCGGATCCGATATGCCCGGCATGCCCGCATCGGTCACGAGAGCTCCGTTTTCGCCCTTTTTAAGCCTTTCGATGATCTTGGGTCCGCGCTCCAGTTTATTATGCTCGTAATAACTGACAAGAGGCTTTTTGATGCCGAAATGGGCAAGGAGCCCGGCCGTGACCCTGGTGTCCTCAGCACAAATAAAATCCACGCTCTTCAGCGTTTCAAGGGCCCTTATGGTCATGTCCCCGAGATTTCCTATTGGCGTTCCTACAAGATAGAGCATACCGGTAATCCTAACCTTTTTTCTTTATACTGGGCATTCGAGCCCTCTGTTTTCCAAAAATCCGACCGTCCCGCCCGTTCCCGAAAGCACCACCGGGTCACCCACGATAAGCTCGCATCCGGCGCCTTTTACGCCGCAAACGAGAAACATCACAGGGGCTTTCTCCGGGTCTGCGTGGACGAAGCGGAGGCGTTTAGGCTCGACCCCGTACTTCCGCATCAGAGCAAGGGCGTCGCAGAGCCTGTCGGGCCTGTTTACCATGTAAAACCTTCCCCCTCTGCGGAGGACCGAGGAACCGCCCGAGATCACATCCTCAAGGGTGCACAAAACCTCGTGGCGGGCGATGTATGAATTGTAGTTTTTCGACGGGATGCCGCTACCCTCTTTTTTGTAAGGCGGATTCGTCACCACCGCATCGAAAATCTTTCCTTTAAAAATACATGGAATATCCTTTATGTCACACAAAGCGAACTTCACCCTGTCGCCAATGCCGTTCATATCTGCGGAACGGGTTGCCATGTCCACCATCTCCGGGACGATGTCTATGCCGGTGAAGGACGCATTGGCTTTTAGCGACATCAATACGGGCAGTATCCCTCCTCCGGTGCCTATGTCAAGCACGTTCTCACCGTCCGCAACTCTTGCAAACTGCGCAAGGGCCACGGCATCAGTCCCGTACCTGAAACCGTCCTTTTTCTGCAAAATGACCCGGCCTCCCGTGAGGAGATCGTCAAGCTGTTCGTTTTCAAGCATTCCAGACGCCAATGGACCCTCCGATATTGAAAAACCGCGGAAATATGCCTCCGCGGCTTCTAAATGGATGTCTCCTGATACAAAGAGAGGCAGCAGAGACCCGCGGGGGAATCTGCTGCCACGACCGCTTTATCAGCCTTCCTGTGAGGGAGCTCCTACAGGGCAGACCTCGGCGCAGCTGCCGCAATCGATGCATTTCTCAGGATCAATCTCGTATTTACCGTCGCCTTCGCTGATAGCCTCGCAGGGGCATCCCGCTGCACAAGCGCCGCAAGCGATGCATTCATCGGAAATTTTGTATGCCATAGTCAACACCTCCATTGGTTTTTGAAGTACTGACTAATGATATCGCGTATTCGCCTTCTTGTCAAGATTTCTTTGCTCCTCCGGAGCACTTGCCCGCCATCGGGCAGCCCTCGCAGCCGCATCCGCAGCCGCAGGAGACCGCAGCTTTTCCCTTGCGGCGGTTTCGAATCATATTGGCGATTATTGCCGCCACGATTCCCGAGACCACAAGGAACACCGCTATTGAGCCGATATTCTGTGCTATCCATTGAAACATTTGATTCGACCTCCTTTGGAGTTCATTGGTTATTTCCCGACCTTGACCTTTGTGGTAAGCTTGGACGCCTCTTTGTACTTTCTGATAAAGAGCATGTATATCATCAAACCGAGGACCAGCAGAGCCGCAATAAGGCCGATAACGTTTATGCTGCCCGTGAAGATGCTGCCGATCTGGAATATCATGAGCGAAACACCGTAAGCAAAAAGTGTCTGGTAGAGGATGGCGAACCATGTCCACTTTGCGCTGTTCATCTCACGCTTGATGGCGCCGATGGCCGCGAAGCAAGGTGCGCAGAGCAGATTGAATACCAGGAACGAGAAGCCTGCAAGACCCGAGAAAGCTCCGCGGATCGCAGCATAGGCAGACATCTCACCGCCTCCGTAAAGGATGCCCATTGTGCCTACGATGTTCTCCTTGGCGACAAGTCCTGTGATGGATGCGACCGTCGCCTGCCACGTACCGAAGCCAAGGGGTGCGAATACCCACGCTATAGCTCTGCCGGCGTACGCAAGCATCGAGAACTCAAGCTCGCTCTCTTCAAGCATTCTGAAGCCGCCGTCCACAAAGCCGAAGAAGCTTGTGAACCAGACCACGATGGTCGAGAGAAGGATGACTGTGCCTGCCTTCTTGATGAAGGACCAGCCGCGCTCCCACGTGGAGCGGAGAACGTTGCCGAATGTCGGCCAGTGGTAAGCCGGGAGCTCCATAACAAATGGTGCGGGCTCGCCTGCGAACATCTTGGTTTTTTTCAGCATAATACCGGAGATAATGATGGCCGCCATGCCTATGAAGTAAGCCGATGTGGCGATCCATGCGCTGCCGCCGAAAATAGCGCCTGCGATCATTGCGATGAAAGGAAGCTTTGCGCTGCAGGGGATGAACGTTGTAGTCATTATCGTCATCCTGCGGTCGCGCTCGTTTTCGATGGTCCTGGAGGCCATGATGCCCGGAATGCCGCAGCCCGAGCCGATAAGCATCGGTATGAAGGATTTTCCCGAAAGGCCGAACTTTCTGAATATCCTATCGAGCACGAAAGCTATCCTGGCCATGTAGCCGCAGCCTTCAAGGAGCGCCAGGAGAAGGAAGAGCACCAGCATCTGGGGCACGAAACCAAGGACAGCGCCGAGGCCCGCGATGATACCGTCAAGGACAAGTCCCTTTAACCAGTCGACACAGTTTACAGCGTCGAGGCCCCGCTCAACGAGGACCGGAATACCGGGCACCCAGACTCCGAAGTCCGCATTGTCCGGCGCCTCAAAACCGTTTTCCTTAAAATATTTAACAGCATCAAGGAATGAAACACCTACCGTATCATCGTCCGCGTCATCAGGAACAGCGTCGTAATAAGCGGTCATGGTTGTAACGGCAAGGGTCTCCTCGTCTTCAACGTCCACCGTAGCAGTCTTTGCTTCGGGAGTGAAGGCCTCCAGCTCCTTGAGGAATGCCTCGGCGTCAAAATCCTCCGCTTCGATATCGAACTCACCGCAGAAAGCTTCAACGGCCTTTGCCGCATCGTCATATTCCCCGGCGGCCTCTTCATAAGCGGCTCTTCCTATGCCGAAGAGATACCATCCGTCTCCGAAAAGCCCGTCGTTTGTCCAGTCGGTGGCCGCAAGTCCTACGCCCACCATCGCGATAAAGTAAACAAGGAACATGATAACCGCAAAAATGGGAAGACCCAGCCAGCGGTTGGTTACGACCTTATCTATTTTATCCGAAACCGTCAGATTGCTCTTTGATTTCTTTTTGTAGCACGCTTTGATAACGCCTGCGATGTAGACGTACCTTTCGCCTGTGATGATACTCTCCGCGTCGTCGTCCAGCTCCTCCTCAGCCCGTTTGATATCTTCTTCCACGTGGCTCAGCTTCTCCTCCGGGATGTTCAGCTGTTCAAGCACCTTGTCGTCACGTTCAAATATCTTGATGGCGTACCAGCGCTGCTGCTCCTCGGGCAGCTCGTGAACAATGGCCTCCTCAATGTGAGCTATCGCGTGCTCCACAGGTCCCGAGAAGGAATGCTTCGGAAGTGTCTTGGTGTTTTTGGCAGCTTCTATTGCCGCCTCCGCAGCCTCTGTGATGCCTGTTCCTTTAAGAGCAGATATCTCCACGACTTTGCAGCCAAGCTGTCTTGACAACTCGCCAATGTCGATCTTATCGCCGCTCTTCTTCACCACGTCCATCATGTTGACCGCGACCACCACCGGAATTCCCAGCTCTGTGAGCTGTGTGGTGAGGTACAGGTTTCTCTCAAGGTTCGTGCCGTCGATGATGTTCAGTATCGCATCCGGCCTTTCGCCTATCAGATAATTCCTCGCCACCACCTCTTCAAGCGTATAAGGCGAGAGGGAGTAAATCCCCGGAAGGTCCGTTATCGTGACGTCGCTCTGTTTTTTGAGACGTCCTTCCTTCTTTTCCACCGTTACACCGGGCCAGTTGCCAACGTACTGGTTCAAACCGGTGAGCGCATTAAACAACGTTGTTTTTCCGCTGTTCGGGTTGCCCGCAAGGGCTATACGAATACTCATTGTCCTTATCCTTTCCTGAAATATGTTAGCTTTTGCTAACTCCATACCCAAAAATAATGTTAGCTTTCGCTAACCAATGATCCAAAAATAAAAACTTATGCTTTCTCCTCACCGCACTCGGCAACTTCCACCATCGCCGCGTCGGCTTTTCTCAAGCTAAGTTCGTAACCTCTGAGATTTAGCTCCACCGGATCTCCCAGCGGCGCAACCTTTCGAACATAAATGACAGTGCCCTTGGTTATGCCCATATCCATGATCCTGCGCCTCACCGCGCCATCGCCATGAACCTTGACGACCTTCACGGTCTGCCCGATCTTTACATTTTTCAATGTAAACATTTCGTTTTCCATACGACCCTCCTGAAATTCTTTTCCAAAACACCCGCCAATGATCCAAAAACCAATGGCCGGCGTTCAAACCATGATCTTTTGAGCGAGTTCCTTACTTATGGCGATCCTCGAGTCCTTGACCTTTACGATGACGTTGCCGTCTCTCACGGCTACAGGCACCACCGTCGAACCCACTATGAATCCGAGGTCCTCAAGATGTCTTTTGATCTCCTGACTGCCGCCAATCTTTTTTATGATCACCTCTTCATCCGCAGGGGCAAAACTCAGCGGAAGCATCAGACCACCCTCTTTCTTCATAACGCCTTATGCAGGCGTTTTGTTAGCCTTTGCTAACACACTGCACATTATACTCAATTGTTCTGCAATGTCAACAGTTTTTTTGTGCGAAACGTAAGGAAAACAGTTAAAATAGTATTTGTGTGCCGTCATTTATTCTGTTATAATGTCTATATATTGACAATTTCAGTCAAACAACTGTTTTAAGGAGGAACTATTATGAAAAAGGTAATGGTATTGGTTATTGCTCTTGCCATGGTCCTGTCACTTCTTTCGACGGTTTCATTTGCCGAGGATCTTAATTATGTGAAAGCATATGTCGGTGAAGGGACTATCGGTGTATGGCTCGGACACGCCAACGGCGCAACACACCTCATGGAGACTTCGGTCCAGTTCAATGCCGCGGCTTCATTCAAGGCTTTCAAGCTTCCGGTCTACTGGTCTAGCAACCCTCAGCTCAATGACCCCGCAGTCGATTACACATTCACGATCACGCCTCTCGGTTCCGCTACGCCTGCCTACTCTGTAAGCAAGACATCCAGCGAGGACAGCCCAAGCGGCATTGTCTATGAGTTCGACGAGATTCCCGCAGGAGAATACGAAGCCAAGTTCGCGATCACTTCTTCCGAGGGCTACTTCGTGCTTCCTTCGGTGACGCCCTCAAATTCAAACGTTCGTCTGAAGTTTTCCGACAGCGCATTCGGATTCGAGATTGGCTTCACAAAATCCGACCTCAGTTCATATTTCATGAAGCTTTCGTCGATGGCCGACCAGGAAGAGATAATCACAGCTACTCTCGCTCCTAAGGGTACAGAACCCCACCAGGTAGCCGAGAAGATCGGCATCAAGATCACGGTTCCCGCAGGGCGCGAGCTTATTTCGGTGACCGGAGTCAACAGCCCCACCTGGAACAACCAGAATCCGCCCAACACCGCAAAATGCACAGCGTATGTCTGGACCGGAGACTATGACACCACAGTGGCCGGCACCGGCTTTGCATCGGCATCCGTAGATTCCCACCAGGACAACCAGGATATTGTGTTAACATTCGATAAGAGACTCACCCCGGGAACATATATTCTCTTATTCGATTCGCTTAATCCCAACGACGGCCCCGTAGGCTTCTGGTTCGGCAGTGAGAGCAGCATGATCGAAGAGACATACATAGGCGGCCAGCAACAGCGCATCTACCCCGGCATGTCGGCAAACTTCGTTGTTACAGACCCGACCATACCCGCCGTTCCGACCGCAGATGCTTCCATGATCATATTCATCGTGGCAGCCGCAGCAATCGCCCTTGTAGTTCTTAAGAAGAAAGTCTTCTGATCAAGTTTAATTAACTATTTTCGCCTTTAATGGCGTCAAAGCCGTGTGTCGCATTGATCCTGCCACGCGGCTTTTTTTATTACCTAATACCTCTTACCTATTACCTATTACCTCTTACCTTTTACCTCTAACCTATTACCTCTTACTTATTACCTGAGCGGCACCCCTTTTACTTTACCTATTACCTAAGGCGGCACTCCCTCGCGTCTCGCACCTTGCATCTCGTCACTTGGCTTCACTTCGTGAAGAATCGCTCCTCGATGAAATGTGGTCGACGTGGGCCACCTATTACCTCTTACTTATTACTTTGTCCGGCACCGCTTTTACAATCTCTTGCTTTTTCACCCCCAATAGTTTATCATACACACGTAACTGATTATTCACTCATTTGATCATACGGAGGCGTTATCATGAAAGAATCCGGCGAGATGTACCTCGAAACTATTCTAATTGAAAGCAAAATACATGCAAACGTTCGCGCAGTTGACGTCGCTGCAAGGCTCGGCGTAACAAGGCCCTCTGCAAGCCGCGCTCTTTCAAAGCTCCGCGAGGAGGATTGCATACTGGTAAACGAGAGCGGCTACATCACATTCACCCCCAAGGGGCTTGAGATAGCGGAAAAGATATACGAGAGGCACAACGTTCTCACCGCCCTGCTGGTACGGGCAGGTGTTGACGAGGAGACAGCCGCATCCGACGCCTGCAAGATCGAGCATGTGATAAGCGACAAAACGTTCGAAGCCATCAAAAGGAGCCAAAAATGCAGGACGTAAAGAAGGAATAAAAACAATAATATATAGCTCATTAAGTCAAAAAACGGGAAGGTTCAGATTCAGACCTTCCCGTTATATTTTGGTTATTCGTCAAGAAACCGCTTCAGGGCTCTTCGTCTCCGGAGGCATCTTCATCCTCAGGAACCTCTGTAGGCACCGGCGTAGCTTTTACCTCAGGTGCTTGGAACACTTCACAGCCCGCAAAAGCGTCTTCTGCAGCCTCGTAATAATCCGCAAATTCGGCGGTCACAAGACTTGAGCAGTAATTGAAGGCTCTCGAACCGACGTTGGTCACGCCCTTCGCGATGATCTTTGTAAGAGTGTTGCACCCGCTGACAGCAAATTCCGGCAGCTCCGTGATGCCCTCATGGATGGTAAGCTCGGACAGCCTGTACACAGCCTGGAAGGAACCGCCTGCGATCGCCTTGACGTCGCTTCCGATGGTCGCCTTGTCGCCAAAGCCGTTATACCTGATCAGGATGCCGTCGCCCACGATGAGAAGCTCCGCGGGATCGTTTTCACGCCAGTAGGTATTTGTAAACGCAAAAGCTCCGATCTTCGTGACCTTTTCCGGAACGTTGACACTCTCAAGCTTCAGGCAGTTATAGAAAGCCATCTTACCGATGCTCGTAACGGTCTCCGGGATCACTATCTCCGTGAGATCTGCGCAGCCGTAGAATGCATAGTCGCCAATGCCCTTAAGCGTCGAAGGAAGAGTCACTCTTGCGAGGTTTCCGCAGCCGTAGAACGCCGACGCGTCAATGTACTCAACGCCGTCCTCGATAATTACCTCGTACAGGTTCTCGGCATAGTAGAATGCGTTCTCACCAATGGTCTTGACCGTGCCCGGAATGACTATGGAGTAGAGGGTCTTATCGTTGTAATACTTGTCCTTTGGAATATCCTTTCCGTCAAGAGTAACGGAAACGGAAGCGGCGCCTGTATCCGAGATCTCAACGCCTTCGCCGGTCTTCAAAAGAACGTTTTCGCCTACGATCAGCGCATTGCCGTTCTCTTCGGTGCCCTTCCAATTATCGAACCAGGGGGTTCCCCGGAAAGCATTGGCGCCGACTTTGCTAAGTTTTTCTCCGAACTCAATATTGTTGCATGCGCTGCAGCCCGAAAAAGCTTCCTTACCGATAAAGGTCAGATTATCGTTGAAGAACAGATTCTCAAGTGCTTTGCAACCGCTGAATGCGTAGTCTCCGACAGAGACCAGTGCCGAAGAAGCATCAAATCTGTTTGTGATGTCACTTCTGTCCTTGCTTCCGGTCTTTCCCGTGGAAGCGGATTCGGTGGGTTTTTCGGTAGGTTTCTCGGTGGCCTCCTCTTCGGCGGCATCTCCCTTGTCTTCACCCTCGGAAGCCTCGGGATCCGGTGTGGCTTCAGCTTCCGGCTCAGGGGTCGCAGTCTCCTTCGCGGTCTTGCTTCCCTTCACCTCCGCAAAGAGAGTGAGGGAAACACAGTCTCTGAAAGCGGAAGCGCCGATGTCAGTGATCTTTCCCGCAAATTCCACAGTCTTGAGAGCATCGCAATCCGCAAAAGCCTCTTCGGATATCACCTCAAGAGTGTTTGTGATCTTTACCGATTCAAGCTTGTCGAAATCCTTGAAGGCGCCCTTTTCCACGCGGATCACCGTTGAAGGTATCTCCAGTGTCTTGACCTTGTCCTTAAGGTGTCTGACGGATTCGGAGCCTATGTTCTTTACACGGGTGTCGAATTTAATGGCCTCAGGGTCGTTTTCGGTGCCCTCCGGGAGTATTCCGGAATAATACACCAATACGCCCTTACCGATTATGATGTAAGCGTCGGCCGCCTTGGCGGGAGCCTGAGCCGCGGTCTTTCCGTTTTCAAGCCATGCTGTTCCCTCAAAAGCCTCTGCTCCGAGAGTAGTGAGGGCTGACGAAAAAGCACCTGCATTCTCGTTTCCTTCGCCTGTTCCGAATGCTTTGGCGCCGTAGAAAGCGTAATCGCCAATGGATGCGCAGGCGGGAGCATTGACCTTGGCAAGTGACTTGCAGCCGTAGAACGCGTAAGATCCGATGCTCGTCGCGGCGACAAGATTAATTTCCGAAAGAGATGTGCAATCTTTGCATATCCCGTCTTTGACATCTGTGAGAGAGGAGGAAAGTGTAAGCGTCTCGAGAGCGGAGCAGCCTTCAAAGCAGCCCTTTCCGACGTTGACGGTCTTGGTTTTTGTTTCCGCGGATTTAAGTGCGGTACAGCCTCTGAAGCAGTAGTCGCCGAGAGTCTCCACGAGCTTCGGGACAGACACGGTCTCAAGGGTCCTGCAGTTTTCAAAAGCGTAGTTTCCTATGGTGGTGACTGTTTCCTTGATGGTCACGGACTTGATCTTTTCGTTATCTCTGAACGCGCTGTCGGCAATAATAACAGTGCCTTCGGGTATCTCCGGCTCCGTTTCATCGCCAATGTACTTAACGAGTGTGACGCCGTCCATAACGTACTTCGTCGCATCATAATCAAGCTCTATCTTCGGGATCGGCGTGGCAGACGTGTCAATAATAACGCCCGGGTTCGGAGTCTTTACAGGCTCCTCTTCGGTCTGCTGACAGGCGGTGAAGCAAAGCAGCGCAGCCATGATGATCGTCAATATCAAAATCAGTCTCTTCATAAGACACTTCCTCCGTTGAGAGCCTCAATGAGGTTTCTCTTAAAATACAAGGTATTTTACAATGTGAGCCCTGTTAAGTCAAGACGCAAAGGGGCGGATCGCCTGTCCGTCTTAAGGTTACTTTTAATAAAGGGATGCCTTGGAGTCGCCGCGTGTCAGGTCCTTAGGGACAGCTTTTCGATGGCCGAGTCGATGAGCGGAATGACGTCCTTTTTCCTTGACATGAGCCTGTCAAACCTGACGCAGGCCTCATCCGGCTTCATCAGGAGCTCTCGTCTCACCTCGTCCGCCAGCTTTCCGGTGATCCACATTTCGGTCCTGCGGCTGGAAAGCTCCGTTATCATAAGCGCCAGCAGATCGAAATGGTCTGTCTCAGCGGCATCGTTCATGTATTTTATGATCTCGGGCTTTTCATCTTTTATGAAGTCCATGTTGAGGATCGTGATCTGGCTTATGCCGCAGTGGTAGTCGTTGAAGGATACCCTCTTGAAGTCCTGGCTGTACATTTCCTTGGGAGTTTTGCCTTTAAACTCAGAGCCTGCGGTGAACATTCTGGCGGCAAACTCGTCAATGTCTATCCCGCTTATCTGGGCAAGCCTGTCGGCAGTCCTTCTGTCCGTGTCCGTACAGGTTGGGGACTGGAACTGGAGAGTGTCCGAAATAATGGCGGCGCAGAGTATCCCCGCGATCTGGGGCGAAGGTCTTCTGCCCTGGTCGAAATACATATTGGAAATGATGGTGGCGGTGCTTCCCAGAGGTTCGTTCTTAAAAAGGATCGGGGCTGTCGTGGTGAGGTCGCCTATCTTGTGGTGGTCGATTATCTCCAGTATCTCAGCCTCCTCTATGCCCGCGCAGGTCTGGGCTTTCTCGTTATGGTCCACAAGTATTACCCGTTTTTTGCGCTGGGAGATGAGGTGGTAGCGGGAAATAAATCCGCAGACCCTTCCGTCGGCGTCGAGGACCGGGTAGCTTCTGAAACGGTTTTTGCCCATTTGATCCTTGATATTTTCCACAAAATCGTCGATCCGGAAGCTTATTATCGGCTTCTGGTCGGATTGGCGGTTCATGATGGAGCCCACGGGGATGCTCTGGTTTATAAGTCTTACTGTGGTGTACGTGTCGAGAGGCGTTGTGATAATGATGGCATTGCCGTTTGATGCCTCTTTGATCACCTTCTCTGACGGTGTGTGTCCGCAAGTCACGATGATGCATCCCGCGCCGCCGCTCAGGGCTTCCAGCTGCATCTGCTCTCTGTCGCCGCAGATTACGATGTCGCCCTCTTCCAGAAAATCTTTTAGTGTCTCGGGCTGGCCCGCGGCCACTATGATCTTGCCCTTGCAAACGGCCCAGTTCTTTCCGCCTGTCACGACCGTGCCGTTTATCGTCTCGGTGATATTGGCGAGTGAGGTGCCGTAGGCGGTGATGGCATTATAGTTAAACGCATCCATGAATTTCTTGGTTATGTCGGACAGGGAGATGATTCCGAGAAGCTTTTCATTGTCGTCGACCACCGGCAGCGTCTTCATTTCGGAGCGATCCATTATGTTCCAGACCTTCTGAATGGTGGTGTCGGGCGATACTTTCTCCTGGACGTCGATCTTAAGGTCTCCCACCTGGGTCTTAACGGTGTCGAGCAGAGGCGGAACCGGAAGTCCGAAGTAATCGAGTATGAAAGCAGTCTCCTTGTTGATCTCACCGAGTCTCCGCGGCACAGCGGGCTTTCCGAGCCTTGTCTGAAGATCCGCATAAGCTATGCTCGAGCATATGGAATCAGTATCAGGATGTCTGTGCCCGAAAACATAAATCAAGTCATTCTCCATAAAATGCAATTCCTCCCGTTTAAAAAAACGAATTTACAGTATCACGATCTCAGGCTCAAGTTCTACGCCCTTTTCGGCATATACGATATCCCGAACCTTTTTCATAAGCGCCAATATGTCCCCTGCGGTAGCGCCGCCGCAATTGATGATGAAGCCCGCGTGCTTTTCGGAGACCTTCGCCCCGCCGACGCCAAGGCCCTTAAGCCCGCATTCGTCGATAAGCCTTGAGGCGTAGCCCTCTTTGGGCCTCTTAAACGTACTGCCGGCGCTGGGAAACTCCAGAGGCTGGCTCGCTTTTCTTTTTTGTGTGTACCCATTCATCGAAGATACGATCAGGTCCTTTGACTTTATATCTTTTCCCTCAAAGAGCGCGCCGAGGATGACCGCCCCCGGCTTGTCGCAAAAAACGCTGTATCTGTAGGAAAAACAGGCGTCCGATGCGTCCATGACCTTGCATTCGCCGTCTTCGAGATAATATATCTCCTTTGTCACGTCCGAAATGCTGACACCGTATGCGCCTGCATTCATTCTCACCGCGCCACCCACGGTTCCGGGTATGCCGGAGAGCTCCTCAAAACCGGATACAGACTCTTCGGCGGCACGCTTTGCCATAGCTGAAAGAGAGGCTCCCGCGCCCGCTTTGACCGTGAGCCCGTTTACCTCGCATACTCTGAACCCGTCGCCCAGCTTTATTATAATGCCTCTGTAGCCTTCGTCCCGGACCAGTACGTTGGTTCCGTTTCCCATGATAAAGTAAGGTACCCCGAGAGCTTCCGCGGCGGCAATTATCTCCGCCAGTTCCTCCCGGTTTCCCGGCTCCGCAAAAGCATCGGCAATGCCTCCCGCGCGGAAAGAGGTGTGTCCGCTCATAGGCTCCGCAAACCTGATCACGTTTATGCAATTCAGATGTTCAAGAGATCTCTCAAGATTCATTCGCAGTTCCTCGGCACGGGCACCTCACACCAGTATAAACACGATCATTATGACGACGCCAACGGCGATGATCCCTCCGCCGGCCCACTTGATGCCGTTCATATCCTTCCACGCCGGCACCTCGTCGGGACCTTTCTTTTTAATTATATGCCAGATCTCTTCGGCAAAGAGTATCACAAGGCCTCCCGCCAGGCATATCACGCCAACGACGATCGCCTGCCAGAACTTCATGAACTTCTCCTTGCCCTTCACCATGGTGCGGAAAAGCTCCTCCGAGTAAGTGTTAAACGGACTGCCCTCCTGCTCCTCGCCTGTCGGCTTCGCAGTGACCTCCCAGGTGTCCTTGGTCACGGTATATTCGTAATCCACGCCTTCTATCCGGAACACCACGGCATCCTCGCCGTCGACTGCCTCGCCCTTTTCCACGCGGCCCTTTTCCTTGAAATAGAACTCGAAGGTCTTAATGCCGTCCTGTTCGGACACCACGACGTACCTGACCCCGTCTACCACTCCCGTCGTGTTGCTGCGCTCAAAAAGGGTAAAAAAGGACAGTATGCTGATGCCCAGCATGACTATCATCAAAAGCAATATGTTTCTGCCTTTATTCATCACTCACCGAAATTCGCCTCATACATGCGTTTGGCAGAGGCAGGGCTGTCTTCGCCCTCTTTGTTCTTGACCGGTGCAAATTCGCTTTCCCGGTCGACTCTTAAGATCGCCAGCTCGTCAAAGAACTCAAAGGCATCGAAAATGAACGCCTCGAACTTGAAGGCATTGGGTTTTTCCGGCACGACCGTCTCACCCGCTTCATTTACAAACTGCGTCTTTTTTCTCGCAACATGGTAGGGGAGTCCGTCGTTTCCGCCTATAATTGCGGTAATGGCGTCAATACTGAAAAGGTTCATCAGCACGTGGGCATCGCCGTAAAGGAAGGAGCCGTCCTCATTTCTCGCCTCGGCCATCTCACCGGATATCTCCGTATACTCAATGACGTAAGGCTTCCCGTTTCTCCTGCAGAACACGCCAACGCCCTCTTTAGCGTCTCTTTTCACCAGTGACTTGGCGGCTATCTTTGCACCTGACTTCTCACCGAAACCAATGAAAAGCGGGTCGCACATTTTGAGAAGGACGTTGTCGATGCCCCCAACGAAGACCCACTTGACGCCGCGTTTTACCATATCGTCGTAGCACCCTGAGGACTTCAGCGCCGCAAACACACCGCCGTGGCCGTCCGCACCTTCCTTAACGTGGTCCTTTCTGTCAAGCACGATCCTTCCGTCAAACGCCACCATAGGAAGCATGTTCTGAACAAAAAACGTGATATCTTTCTCAGGATAGCCGAAATAGCCGTGGGTCTTAAAAAACTCCCTGGTGTCCTTATCGTTTTCCCTGCTGGTCATGATATACCAGGGGATAACCTTTCCGAATTTCTGCGACGCGGCCCTGAGCCTTGCGCACTGTATCTCAAAGAGGGATGCGTGACTTTTCAAACCAATGTCATAAGTGCCTTTAGGGCCGTTGTGCCCGAGCCTCGTGCCCTGGCCTCCCGCCATCGTGACAGCCGCAAAACCGCCGCTTTGTATCACGTCGGCGCCGGCCTTTTCATATTCCTCGATCTCAGATTTTGAGAGGGATGACTTGTCTTTAAACGGAAGGGGCTCGTAAACGTATTCGCCGGAGGATGCCTTGGTCTCACCCGCAGCTTCCAGGTAAAGTCCCCTGACTTTATCGAAATCAATGCCGTCCACCTGCCCGATCAGCTCAGCCACGGCTTTTTCGTCAAGTTCATCGCAGAACCTCAGCAGATGCTCCTGGCCGAACTTTTTTAGAAGATCTCTTGTTTTTTCAGGTATCATGGATGCCCTCCGTCTGTTTAACTTCTCCGCCTCTGCGGCAAGGCTCATTATATCAATTTCGCCCTTAAAAGTGAATAGCGGCCAGCTTTTTTGTTTATTTTTAAACATAGTTGTGCTAAAATCAGTGAGAAAAGAAAGCGGCCAGGGGCATTGGTCAGGGGGTTTTTATCCTGCCGGAGCTGCCGCGTGCCGGATCGTTTTATAAGAGGTTGTTATGGCTGATACCATCTACACGATTCCCGTCAGTGAGGCTTTTGAGGCAGACAGCGAGTGCCCCGTGTGCGAGCTCAGGCGGAGATTCGAATCCGAGACCGTTGAGTATTACGCGGGACCCTCCCTCATGGAGCCCGACACCAGGATACAGACCAATGACACAGGCTTCTGTTCCAGGCATTTCGGCATGCTTTACCGTTCCCCCACGAAAAAGCTGGGGCTGGGACTTGTTCTCGATACGTACATTGGCGAGCAGATCTCAAGGATCAAAAAGTACGCCGGCGGAGAGATATCCATTGGCGATGATGATGAGCAGAAGGAGAAAAAAGGTCTTTTCGGAAAGAAAAAGGCCCCGTCCTCCGCACAGAACCTCGCCAAATACATCAGGAAGCACGAATGCGAGTGCGCCGTGTGCAAAAAGCTGGACTATACCATGGACAGGTATATCGACATCATATTCCAGCAGTACAGGACAAACGACGGTTTTCGCGAAAATTTGCGAAATTCCAAAGGCTTCTGCCTGCCCGACACGGCCCTTCTCATCGAGACTGCGGAAAAGAAGCTGCCGGCCCGCCAGGCTCAGGAGTTTTGCGACACCGTGTCCGCCCTCCTTGTGAAGAATCTTCAGCGCATCGAGGGGGAAGTCGACTGGTTCACAAAAAAATTCGATTACAGAAACGTGGATGCAGACTGGGGAAATTCAAGGGACGCCCTGCCCCGCGGCATTCAGAAAATGACCGGAAATATCGACATTAAAGATTGAGGCTTGGAAAGTGAAAGTTTATGCCCTTGTAGGCGAATCGGGCTCCGGGAAAAGTCACCGGGCGCCTTGGATCGCGAAGCAGAGAAACATCGAATATATAATTGACGACGGCTTGCTCATCAAGGGTAACACCGTTTTGTGCGGTCATTCCGCCAAAAAAGAAAAAACCAGGATCGCATCGGTAAAAACAGCCGTTTTTGTGGACGACGACCGGGCTTTTGAGGTCTCCCACGCCCTTAAAAACTGCGACGCGAAAAGCGTTCTCATCCTCGGCACATCGGACGGGATGGTGAAGAGGATAGCTGAGCGCCTTGGTTTTGACGGCATTGACGAAATAATCCACATCACCGACATTGCGACCCCGGAGGAGATACAGCAGGCTCTCATGACAAGGCGGAGCCAGGGAAAGCACGTTATCCCCGTTCCCACAATGGAGCTGAAGAAGGACTTCTCGGGTATATACCTTGACCCCCTCAACATACTGAAAAAAACAAAGAGCGGCTACATCGAGTCGCCCGGTGAAAAATCGGTGGTGAGGCCCACCTTCAGTTACCTCGGAAACTTTACCATCTCGGAGCACGCCATCTACCAGCTTATGGAGCACGTGGCGCTGGAGTCCCCCGGCGTTGCGAAGATCAGCCGTTTCCGCGTTGAGAGCGCCCCCGGAGGCATTACCATGGAGATCGATCTGGTCCTGAAATACGGTTACAAGATCCCGGAGCTCATGAGCAAGCTTCACAAAAGTGTGGTAAAAGAGATCGAAAATTTCACGTCTCTTAATGTCCGTAACCTTAAGCTCACCGCAAAAAGTGTCATTCCGCCGTCCTGAAAAACTTTTCGGCTTTGCTTCGCTGCAATTCCACAAGCCTTCCGCATTTGTCGCAGGTCACTTTCACATCCGCCCCTGAGCGAAGGACCGTCCAGACGTTCCCTCCGCAGGGGTGGTTTTTCTTTGACACCAGCTTATCCCCCGGTCTTATGTCTGCCATTTCATTCACCGCCGTTTCCGGAAATGTCCGAAAATCTCACGTCAAACCCCGGCCTTTCCAGGAGCTCTCCGGCATGTCTTCCCGCCTTCAGCACGTCGCTGTCCGTCGCCAAGGGGCACTCGATATACTCTTTTCTGGTAAAGCCCTCCGCCATCAGGAACATGTCGCCCCGCTCAGGCAGGCGCTCGGGACCCGTTGAGTCCATGACCTGTCTTGCATTGATCTCGGAGCTGACCTTGAAGCACACCCTTGTCGGTATGTTGGCCTTGAAAATGCCCGGTATCATCTGCGCCGAAATGACCGACGTGGAAAGAACCAATGTCATCCCCGCGTCAAAGCCCCTCGTGAGTATCTTCATGACCGTGTTTGTAAACGCGGCGCCCCCGTGCTTCGATATGAGGTCGTAATTGTCCGCAAATATCACAAGCCACGGCACCGAGTTCTTTCTTATCACTCTTCTATTGTACTCAGAGACGCTGCGGCAACCGTTCTTTTCAAACAGGGATCTTCTCCTCTCCGTTTCCTCCGCCGCAATACGGATCGCCTCCATGCATGCGCTTTCGGTCCGAACGACCGGGGCCGCCATGTGAGGTATCGTGCCGTACTCATCCGGAATATCACCCTTTGGGTCAAGTATCAGCATCCTAACGTCCCGAGGATCTGCGCCCGAAATCATTCCCAATATCATCTGGCGAATAAAGGAGGTCTTTCCCGAGCCCGGATTTCCCGCAACGAGCATATGCCTCAGCTTACTCAAACCAATGACTCTCGCATCGCCCGGCACTCTCCACCCGAAGGGAACCGGGATATTCCAGTCCTGATCCGTAAACTGCGGAGACGTGAGAAGATCGTAGGAACATGCGCTCCTTTTCGCCTCGTTTTTCAGGCGCACCACCGCCAGGTCCGGCTCTCCGGTAAAGAATGCAAGCTCGGCCCCGTGCCCTATTTTTGCGGTCAAACTATTCCTTTCATCTTCACGTTCCGATAGTCTTCGAAGGCCGCTTCCCGTTACCGCAAAGGTCAGATGTCCTGGGTTTGAAACCGTCTTTCCGATCTTTATATCATAACCAATGTCCTTAAAAGCCGATCTCAGTATCCCACCGATGGCCGACCCTCTTTCGACTCCTGCGCCGGGTATAAAGCGGGTGTTATCGCCGGGTCTTACAGACCCTGCGATCTCAAGTCTCTCGGATCTCTTAAGACTTTTCTTCTCGCCCTCCTCCGGGAGGACCGTGTTTCCGAACAGCTGCACCAGGTCCCTGTCTTTCGTGACGCGAGGCTTCCGGTCGGGGATTTTTTCAGGTTCAGCGGGAGCCTCGATTTCCGGTTCTTCAGCGGCTTCAGCTTCGGGTTCTGCAGACACTTCAGTCTCTTCAGCAGCCGCCTCTTCTGAGATATACTCTACCTCTTCGGGGATGTCCTCCTCTTTGACGTCCTCAAAGCACCCGTCAAACGCGCCGCCCCGCAGGGCCTCGAAATAAGGCGCCGCGGGGTCGGGAGCAGCATACAGCTTAAAAATATTGTTTTGAGCATCGGCAACGGTCATTGCCGGAGAAATTTTTTTCGAAAAAATAGGCGCGCCCTCCGCAAGGCCCAAAAGAAGATCGTTCCTTCTTCCGGCCGCCCTCGCACTGATCTCGCTCTGTCTTTCAATCCTCTTTCCGCCGGTCATCTTTCTCCTCGCTGCCCGCCTCGTCATCATCGAATTCTTCAAAAGCTTCGATGCTGTCATCGTCCGTCATATAGTCAACGTCTCCGCCGGAAACGATCCGTATCGCAGTCTTCCTGTCAGGCCTCACCTTGACCTGTCTTTTCACGGGCTTCACATTGGCGTCTTTAAAGAACATAACAACGAACTCTACCAGAATGCCAATGACAAAGTATCCTGCCACAAAAATCAGGAGCATCAGAGGCAGACTGTAGCCGGTGAGATACCACACGGTCACCGCAAGCACGATGCCCGTCAGCACCCCCAGAATATGCTTCTTGAAAAATTTAAAAATCTTTTTCCCCATATGACCGGTTCTCTCAAAATCTCAGTCGTCAAACAGTGCATTCGTAAAATCCGCCGCGTTGAAAGGCTCCAGATCGTCTATCTTCTCGCCAACGCCAACGAGCCTCACCGGGATGCCCAGTTCCTTGCAGATGGAAACTATTATACCGCCCTTGGAGGAGCCGTCCAGCTTGGTCAGAATGATGCCGGTTATGTCCGCGACCTCCATAAAAGCTCTGGCCTGGTTCACGGCGTTCTGGCCAGTGGTCGCGTCAAGTACGAGGAAGGTCTCGCGTCTGACCTCCGGAAGCTCTCTTCCCGCCACCTTGGCCATTTTCGCCAGCTCCGCCATCAGATTTTTCTTATTGTGCAATCTTCCGGCGGTGTCGCAGATAAGGACCTGCGTATGTCTCGCCTTGGCGGCATTGCAGGCGTCAAACAGCACCGCCGCAGGGTCCGAGCCCCCTTTTTGCTTGATGATATCAACCCCGGCTCTTACCGCCCAGACCTCCAGCTGCTCAATGGCAGCCGCTCTGAAGGTGTCGCCGGCCGCGAGAAGGACGGATTTGCCGCTTCTCTTGTAAAGATTGGCCAGTTTTCCGATGGAAGTGGTCTTGCCGACGCCGTTCACGCCTATCACCGTAATTACCACCGGCACGTTATTAACGTCAATGCCGCTCTCCGCGCCCTCGGTCAGTATATTGCTGATGATGGCCTTCAGCTCCACCTTGACGTCTTCCGGTTTGGTTATCTTCTTTTCCTTGATGACGGCTTTCAGCTTCCCGATGATGTACTCGGAGGTCTCCACGCCAAAGTCGGACATGATCATTATGTCCTCCAGCTCGTCCATCAGATCGTCGTCCACGACGCCAAAGCCGGCCAGTATCTTGTTTATACCCTCGACAAACTGTTCCTTTGTCTTTTTGAGTCCCTGTTTAAGTTTTTCAAAAAATCCCATACTTTCCTCCGGGGTCTGTTACTTTTTCTTTTTGGCTTCCTTGTCGGTCATTTTAACGCTGACGACCTTGGATACGCCCTTCTCCTCCATGGTGACGCCGTAGAGCGAATCCGCGGACTCCATCGTGCCCTTTCTGTGGGTGATGAGGATGAACTGGGTCTCGTCGGAAAGCCCTTTTGTGTACGATGCGAAACGGTAGACGTTGGAATCGTCAAGGGCGGACTCCACCTCGTCCAGGATGCAGAAGGGAGTGGGCTTCATGCGGAGTATGGCGAACAGAAGCGCGATGGCTGTAAACGCCCTTTCACCGCCGGAGAGGAGCAGAATGTTCGTAAGTCTCTTTCCGGGAGGCTTGGCGATGATGTCGATGCCGCAGTCGAGGCACCTGCTCTCGTCCTCCAGCACCACGTCCGCTGTACCGCCGCCGAACAGCTCGCTGAACACGTACTTGAAGTTGTCCCTGATGAGAGAAAACTGCTCTCTGAACTGCTTTTCCATCACGGAATTGATGCCCTCGATCATCTTGTTCAGCTTTGCGAGAGACTCCTCGCAGTCCTTCTTCTGAGTGTACGTGAACTGGTAGCGTTCATTGGTCTCTCTCAGGTCCTCTATGCTGGCCACGTTTACGTTGCCGAGTTTTTTGATGGCTGCCCTGAGCTCCGCAATGCGGCTTCTGGCCTCTCCCGGATTCTCCGGAGCCGCTCCGCCCGTCAGCTTGTACGCATCGGTGAAGGACATCTCGTACTCGTCAAAGAGCCTTCCCTTGTTATAGTCAATGTCGTTCTCGTGGCGCATCCTCTGGTTTTCAAGCCTTGCGGCCTCCTCCCGGAGCACACCCACTTTGGAAGATATTTCACCTATTTTTGCGATACTCTGCTTGACCTTTTCGGAGTTTTCCTTCCGTTTCTCCTCGTTTTCGGCGGTCTCCTTTTCCAGCTCTGCCTTCTTTTCCTTGGCTTCCTCCAGCTGCTTTTCAAGAGTCTCGTTTTCCGTGAGGATCTCGTTGTTGGTCTTTTCGGCCTCCTCCGACCTGATCTTTACGGTCTCGGCGTACTCGGTGCCCAGTTCGATCTCGCTTCTCAGTCTTTCGATCTCCGTGCCGGTGCGCGTCCTGCCGTTTTCGGCGTCCACCTTTTTGATCTTAAGCGCGGTGATCTCGCTCTGTCTTCTCTCTTTTTCGGAGCTCAGTTCCTTTGCGCTCTCCTCAAGCTTTGACAGCTCGGCGAGGGCGGCCTCCATATCGGCGCCAAGTCGCTCTATCTCGGTGGTCTGGATGGCGATCTTTTCCTTGCCCTCGGCAATGAGCTTTTTCTTGCCTTCGATCTCTTCGAAAAGCTTCTTCTCGCGCTCCTCGTTCTCGTCGAACACCCGTTTTCTCGCGGCAAGATCAGCGGTAAGGCGTGCCACCAGGACCTCGCTCTTTCTGATCTCCCGGGTGAGTTCGGCGATAGTTCCGCTCTCCTCACGCACCGTCTCCTTCAGTTTATCGACGCTTTCGACAAGCTTTCCGTGCTTTTTCTCGCACGCGGCAAGGCGCTCCTGGTACTCTGGTATTTCCCTGGTACGGGAAAGAGCCGCTCCGGTCTTGCTCCTTTCGGGGCTTCCGCCTGTGATGGATCCTGAAGGTCTCAATATGTCGCCCGTCCTGCTGACGCATATGAAGCTGTAGCGGAACTGCTTTGCGGCGGATATTGCGGCGTCAAGTGTCTCAAACACCGCGACACGGCCGAGGAGGCTTCCCACCACGTTTTCGTACATCGGTTCGTACTTCACGATATTCGAGGCGATGCCCACGAATCCGCTGATCCTGCGGAGCTTTGCCGCGGCTTCGCCGTCGATAAATCTGGCGTTAACGGCAGACAGCGGCTGGAAGGTGGCTCTTCCCAGGTTGTTTTCCCTCAGGTATTCGATGGCCAGCTTTGCGGATTCCTCGTCCTCCGTGATGATGTCCTGGTAGTTGTTTCCAAGGGCCACGCTTATGGCGGCCTCGTCCTCCTTGTTCACTCTGATAGCCTGGGCCACAGCGCCGTAGATGCCCTTGCCGAAGGTCTTGTTGTCCCTGCAGAGGGTGAGTATCTCTTTGACGCTCTTTGCGTAGCCTTCGAAATTTTCCTCCATCTCCCGGAGCAGCTTCAGCTGGGCGGCGCAGGAATCGATCTCGGTCTTAAGGTCGTTTATGGTCTTTGTTTTCTCGGCGATCTCGGTCTCCGCGGCTGTCTTTGCGTCGTTTGAAACGGTCAGCTTTTCGTTGAGGCTCTTAAGGGTCTCGTTTGCGCCGTCAAACTCCGCCAGCAGACTGTCAAGGTTTTCCCTGGCGTCCTTCAGTTCCAACCTTCTTGCGTCGATCTCGTCGGTTATCTCTTTAATGCGGGCTTCATAGATCTCGTTCTGCCTTGTGAGCATAACGTTACCGGACTTCAGTCTCTCGACGGAAAGCCTCTCGTCCACCACTTTTTTGTTGAGTTCCGAAGCTGTTGCAGAATCTCCGCTGATGGCGCGCACCACGATGTCGAGTCTTCGCTGGAGCTTGTCGATGTCCGCAGACAGCACCCTGATGTCGTTTTCGATCTGCTTTTTCTCCTCGGACAGCTCGGCTATGCGGATGGTATTGGTTTCTGCGATCCTGCCCTTCTCGGCGCTCTCTGACTTCATCCTCGCGATGTCGCTCTTGATAGATTCGATGCGCTGCAGATTGATCTTTATGGTGGCTTCGATCTCCGTTATGCGGCGTGCCTGCTCGAAAGCACCCTCTCTTGCGACCCTGTAGGCCTCCTCTATATTATCGTGGACCTTTGAAAGCCTCTCGTTGGAAGCTCTCGCGAGTTCCGCCTCACGCTCGCTGTCGATGATCTCATTGTTCAGAACGTCGGATTTTGCCTTTATATCGCCAAGTTTTTTATCCGCCTCGCAAATAGCGTGGACAAGGAAACCCACCTCTATGCCCTGAAGCTCGTTCTTCAGCTTGAGAAATTTTTCGGCACCCTCGGCCTGCTTTTTCAGCAATGCGATCTGCTTTTCCAGCTCCGAAACAGCCGCGTTTATCACCACCAGGTTCTGCTCCGTCTTCGCCAACGTGAGCTCGTATTCATGCTTCCTGATGCGGTACGTAGCGATGCCCGAAGCCTCTTCGAATATCTTTCTTCTGTCCTCGGACTTGCTGCTGAGTATGGCGTCCACCTTGCCCTGGCCAATGATGGAGTAGCTCTCCTTGCCGATACCGGAGTCCGCAAACAGCAGGAAAATGTCCTTGAGACGGGATCTCTTGCCGTTGATGTAGTAATCGCTTTCCCCCGAGCGGAACAGTCTTCTTGTGACTTTTACCTCGTCGTAGGGCATATCAAGTATCTTGCCCGAGTTATCGATGGTGATCGAGACCTCCGCGAAGCTGACAGGCTTTCTTCTGTCGGTTCCCGAGAAGATCATGTCCTCCATCTTTCCGCCTCTCAGGTCCTTTGAACTCTGCTCGCCAAGCACCCAGCGCACCGCGTCAGAAATATTGCTCTTTCCGCTTCCGTTAGGTCCTACGACAGCAGTTATACCGCCTCCGAATTCAATGACCGTCTTTTCGGCGAAGGATTTGAACCCTTGCATTTCAATTCGTTTAAAGTACATAAATTACCTTTCGCAGGATCGGCCCTAAAACCAACCTCATCAAAATTATTTCAGAAGCCCTTCAGGCCTCCCGTTTGTCAACATCGATCACACAGCCGCCGGCAGCTCTGTAGAGCCTGTTCATGACCGCATTCCCGACACCGGTCTGGGGGAATGCCTCGGCAAGCACCAGTTCCACGCCCTCCGCGTCAAAATCCCTCAGAGCCCCGTAAAGTCCGTGGGTGACTGTGAGAAGATCTTCTCTGGTTCCGCAGCTTATCACCGTGAGTCCTCTGCCCTCGTAAGCGTGAGTGCCCTCTTTTGTCGTAAGCACGCCTGTCTTCACACCCGCTTTAAGCGCTTTAACGCCCTCCTCGGCGATCTTTTTCCTGACATCGCCAATGTCGCCGCCGTCATATATCCTCACTTCCGCATCCGGCGAATAGTGGGTGTATTTCATGCCGGGAGACCTTGGTTTTTCCCCTTCTTTTGAGGCTTTTTTCCAGTCGGGGAGCTCCCCCTTTCCCAGCACCTCTATAACGTTTTCAAGAGTCACGGCACCGGGTCTTAATATCGCAGGCACATCCCCGGTTATATCGAGGACAGTGGACTCCACGCCCACGCTGCAGTCGCCTCCGTCGATTATCACGTCGACCCTTCCGAAAAGATCCTGGATCACGTGCCCGGCAGTCGAGGGGCTCGGTTTGCCGGAAAGGTTTGCGGAGGGAGCCGCTATGGGCACCCCTGAAACCCTTATAAGCTCCCTTGCGATCAGGTTGTCAGGCATCCTTATTCCCACCGTGGGCAGTCCGCAGGACACCGCATCGGGGACCGCAGGGTCTCTGCCCGCGATCATTGTAAGCGGCCCCGGCCAGTATCTTTCGGCCAGAAGCTCAAGCCTTTCCGCCTGCCTCCCGTCGCCGCTCATTACAAGGCTCAGTTTATCGAGATCGTCAATGTGAACGATCAGAGGATTGTCTGAGGGCCTTCCTTTAGCTTTAAATATATTTTTCACTGCCTCGGGATCAAAGGCACTCGCGCCAAGTCCGTACACAGTTTCCGTCGGGAAGCACACCAGCCCCCCTCTTTTAATGACCTCGGCGCAGTACGCGATCTTTTCCGGGTCCGGATCGTCCCTGTCGAGCTTTATGATCACCGTGTCTTTTTTAATGAGGGTTTCCTCCCCTGCGCCGTTTTTTCCGTCAATCCTGGTCATTGCCGTCATCCCCGGCCATTCCGCCGGCCAGTTTCTCCGCGCCGTCCGCGGCACGAAGCCTTTCTATCATATCGTCCAGCTTACCTTCCACGAAATCATCCAGGTAGTAGGCCGTATAGCCAATCCTGTGATCCGTGATCCGGTTTTGGGTGTAGTTGTAAGTTCTTATGCGCTGGCTCCTGTCACCGCTGCCCACCTGGCTTTTGCGGTCGGCAGATTCCGTCGATTTTTTCTGGCTTTCATAAAGGTCCTTAAGCTTTGCCCGCAGCACCTTGAAAGCCCGCTCCTTGTTTTTGATCTGAGAGCGCTGGTCCTGGCACGTCACCACGATGCCCGTTGGTTTGTGGGTCAGCCTTATGGCAGACTCCGTCTTGTTGATGTGCTGGCCGCCCGCTCCGCCGGACCTGTACGTATCGACCTCAACCTCGTTTGGATCAAGCTCAAACTCGTCATCCTCGGTCTCGGGGAACACCGCCACTGTCGCCGCACTGGTATGGATCCTTCCGCCCGCTTCAGTCTGGGGAACCCGCTGCACCCTGTGGACGCCGCTCTCGTACTTCATCTGGCCGTAAACGCCCTTGCCTTCCACGGTAAAGACTATTTCCTTGAAGCCGCCGATCTCCGTTTCGTTTGAATCCGCCACCGAGACCTGCCAGCCACGCCCGTCCGCATATTTGCAGTACATTCTGAAAAGCACCGCCGCAAAAAGGGCCGCCTCTTCACCGCCCGTGCCGGCTCTTATCTCCATGACCACGTCCCTGTCGGCCTCGGGGTCATTGGCTTTGAGAAGCTCCCGGAGCTTTCCCGTAAGTTCATCGGCCCTGGCCTTCGCGTCCCGTATCTGTTCCTCGGCAAGGGTCCTCAGGTCGCTGTCGCAGTCCGGATCGTCAATGGCGCTCTTCGCGTCCTCGATCTCCGCAAGTGCCGCCTTGTACTCTCTGAAGGTCTCCACCGTCTCCCGAAGGGATGCAAGCTCAGTCGCGGCTTTTCTGTAACGGTCGCTGTCCCCCAGCACCTCAGGCTCCGTCAGAAGATGCTCCAGCTCCTCATATTTGTTTTCGCATTCATAAAGTTTATCGAGCATTTTCCGAAGTCTGAAACCCTTCAGCCTATTCTGGTCCTGCCGGCGAGCGCCTTGGCCAGTGTTATCTCATCCGCATAAATAATGTCGCCGCCTACGGGCAGTCCGTGAGCTATCCTCGTGACCTCCACGCCAAGGGGAGCAAGCAGCTTGGCAATGTACATAGCCGTAGTCTCGCCCTCCACCGTAAGGTTTGTAGCCACGATCACTTCTTTTACGGTCCCGTCTATCCTCGACACCAATTCCCTCAGCTTTATGTCGTCGGGCTTGACGCCCTTTGAAGGGGAAATGACGCCGTGGAGCACGTGGTACCTGCCGCGAAACTCCATGGATTTTTCGATGCTCACCACGTCCCGGGGATCCTCCACAACACAGATCACGGACTTGTCCCGGGAGTCATTGGCGCATATATCGCATATCTCCTTATCGGACATGTTCTGGCAAATGCTGCAGAAGCAAAGGGTCTCTTTCGCTCTCACCATGGTCTCGGCAAAGGACTTCACTTCCTCATTGCTGAGTGAAAGCAGGTGGAACGCGACCCTCTGTGCAGACTTCCGGCCAACGCCCGGCAACTGTGAAAATTTCTCTATAAGTGCGGCAACACTCTCGGAATAAAGAGCCATTTTATCCTCCGTACGTCAATATCAGCCACCGATCATGCTGGAGTATTTATCCATTTTTTCATGTGTAAGCTCGTCGATCTTCGCAGCTGCATCGTTAAACGCGGCAATGATAAGATCCTGCAGCATCTCCACGTCCTCCGGATCCACGACCTCGGGCTTGATCTCGATGGATTCGAGGGTCTTGTCGCCTTTCATTTTGATCACGACTGCACCGCCGCCGGACGTAGCCTCGAACACGGTCTCATTGATTTCTTCCTGCTCCTTCTGCATTTCGCTCTGCATGCGCTGGGCCTGTTTTAACATCTGCTGCATATTTCCGCCGCCCATGTTGAAACCGCCGCCCTGCTGTCCGCCTCTCGATCTTCCGAAGCCGCCTCTCATTCCACTTGACATATGTTTCTACCGTCCTTTTTCTCTAAAAAATTGCAATTTTGAACAAGCCAAAATTAACAATTTATTATATCATATCGGTGGCCTCGGCGCAACAGTAACGCTGGCGCAAGCAGTGTCGCCTAAGGTAAAAGGTAATAGTTTGAGGGAGTGCCGCTCAAGTAATAAGTAATTGTTTAAGGGAGTGCCGCTGAGGTAATAGGTAAGAGGCCACACATGGGTGCCGCTCCGTAAAATAACAAGGGGCCCGAAGGCCCCGGGCCGGTAAACCGGCCAAATTCACTATTGGTGTGACTGTCACTTGAGTTTATTTTTCGTTTTTCTTCTTCAAAATGACCGCGAATACTGCAGCCGCAGCAAGGGCAAGCCCTCCTCCGACAACGCCTCCGCAGCCTTTGTCGCCGGAATCCGAAGGCTTTGCGCCGGTATCGCCTCCGCTGTCGCCTGAGCCGTCGGTCTCAGAGGGTGCCTCAGTCTTGGCCGGTGCATCTGTGGGAGCGGGCGTGTCCGTAGGTTCCGGAGTCGCAGTAACTTCAGGAGTCGGCGTCGGTTCTGGAGAAGGAGACGGGGTGGGAGTTTCCTTGCCGGGTTCCGGTGTGGGGATCTTGTGTCTCTCAACCTCTATGTTATGCTGTTCATATTTGAGATTTGAAAGCGCGCCGGGGCCGAGAACGCAATAAGGCGTGTCCTCTCTTCCGGTGTATGCCCTCGCATCCTCTTCATTTTCAAAGAAGCATATCCAGGCAATGTCGATCTTTGCTCCGCTTTCGACAGCAGGGTCATACTCATCGCTGATCTGTTCGGGATCACGGCTTGACTCCAGCGGATCGAATCTGATCTTGTTCGTCGTTGTGTAAAACTCTGATGCCCATTTGGAATCAAGCTGGGTATCGCCGCTCACCGTTAAAAGATCCACGACCACAGTTTCCCAGTTTCCTGTAAACTTATACTCGATGGGAATGCAGGGCTCCACAAAAGGCATGATGTAAAACTGACCATGGTACAAAACTCCGTCGGTGTCCTTTTCCGAAACAGTTCTGTATCTCACTGCCGCCCATATTACCGTGTCGGGATCGATGCTTTGGTTCTTGCCCGAATTGCCAAATTTAAATGCAGCATACGGGTCGTCGCCTGTTGCGGTAAAAGTCACATAATCGTAAAACTCGTCAAACGCAAAAGCTGACATGGAAAAACCTGCGATCATCAAGGCAACGATTGCAAGGCTGAGCAACACAGCTGTAAACTTTTTCAATTTAAAATCCCCCCTTGGATTAAATGCACGATTAATTTACCATTTTAGGGACAATATCGCAAGAACATTGTTGGTTTTGCCATCAAAATAGAGGGCACCCGCGAAGGCACCCTCCATCATCTTCATATCTCAGCGTGAAGCGCCGGGATATGTTCTATCAACGTCTCTTTTTCGCAATAATTGCAGATGCCGCCACAGCGATGAGAGCGATTCCGCTGACAATGACACTGCCGCAACCCTTCTTCTCAGTATCACCGGTAGGTTCCTTAGTGGCCTCTTCGGGAGCTTCTGTAGCTTCGGGAGCATCTGTGACCTCGGGAGCTTCTGTGATCTCGGGAGCTTCAGTGACTTCAGGAGTCGGGGTGGGCTCGGGAGTAGCTGTCGGCTCGGGCGTTACGTAATTCGAATCAACGTAGAATTCAAGCCAGGGAGCGCCAAGGGAGTCGCCCGAGTTTCTTGTACCGGAAACCAATATGTCGTCGACCTCATAGTCCTCTCTGATCGCACCGGAACCGAGAACGAACCACATGTCGGTGCCGCCTTCGGGGTATTCGGGATTGGCAACGTTCTTAAAGCTTAAGGTGTAGGATCCGGGCGGAACGGTCTTGTCGAACATCTGGCTCTGGAGCTTGTCGCCGTTGCAGATGTGGGAGCCCTGCCATACGATCTCATCGTTAAGATCTGTGATGGTCATAAGGAGCTCAACGTCATACTGTGAGCAGCAGGAAGCAAAAAACTCAACACCGATAACAGCCACCGGAAGGTCGAACTCGATCAGCATTTCCTCATCGGGGATGAAAGGATGCTGCCAGTAACCGGTCTGCCTCGTATCGGTCTTGTCGAACAACGGATATGTTTCGGTATAAGCCGGCTCTTCCGTCCCCGCACCGTCGGCAGCAAAGCTGAACGACAAGCCGGAGATCATAAGGCAGGCTACTATAGCTAAACTAATAATAATTGCCAAATACTTCTTCATTATATTTCCCTCCTGATAAAAATGGGTAATATTGGTGTGCCAATATTTTAACCTTTTGAGGCGCATATCGCAACCTTTATTTTCAAAAGCCTGCGTGGCAGGAATTGGCATTGGCGTATGTTCGGTCAAAAAAACGGAAGATACCAAGCGGCACCCTCCGTCTTTTTCATATCTCAGCTTTTAAAGCCGGGAAATATTATCAGTGTTTTTTCCTTGCAACGAATGCAGCCGCCGCAACAGCGATAAGAGCGATACCGCCGCCGATCACGTTTCCGCAGCCCTTCTTTTCGGGAGCAGCCGTAGGTGTAGCTTCCTGTACAGGCTCTTCGGTGGGCTCTTCGGGAGCGGGAGTCTCTGTGGGCTCTTCCGTGGGAGGCTCGGGAGTTACTTCGGGAACCGCTGTGGGCTCGGGAGTCTGGTAGTTCGGATCCTCGTCGCCTGTAAAGATGATGATCTGAGGCACGCCAACGGAAGTGCTGTTGTCAAATCCGGTGATCTCGATATCTTCAGCGCTGAGATCGTCTCTTTCGTAACCTGAACCAAGCACGAAATGCTGTCCGGCTCCGTCAGGGAAGTGCTCGTTCTCACAAGCTATGAATGAGAAGGTGTAGTATCCGGGGGGGAATGCCTTGCCGAAGCTCATCTCCTGGAGCGAGTTGCTGAAGCAGACCTGGCGTCCGGTGAAGAGAACATTTCCGTGGTCGTCAATGACCTCAAGGTCGATATAAACGTCGTTTTCAGAGCAGAATGCGTAGAACTGGATACCGACCATCCAATCCGGAACCTCGAAGCTGACGTCGATGGAGTCGTCAATGCGGATCGGGTTCATCCAGTAACCTGTGTTTGTGCCCTTGGACTTATCGTAAAGAGCGTACTCGCCTGTGTGGGGAACCGCCGGTGTAGGTGTGCCGGCAGCCTCTCCGTTTACGAATCTCTCAGCCTGGATGTGGTTCCCTGCAGAGAAGTTTGTGAAAGAAGATGAATCGAGGAGGCAGTAAGGAGTATCCTCAACGCCTGTGTAAGCCTTGGCATCCTCTTCCTTTTCGAAGAAAGCGATCCATGCAATATCGATCTGATCACCGTCGGAAACAACAGCTTCATCACTGTCAGCGGTCTGAGCCTCGGCGTCACGGTCGGACTCCAGCGGGTCGAAACGGATCGTACCCGTGTTCAAATAACTGTCGGAATCCCACTTTGAATCAACTGTAGCATTCTCACCTGTAGCGAGGCAGTCGATAATGGCGATTTCCCAGTTCTTCGAAAAAGTATAGGTGATCGGAACGAAAGGCTCCGCTGCGGGAGTGATGTAAAGCTGTCCCTTGAAAGGAACACCTGTATTGTCTTTTTCGGAAATCGTTCTGTACTTGATAGCAGCCCATACGCAGGTGTCAGGATCTATCTGAACATTCTTTCCTGCGTCGCTGAACTTGAACGTAGCGTAGGGGTCATTGCCTGTAGCAGTGAACCTTGTGAATTCAGGCTCCTCGGCAGCTTCGGCAAAACTGAAGGTCATCCCTGAGATCAGGAGACTGGCCAATACTGCCAAACTGACTATAATAGCGATAATTCTTCTCACTTTAGATACCTCCTATAAAAGTGGATGTACCGACATTTTAGCACTTTCCCGTGTCACCCGCAACAGATATTTACAAAATAGCTCTTGACAAAAAAACGACGCCGGATGTATAATGTCACGGCAATTGAAATGCGGGCCATTAGCTCAGTTGGGTAGAGCAACCGGCTCATAACCGGTCGGTCCGGGGTTCGAGTCCCTGATGGCCCACCCCAGCAAAGGAGCGTACAGCGATAAGTTGTACGCTCCTTTGCTGTGGTGGGCTTGTTTTTTAAGGAAGTCAGGGACTCGAACCCCGAGAGGGTGCTCGCCTGGAAACGATCCGGTGAATCGTTTCCAGGCGAGAACGCGTAGAGCTATGCTCAAGCGGCAACGAATGCAAGCGAAGCGCAGCAGGCGTTTCGAGGCCCTGATGGCCAATACATAATCAATTAGATAGACTCGAACCCCGAAAAAAGGGGCCCCCGAAAGTGCTTGCACTTTTGGGCGTTTTCTACATATCCGCCCTCTCAAACACCAGCCTCAGGTACAAAACGATCAGCGCCGCCGGGAAAAGGACGTACATTGGCGTCAGGTTGAAATATGCCCTCGTAAAGAAATACATTAACTCTTCGCCGCAAAGCCCCAGTGCCGCAAGCGGTGCGGGAAGGAACGCCTTCAATAGGAAATAAATACCGGAAATAGCCGCGGCAGTCCCGTACACAAATATCGATTTCTTCGCAATTATAGCCGAAAGTATAATGAGCAGCGTACCGAACAGCGAGACGTAGAGATACCTCCCGAAAACATACACGCCCAGGTATTCGCTGACCGGAAGGATAAACGCCCGGTTCTGCGCCACTATCAGTCCGTAGCTGAAGACGTCAGGGAAAGCCCTCGATATGATCAGAACGTAACCCGCGAATAAACCGTAAACAAGGGCCGTCGAAGTAAGGACGATCGCCAAGCGTTTCAGCATCTTTTTGGTGCGGGAGACGTTGTAGATGTAAATGTGCACGCCTTCGTCAAACTCCCTCGTGATCAGCGTTGACGTGAGAAACGCGGCGGTGATCACAGTCAGAAGCGCAGCGACCGGAACCGACTCGGCAATATATGAGCAGGAATCCTGACGGGTCGCCAGCGATCCATCGTACACGTCGGTAATCTTGATCTCCCCATTGTTTGCGAGAAACTCCCGCAGCACAAAAACTGTCTCCAGCTTATTTCTGGCAATCGAGCTTTCCGTTCCCGCGGACGAGACCGAATCGTTATAATCTGCCATGGTCTCCTCGATGGTATTTTGTATATCTTCTACGGTTGAGGTCTTGCCGTAATAATATCGCTCGATCTTGACATTGGCGTCTGCCCGTCCGTTGTAGTAAAACGCAAAAGCCGACAGTGCGACGACGGCTGCCACGACAACCAATGCGATCATTTTGCTTCTCAGCACTTCCTTAACAAGTTTCATCATGATATCAGCCCCGCTTTCATCTCCTCCACGTCGGACGGCTTAAAAAGGACCAGCCCGTAATCAGAGAGAGCCCTTGCCGCGTCCCCCTCTTCGCCCTTCATTATCCTGATGCAATAGCTCCCGTCGTTGTAACGGTCAACAACAGTAAACTGCGTCTCGTCAATGGGCCTCACCGTACCCACAATAAACAGCGTCGAATCCTCACGCTCCGGCTCCACCCTTTTCAGGCATTTGTCCTTAATGATAAACACCGCATCCGCAAAACTCTTGTCAAAAAGGCCCGAGTCGTGGCTGGAAACTATCACAGTGGTGGTCTTTTTCTTTTCGGCAATGATCGATTTCAGTATCATCACGGATGGAACGTCCAGCCCGTTCGTGGGCTCATCAAGCAGAATCGCGTCGCAGACCGAAGACAGTATCATCGTAAGCGCCAGCTTTTTCCTCATCCCCTGGGAATAGGTCTTCACCTTCTTGTGGATGTAGTCGCCCATAGAGAACGCGTCGATATACTCGCCAATGCCGCCGATTTCGTCCTTTTCCAGAAAATATTCGAGATTTTCATAGCCGCTCCTGTTTTTCATGAAGACCGAATTCTCGCTCATCATCTTATAGCTGCAGGGTTCCAGTTCCCCGTCAAACCGCCTGATCAGCCCGTAAAGCGTCTTAAACAGCGTGGTCTTGCCGCTGCCGTTTTTCCCGATCACCAGATTCACTGCATTTTTCTCAAACGAAAAAGCCGCGTTTTTAAGCACTGTATTTTTACCGAAACTCTTGGTTATGTTATTCATTCGGCACCTCCCCTGATATGACTTCCACACAAATTCTGCCTTCTTTTTCGACAATGCGCGCCACGTATCCATCCGTCTTGTCCATCAGCTCCGGGAAAGGCAGCACATATCCCTTGAGATAGACCGCGTCGTCGCATATCTTGCACATATCATCCGGCATCTTTCCGTACAGGTATTTAATATCATTAAAACCAATGTCATCATCCCGCCACTCGCCGGTCTGATAGCCTGATGGTGCCCTGTACCCGTCGCCGTAAACGTCTGCTATCACCGAAAACGATTGCCGTTGATACGCGGCAAAGAGCTCCTTCAGTTCACATTTCAGCCCGTGGATCCTGAGGGAATACGCCTTGCCATCACCCACAAGGTATATCAACCTGCTCCCGTCCGCTTTTTCGAATGACAGATTATCGTCGTAAAGATCCGATTTTTTTACCGACTCGATAAGCTTATCGACGTTGAAAACGTCCCCGGAAAAGCCATAAGACAGCTCGTTACGGAGACCCGTGTATTTCCCAAGAGAAAACGTCTCCCCGGAAAAGGATTCCACGGACACGTCAAGGCCGTTGATCATGTCCAGCAGCCCCCTCGTCAGGAAGGTTAGCAGAACAACTGCTGCCGCCACCGCCAGACAAACGGCGGCTATTTTAATTCTTTCTTTTACTATTGCTTTCATACTGATTTAAATTAAGGATAGATCACATCGACCATCACACTTCCCGACTCGTCCTCGAAAATCTTAACACCGTATTTGTCTGTGGGTTCATAAGATATCAATTCCCATGAGACTTCATCAATAATTGCGGCATATCCTTTCACAAATATCCCCTCATCGGTTATCTCATACATCTCCGGGTCTACCTTCGAATACAGATACTTAACGTCATCCATTGTCACATCCGCATCCCATTTTCCCGGAGTGTCGTACCTTCTTGTTTTCGGGTTCATATCATGGGTAACGTATGTGTCCACCGGCACCCACATAAATCTCATAAGGTGCGACTTATATTGAACATCGTAATATTTTTTCTCCAAAGGGACCAGCCATACCCTGTTGTCAAAAAATCGTAACGTAAATACCTTCCCGGATACGACCAGATATATAACGGTGGAAAAGGGACTGTTAGAGTTTTTGAATACAAGTTTTTCATCAAAGTATTCACAATTCCGGACATATTCCATAAAACCGTCAATGTCATCAAGTTCAACAATACAGTACTCCAGACTTGACAAGGTCCCTTTCCATTTTCCGAAGTTCAGCACCGTTCCGTCGAAGAATTCCTCTTCTACAGTGACCATACCGTCATCTTTCGGAAGATTTGAAAGTAGAGTAAAAGCAACAGTTCCGATAATAACCAAAGCGATGAAAGCTATTACAGGTACAAGAATGATCTGTTTTTTTGAATGCATAAACAAGCCTCCGGTAAAATCAATCTTTGGCGGCGGAACCAACATCACCCGCCGTTACAAGTTTAGCAGTATTTGAAAACCAAAACAAAGAGACAAATTGTCACTTCAAGAGTATTTTAAGCTTCCCGATGCAATGAGATCGTGGGAAATCCATTGTAAAAACAAAACACCAAGGCCCGATATTTACCGATATTTGTATATAAAACACGCGCAAAAATATGATATAATCCTTTCCGGACTCTAAACCGGGCCATAGCCCTTCAGGAGGTTTTCATTATGCCGAGAAAAGCATTGGCTCTAATCATTTGCGCAGTTTTAGCTCTTTCGGTTTTGTGCCTTGCCGCGTGCAGGGCTCCTGTCATAACCAAGCCCGATGAGCCGGGAACAAGCACTAAGAAACCCGAGACAGAGCCGGCAACCCCCGATGAGGGGACGGGCCAAAGCTCTTGTATAACGTTGATTACGGAAACGAAGGGGACAAGTTTGACGTCATTGGTTTCAAGGACGGACAGGCAAGGACCGTGAAGATCACCCCTCCCGGCGAAGGCTATGCACTTAAGAGCATTTCCACATCGAAGGACGGCACGATGCTGCTTCACCTTCAGAAGGATCACGTGAATTACGTGTTCATTGAGAAGATCGAGTTTGACTGATATTTCGGTCAGCGTATTTTTGGCACCCTGCGCGGTGTGAACGGAGGACAGGTTTTGGGAACAGTTATTGATATTAAGGGGCTTTCATGCGAGTTCGGCGCCGTAAAGGTGCTGGAGGATGTCAATATGACTGTTTTTACAGGTGACCGCATCGGCATCGTTGGCGACAACGGCTCCGGCAAGACCACCCTTCTGAACATCATATCGGGCAGGACCGACGACCTTTCTTACCACGGCAACGTCACCGTAAACGCAGGCGGCAGGATCGGCATGCTCTCCCAGCGCACAGGTGAAGACAACAGGGACATCACGGTTTACGACGACTACATTTCGGTATTTTCGGACATTATCGCGCTTGAGGACGAAATAGCTTCTCTTGAAAAAGCGCTGGAGGACGGCGGCGACGGGGCCTCTCTTTCCGAGCGTATCTCGAAGGATTACGAACTTTTTGTCGCAAAAGGCGGCCTCACGTACAAGTCGCGGGTCACGGGCATGCTTCTCGGTCTTGGTTTCGAGGGCATCTCCCACCTTCCGGTCAAATCTCTCAGCGGCGGTCAAAAGCTGCGTCTGGCCCTGGGCAAGCTCCTCCTCGAGCAGCCCGAGCTTCTCCTCCTTGACGAGCCCACCAACCACCTGGACACCGAATCCATCGTTTTTCTCGAAGAAAGTCTCCGGAGCTACCGGGGCACGGTCCTTGCGGTCTCCCACGACAGGTATTTTCTCGACACCGTAACCAATAAGACTCTCCTCATCGAAGGCGGCGTGGGCACACTCTACAATGCGCCATACACCAAGTACATACCTCTCCGGGAGGCCGACATCGAGTACAAGAAGCGGCTGTACGCCCGCCAGCAGAAGGAGATCGCCCACATAAATGACGTCATCGAGACCCAGCGCAGGTGGGGTCAGGAGCACAACTTCGTGACTGCGGAGGCCTGGCAGAAAAAGCTGGACCGTCTTGACATCCTGAGCGACCCTACCGTTAACGCCAATGACGTCGCCATCAACTTCGAGATCTCAGAGCGCGGCGGCGACGAGGTGCTGTCCGTCAAGGACCTTTCCTTCGGCTACGCAGCCCCTCTCTTCAAGGGCCTCAGCTTCGATGTAAGGCGCGGCGACAGGCTCGTCATCACAGGCCGCAACGGCGGCGGCAAATCAACCCTTCTAAAGCTCATCTGCGGCATCCTGACACCTTCCGAAGGCTCCATAAAGCTTGGCGCCGGCGTCACCATATCATACTATTCCCAGGACTTTGCGGAGCTGGACCTTTCAGGCACCCCTTTTGAGGAGACCTTCATGGCCGCAAACGCGGATTACTACAACGGCGGCGGCCTTCCCAAGTTCCGCGGCATCACGGCCTGCAGGAATGCGCTGGCGGCCTTCGGCTTCACAGGCGATGACGTCTTCAAAACCAATGACCTCCTCTCCGGAGGCGAAAAGGCCCGCCTCGCCCTCCTCAAACTGACCTACAAAAAGGGTAATCTGCTCCTCCTGGACGAGCCCACCAACCACCTGGACATCAGGACCTGCGAGGTGCTGGAATCCGCCCTCACCCGCTTTCCGGGCACAGTCATCTGCGTGTCCCACGACCGTTATTTTGTGGAAAAGATCGGCGCCAAGACCCTCGACCTCGATGCCTACACCGTTTTCGGAAGCGGTATGAGTGCCTTCGTTTCGGGCCGGGAGTCTTCTCTTAAAGTGACTCCCGGCGTCTCCGGTTCTTCTTCAGGCGCCGCCACCGGTGCTTTTTCCGGCGCCTCCACCCCCTCCGACAAACCCAGCGACTCCAAGGAGGCATTCCTTAAAGCCAAGGAGGACCGTGCAAACGCCAAAAAGCTACAGAAGCGCATCGAAGCTCTGGAGACAGAGATCGCGTCCCTCGAAGCAGAGCTTTCAGAGTGCGACAGGATCCTCGGGGACCCCGCCCTCGCGTCGGATTTTGAGCTTATAGCCGAGACGTTTTCGAAGCAGGGAGAGGTCAAGGAAAGGCTGGATGCGGCGGAGATGGAGTATCTTGAACTTATTGATGAGGGTTAGCAGGTAACTGCGTAAGGGGTGCCGCACTAAGTTAAAGCGGTGCCGGACAAAGTAATAAGTAAAAGGTAATAGGTAAAAGGTGCTGACGCAAGGGGTGCCGCTTTAAGTAATAGATAACGAGTAAAAGGTCACTGCGTAAGCAAGGCCTTTTTTTAACTCACGATTTTCACCGTCAAATTGCATTTCACACAATTTCGAGGCGAAAATCAGTATTTAGTAATGCTTTTTGAGTATCGATTTTTTCGAAAAATGAAGGTTGTTAAGTTTGCCCTAACAACCTTCATATGTTTATTTTGGGGCTAATCAAGAGCCATTTCCCATCCATTTAGCAGATGGGTGAGCATTGATGTTAACCCATGTAACGGTTATTCTGTTGATTATATATTCCTCCCCCAAAAAGGTAGCGCTAATATTTTGGTTTTCATTCGTACATTTGTACTGTTTGCTAATTTTCAGCTTAACGAACAAAACGCCAAAAGATTACTGCTCAATTGAATAACCGAGGTTTACAGTACCAAGCAATCCGCCCCATTCATCATATAGCTCGACAACGACTGTGACCGTAAATGTTTCTGTCTGCTTAGGCGTCAACTCTCCCGTAGTTTCGTCAACTGTAACCGATTCATCAAAGCAACCTACAAGAGTTTCATCAGTGAAGCACCCATTCAAATTAAGAGTTTTCGTTGACTCATCAAAATAAGTGTCGTTTGTCTTCCAATTCTCTACAGGTGAATTTGATGTTGAGAAGCCAATACTGCCAACATAATTGTTAGGAACTACGTTCATTATTCTCTCTGCAATTCTAATTGTTGCAATCGTGTTGGTTGTAATATTCTCTGCAACAGTTGTATCATTCCATCTGTTATAACCGCCTAAATAGAACTTATTGAAAGCTGTATCTTTTTCAGAATTATAGCATCCTCCAGAAATTCTTTGTGTGACTACTGCCTTTGCAATGTTAGTCTCACCGTTATAAGAAATAACTCCATTTTCAAGTGTAAAATCTGATGTAAGTAATCCCTTAAAATGATCGTGTACAAAATCAAATTTGTTGGTTTTTATCTTATTAAGGTCAGCATGGGAAACAACGCCTTCAAATCTATTATTCAATTCCTTCGAAGCAAAATCCATGCTGTCCCCTTTGTATGCATCAAACGGTGCTGCAACATCGCCGTCTGAATTCACATTTCTAATAACAACAGAAGATGTAATTGTTGAATTCTTAATTGTTGGTGTGCCATAGTCTTGGCCTAAAAATCCACCGACTTGAGTTTCTGTTGAAAGAATAGTTGTATTACTAATTGTACAGCCATCAATGACAACAGAATCTGATGAACCAACATACGCAACAAAGCCAGCAGTACTCATAGAGCTGCCCTGAACAACTGAATTGATAAGGGCACAATTATTAAATGTAAACACTCCACCACCAGTTTTTATTTGGCATACAAATGCAGATGCCCATGAAAAATGGCTGTTCTTTATGGTGACATTATTGAATGTCAACTTATGCGAATTTGAGCTATCCCATGTCCCATAGCCAAAAGCGGCATAGCTACTCTCCATAGAATCAATCACCAAGTCATGTATGTTTATATCTTTGCTATAATAAACACCATAGATGTTACCAAAAATATTGCTTGTGAAATTTTTCATAGAATGGCCGTCGCCATCTAAGTCGAATCTATAACAATATGGAGCTAAATTCTCGATTTTATATCCGGTTATGTCAATATCTGACAAAAGCTTTATATAAAAAATATCGTAGTATCCGACGTACTTGCCATTATAAGCACACAAGAAGTTATACCATTGATTTCCGTTTGAAATTAGCAATGGGTCATCTTTAGTTCCTTTTCCACCAGCAAACATAGTGGCAGATGCTTTTACATCAGCTTTAGAGTCAACTTGATAAACGATGGCTTTTGTGTTTAAAGCATTTGATTTTGTCAAGTCAAACATACCCAAGTCGATAACTTGATCATCTTCGTCGAGTAACTGACCTTCTGAATTTCTTTTAGCTGGGTTTGCGATCTGTTCAGCAACTGAACCTGCTGCGCATCCGGTCGTAATGCCGTCAATCAATGTTCCGTTTTCAGCTATAGCACCTTCTGTAGAAACAACCACCATCTGCTCTTTGATGCCACTGCCAAAAAGCCATATATATTCATCGCCGTTATCACCCGTAACTTTTGTGACGAATGTACCGTTAGTTGCAATCGAAACAGCGTCTCTTGAGAACTCAGGCATTTTTTCCGTAGTAACTTTGCTGAGATCGATAGATATTTTTTTACCTTCAGCATTATGGAATTCGTTTTCAGATGCTGCTGTGAAATGGATAGCTTTTACTACTGCATCTTTCTCAAGAACAATATGTCCAGCTGCAACTTCAAGAAATTGTACTCTACCATTTTCATGATATGAGGCTGATGCAACATCAACCACATTTACGGATAAAGCAAATCCATAATGTGTAACACCATCATCCTTTGCATTAACAGTTAACTCTTCAGAATTCGTACAAATAATCACATTTGCATGAGCGGATTCTGCCCCTGTGGGGGTATAAGAATACTCAATGGCGGTAATATCGGTTCTTCTGCCAACGTCGACACCGGTCTTCACTTTAAGTACAGCACCGTTAAGTGTGGTTATCTTCGCATCCTCTCCCAGATAAATGGAGTATGTCTGATCATCGTACGCCGGAACAGGACCGCTCTTCGCGTTGTAGATCTTCCAAAGCTGGTAATTGTCTTTTGTGAGCTGCTTTCCCTGTTCGACACTTGCAGGGATGTATTCAACCTTTTCGCCATTCAGGTAGCAGAAAACGTCATTGGCCTGGTCCCAGAGAATTTCGTTGTCGGTGGCAGACGCATTTATCTTGCCAACCTCATAACCAAACTTCTCCGCAGCTTCAAGGGCCTCGGTCATATTGCGGTGGTTATTGCCGCCATTCTCTGCTCTGTCTGATACAAGAGCTGTGTTAAGATTTCTAATGAGTTGTTCGTCCTTGGACACATTTGCTTTCTTGATAATGCTCGCAAATGTAGGAATAAGCACGGCAGCGAGAATCGCGATGATCACGATCACGATGACGAGCTCAACAACAGTAAAAGCTTTTTTGTTTTTCATATTGTTTTACCTCTTTCTTAATGTATTATTCTTTTGGGATACATCAGAAAAAGGTCAGCAATTCATCCTGCAATTGAGTTTTAGAATTGGTTTTTGTGTATGGAATGAAACCAATGGTTCGGTCTGGATCACATTGGTTTTGGGTGTTAGATGTCCGGAAGATTTGATGAAGGCGACGACGGCCTTGGTTATTTCGAAGAGACCGTGGATCAAAACCAGTGCGGTGAAGCCTGCGGTGACCGCAACAAGAACAACTACTGCCTGCAGGATGGAAAAGGTAAACTCCGGCGTAGTTCCTCTATCGCCAAAGAATACCCCGGCCAGTCCTTTTTCGGAAAAAAGGATAAACATCTCCTCTTCTGCAGGATAATACGGGTGGACAGCTTTAAAGAAGAGGACTCCCAGCGAAATTATGGATATAGCGCAAAACAACGCCACTATCGCAACAGATGCGGCGCGCATACCTTTCTGTTTAAAATATCTCGCAAGGTAAATAACGCTGAGTGAGATCAGCGCGAGAATGATATAAATCATACCCGATCCTCTTGTCCAAAAGTATTACATAATATTAATTATGTTACACTTTCGTTACATTTCGGCCATCTTGTGTTCAGGTTTATAAACGTTTTTCCCCTTGTGAATGAATTTTACGTATTCTTCTCGTTTTTAGATAAGGGAACTTTTCAACTATGCATAATTGTCTTTTCATTTGAAAAACAGCGAAAAATCGATAAAACAGCTTGACGATGCTTCATCGATCCTGATATAATCCAAAACATAAAAAACGAATGCATTACACTACATATTTAATATTATGTAAATTTTATTTTGAATTTTAAATACTTTTCTTGCAAACAAAAAACCTGCCGCGTCGACTTGATTTGGCAGGTCTTATTGTTTATTTCAGCCCGGGCTTTGCCTCAGGCTATTGCGCATAAACTTATAAACTCAGTTTGAGGCAACGGTCGTTCCGTCTTTTATAATCTTGTTGCCGATTCCGGCAGGGCCGCTTCCGGATAATGCGATCGCGTAATTCTTTCCGTTGTCGGTGCACCCCTCAAATATCACGGTCGTGTTCTTTGCACCGTACTGTGTGGAAATGATGTCTTCACCCGCAGCGTTCAGCGTGCAGTTCTTGAACGTCATTTTAACGCCGTTACCTTCATTGGCGATAAGAGCGTAATCGCCCGTTTTCTTCTGCGAAAGAACGGAATCCTCTACGGTCACAGTGCCGCCCACGTATTTAAAGTTAAAAGCGCTCAGATTTGCGTTGATATTGCAATTCTTGATATAGACGTTTACTGTTGCATCTTCAGTAATCGTGTTGCCTGAACTAAGTAAGTTATTTGCAGGATCGCCGTAGTTTCTGATGTTTATACCATAGCATGAATCATTCAGCGTGCAGTCAAACAGGTTGATGGTCGTATTGTTCGCCGCAGTCGCCACGAGGGAGTTACTGGAGCTGGTTCCGTTAAGGTTGAGCCCGCAAAGAGTGATAGTTACATCATCGTTTACGACTACAAAAAGAGGAGAAGTCTGATCACTCCAGAAAGCTATACCCGATGTGTCCTTCGCATCATTGGGAACAGTAAGGTTCGAGCTGTCACCCACTACGACGAGGTCGCTTTTGACGTGCAGGTACTTTTTCTCTGTGCTGTCGTTAAGGTCATAGGAGCCCTTCAGGTAGACGATGCCGCCGTTCTCAACAGAAGTTTCCAGCGAGTCCAGGGTCGTGACTTCGGTCATTGTCTCGTAGTCGGCGCCAAGGCTTGCCGTGTTCTCCACGTACTCAAACTCGCACTTGGTCTTGTTGAACGCATACCTGTGGTCCGCGTCCTTGGTCATCAGGTCGTAGCCGCCGTTGTAGACCGCCTTGATAGCGTCCGAAAGACTGACCTCGCCGCCCTCAGCCTTCTCTATGGCCAGCAGCGTATTCATATTTCTGAGATTCTGGGTGTCCGCGCTGCGGTTGGCTTTTTTGATGAGCGTGGCAAAAGTCGGGATCAGGACCGCCGCAAGCACTGCTATCACAGCGATCACAACAACAAGTTCAACGATAGTAAAACCATTTTTCTTCATATTCTTTTCCTCCATTCTATATTCGCCGCGAGGAGCATCGCCAATGCAGCCCTCCGGCTCACGGGGGAGATTGTAGCAAAAAAGATGCGCAAGGTCAAGCAAATTGCACTAAAGAGCCGTCCTACGCTGTCCTAAAGCCTGTCCTCCTGTCGTTCTCAAAGCATAATAAAACTGCAAAAAGGCGCAAAAAACCGCAGGGATCTCTCTCTGCGGTCGGATGCTTTTGCGTTGTTTAGTTTTGCAAAGCGCTTATGCTTTGTTGAATTTTTCCTTCGGCTGTTTGCAGCGGGGACATTTCCAGTCCTCCGGCAGGTCCTCAAAGGCGACGCCGTCGTGTTCCGCAGGATCGTAAACGTAACCGCAGATCGAGCAGACGTATTTGCCGCTGGCTTCATTGGCGTTGAGATCCACTTCGGCGAGTACTGTGGGCACGGGATGGTCGAGGTCCATCACGCGGTTTGCCTCAAGGTTTTCATATCCCTGAGGGGTATGGGTTCCGCAATAGACAGTCGGATTGTTCCGCACAAATTCACGGACGCGGTCAAGGGTCTCACGGGCGGCTGCGAGATCTTCATAAACCACCGACAGTTTGTTCCCGTACAGCGCCTCGTCGACGTACGTTATATCGCCGTGCAGCATATAGAACAGGCCGTCGCTTTCTGCGATCACGATGCTGTTGCCATTGGTGTGTCCCTTGGCTTTGATCATGTAAACGCCGTCCGCGATCTTCTGACTCTCCGGGAAGTTGTGGTACGCACCGCCTGTAAAGCTGACCGGGACGATATTGGCGAGTCCCTGGAGTTCCGCGGCGGAAGTTTCGTCAGCGTTCACGTAGATCTTCGCATTGGGGAAGGAACGAAGCTCACCGGAATGATCGTTGTGCTTGTGGGTAAGGAGGATCTTTGTCACCTGCTCAGGCCTGTAACCCAGCGCGGAGAAAGCGTCCATGTAGCTGCAGATATCCTTTCCGGTAAAGCCTGGACTTTTTTCGTCCGGCACCTCTTCGGGCGTTCCTGCGGGAAATCCCGTGTCCACAAGTATGACTTCATCCCCGGTGTCGATCAGGTAGTTCTGCAAACTGCCGCGATAACGCACGTTCGGGTCGAATTTGTCCGGGCCCTCCTCGCCGCCGAAAACAAATGGCTGTGTGTAAAAACCGTCTTTTCTGAATTTGACTGCTTTGATGATCATTTTTTCCTCCTTTTTATCGGCAAATGACCTCTGCCGGAACGTTCAGTATTTTTGCGACCTTAAGGATAGTATCCGCATGTCTTCCGAGAGCTGCTGCGAAATGATGAGTGGGACCCGCCTCAGACCAGCGGTTCACAAATTCACGCGCGCCAATGGAGAATCTCGTGCGCATATTGGTGTCGCCAATGGAAAGAATCTTCCCGGGCTCGTTCACACCCTCTGCGATCACGAACTTGAAACGACCGTCGCCGTCCTGCGTAATGGCAAGATACGTTATCGGACCGTCACCGGGATAGAACTGGGTCAGATAGCCGCCCCCGGTCTTTCCGTGGAACACCTTTACGATCTTCATTGTCGGCTTCCGTTTGGTGCTAATATCCGCGTCGCCGGAGCCCGAGTGACCGATTATGGCTATATCGTCGTTGAAATCTATCGAATACATCTCCGCAAGCTGACCTGTGCCGCTTATGGTCTTGAGAATGCTCATGGCCATGGCGACCTTCATATCGCCCTCCACTGCGCAGGCAGTACCCTGCTTGATCAGCATGGAAAACGCCGGAATGAGCATGGAATCAAGTTTTCCCGCTTTGCCCTGGGCAAATCCGTCATAATGGGAAGCGATAAGACCCAGGCGCTCCTCTTTCACCCACTTTTCAAAGGCAACAACGTATTTTGCCATCTCCCATACTTCCTCAACGCTTCCTCCGCCTTCTATGTCGAAAGTGCCGAGAATATCCTGCGCCTTGTTCCTGATGGCCTCCTCGTCTGTGACGTCATCAGCAATGGCCCACATTTTTTCCCAGTCGAACTGCTTGGTATAGACAAACATGCGGCGGTAAAGATTCGTTTCGTCGATGTACAGATCCATCATTCCGGGGTACGGACGGCCTATCTGGGCTATATTCGTATCCCTGAAACGGCGGCGCACCTGTGCCGCAAGGCACCATTTCTCGATCTCACGCCGTACGTTTTCGTCACCGCCTTCGACAACACCGGTTATCACAGCGTGGCGCTTACCGAAACGGTTCAGATCCGCAACAGCCTCGCCAACCGCACCGCAAGCGTAGCCTTCACCGAGCCACGACGCGATATCCGTATGATCATAGTCAAGCGCCTTCAGTTTCTGCACGTTTACAACGACCACAGGCACGTCAAGGTCCCGCACCGCCGGCAGCATATTGTATGACGTGGCGTACGTCAGCATCTGCAGAATGACCAGGTCAACGTCCGCAGCTCTGAATTTATCGCCCGCAGCCTGAGACTGTTCTTTTGTCGTTACTATGCCCCCGTCAATGATCTCAACCGAGTCCGGCAAAGAATCCTTAAACGCCGCATATTGAGCGTCAAATTCAGGTACCAGCGACGGAAACTGCGGCAAATACGCCTTAAGAGCAATAGCAAACACGCCGATTCTGGCTTTGGTGTTTACCAACATTGAATTATCCCCCTTTTCCAAATTTAAAAAGTGCTTCTTCAAGCCTGGCGCGAGGCCACGGCCTCTGCCTTATTACTTTTCTTACTTTTCTGCCGGTTCCCACTTGCAGCGCACGGGAGAAACGATCGCGCCATCTTTTTTAAGCTCTGCGAAAGCTTTGTCCACAACCTTTCTGTCAAGACCTGTCAGCTCCGCAACTTTTCCCGCATTCAGCGGTTCCCCTGCTTTTTTCATTGCATCGAGTATAACTTTTTTCTCTTCCATTTCATTTGTCTCCTTTTTTCCATGATGAGGGCTTTTCCCTATCCTATCAGTTCCTCCACCGATCTTCTGACGTCCGCCATATCGACGGTGGGCTCAAAGCGGGCAACCACCTTTCCCTCCCGGTCAATGAGGAATTTGGTGAAATTCCAGCCGATATAGGTCTTGTCGCCGTATTTTTTGTTGTTCATCTTCGCAAACTTGTTTAGCGCGGCGTTTTTCAGCCCCTTGCCAAAGCCCTCGAAAGGCTTCACCGAAGCGAGGTACTCGAACAGCGGGTCAGCATTATCCCCGTTGACGTCGATCTTGGCGAATTGCGGGAATTCGGTGCCGAATTTCAGAGTGCAGAAGTCATGGATCTCATCGTTGCTTCCCGGGGCCTGACCGTTGAATTGGTTAGAGGGGAAATCAAGGATCTCAAAGCCCTTGTCCCGAAGGTCCTTATACATTGCCTCCAGCGGATCGTAATGAGGCGTAAAGCCGCAGCCCGTGGCGGTATTGACGATAAGCAAGACCTTCCCCTTGTATTCGGAAAGGCTGACGTCGCCTCCCTTTCTGTCCTTAACAGTGAAATCATAAACCGTTTTCATTTTATACCTCCTTAGCATTCTGTTTATTTAGCAGCTCATACAGCAGTTCGTAGAGCATTTGCGCTTTTTCCGGCTCCAAACCAATGCAAACACCAACGCCAAACGGAATTTCCGCCGCCCGTGCCTTGAGATCTGCGCCCTCCTCCGTTAAGGAGATCACAACCACCCGGTCATCCTTTTCGCTTCTGCGTCTTTCAATATAACCTTCCGTCTGCAGTTTCTTAAGCAATGGTGTCAGAGTCCCGTTGTCAAGCATCAACGTTTCGCACAGCTCGCTGACCGTGACCGACTTTTTCTCCCACAGCACCAGGAAAACAATGTATTGCGTGTATGTCAAACCAAGGGGTTTAAGGTAAGGCGTATAAAGATTAATGACACTTCTCGCGGCCGCATAGAGCGGAAAACAAAGCTGATTTGACAGTTTTAAAGTCTCTTCGCGGTTGTAGTCCATTGGCGTGCGCCTCCTAAAGCATTTGATACAATAATATTTTATCAAATGTATTTTGGCGTGTCAAGGGGGTTTATGATTTTAAAGATGGTTTTCTTCGGTGTTAAAAGGTTTCAATAATAATTATTTCCGCGGGATAAATTGGAGGGATTAACCTTTACTAAAATTTAATTGCTCTAAATATAGGTTATATTTATATTTTAGTTATTGTGTTATATTTATATGTTTTAACTTAAAGCTATAACATGTTATAACATATTATTATTTGCTGTTGAAGTCATTATTCATAGGAAGATTTTTGAAGATGAACGGCGGCCGCCGCCCTTGACAAGGCCATCCCGGACCTGCCACGAAAAAAATAAGGGGACCAAGGGGTCCCCTGCCGATAAAAGCGGCAATAATTACATTCTGCTAAAAATGAATTTGCGAAAAAAGCTTGACATTACCAAAAGGCGACCCAATTTAAAATGAATCACCATAAAAATAGATAAATGATTGTTATTGAACTGTTAATAGACCAACGCTTGGTCGATATACACAGATGGCGACATTACCTACATTTGCAACTTGTCCACACATACGTATGTAAGCGGTGCTATTATCGTCGACAATATAGTAAACCCAATCTCCAGATGAACCGACATTTTTAATCTTGTTATTATTATTAGTAGAACCATCAACAATATATGTCCAACCAAGCCCTGTTTTAGACGAATTAAATACTTCGGAACGAGCATGGCCTATACTTGTTGCACTTTCAAACGCCATTCCTTTTACCAGTACAACATCACCCTTTTGTACTGAAATGAAATTGGTGGTTGTGAAACCTGTTACATCTCTATAATAATATCCCGGTGTGCTGCCATATCCTGAGTTAATATGCCAATCATCACCATTTATATCAGCAAAGTTATTGCTAGGAGTTGCATTTTTAATTGCTGAAATAGCTGAATTTAAAGGATCAAGTATAGGTTGTTCTGGAGCCACTAACCAATTTCCATTACGATAAACACAAATGGAAACGTTTTCTGCATTAGCAACATGACCACTCAAACGGATGTATGAGCTATTGCTGTCATTAATCGTGAAATAAACCCATTCTCCAGTTGAACCGACTTCGCTTAATTCTCCGTTATTGTTATTCGCTAAAATATATGTCCATGCAAGAGGATCCATTGATGAGTTAAATAATTCAGAACGTCCATGACCATTTGCAGCATCAAACGTCATACCTTTGACAAAAATGATGTCACCACTTTGTGCTGGTATGTAATTTGTAGTTGTGTAACCGGTTACATTGTTGTAATAAACCCCTTTTGTGCTACCATATCCCGAATCGGAATCCCAATTTATGGCATTTGGTCTAGCAAAATTATTACTTGAAGTAGTGTTTCCTATTGTTGTTGTAGCAGCGGTTAATGGATCAACAACTAGCGAAGTACTATCAACCAAATTTCCATCTCTATAAACACAAATTACGACATTACCTATATTGCTTGGAGTTGTAGCACAAATACGTAAGCCAGTTGCTCCAGTTGTATTAATTGTGAAATATTTCCACTCCCCAGAAGTTCCAAAATCAGAAATAAATGTAGTGTCTGATTCAGGAAGGAAAGTATTATGGGTTGTGGTATATAAAAGTGAAAAGAGAACTCCACTATTATTCATGGTTAATCCCTTCACAAATATTACATCACCATTTTCTACGCTAATTTTATTAGTTAATATATTTCCGCTTGAAGTAGAAATTTCAGAAGAATTACTACCACGAGAATTATTCTTCCAATCATCACTAGTTGGATCAGCAAGGTTATTATTGCGGGTAATAGAACTAATTACAGAAGAATACCCTTCTTGAATTGCGTTCGCAGTTACAACAACATTGCTTGTAACACTATCTATACTAATGTGGGTGCCTGAAAGGGCCGTAGAAGTGATATCCACTCCTCCCATAGTTACTGTAATTCCACCTTCAGCAAAGCAATAACCAGACGATGGGGTTAAATCTAGAGAGAACGCCTCATATTTCGTTAAATCTGTAGTTGTTGCATTAGAAGTGCAATTTGTAAGATTCAATGTTAGATGCTTGATATTATCTACAGGGGCTGGCAAACTTTGTTCAACATAAGCCGGACCTCTAAATGTAATGTAACTATTATGGGCTTCTACATCGCCATGTGATCTAATAGCAACGTGAGTGGTGTTACTGTTCTTAGTCTTGTATCTAATAGTATCGCCTTTATATAAAGTGGTATTGCTTGTTATTTCAGTAATTGTCCCATCATCATCATAAAATACTAATTGAGTAACGCCAAGAGAATTAACGTTAGCTTCATTCGATAAACTCAATGTATATGTTTCACCATACACTGCATTCATTGTATTTGAAGTAGAGGCATAAGCAGGTGAATTATTCCTTACAAATTGTGATCCAACTGAATTAGAAACAGAACAATTAGTAAAGGTGGTTGCAATATTAATTCTTTTAGATTCATCTAAATCATATAGTTGTTCTGGGTTGCCATCGATAACAGCATTACGGAAAGCATTAATTTTTTCGATTGAAATACCACATTCAAGCATATAGTTAACTGCTTTGTCTCTTAAGTTTTCCCCATCATATCTAGCGTCTAAGAATTGAACATATGTATTTTTCCTAGTTCTAGGAGAGGTTGTTGTATAAAAACTCGTAAGTTCATAGTCTTTATCTATGTCGCTTTCGTGCATGCCCAAGATTGCTTCTACTACATAGGCAGTCATACCAGTTCTATCAGCAGCAGCTAAACAATGGAAATATGTTGTTTTACCAGCAATTGCATTATCTAATAAGTTGTTAAAGATTAAAGTGGCTTTGCCATTTAATCTCGCACTTTCCCAAGTTTCGTATCCGCCAGTTAACTCGTTTAAAAGAGTGGTCCTCTGGAATGTAACGTTTGGCCCAATCGGGCTGGAGTCTGTTGGGTAGTTAGCATCCTCTGCAAGGAAAAGATCGTTATCGATTCCTATCAGTTTTACCCAGGTATTCTTATCCCATTCCGTTAATCCGATCGGATTTCCACCACGTATTAACATGTTATACTTTATCGTGCCGCCGTCACATGCCCAACCTCCAAGGTCACGAGCGTTCCAAGTACCCTCTGTGTAGATCATCCTCAGTGCGCCGGTAGGCCGCAAGTGTCCTTGCTGTAATATGTTATTATTTGTATCCTTAACGACAAATTCACCGCCTACACCGGGCGTTATGTTGTAGAAAGTATACGGTCCGGCATTTACCGTTTCGGTATAAGAATTTCCGGTGTCATTGTCAGTAACCGTCAGCATTCCGGCAACCAAATCGATGGTGCAGCCGAATGACCGTTGTTTGTTGTAAGTTGTTTGAATATTGCAATAATCGGTCATTAACGATGGACCCGTCGCGGTGTAGGTTACATTGTCGATGTAACTTTTTGCAACTTCGTTGATCTGGCACCATGTATAAACAGGAATATCGTCATTAAGAATCTCAGTTCCGGTCCGATCCTCGTCACCAAATATATTCACGTGGTCGTAATTCTGGAAAATCGCATTTTCCGGGTCTACGCTTGACCAGTCAACATCGTTAAACGTGTCTACCTGTTCCAGTTTCCCGCAACGGGTGCAAACCTCATAAACATGGCCTGAGTCGACAACAAGCAACGCCAATGTATGATAAGTGCCTGAGCAATTATCATCCTCAGTTTTGCTGCCATAGATCTTGCCATTGTTTTCAATTGACGCACCTGTCCCATTACCGTCCAAGTCAATAGCACCATACACCGTGCCGTCTTCCTCAACAACTGCATGCCCTGCTGCAATTTTAAGCTTTCCAACCGTCCCGTGCTCGTGGTAAGAAGTACTTTTTATATCGGCAATATCAACGACCGATGCAAATCCGTAATGCTCGACCGTATCATAATGAGCATTTATTTTCAGAGTTGTTGCAAACGAACCGGTTCTGATAATCACATTTTTCTCAGACGAATTTGTGTAGTCAACTTCTGCAATATTGTCGCACTTGCCGGTGTCGACACCTTTATTGGTTACAACTTTGGTTATTGCGTCATTGGCATCAAGGTACGCAGAGTATTTATCTTCCGTTAAATCTAAAGTACCGGAATTATCTTTCTGCTCACTAATTTGGTAGATTTTAAAGTAGGCCTCGTCGCCGGGCGTTGTTGCCGGACTAAATTCAGGTATATATTTGATATTTCCGCTTGCGTCTGCATAGCAAAACAGGTCGTTTGCCGAGTCCCAAAGGATCTCATTACCGTTTGCAGAGGATTTTATGCTTAAAATGCTGAATCCCGAATCTCCAACGCAATCAAGTGCCTGTTGAGGATACTTATGAGTGATTTGCGAAGCTTTGTCAAGGCTGAGCGCCGTATTTAAGTTTCTGACAAGAACAGTATCTTTTGAAGCGTTTGCTTTGTTAATGATACTGCCGAATGTCGGAATCAAAACTGCAGCGAGAATCGCTATGATGGCTATCACTATGACAAGCTCAACAATAGTAAAACCTTTTCTGTTAGAGCGTTTCATGGGTTTCCTTTCATTTTCATTTTTCTGAGAGGGGCCCGCCGTGGTATTTCTCCGGCAGGTCCTTTGATTGCCTACCACCTTCCGATGCCATTTAAAATGGAACCATCGGAAGTTGGTAACAAAAAAACGAATCAATTAAAATGTACTGTAACCGGAGTTAAACCGCCGCTTTGATGTGTCGCGATTCCGTAATAGGAACCACCCGAAGCACCTGCTGCGCCGCTTGCAACATTGAAAGTAACGGAGTTTGCTCTCATTGATTCACCATTGAAGAACACAGCAGTATACTGAGCATTCTCAACAACCAGGCTCGATGCGGCACCGGCGTTGAAAGTCACATTACTCATTCCGTAGAACAGAAGCGCATACTGTTGTCCACTTCCATAGATTGTACCGTTATTGGTGAATGTCAGATTAATCTTTGATTGCGTAGATACTGTATGCCAAGAATTATTGTGCTCGCCAATTGTACCGTTATTTATAAAACTCATATTAGTATCATCCTCGGCAACAAATCGGACTGATTCAACTGCTCCATTATTAACAGATTCTTCTGAAGTGTTTACAATTGTCAAATGAGAAATAGACCCGTTATTCGTAATTCTATTTCCCGCACCACTAAGTTTAATGTTTTTAAGCACAGCGTTTTGATCAACAACAATGGTGTTGTTTGTTCCAACAACTGTGAATGATGCGTTTTGATTGTTGCCTACTAATGTAAATGTTGCATTTGAAATATCTAGTTCAATTGTACCGTTTTTATTTGATAAATTAATGGCTGAAAAACCGAATTCGCCATCAACTATCATTTTCCCTACAGATGCAGGAACATTCATTGTTCCAGTAACTGAACCGGCATTTTGTAATGTGATTTTGTATGGGTTTGTAGATAACGTATTTATCGTTGCTGCATCAACATTCTGACCACCGGCAGCATTGGCACAGGTTTCGCCAATTGACGCATTTTCGTTTGCACTGGATAAATAACCGGTATTAGAGCAATTTATGAAGGTTACTGAGTTGCCATCTGCAGAGCTAGCGCATATACCACCGATATATTCAACATCACCGATTAATGATCCAGCATTTGAACAGTTAACGTAGGGACCTGTTCCATAAGAACATATTCCCGATATTTGATCATATGCTGCATTATCAGTACTCTTGGAAGAATTGCCTGTCAAAACGATATTTCCATTGTTTGAACAACCAACAATAGTAACTAAACCATGGCCACCCATATGAGCTCCACAAATACCAGAAACGGATGTACAAGTTGCCAGATTGTTAACAGTTAAATTGCCGTTATTAACACAATTGATAATAAGGTCATTTTTCATATATGAATAGATACAACCAAGAACTGCACCTAAGAATCCAGCGTTATAAGTTTTATTCAAAGTTACTGATGCATCGTTGATACATCCATTTATTATGGTTTTGCTTGATTGAGTATATAAATAATTCGAATCAGTATTCCAAGCATTATAAATTCCTCCAATCACTAAGCCGGAATTACCTAAATATCCTGGTTCTTCGCTACAAGTGATGCTGTTATCATTAGCTAAATGTAAATTTTTAATATGACTTTTATGAACTCCACCAATCATAATTGCGGTGTACCAACCACTTTCATAAATGATTGTGCATTTAGATACTTCGCAATTATCAATGTATGAATCAATTGTATACTCTACAATAACACCGTTATTGGAACTTGCATTTATTACAATGTTGCTATCTTCGATTTTTACATTTTTAACAATAGCGGTGTAATTATCTTCGCTTACATTTGATTCTATCAAGTTATAGTTCTCGTCTAAGAGAGCACCTATTTCACCGGTTAATCTAGTATTTTCGGTTCCCTTTACGTATCCGAATAAGGATTTCGTTGTATTCCAATTTTTAATAGCGAAATTACTCCCATTGAATTTACCGCTAAATGGCGCAGTTTTAGAAGTTCCAATCGGCGTCCAGCTTGTCACCTGGCTCATGTCAATGTCATTGATGACTTTGAAGCTTGCGCTTAGGTAGTTTCTTACATTACTGAGATGTGTCGCTGTACTGATAAGATAAGGGTTCGAATCAGTTCCTAAACCGCCTGCGAAATAAGTCGTTCCAGCAGCAACAGCCTCAAGCGAAGGATGGTCCTTTCCGCCGTTTACATCATTGGCGATCTGCTGGGCGGCTGTAAATGTGCTTTCGGATTTTGTGCTTGCAAGTTGTGCGCTGGGATGCCCAACAACATTGGTGGTCGTTGTATCGATCTTTTCCGTTGAAACATAAACCTCTTCGATAACGCCGTTATTTGTCAAATAAATATACTCAACGGTCGAACCTGTTTTGAGCGTAAGCACAAGAGTTCCATTCGCGCCAATAGTAACGTCAGTTCTGTCAAGCACCGGGAACGGAGCACCGTCTTTAATTTCAAGAATGATTGGCTCAAAACCATCGCCCGTATCGTTTGCAATCAACAGCAAATTGTGAATATACGCATCACTTGTCTCAATAACAATATGTCCGGTCTTGATCTGTGCATACTCTACCTGTCCAAACTCGTGATAGGAAGACGTGCCAATTGCTTCAATGACCAGAGAAGAAGCCTTTCCGTAGTGATTAACGGTATCAGTTTCGAGGGGTGCATTGATTTTCAGAAGTCCGCTTGTTGTCCTGATGGTAACAGTCTGAGCAGAAGTACCGCCAATGTAACTGACGGAAGAAACGGCTTCATTGCCGACGTCAAGACCGGTCTTAAGGTTCTCGATAACACCATTGCCGGTGTACTCGTAAAGATAGGTTGAATATTTCTCGTGAAGGTCCGCCTTGATCACCCAGTAGTCAACGTCATAGATTCTCTTGCTGACATCCTCGTTATCCCTTGTGTAGATGAGCACGCTCTCGGGGATATATCTGATCGTCGCTTCGTCAAGATAGCAGAACAGGTCATTCCTCGAATCCCAGAGGATCTCATTGCCAACGGCAGAAGCATTGATCTTGCCAACGTCATAACCAAAGGCCTCGGCAGCCTCAAGGGCGTCGGTCATGGTCATATG
>JAFSVU010000051.1 GCA_017444825.1 Clostridia bacterium
GCCGTTCTGACTTTTCTTACGCTCCGATTCCCCTTGAAGCCGATCAATAAAATACTCAACGCCATGAACCGCCTTGCCGCCGGCGACTATTCGGTGAGACTCGGATTCAAGGGCGCCTTTGCAAAACACCCCACTGTAGTGGAATTGACGAACAGTTTTAATCAAATGGCGTCGGAGCTGGAACAGACCGAGATGCTCCGATCGGACTTCATCAATAACTTTTCTCACGAATTCAAAACGCCCATTGTTTCGATCACCGGCTTTGCGAAGCTCCTCAAAAGAGGAACCTTGACAGAAGAACGCAAGATGGAATGCTTGAATATTATTGAGGAAGAGTCGTTGCGGCTTTCGCAGATGGCGACAAACGTCTTGAATCTGACCAAGGTGGAAAATCAGACCATCCTTACCGACGTGGACGAGTATAACCTTTCCGAGCAGATCCGCACCTGCGTACTGATGCTGGAGGGGAAATGGAGCAAAAAGCATATCGAACTGTGCCTTCCCGAGAAAGAGTATTTCGTTGCCGCCAATGAAGAACTGATGAAGCAGGTATGGATCAACCTGATCGACAACGCCATAAAATTCTCCCCCGATTTCGAAACTGTGGGAATCGACATCAGCAAAAAAAGCGGATCGCTTTCTGTTGCGGTTTCCAACGTGGGCGAAGAGATACCCGAAGACAAACGTGAAAAAATATTCAACAAGTTCTATCAAGCGGACGAGTCGCACGCCACCGAAGGAAACGGTGTGGGGTTAGCGGTTGTAAAGAGGATAGCAGACCTCCACGGCGGCACCGTGAGTGTAGACTGCTCAGAAGGAAAAACAACGTTTACGGTTACCTTGCCTTGTAATTTATAAAATTATGCTGATAATAAAAATGCAGATCGCTGAAATGAAGCGGTCTGCATTTTCTTTTTGCATGTTTCTTTTCAGTTTAGATACCGCTTGTAAAATCGTAGAAAAGGTCGAAAGGTGTCGAAGGCAATGGAGGGCTGTGCAAGGATCGGACACGAACGCAGAAGTTCGGTTTATAAAAGTTCGCTGACCAAAAGCGAGAGGACTTGCAGACTTGCGTCTGTGATCGCAGGCGAGTTGCTGGTCTTTCTAACATTGATCATTCTCATTACAAAAAAAGAATACACGCATCTTGCCATGTGCATCGGGTCTTTTGCAATGGTGTGGCTTCCGATCATAATAGAGCTGCTGTTTTCCTGCAAAATGAATACGGCTATGTATATCTTAGGCGAATTTTACGCTCTTTCTCCGCTGTTTGGGGAATGTTATAAGCTCTATTATCTCACAAGCTGGTGGGATAAGTTGCTTCACACCTGCGGAGGGATCGTATTTGCTCTTTTCGGATTTTATCTTTTCCGTCTGCTCACGGGTGACAAAAAGCGGTTCGTTGCCGCCGCCATCTTCGCACTATGTTTTTCTGTTGCTTTATCGGTGCTTTGGGAATTCGTCGAATACGGTTGCGATACTATATTTGATATGGATATGCAGAATGACACCGTTGTCCACGAGATTCATTCCTATTTTCTGAGCGATGAGCCCGGCGTCAGAGGACACCTGTCGGAGATACGCGAAGTCACTGTCGACGGCAACGCTCTGCCCGCAGACGGGTATATCGATATCGGTCTGCACGATACGATGCAGGATATGATGGTGGAAACGTTCGGCGCTTTGATCGTTTCGCTGTACGTCCTGCTGGATCGGGGACGGCATTCACCCTTTACACATTTGAAAAATGATAAAACGGGATTGATGGAATGAAAGACAGTGAACGTTTTCCTGTTCCGAAGGAAGAC
>JAFSVU010000052.1 GCA_017444825.1 Clostridia bacterium
AAAGCAAGAAATCAACCAAAAAGAAGATCGTTGATTTTATGATGGATGTGGATCTCTTTAAAAAGTTGATTTATGAAACACTTCCTTCTGCCAAATTGAGTGAGCTAAAGTGAGACCTAATACATTAAGCGATTGCCCTGAATGTAAGCCCTTGCCTATTTACACCTCCTGCTATATAATATTACGTTACTAAGTGTAGCATCCGGCTTTCACGTCGATTCCGGTGCATAACATAACAGGACATAAATACCCGGGGTGTTTTTAATGATTTTTTCACTGAGCAAGAAAACCATTCTGCTGATCGTGTGCATTGCCGTTGTGATCAGCGTTCTCGCCGTTGCCATTTACAGCAAAGGCATCAGTGACGTTATCAGAACTCAATACGAGGGCCGGTCGATCGACATTGTCAGCGCGCTTGCGGTGTATATCGATCCTGAAACGCTGACCAACGTCAGGGACGCTGTCTGTGAGATATACGATCGAGCTGAAAACAAGGTCAAGAGCGACCAGTGGGGAACCCCGGAATTTGACGAGTATATTGCTCAGTACTCTTCCATTGAGGAGATGGAGGATTTTAAGAAACTTGTTGCCGATCTGCGTAAAATGCAGGATGTGCTGGATGTGGACTGCCTCTACACCATGTGGGTGGACGTTCCGAATGAGTGCTATGTCTATCTGGCAGACGCGTCATATGAAGAGGCCTGTCCGCCAGGCTGCATCGATCCGGTTTTCTTTGACAATCCAGCCGAAGAGCTGAAAGACCTTGCAAATGCTTTTCGGCCAAACATAACCAATACTCCCGAATACGGATGGATCTGCGCGACGGCAATGCCTGTTTTCGACAGTGAAGGCGAAATTATTGCCATGGCCTGTGTGGACATCTCAATGAACGAGATCATGACCATACAGCGCACGTTCATCCTTTACGTTGTTGCGGCATTCCTTATCTTAACGCTCGCCGTATGTATTGTCGCTATCATCGTCGTCAACCGTGTGATCGTAAAGCCGGTCAATAAGCTTTCGAACGCGGCTTCGCAGTACAAGCACAACAAGAAGGTGTTCGCCGAGCTGAATGTAAAGAGACGGGACGAGATCGGCACTCTTACAAAGTCCATGGTCCAGATGGAAGAGGATATAGACGGCTATATCAACAACCTGGAACAGACGACGAAAGACCTTCTGACCGCACGCGAACATGCCGAGCAGATGGACCGCGCCGCAAATATCGATGCTCTGACCAAGGTCCGCAATAAGAGGGCATATGACATCTATATAGGAAATCTGAACGGAAGCAATCGTCCTTACGGAATCGTTATGATCGATCTGAACGGTCTGAAGATGATCAATGACACATACGGACATGAAAAGGGCGACGTCAGTATAAACAACCTTTGCCGGATCATTTGCCGTGTATTCAAGCATTCTCCGGTTTACCGTGTGGGCGGAGATGAGTTCGTGGTAATTCTCGAAAACGATGACTATGAAGAACGGGATCAGCTCATCCAATCGATACGAGATATATTCCTGAAAAATATTAAGGATGATTCAAGTCAGCCATGGGAATGTGTGACTGCGGCAGTTGGATGCGCAGTATTTGACCCTGAAACGGATAAAAATGCAGACAGCGTTCTCGCCCGCGCGGATGAGGCCATGTACGAGAACAAAAAATCCCTGAAAAACTCAATGAACAAATAAACTGCAAGTATCAGCACCCCTTAAATTATTACTTAGTACCTTTTACTTCTTACCTATTACCTTGGGCGGCACCCCTTAAATTATTACTTCTTACCTATTACCTTGGGCGGCACCCCTTAAACTATTACCTCTTACCTATTACCTTGGGCGGCACCCCTTTAACTATTACCTATTACCTTTTACTTATTACCTTGTCCGGCACCGCTCGCGTCTCGCACCTTGCATCTCGTCACTTGGCTTCACTTCGTGAAGAATCGCTCCTCGATGAAACGTGGTCGACGTTGGCCTTAGTACCTTTTACTTCTTACCTATTACCTTGGGCGGCACCCCTTAAACTCCTCTTTTTTTAGCAAAAAACCCGCTCACCAACTCCCCGCATTCCTTCTCCATGATCCCCCTGTAGCACTCATACGGAAGGCTGGAGGGCAGAACCTTTATAACGTCGGGCCTCGCGCCGGGGAAAACCGCCGGAGCACCGAAATAAACTGCGTCTATGCCCGAAGCGGCAATGGCCGCAGCGCACATCGGACAGGGCTCCAGAGTAACGAAAAGGGCCAGGCCGGAGAGGTTCAGAGAACCTGTGGCGGCAGCCGCGGAATTGATGGCATTGATCTCGGCGTGGCCGTGGATGGAAAGGGAGGACTCCCTCGTGTTGCGGCTGCGGGCGATGATACGCGCGGACGTATCAGCTATGACGCATCCAACGGGGACCTCGTCTTCTTCAAGGGCCCTGCCCGCTTCAAGAAGGGCTTCCTTCATAAGGCTTTCTGCCTCTGTGATGCTGAACATTGGTTTCATTCGCGGGACCTCTTTTGCATTTTTTAAGCCTTTTCGGGGATAATGGATCCGTATACAGCAATGATGGCGTTTTTGCGCCTTCAGCCGCTCACGGAGACTGCGGATGGATCTGAAAAGGCTTTAACGTATTATGAAAAGGTGGTATAATAAAAACGTGTTTTGTGCGGTTTTTTGCCGCGTAAATCCACTTGATTATAGCACAGATGCGGAGAATTGCAATGCCTGAGGCACCTAAGAGACGGGAAAACGGTAAATATAAGGTGGAGGATCTGCTTAGGGTCGTCGAGGAACTGAGAGGACCGGAGGGGTGTCCGTGGGACAGGGCTCAGAACCATGTCACCATGGAAAAACCAATGATCGAAGAGGCCTACGAGGTCGTCGACGCCATTGAGAAGAACGACCGTGACAAGATGGTCGAGGAACTTGGCGATGTGCTTCTCCAGGTGCTTTTCCACTCGGTCATAGGCCGGGAGGATGGCGAGTTTGACATTGATGATGTTGCGACCCGCTGCACCGAGAAGATGATAACAAGGCATCCCCACATCTTCGGAAACGTTGATGCAGACGATCCCGAAAAGGCACTTGCCAGCTGGGAGGCAGCCAAAGCAAAAGAAAAAGGCTTTGGGTCTCTTGCGGAGGACCTTGAGGATATTCCGGCATGTTTCCCTGCCCTTATGAGGGCCCAAAAGGTTTCAAAGAAGATCGCAAAAGCCGGAAAAGACGGCGGAGAGCATTGGTTTCGTGAGCTTGACGGGATCGATCTTTCGGATGAAAAGACGGTCGGAAAACTTCTCTATGAGATATGCAGACGGGCGACAGGAAAAGGTGTCGAGTGCGAGCTGGCTCTTAAGAGAGTGACTGAGGCAGTTATCCGGGAACAGAAGGAAAAACAGGAAGCTTTATGAGAATCGACAAGTTTTTAAAGGTATCACGGGTCATCAAGAGAAGGACCGTTGCGAATGATGCTGCGGACGCAGGAAGAGTGACGGTGAACGGCAGGGTCGTGAAGGCAAGCTACGACGTAAAGGTCGGAGACGTGGTTGAAGTCGGCTTTGCTCAGGGCGCTGTTAAATTCCGGGTGAAGAGCGTGCAGGAGACCGTGAAAAAGAACGATGCGGGCGAGATGTACGAATTGCTGTAAAAAAGGTTGGCGGGGCCCGGAAAAGGGTTTTTTGCCGGCAGAAAATAAGTGAGGTTTCATATGAAAAAATTTAGAAATGTACTTGCAATAGTTATTGCGGCGGTAATGACATTGGTTTTTGCAGTGTCATGCACACCGGTGGCAGATCCGGACAACCAGGCGACAGATGCCCCTGCTACTTCCACAGCTGTACCGGATGCGGATGAATCCACGGTCGTTATCGCATATGCCGGCACCGAACCGATATATGACAGCGATTTTTCGTATTTTCTCAACCGGGCGATAATGGAGATATACTATAAAGCGGAAGGCGTTTACGCCCCGGATGCCACAGACGACGAGAACCTGGCGAAAATGAGAGAATTCATGCGTTCCACGGACGAGAACGGCATTTCAAATCTCCAGCGTGCGGTGGACAGGACTCTTGAAATTACTCAGGGGTTTAAGATCGCATACCGCGAAGGAAAAGCGCTTGCCGATCAGGAGGGCGCAAAATATACTGTGGATCAGGCGGAACTCGAACAGGCCCTTTCATACATTGACAGCGAGGCCGACTACGGCGCGGCGACGTACGGAGCTTCAAGAGACGAGTATTTTTACTACGTTTACGGCATGAAGGTAAACGACGCCAAGCGATACCAGAAGCAGCAGCTTTACGCCGAGCTTCATGAAAAATACTGGGCCGACGAGAACGGATATGTGATCGGCATGGAAGAGCCGGAAGCGCCTGTGGAACCTACAAAGCCCTCGGATCTTGCGGATGAGGCGTCGGATGAGGAAAAAACCAAATATGCTGCTGACATCGAGGAATATAACACCTTGAAGGCCAAATACGACGAGGACCTTGAAAAGTACAATGCGGATCTTGCAAAATACAACGAGCTTAAGAATGCATATTTTGAGAAATTCAGGGAAGAATACAATGAAAATGAGAAGATCTACGGCGTGAGGACCGTCCGTTCGCTGTTCCTTTCAAAAACGGATGACGACGGAGAGCCTCTCAGCGAGGATGCGATAGCGGCAAAGCGCGCTGAACTTGAAAAAAATATTGAACTGGTCAAAGAGGGCCTCAGCTTCGCAGGTCTTGTGAAGGGATTCTCGGAAGCCCAGAATGCAACCACCAATTCGGGACTTACCGATATCTGCGCTTACGAGGGAACCACGGGAGACCTTCCCCAGGAAGTCATCGACAGAGCCTTTGAAATAAATGAGGTAACCGATATACCGGAGATCATTGAGACCGATGACGGGTTATACCTTTTCAGAGTTGAGGGCATTGTCAATTATGACGAGCAGATCGGTATAGTGGCCGATTCCACCACGTCAAACCCGGATAAAATCAGATCAAACGTTGAGTATTCAAAGCTCGCATCCCTTTACAACGAATACGTTGAAGGGTTTATGGAAAAAGACGAATACAAACTGAAGGATATCCAGAACGAAGCGGCTCTTAAGCTTGTGAACGATTTTATCGATTTCACGATGGAGGGTACGGGCGTTGGTTATTGACGACAATGCCGAATCAAATATCACACTTACGGAAGATGTATTAAAGGCCCGGGAAAAGGCGCGCAAAAACGCCATGCGCCATATGCTAAGCCTTGTGAGAAAGGCCGTGCAGGACTACGATATGATCGCCGAGGGGGACTCGGTGTGCGTCGGTATTTCCGGCGGCAAGGACAGCATGGCTCTTCTGACGGTATTGGCGGCGCTGAGAAGGTTTTACCCGAAAAAATTCGACCTGAAAGCCGTCACCATATCGATGGGCTTTGAAAACATGGATTTTTCGGCCGTCGCGGATTATTGCAAAAAGCTCGGCGTTGAGTACGAGATCTGCGAGACAAAGATCAAGGAGATCGTGTTCGACATAAGACAGGAGAAAAATCCCTGCGCTCTTTGCGCAAATCTTCGCCGTGGAGCGCTCAACGACTACGCCAAACAGATCGGCTGCAATGTGGTCGCCCTCGGACACCACAGAAACGATGTGATCGAGACCGCTTTTCTCAGCCTTTCATACGAAGCCAGGTTCTACTGTTTTGATCCCAAGACATACCTGGACCGTTGCGGAGTAACGGTCATAAGGCCCATGATATACGTCGAGGAGAGCGAGATCAGAGGGCTCATGAATGCCGAGGAATATCCGGTGGTGACGAGCCCCTGCCCCATGGATAAAACGTCCAAACGGGCTGAAATAAAGAAAACTCTCGCCGGGCTCAATCGTGAAAACCACAATTTCAGAGAAAACGTCTTCGGGGCAGTTAAACGGGGCATCTGGGACAAAGAATAAACCATAACCAATGACAGGAAAGATATACGGCAATACGTCCACAGTCAGGAAAAACCTGCTGGAATACCTTGACGGATTCATCGGGAACGTGTATTCCCCGGGTGAATTTTTGCCTGTTGAAATAAGGGACGCATTGGTTTTGGCCACGTCGTCTTCGGGCACCGAATTTGCGGCGCTTGTCGACAGAAAAAACCGTGTGGAGGCGATCTGCGTCGGCAGTGCGGAGAGCGTGTCTCTTGAAGGGTTGCTGGATCTGAGGCGCGGAGAGAAGAGACTGTCCGGCATAAGACTCTGGCACACCCACCCCAACGGCTCGTCAATGCCATCCGAAGTGGATATAGCGACTCTTAAGGCGCTGAGACTTGACGGCTGCGGTGTTATAGGGGTAAACCTTGACGAGGAAAGGGCTACAGGCATTTCCGTGACGGTCTTAAGAAGAGACCAAGACGGCCTTTTCAGCGACTATGAGACCTTCGGACCCGAGCCGGTCTGGAAGGCAAAGGAGTTTAACAGGCTTTTTGACGAGCTTGTAAGGATCGATGCCGAAGCCGGAGATATATCGTCGGAGAGCCTTGAGGAAGAGGCTGAGAAGGCTATAGTCTGCGGTGTACTTCTTCCGCCCGACGAGAAAAAGACCACCCCTGAGAATGCGCTGGCGGAGCTGAAGGAATTGACGCGTACCGCGGGAGCGGAGGTTGTGGCGGAATATGTGCAGAGAAGACCGTCTCCCGATGCGAGATATTACATCGGAAAAGGTCTTGCAAAGGATATTTCCCTGAAAGCCCAGGCCACCTCGGCCACGCTTCTTATCGCGGACGACGAGCTTTCCGCAGGCACGGTGAGAAACCTTGAGGACGCCACGGGCCTTCGGGTAATCGACAGGACCACGCTGATCCTTGATATATTTGCCGCAAGGGCGAGGTCCCGGGAGGGCAGACTCCAGGTGGAGATGGCCCAGCAGAAATACAGACTGACGAGGCTCGCCGGAAAGGGCGTGGCTCTTTCAAGACTGGGCGGCGGCATCGGAACGAGAGGTCCCGGCGAAAGCAAACTCACTGCCGACAGAAACTACATAAAGAGAAGGATATCATTCCTGGAAACGGTGCTTGAGAAGGTTTCCGCGGTCCGCGACACTTTAAGAAAAGAGCGCAAAAAGAACGAAATTCCACAGGTTGCTGTGGTGGGTTACACCAATGCGGGCAAGTCCAGCCTGCTCAATGCGCTGTGCGACGGCGACGTTCTGGCAGAAAACAAGCTGTTTGCCACATTGGACCCGTCTGTGAGAAGACTTGTCACCGATGACAACAGGGACTTCCTGATAATAGATACCGTTGGTTTTATTAAAAAGCTGCCCCACGAGCTGGTGGAGGCGTTCAAGTCGACTCTTGAGGAACTTAAGTATGCCGACCTTCTGCTGCACGTGGTGGACGGAAGCAATCCCGATGCCGCAAACCAGATCGAAGTGGTGGAGGAGATCATTAAGGAACTTGGCGCAGGGGGAAAGCCCTGCTACACCGTGGTAAACAAAGTGGATCTTCTGCCCCAAAGAGAGCTCGCATCGGACAACACGGGACCCATCAGCGGGAAATGCTTCTATATCAGTGCAAAGACAGGGGAGGGCGTGGAAGAACTGAAGGAGGCCGTAATTGGTTTCTTCAATGCGGCGTCAGTTGATTTCTTCCTTGAGGTTCCCTATTCCGACGGAAAAACTCTTTCCTACCTCCATGACAGGGGAACAGTCGAGTATGAGGATTATACCGGAAGCGGCGTTAGGGTGAAGGGAAAGATAGACTCAAAATACTGGAAAAACGATTTTAAACGATACGAGGCAAAGGATGAACAAGACTAAACTGCTGGTCCTTTTCGGGGGCCAGTCCACTGAACACGAAATATCCTGCATCTCAGCCGGAGCGGTTCTTAGGAACATAGACCTTGAACTCTTTACGGTCAGGGCCTGCGGCATTACAAAAGAGGGCGACTGGATCGAGATCGAAGGCAAGGACGGATCGATAGACGTTGACCGCATAGTGAGCGGCGAATGGGCGAAGGCTCCTGACACCAAGGGGCAGGGCATAAAGCCTGCTATCGACCTCATATACGGATGCGACGCGGTGTTCCCTGTGATGCACGGCATCATGGCAGAGGATGGCTCCATCCAGGGACTTCTTTCGGTGCTGGGAAAGCCTTTTGTGGGAGCGGGCATTTTTTCATCCGCTCTTTGCATGGACAAGGTGTACACTAAGGCCGTGCTCCGTGAGGCGGGGATCCCTGTGGTTCCCGAGGTGATCGTGGAGAGAGATGACCTTGATTCATTTGATAAAGTGGCTTCTGTTGTGGAGCGGGAGATCGGTTTCCCCTGCTTTGTGAAGCCTTCGAATTCCGGATCCAGCGTCGGGGCATATAAGGTGATGACCGGAGACGATCTTTTCGCCAAGGTCATTGACGCCGCAAAATACGACAGAAAGGTCCTTGTTGAGAAATATATCCCCGCGAGGGAGGTCGAGTGCGCGGTCCTCGGAAACAGAAGACCGGTCGCCGCCACGCCGGGAGAGATAGTGTCCACCGGGGAGTTTTACGATTATGACGATAAATACATCAACGGCACAAGCTACACAAGAATACCCGCGGACATCCCGGAGGAGGACCTCAAGACGATAAAAGACATGGCGGTTAAAGCATTTCTCGCTCTTGACTGCGCCGGTCTTGCAAGAGTGGACTTTTTCAAGGACAAAGAGGCAGGCAAAATATACCTCAACGAGGTCAATACGATCCCAGGCTTTACATCCATCAGTATGTACCCCAAAATGTGGGAGTACGAGGGACTTTCCCAGAAGGATCTCATCACAAAGCTGGTGGAGCTCGCCATCCAAAACGCGGCGGAGAACAAAAGAACGTTATAAGAAACCGGTATGAAAAATGACAGTTCAAAACCAATAGGCATATTCGACTCGGGCCTCGGCGGCCTCACTGTTCTGAAGGAGATCAGAAATCTGCTTCCGGATGAGAGCCTCATATATTTCGGCGACAGCGGAAGGGCTCCCTACGGAACCAAGTCCTTTGAAACGGTCAGGGCATACACCAAGGAGGATATTTCATTTCTCCTCTCAAAGGGTGTAAAGGCGGTGGTGGTGGCGTGCAACACTGCCGCGGCCTGCGCGGGGAGGGAGCTTTTGGACTCCTTCGGCGTTCCCGTTGTTGAGGTCATCGGCGCGGGCTCGGAGGCGGCGGTAAAGGTTACGACTTCCGGAAAAATAGGTGTTATCGGCACCACTGCCACCATAAAGAGCGGCGTTTACGAAAGAGCTGTGAAAGCGCTTCTCCCGGATTGCGGTTTCTATGCCAAGGCCTGCCCGCTTTTTGTGCCCCTTGTGGAAGAGGGTTGGTGGGATGATGAGATCACCTGCAGCGTTGCAAAGCGCTACCTTTCGGACATTGGCGATATCGACACTCTGATCCTCGGCTGCACCCACTACCCTTATCTTGAAAAGGTGATAGGAGACGTGACTGGCGGAAAGGTAAAGCTGGTCAACTCCGCAAAAGCCGTTGCCGCAAAGCTCGATACGATCCTTGAACGGGACGGCCTTAAGAATAAAAACGCCAATGCCGTCACCGAATATTATACAAGCGACAGTGTGGAGAAGTTTGCCTCTCTCGGGGAGCTTTTCCTTGGAGAACTTGGCGGCGACGTGTTCCGCGCCGACACGGAGGCATTTTCATGATCTCTCACAGGGTGGAGCTGACTATACCGGGACGTTTCCTCGGAAACGGCGCTCTTAAGAATGCCGGAAACCTGCCGGCACCGGACCTTGTCATGAACCTTTCGGGCCGCGGCGACAAGGCGGCCTTCGGCGCTTTTCTCTCAGGCCGCGGGTCTATTTCGACACCCGCTTTCAGGGCCGTTGCAGAGAATTACAGCGCTCTTTTTTTCCTTTCGGACAGTTTTCTTGAAGGTTTGATTGCAGAGCTTTCAGACATCATAAAAAAGTTCGGGATATCGCCGTTTACAGAGCTGCCTGAGGGCCGCGTGGAAAGGGTCAAAAGATCATCCAAAGATGATTTTTACATATTTTATTCTCTTGGCCGCGCGGATGTTTACGCAGAAAAGGATGACGAAGCGGGGTCTCTTGAGAATCTGATTCGGTCGGATATTGGCGCCAGGGCGCTTTCACTGATAATGCTTTCCGGCATATATAATATTTATGATCTTGAGGCGGATGGCATTGGTTTTGAATTTTATATCAAAAGCGGTAATTTTGCCCGGCTCGCGGCAGAGCTCTTCTGCAGTTTAGAGAAAAACACAGGCGGCAATGTTCCGGGAAGCCTGGCGAGGGTCTTTACGGCATATGTGAGAAAGGGAACGGAGGACGTCTCTGATGAAGCTTGATATTTCAAAAGTAAAAGAAGAACTGGTTTTTTGGATACGTAGATTTTTCGAAGAAAACGGCAAAGGCTGCAAGGCGGTGGTGGGCATTTCCGGCGGCAAAGACTCATCCGTCACAGCGGCAATATGCGTCGAAGCCCTGGGCCGCGAGAATGTTGTGGGTGTGCTGATGCCCTGCGGAGAGCAGAGCGATATTGACGCGGCATATATGCTGGTAAACCACCTGGGAATAGAGCATTACGTGGTCAATATCGGAAACGCAGTGGAGGCGCTCAAGGCTGCGGTGCCGGAAGAAGTCAAGGTCACAAAGCAGGCCTCCGTAAATCTCTCGCCAAGGATCCGTATGAGCACGCTTTACTACGTTTCCCAGTGCGTGAACGGCAGGGTGGTGAACACCTGCAATCTTTCCGAGGACTGGGTGGGCTATTCCACCCGCTACGGCGATTCCGTTGGCGATTTCAGCCCGCTCTCAAATCTCACGGTGAGCGAGGTACGTGAGCTCGGCACGCTTCTCGGCCTCCCGAAGGAACTGGTCTTCAAGGCTCCCTCCGACGGCCTCACCGGAAAAACGGACGAGGACAACCTTGGTTTCACATACGAGACCCTTGACAGGTACATCAGAACGGGAGTCTGCGAAAACAGCGCCGACCGGGAACGGATCGACATGCTCCACGCGAAAAATCTGTTCAAACTGGAGCTCATGCCTTCCTATAAGCCCACAGAAAACACCTATATAACCGTATAAAAGGAAACCGCCATGCCTGAAGAAACAATCAAAAACGAACCAATGCCGGAAGAGGAGAAGACCCCGGAAGAGCGTCCTTACGCGATCAACTTTACTTTTGTGACGCCCAAAACCAATGCGGAAGCCTCCTCGTTCATACTTCGCGGCCCCACTGTGACGTCGATTCTACTGGCTCTCTCTGGATTGTTTTCATTGGCGCTTATATTTGTGATCGGCTATATCGCAAAAACCGATCTCGGCTCCGTAACCAATGTAACAATGATGATAATCGCCGGGCTCCTTATCGTGATCGGGCTCTTTTCTCTTTTCCGGAATCTGCGCCTCCAAAAGGCCTATTCAGCAGGCGGCGAAAACGATGCCTTCCGCAGAGTAACGCTCTTTTATGAGGACAGATTGTTTGTTGAAGCGGGCGTGGAAGATAAGACCGAATTTGTGGACGTCTCCGGGTTCGTACGGAGCGCGGAGACAAAAAACCTCTACCTGCTCCTTTTCAAGGGCGAGAACAACACCGAGGTCTTTTATCTTTCAAAAGACGGTTTTGAATCTGAAGAGCAGAAGGAAGAATTCCTGAGACGCTTTTACCCGAAAAAGAAATTGGCCAAAGCGGACAGGTGACAGGCAACAGGTAATAGGTGATAGATAACAGGTAATAGGTAACAGGTAACAGGTAATAGGTAGCAGGTAATAGGTGTTAGGTGTTAGGTAATAGGTAATAGGTATCAGGTAATAGGTACCGGGTGTTGGAAATCAAGAAAAAAATGAGGTATTGTGGCATCATAAGAGATCCGCAAATACCTCATTTTTCTTTATTCGGCCTTGCACCTATTACTTCTTACCTTTTACCTTGTGCGGCACTCCCTCAAACTTTTACTTATTACCTTGAGCGGCACTCCCTTGCGCCAGCACCTCTTACCTTTTACTTATTACTTTGTCCGGCACCGCTCGCGTCTCGCACCTTGCATCTCGTCACTTGGCTTCACTTCGTGAAGAATCGCTCCTCAATGAAACGTGGTCGACGTTGGCCCCTTTTACTTCTTACCTGTTACTTATTACTTAGAGCGGCACTCCCTTGCGCCAGCACCTCTTACCTTTTACTTATTACCTTGAGCGGCACTCCCTTTAACAAATCTCTCCATCAGCTTATCCCCTTTAGCCTGGTAAACACCTGTGGCTTTGGCAAATCTCTCGTCGTATTTCGCGCCTGGGTTTAACGGATACCTGGTGCGGCTGTCATATATGATGTACGGCACCGCATCGTGGGTATGGGTACGGAGCACGAGAGGAGTGGGGTGGTCGGGAAGGACCAGCATCCTGAAATCCTCGCCCGCATCCTCAAGCATTTTGCAGAGGGGACCTACGACGCGGCGGTCGATGTACTCGATGGCGAGGACTTTTTCTTTAACCTCATGTCTGTGGCCGCACTCGTCCGGCGCCTCCATGTGAATGTAAACGAAATCTCCTTCGTTTTTGAGGAAATCGAAAGCGGCCTTTGCTTTGCCTTCGAAATTGGTTTTGTAGGTTCCTGTGGCGCCTTCCACCTCAAGTACCTTCATGCCTGCGCAGAGGCCTATGCCTTTTATAAGGTCCACGGCGGACACTACTGCGCCTTTAATGCCGAATTTCTCGGTAAAATTCGAAAGATAGGGCTTGCGTCCCTCGCCCCAGGGCCAGATGGAATTGGCGGGTCTCAGACCTTTTTCTCTGCGCTTGACGTTTACGGGGTGGTCGGAGAGAAGCTCGTAGCTCTTTTTCATAAGGGCCAGGAGCTCGTCGTGCATGTAGCCTTTCGGAAGATGGTCGGTGATGGATTTACCCGAGATGTCGTGGGGCGGTGTGCAAAGGAGCTTTACGGTGCCCTCTGCTTTCATTACGAGGCAATGTCTGTAGCTGACGCCGGGGTAGAACCTGAGAATGTCGTTTCCCAGCTTTTCGTTAATGAAAAGCATAAGCTCGCGGGCTTCCTCAGTCGAGATCTCATCGGAGCTGTAGTCCTCCATGGTCAGGGTCTCGTAGGAGCCGCTGCCGCCGAGGGTCACGAGGTTGCATCTTATGGCAAGTTCATCGGGCTGAAGCTCTATGCCCATGCTCACGGCTTCCAAGGGGGACCTGCCGGTGTAAAACTCATCGGGGTCGTACCCGAGGACGGACATATTGGCGATGTCGCTTCCCGGAGGGTTCAGATGGTCCGGTACCGTTTTAACAAGGCCCAGCTCTCCGTATTCGCAGAGGCGGTCGATGTTTGGCTTGTTTGCCGTCATAAGCGGCGTTTTCCCGTCAAGCTCAGGCACCGGATAATCCGCCATGCCGTCGCCGAGAATAACAACGTATTTCATTTTTAATTTGTTTCCTTACTATGTGAATTCATCAGCTGATCGTAGCTGATACCGTATGTGCGCGCTATGTCAAGCGCAAAGCTTCTGCCCTGAGGAGGCATTCTTGTGATTTTGTATGTTCTCTTGCTGCCGGTCTGGAATTTCTTGATACCGTCCTCGGTCATGACTTCGAGACCGCTGGACTCGTCAATACCGGCAACGAGACTCATCATATTTGAGAGGCCCGGCTCCTTGTTGAGTTCCGGTATGTTTTCCGCAAGCTCGTGGATGTGGGTCGCGAAGAGGGCCCTTGCTCCGATGGTGCGGAGGTATCTCATGATTTCGGTGGCGATAAACAGACATTCCTGGTGGGAGGTGCTGGACAATGACTCGTTCATCAGGATCATGCTGTACTTCGTAAGCTTCGGCAGGATCTGTTCGAGCCTCACACACTCTTCGCCGAGACGTCCCTCGCTGACCGAATTCTTCTCAAGCTCCGGGAAGTGGGTGTAGATATTATCGCAGGGACTGATGGAACCTGAGGTGCCGGCCACAGGGAGACCCGCCTGGAACATGAGCTGACAAAGACCCAGCGCTCTTGTGATGGTGGTCTTGCCGCCCTGGTTTGCGCCTGTAAGCACGCCAATGCGTCCCTCTTCCTCGCCAAGGACAAAATCATTGGTTACGATGACGTTGTCCAGCTTATTGATGCCCGTGTCCGCCATAACTCTGATGGCGAAGCTCACGTCGTAGATATCTTTAACGTCGAATCTCCTGTCATCCATCGGAAGGGGAGTGGGGAAGCATATCGGGAGGCTGGCGCCCTTAAGTTTGTTTACAAGGTGAACGCCGCCGATGTAGAACGAGATCTCCGGCATCAGTTCAAACAGGAATGCGGACTCCACGTTTTCAAAACGTCTGAGAGAATCAGAGAGGTGCTTGAAGGTGTCCTTCATCACGGAGTAGAGATCTCTGATTATGGCCGCGTCAAGTGTGCCGGCGCTGTTGTCGCGGAGTATTGAGTAGAAGGTGCCTATGCCGAAATACCTGTCTTCATTGGTTTTTGTGCTGAAGAGCTTCGAAAGCACGCCGCGCTTCTTTATGGGCTTCTCGCTCACCGACAGGAGCACGGATTCCACGGGGTGAAGCTCATTGTCAAGGTTGATTCCGAGAGTCACGCTCTGGATCCCCTTTATATCGTCGCTCAGGGTGGGCAGAAGCGCCACCAGCTCGTGGTATGTCTCGCTGTTTACGATGGACGTGATCAGCTCGCGAAGCTTAAGAAGTCCCTCTGACTCGAAGGTTCTCCCGGTGCTGCAGAATATCTTGTCAAGAGCCGTCACGCATTGCACGTAAACTTTGAGAAGCTCCATTCTCCAGACCGTTTTTCTCACGTCGTCGTCGTGGGTGAGATTGGTTTTTTCCATCCGGTCCAGCTGCAATATGAGAGGAAGAAGGTCGGTATTTGCGAGTATCTCGATCTCGGGGTACTTCAGAAAATCTTTGAGAACTTCCTGGCGGTAGACAATGGTATCGCTGTCCGTGACCATGTCGCTGATTCTCGCCAATATGTACTCCTTTCCCTCGGTGCGCACATCCATGCCGCGGAATATCATGTTTGCGTTGATGTCCCGCTCCATAATGTCCTGATTGAAAAGGCGTCCGCTGCCGTCTTTGGATGCCAGCTCTTTCTCTCTGCCTTCCTCGTAATGAGGCCACAGCAGGCTGAAATGGTGTTTCTGGTAAAGAGGATCCATTATTTGAGTTCTCCTTTTCTGAATTAAAGATCTATCTGTCCCGGGACATGACCAATGAGTCCCGGCTTCATTCTAAATCTGCCCCAATATCTTTCTCACGGTGTAGGATGCGATGATAAGGCCCGCTGTCGGAGGCACGAATGATATGCTCCCCGGTGTCCTGGCCCCGGTCTTCACGGGCTGCTCGGTAGAGTAAAGTACAGTGAGTTTTGCGACGCCCGCCTCTTTAAGGAGCTTTCTCATGGACCTTGCGAGGGGACACACGGACGTCTTATAAATGTCTGCGATCTTGAAGGCCAGCGGATCGAACTTGTTCCCGGTACCCATGGAGCTGATGATATTTATCCCCCGCTCCTCCGCGATCTTTGCCAGCAGTATTTTTGAACTCACCGAATCGATGCAGTCACATACATAACCAATGCTGTCCCAGGGGATCTCATCCTTCGTCGTCTCATTAAAAAACAGATCGAGAGCCGTGACTTCGCAATACGGATTGACCTTTCCAATACGCTCTTTTGCGGCCGCGGTCTTCCTCAAACCAATGGTATCTGAAGTCGCAAATATCTGCCTGTTCAGGTTTGAAGGAGCGAAGGAGTCGTTATCCACAAGGACAAGTCTTCCCACGCCGGCTCTCGCAAGGGCTTCCGCCGCGCTTCCGCCCACACCGCCGAGGCCGAAAACTGCGACACATGCGTTTTTAAGCTTATCAAGGCCCTCTTTTCCCACCAGCATCTCCTCTCTTGAGAAGATATCGCCGTACGAAAAAGCAGAAGCGTTATCGGCGCTTTCTTCGGGGGATCCGCTTTGTTTGAGGTTTTCGGGAGCGTCCATAAAGTGTCCATCCTTCCGCCGTAAATGATACCATTGACGGCATTCAAAATCAATAAAAAAATGACCCGTGAGGCCTTATCAACTCTATTTTCAGCCTTCATGCAGAGCGCTAAAAGCACCTCCGATATTTCCCGATATTTTCCGGAAATATCCGTATTTCCGGATTATAATTTTTTCCTTGACAGGACAGCCCGGAAGGGTTTATCATGCTTCTTGCTGACAGTCAAAACCGCCATATTTTAACAAGAGGCGCCGGGGGTCTCGTTCCGCCGGGGCCGGGGGAGGTTTGCTTGTACTATTATTTTAACGGAAAATATGCTTCGGACGGTGAAACGCTGTCACCCGGCGGCGCAGCGGTCTTTAAAGGGATCAGGCGCTCAGACAAAAAGCCGGTGCTGGTCAAAACCTGGGACAGGGACGCGCCGGAAGGCCGTTTGGAAGCGGAGATCTGGGAAAAAGTGTTTCCCGACATTTACCTTGAATCAAGAAACGAAGGACAGCGTTTTGTGCTGGTGAGAAGCTGGATAGAAGGCACGGACCTTGAACGTTACATCGAAGATAACGGCCCCATGGAGGAAAGCTTCGCGGTCGCAGTCTGTCTTTCCGTTGCGCTGAGGCTCAGACGGTTTTATGCCAGGACGGGCATGTACTTTGGGGACCTCAGACCCGGAAACGTGATTCTGGGTGATAACAGGGTGTGTTTTGTTGACTTCGAATCGGCAGGGACAGAGGAAAATGAACCGGGAAAAAGGTCTTTTAAGGCAAGGACCCTAAGGTTCGTATCACGGGGGTTTTCCGCGCCGGAGGTGGTACTCGGGAGGCCCTGCTGCGGGTCCGATTTTTATTCCGTTGGCGTGCTTCTCGGTTTTCTTCTTACTGGGGAGGTGCCGGGAGAGGGAAGCAATGCGTTCAGCGGGAGGATCGCCGCGTTTATAGGGAAATGCACTGCGCCTGAGGTCTCCGGGAGATTCATGAGTATCGACGCATTGGCGGAGGAGCTTGGCGCCATACTTCGTGAGCTCGGGGGAAAGCCGTTCGGAACCCTGGAGGACGAGATATCCTTCTATATCGAAAACGGCCTTGAGACTTTGGTAAAGGAGGGCAGACCGGAACTGACGCCGGGGGCCGGAGAGGACGGGGAAAACGGAGATGCTCCTTTAGAAGATATGCCTGAAAACAGCCCGGATGAAGAGGATTCTCCGCAGGATTCCGCCATCCTTTTTCCCCATTACGAGAAGGGGTACAGAAGGCTTATGATCTATGTGCCGGGAAATGCCGGATTTGCGGCGGAGCTTGGTTATGTTTTTGCGTCCTGCTTCGGGCTTGAGACTCTCGTGTACGAGTTTTGCGATTATGCGGAGCCTGTACTCTCTTACTATCTTACCGTCTCAAAGTCAAAGGCGTCGGAGGTCTTTGCCGGGTCTGCCGCGGATCTTCTGCCCACGGGGACTGACGATTATTCATACGAGTCTTATGCGTCGGAGGACGGCCCCGTATACGGAATGAAGAGCGGTAATATTGAGGATGATCCGGACGGACTTTTTTCGGTGCAGAGGTTTTACTGTGACCAATGCAGTCCCGAGGCGCCTCTCATCGAGGCTGTGAAGACTGATGAGTGCGGTAAACTGAGCTTCGGAGCGGGCACTTTCGAGGGCCTTGACAAGGCGGACGACGATCTCATGAGAGCTTTTATGAACGACGCCTACACGGACTACGACATCACGATAATTTGCGACGATATGTTTGAAAGACGGGCGGACAGCGTTCAGCTCATGAGGTACTGCGACTGCATCCTTCTCCCATTGGCGGATGATATAGACCGCATTGAAGCGGAGGTATCAAGATTTTCGAGACTTTTGGGCGAAAACCGCATATCGCGGGGAAGACTGAAGCTGGTGTGCTGGGAAAAGAGCGATGCCGGAGCGGGCGATGCGATATTCTCCCCGGAGGGAAGCCGGTTTGACTTTATCGGGAGCATTAGTTATGACAGGGACAGACACTACGTTAAAAATGCGGAGGGAGATATTTACTGCAAAAGGATGAAAAAGCAGACCGTTGACGAGTACTGCGGCATCGCGTCCAGGCTCACTTTCGGCGAAAGGCGGGACAGACGTTGAACGAGGTTGAAAGACTCTGAACGGACAGGCGCCTGTATTGAAAAAATCGTAAAAATCGAATATAATGACCCGGTATTCCGACAACTTACAGGCGGGGTGTTATGCGGGTCTATACTGTTCAGAACAAACAAACATTCTCCGGGCTCCTGCTGGAGGGTCTGAAACTGTCAGAAAAACCTTCTTTTGCCGAAACGGCGCCCTGGGACGGCGATCTGACTGTTTTGAGATGCCTGGCAAATTTTCCGGGAAAATACGATAAGAGCGAAGCTACGGTCGTAAGGATGGAAGTGAATGCCGAAGATGTGTTTGTGCTGGAAGGCGCTTTCGAAGGGCTGAAGGCGGAGGAGGGATCCATGTTTCCGGATTCGAAGGTCTCCGCAAAGGACTATACCCTCGGGAAATATATCAAACCCGTTTATTTCATCTCCCGGAACGTGGAGCCGGAAAACATATTCCCTCAGGAGGACCGGGAGGGGGACATCAGATTTTTTGAGAGCGAGGAGCGGTTTTACATTGACTGTGTTTCCGCGGAGCTTGAGGAAAAATATGATGAGTTCAAACTGTTTTCGGCGAGGAGCCTCTTTGAATCGCTCACTGCCGCGGGCAGGATGACAAAGATCGAAAACGGCGATTACATCATCTTCAAAGACGGTGAAGGAAATGTCTATCCGGTCTGCCGCCACTTTCACAATTGATCAACGGAGGAAAAATGGAAGGCGAAAATAATCGTAACGAAAAAAACGGCGGCGGAAACCGCCAGCGCTTTCACAACAGACCCCAAAGGTTTAGAAACGACAAGCGGGGTGAAAAACGGGAGCAGAATGAAGGTCAGAAGAACCAAAACAGGGAAAACCGCAGACCACAGCGCCCGCCTCGCCAGAACGTGAACAGAGGGGAACCCACGGCCGAGGAGATCGCAGCCGAGACAAAGAGCATCGAGGCTGAGATCAAAATGGAGATCGAGGAACTGAAAGCATTAAAATCCAAGTTCGGCATATGAGAAGCTTTGAGATCCCCGGAACGGGCGTCATGACCTCCGAGATATGCATAGGCACCGATTACTACGGTAAAACGATACCTGAAGCGGATGCCGAAAGACTGCTTGACATGTTCGTGGATGCCGGAGGCATTACGATCGACACAGCCCACGTTTATGCAGACTATCTCCCGGGGGAGAAGCACTCCAGCGAGAAGACGATAGGAAAATGGCTCAGAAGCCGGGGCGTGAGGGATAAGGTGACCGTTGCCACAAAGGGCGGCTTTCCGGATCTTGACGACAGGACCGTTTCAAGGCTCAGCAGGCGGGAAATAAGAGAAGATCTAACCGGAAGCCTGAGGTGTCTCGGAGTGGAATACGTGGATCTGTACTGGCTGCACAGGGATGATGAGACGAAGCCCATTGGCGAGCTTATCGACATACTGGAGGATGTGCGCCGTGAGGGCCTTGTGAGATGCTGGGGCCTTTCAAATTACAGTCCCGAAAGAATGGCCGAAGCCCGTGAAGTGCTTGTTAAAGCACAAAAACCAATGCCGCCTGCCCAGATAAAATGGGGCCTGGCTCTCACAGCAAAGGGCGCAGAATATGATTCCACCCTTCAGGAGATGAGCGACGGATACTACGATTTTCTGCGGCGGACCGGAACGGCACTTTTTGCATACGGCGCCCAGGCAAAGGGATTTTTTTCAAAACTTGGTTTTGACGAAAATGGAGATCCGGTGATGGCTCCCGGAAAATGCAGGGACAGATACTTCTGCAGGGAAAATATTGAGCTGTATTTGAGTTTAAAAGCCGAAGGAGAACGACTTGGTTTGAATCCGGCAGCGCTTGCTTTGAGAAAAATGCTGGAGTCGCCTTTCCCGGTGGCACTGATCTGCGGAAACAGGACCGAGGAACAGATGAGGCAGACGCTTAAAGCGGTAGATTTTTAACGGAGACAGGTAAAAAATATGGAGATTATTGAGGAAGAAAGCCTTCCGATAGCTATGCACAAGGAGTGGCGCGGTAAGATCGAGACCGCGGTGAGAGCTCCGCTTGAGAATTCTTATGATCTGGCGCTTGCCTACACCCCGGGTGTGGCGGAGCCCTGTATTGAAATAAAGGCTGATGAAAGAAAGTCTTTTGAACTCACCCGCAGGTGGAATACTGTGGCAGTCGTGACCAACGGCACGGCGGTGCTGGGTCTCGGAGATATCGGCCCTGCGGCGGGTCTTCCGGTGATGGAGGGCAAGGCGGCTCTTTTCAAAGCCTTCGGCGGAGTGGATGCGGTACCGATCTGCATCAATTCCAAGGACCCGAAAACAGTGATAGAGACGGTGGCGCTTCTCGAATCGAATTTCGGAGGCATAAACCTTGAAGACATAGCGGCTCCTGCCTGCTTTGAGATCGAATCGGAGCTCAAGAAAAGGCTTTCCATACCCGTCATGCACGACGATCAGCACGGAACAGCCACCGTGGTGCTGGCGGCTCTGAAAAATGCGCTTAAACTCGCCAACAAAAAGATCGGCAGAGTGTCGATAGTGATCAACGGCTGCGGTGCTGCGGGAAGTGCCATCGCAAAGCTTTTGATCAAAGCAGGCGCAAAGAAGATCCTTATGTGCGACAGAATCGGCATCCTCACAGAAGCGGGCACCGAAGAGGGAACCGCTAAGAGAGAGCTTGCCCTCATTACAAACACGAAGAATGTAAAAGGAAAGCTTCAGAACGCTCTTAAGAAGGCGGACGTGTTTATCGGCGTATCCGCGGCGAACGTGGTAAAGGCTGAGGACGTGGCCGCCATGAACGACAAGCCCATCATATTTGCCATGGCAAATCCCATCCCCGAGATACTTCCAGAGGTTGCTCAGAAAGCCGGCGCATTCATAATGGGTACGGGAAGAAGCGACTACCCCAACCAGATAAACAACGTGCTCGCGTTCCCGGGTATATTCAGAGGCGCTCTTGACGCAGAGGCTGAGGATATTACAGACGACATGCTTGTGGCGGCGGCTGACGCAATTGCGGGCCTTGTGGGTGACGATGAGCTTTCACCGGAGAAGATAGTCCCGGATGCATTTGACCCGAGAGTTGCGGAGACTGTGGCAAAAGCGGTCAGAGCAGTGGCGGAAAAGAGCGGCATCGCGAGAAAAAAGGCCGATTGACGCCGGAACTTACCGGCCGTGCCGGATGTTTTAAGTGACCGTTTGCGGAGGGCATTGGTTTGGCATTTGAAAAGCTTTTAGGACAGAATGACGTGAAGGACAGACTGAACCGGGCCCTCGGATCCGGAAAGCTGAGTCACGCGTATATATTCGCCGGCGAGAGGGGAATCGGAAAGAAGACCTTCGCCCGGGAGTTCCTGACTGCTGCGATGTGTACGGCCCCCGAGGGATCCTGTGCCTGCGGAAAGTGCAGATCATGCGTTTACCTGAAAAACGGGAACAACCCCGACCTTCTCACCGTGACTGCTGATGAGGGAAAGACGATCATCTCCGTGGACAAAATCAGAGACGACATAAGAGAGGCCATTGCGAAGGCTCCGAATTTCTCCGCGAAGCGGGTGATCGTGGTGGAGAACGCGGACACCATGAACGAGGCAGCCCAGAATGCGCTCCTTAAGACTTTCGAGGAACCTCCGGAGTATGCGATGATAATCCTCCTCTGCGACAGTCTGCTGACCATGCTTGAGACGGTGAAATCGAGGGCGGTTATCATTGAGTTTAAAAGGAACACCGACGGGGAGATCCTTGAAAAATACAGGATGCTGAGCGGAGAACCGGCGGGCTCTGACGACGTCACGGAGGAGCTTGTGGCTGCTTACGCGGACGGTGTCATGGGGCGCATCGATGAGATATCCGGCAGCGGTGACGCCAATGAAAAACGAAAGAGGCTTACAGAGCTTCTTCCGGGTCTGTTTGAGGGCAGCATCGAGGCCAAAAACAAGATAAAAGAAATGATCGACGTCAGAAATAAACAATATGATTTTGTTTTCTTTTCGATGATGTCCGCCATAAGGGATGCCATGCTGCTTACCAGGTTCGGCATGAAGACGAAGATAATCAACGCGGATCTCCGGGAGCCCCTTTTTGAACTTGGAAACGGCGCAGGCTACTACAGACTTAAGAGCGCGCTGGAGATCATTGACGAATGCTACAAAAAGCTGGGAAGAAACGCGGCGGCGGAGCTTGCGGTCGATGATATGTTGATAAAGATCGGCGGAGGCTTTTAAAACGGAGCCCGGAAATAACTGCCGTTGATACGGAATAGGAGAAGATATGGTTGATGTTTGCGGCGTAAGATTATCGCCAAACGGAAAGATATATTGGTTCGCCCCGGGTGACACAGGGGTGGAGGAAGGTGACCTCGTAGTGGTTGAGACTGCCCACGGCAATCTCCTTGGCGAAGTCGTCCATCCGGTAAAACAGCTTGAAAAGTCGCCTGACGGGAGCGAACTGAAGCAAGTTTTAAGGATCGCGAGGGACGACGACCTCACAAGGGCCGCCGAAAACGAGGAACTGGCGAAGAAGGCCTTTGATATTTGCAGGGAGCTCATTGCCAAGCAGGGCCTCGAAATGAAGCTCTTCAAAACCGAATACAATCTGGAGAGATCGAAGGCTGTTTTTTACTACGTTTCCGAGCAGCGCGTGGATTTCAGAAACCTTGTGAAGGAACTGGCGCCCAGGATCAAGATCCGCATCGAGATGGTGCAGGTGGGCCCCAGAGAACACGCCAAGGCCATCGGAGGCATCGGCCTCTGCGGCAGGCAGTTCTGCTGTCAGGGCTTTATGACTACGTTCGGGCCGGTAACTATTAAGATGGCAAAGGATCAGGGCCTCACCAGCAACCCCACCAAGTATTCGGGCAGCTGCGGTAAGCTTCTTTGCTGCATAAGGCACGAGGAAGCCGCTTATGAATATGCCCACGGCATAATGCCCAAAAACGGCACGTTGATCATGACCGAGGACGGCCCCGGAAAGATCGTGGTCGTGAACATGCTCAAGGAGACCTGCACCGTTAAAGTGGGTCTTGAGCAGAATTTTGAGATCAAATCCTACGGAGTTGACCAGATAAGGGCTCTTACCGATACCGAAAAGGCCGAATACATGGCTCTTCGCAAGAAGGAAAAGGAAGAGATGGAGGCCGCCGAGGCCCAGCGCCGCGCAAGCAGAAACGATGATGAACGACCCCACTCTTCAGAACCCCGCGAGAACCGCGCCGAAAGGTCCGGTGACGAATCCGAAGTACAGGGAGAAAGAGGCCCGCGAACCCAAACGTCAGGCGAGGGCAGAAACCGCTCCGGCTCAAAAAGGCACAAAAGCGGAAAGAAGTCCGGCCAGAAGCAGGGCGCTCCAAGGCAGGAAACGCCAAGGGCTGACGCCGACCAGAACTCACAGCCGGGAGGCTCACGCCCGTCAGGCAAGAAACCGAACCGGAAGATCGGCCACGGGGGAAAAGGGCAGAGAGGGAACGGCAAAACCGAAGGTAAGAGTTAAAGGGAGTGCCGCATATGTTTAAGCGGTGCCGGACAAGGTAATAAGTAAAAGGTAAGAGCTAAAGGGGGTGCCGCTCAGGTAATAGGTAATGGTTTGAGGGGTGCCGCCCAAGGTAACAGGTAATATGTAAGAAGTAAAAGGTAAGAGTTAAAGGGAGTGCCGCTCAGGTATGAGGGAGTGCCCCCAAGGTAACAGGTAATAAGTAAGAAGTAAAAGATAAAAAGTAAGAGGCGCCGAGGGGTGCCGCTCAGGTAATAGATAATGGTTTGAGGGGTGCCGCCCAGGTAATAAGTAATAGGTAAAAAAGTAAAAGGTTATAGGAAAAAGTGACTTAGTCTTGGGTACCGCTATTATCAGCAGGTGCCCCTTGTTGTTCAGAAAACGTCTCACGATCTTGGGAAATGACAATTTGTCACTTTATTTACATGCATTTGTCCTATATAATAGTTGGCGGAGACATTTATAACCTAAACGGTGACAAAAAGATCAAATATTATTTAATCGAGGTAACGCTGACAAACAACAATTCGGGCTAAGTGTTTCAAAGTGGTACGTGAAACTGATGGAAACGGAGGAGCTCGCAAAAGGGCAAGTGTACGATTGGAAGTTATGAATAACAATTCTCGTTTTTTCAATATGAAATTAAAGACGTTTGCTTTATTCCTTGTATTTGTGGTACTGGTTGTTTCGGCCTGTCGGGCGGATAACATTAATTATGGAAGTTTCACATCAGAACGGACCGAAAGCTACGATCGCAAATACTTTGCCGATCAAACAGTTTCGGATTCAAGTGTTACAGTAACCGTTTATGACCACGAAACAAAAAATGAGGTGTTTTCTTTTGCTCCGGCAAGATCACGTGATTTTTGGGGCATTTGTTGGGAAAGCGATTCATATAATATTTGGGTTCAATCCGGTGATATCGGTGTGGTTTGCTACCAATATGATAATGGGACGTGGATCCTGAACGAGGAAGCTCAAAGACCGGCCGAAATTGTTTCGAAATACGATTCATAGGTTTTCAACGATATCCACAACATAAAGGAAAATACCTATTACCTGTTACTTAATACCTATTACCTGTTACCTATTACCCTTTAGCTTTTACCTGACACCTTCTATTTTTTCCCCGTTTTCTTTTTCGGTTTGACGAACAGCATCAGTCCCATGACGCCGAATATCAGGAACAGCGACGCGACGATTATTATTGCTATTGTGATCTCATTGGCTTTGTTGCCCTGATAGACAGGGTCGGGAGTTGCGTTCTGCTTTCCGGGCTCCTCGGATTCGGAGATGGACGGCGTTTCTGCTGAAGGCTCTTCGGTTTCGGGAGCTGTGGTGTCTTCAGGCGTTGCTGTCTCCGCCTGCTCAGGGGTAGGCTCGGGTGTTTCGGTGGGAGCTTCCGTTGGTGCCGGTGTGGGCGTGGGCGTCTCCTCCGGGGTGGGGGAGGGCGTGGGCGTGCTTGTGGGGGCAGGCGTTTGAGGCGCTGTGTTTGGCGCAATGCCTCCTTCGACTTCGCCGGCCTTGAAGGTTATCTCGTCTATGGAGAGGTCGCCGTCGTCCAGCATGTCAAACTGGAAATAGTTGAATGCGCGCTTCCAGGTGGGGAGCTTTGTGAAGTCGAGGGTGTATTCCCGGTATTCTTCGCTTAAAACCACGTTGTAGCTGTATTCGAGCTCATTGGTTATGACGTCGTCGTTCGCGGTGTAAATGCGGAGGGTTGAGCCTTCCTTAGAGCCCTTCAGCCTTAGGATCACGTGTGTGAAGTCCTTGGTGTTTACGGCCATGCCCATGTAGTCGAGATAAACGGACGTTTTGCCGGATTTATTGGTGAAATTCGCATCGGTTGTGCCGGATATTTCGGTGCCTGAAAGGGGATAGAAAAGGGCCCTCAGATGGGGCTGTTCGAACTTGAGCGAGCGGGCGTCAATGGGTATCCTCACGGGGGCGTCATACGGTGTCTCCTTCGAAAGTCCGTAATATGCGGCTATGCCCTCGGCGATCTGCTTGCCCAAAGTGTCGAGCTTTTCGTCGGTGGAGAGGTAGTCCCTGACGTCGTCGGCATTGCTGATGAACACGCACTCGACCACGATGCCCGGAACGCCGGACCTGATGGAACGCATTACGATGCCGTAGTAGTCCTGAAGGGAGCCGTCTGGGTAGTAGGTGGTGTAGGTGGGCTGGTTTGCCATGGTGAGGAGAAGGCCGCGGTTCTTAAGGCCTATCTTCTGAAGGCTTGAAAGGATCGAGTTTCCCAGGTCCTGGGTGGCCTTGGTCAACTGAGGTCTGAATTTGCTGTTGGCGGCGCATATAAGGGAGCCCCTGATATCGGGTTCCGAAGCGTTGTTGTGGATGGAGACCACCACGTGGGCGCCGTTCCTTGTGGCAAACGAGACGCGCTGCGCAAGAGTCAGTTCCTCGTCTACAGTCTCTCTGGTCATGACGACCTGAACACCGGCGTATTCCAGCAGGTATTTTCTCGCAGCCTTGGCGATCTTTAGGTTGATGGGGTTTTCGTAATAAGCAATGCCGTCTACCGTGCTGCCTGCGCCGGAATCATTGCCGCCGTGCCCCGGGTCGAGGCATATCACAAGGTCCTGAGCGTTTGACTCTATAACCAATGCCACCGTGCCGAGCGCCAGAACACAGACCAATGCGATCAGAAAAGACGCGAGTTTTGCAGAAAATATCCGATTTTTGAGAGACCGTTTCATATATAAATCCTTTATAAATCCTTTCCCGGAAGCTCCGGACAGGGTCGTTTTTCCGATTAGTTATTCTACCTCAAAAACAATTTTTAGACAAGTCATCAAGACTTGCCAATGACCGCCGATGACAGCCAAAGGCCGAAAAGACAAAGCCGCCCGAGGAAGGACGGCTTGCCGATGGTTTGCCCGAAGTGTGGGCAATTAAGCCTGATCAGCTCTTGCGGTCAGGATTATTGTTATTGTCGTAACCGTCAAGGTTGTGGCCGGTGTAGCTGTAATCGGAGAAGTTGTTTCCGCCCTGGTTATAGCCGTTATTGTAGCCCTGGGGCGTGACGGGAGGCCTTGTGTTGTTATCCTCGGGAGGAGGCGCGGCCTTTTTCTTCTTTAGCACTACGATCAGGATCACGACACCTGCGCCGACGAGGAGGAGAACTGCCACGATGACGACAATGGGTATCAGAAGCGCGAGAAGGGTCGCATTGCCGGGTGTAGGCTCATGTTCCGGGATCGGTTCGGGTGTCCAAGTGTTTTCCGGAACGGCTGTAGGCTCGGGGGTAATCACTATCTCTTCCGTGGGCTCTGGCGTGGGCGCCTCAGTTGGCTCAGGTGTGGGCGTCGGGGTCGGCTCAGGCGTCGGGGTGGTGTAGTCGGGGTTCGGGGCTATGCCGTTTACGACATTGCCGCTTTTGAAGGTCAAATCCTCGATCGTGAAGTCGGTGCCGCTCAGCACGTCAAACTGGAAATAGTTGAATGCGCCTTTCCAGGTGGGGAGCTTTGAAAGATCCAGCACATAGTCCTGATATTCCTCCGAAAGGAGCATGTCATAGCTGTAGACGACGTTATTGGTTATTACGTTGTCATTGGCGGTGTAGATGCGGAGCCTTGTGCCGTATTTTGAACTCTTCATCCGCAGGACCACGTGGGAATAATCGCTTGTTTCGACGGACATTCCGAAATAGTCAAGGAAGACCGAGGGCATATTGCCGCTTGTATTGGAGATGACTGCCTCATTTTCGCCGGTAACCGTGGTGCCGTTGTAGGGGTAGAAAAGATCTCTTATGTCCTGTCTGTTAAAGACCAGGTGGCTGGAATCGATGGGAAGCTTCTCCGGCGCGTCGTATGCGTAATAATACGAGAGCTTGTAGTAGTTTGCGATGCCTTCTGCGATCCGCTTGCCCATCTGGTCGAGCTTGTAATCAGAGGAGAGGTAGTTCCTGCAATCGTCGGGATTCGTTATGAAGGAGCATTCGCAAATTACACCCGGAATGCCCGCACGTTTACTGCGCATTACGATGCCGTAGTAGTCCTGAAGAGATCCGTCCGGATAGTAGGCTGTGTAGTTCGGAAGCTTTGCCATGGTTCCGAGAAAGCCCCGGTTCTGAAGGCCCAGTTTTGAAAGTGCTTCCAAAAGGCAGTTTCCGAGAGCGTGCGTCTCTTTTGTGAGCTGAGGTCTGTAGTCGCTGTTTGCGGTGCATATGATGGTGCCGCTGTACTCCGGATCGGAGGCGTTATTGTGTATCGAAACAAGGCAATGGGCGCCGTTCTTTGTCGCAAATGACACTCTCTCGGCAAGGGAAGGGTTCTCCGCCGTGGTCTCCCTCGTCATGATGACCTTGACGCCGGGATATTCAAGCAGATATTTTCTGCACGCCAATGCGATCTTCAGGTTCAGCGGATTTTCATAATACTCGACGCCGTCCACCCAGTTTGAAGCTCCTTTTTCATCTCCGCCGTGGCCCGGATCGAGGCAGATCACCAGCTCCTGAGCATTGGATCTTACGACCAGCGAGAACATGCTCACAAACAATACACAAACCAATGCGATGCAAAAAGCGCCGAGCTTATGCCGCCCGACCGGCTTGTTGGAAGCCTTTTTCATAATACAATTCCTTTCAGTAAAAGATTTTAATGTGTCGTATATTTATGGGAAATACTTTCTTTTTTAGCTTTTTCTATTGTACTCTAATTCCGACGCCAAAACAAGGCAAAACTTCATAAATCTTAATGAAACCTTCAATTCGGGAGCGCGCATCCCGTTTTTCTTTACTTTGATTCGGGGTGGTTGTATAATGAAAGTGTATTGCCGCCGGCAAGCCGGCACTATTTGAGGCAATGCGGAGGGTATTATGAAGATTTCATTTATAGGCTGCGGCGCCATGGGAGGCGCATTGGCGGAGGCTGCACTCATCCACGGAGCTTCTGAGGGAAAAGACGTTTTTCTGTTCGATATGGACAGCGCAAAGACAGCTGCCATCGCTTCGAAGTACGGATGCAACGTCTGCTCCGGCGAGCTTGACGCGGCGGAGAAGAGCGACGTTGTGTTCATATGCGTAAAACCTCAGGTGACCGGAACTGTTGCGGAAAAGATCAGACCCGAGATCGAAAAGGGCAAGGCCGTGGTATCCATTGCCGCAGGAGTTACGATAAGATCATATCTCGATATACTCGGCGAAGGAACAAAGATCGTCAGAATGATCCCGAACCTTCCGGCAAAGGCGGGCCTGGGCATAACCGGCGCTTATTTCTACAACTTCGGTGAGCAGGACGGTGAGCTCCGCGAGGCGATCCTCAACATTGTTTCGAAAACGGGCAAAGTCGTTCCTGTTAGATCGGAAAAAATGATAGACGAGATGATAGCGGTGACGTCAAGCAGCCCCGCATATTTCTGCATGATGATCGAGACCATGGCGGACTTTGGCGTCAAGGCAGGTTTTACCAGGAGTGAAGCCCTCATGATGGCGGAACAGGCCATGTTCGGAACCGCGGGATATCTGCTTGAGTCCGGCATGCACCCGGCAAAGCTTAAAGACGACGTCTGCTCACCCGGCGGAACCACTATCGCTGCGGTGACTGCTCTTGACGAGGCGGGCTTCAGAAAGGCGATCCTCGAGGGCATGGACGCTTGCAGGAAAAAATCGGTCAAAACGGAGGGGTATTCTTGAAGACAGTGGTCATCTACACCGACGGTGCCTGCTCCGGAAATCCCGGTCCCGGGGGCTACGGCGCGGTGCTCATCTACGGGCAGAACTATAAAAAGATCTACGGCGGGGAACCCGATACCACCAACAACCGCATGGAGCTGAGAGGTCCCATAGAGGCGCTGAAGTCCCTCAAGGAGCCCTGTTCCGTAAGGATCTATTCGGACAGCAGCTACGTGGTAAACACTTTCACCCTGGGATGGGTGGAAAAATGGCAGCAGACCGGCTTCAAGGGCAAAGCCAACGTGGACCTCATAAAGGAACTGCTTGAGCTTTCGAAGATCCACAGGATCGACTGGATCAAGGTCAAAGGCCATGCGGACAACGAATTCAACAACGAGTGCGACAGGCTGGCAGTGAAATACACGGCAATGATAGCAGACGGCACGGCCCCCGACATGACGGGAAAGCCGGTCGTTGCGGAATCGGGTGTATTCGATAGCTGACGGGACGCATTGGTTTGTGGAATATATAACTTAGATTTGATAATTACGGAGGTGATTTCAATGAATTCCAAAAATGATTACAAAAGGATACTGACGGTCCAGGATATCTCCTGCGTCGGACAGTGTTCCCTCACGGTCGCTCTTCCAATCCTTTCGGCGTGCGGCGTGGAGACTGGTGTCATTCCTTCGGCTGTGCTTTCGACACATACGGCAGGCTTTAAGGGCTACACCTTCAGAGACCTTACAAGCGATATGCCCGCGATACTCGAGCACTGGATCCGGGAGGGCATAAAATTTGACGGCATGTACACCGGTTATCTCGGCAGCGAGACCCAGGTCGATTACTGTATTGAGATCGCCGAAAAAACTCTCGGGGAAGGCGCGCTTCTCGTGGTGGACCCGGCAATGGCGGACAACGGCGTGCTTTACAAGGGCTTTGACAGCGATTTCGTTCAGGCAATGAAAAAGCTTGTGGCAAAGGCCGATATCGTCCTTCCCAACCTCACTGAGGCATGCTTCCTGACCGGCAACGACTACCGCGAGACGTATGACATTGGTTATATAAGGAAGGTCTGCGCAGATCTTATCGCTCTCGGTGCGAAGAAAGTGGTACTCACGGGCGTTGGCTTCGAGGAGGGCTTTACGGGCGTTTTCGTTTCAGACAAAACCAATGAATACTACTACAAACACGAAAAGCTTCCGGGAGGCTGCCACGGAACAGGTGACGTTTACGCATCCGCATTCTCTGGCGCTCTCATGAGGGGAAAGACCGTCGAAGAGGCCGCAAAGATCGCAGCGGACTACACGGTGCTCTGCATCAAGAACACAGCCGGCGACGCAAGCCACTGGTACGGCGTCAAGTTTGAACCCGTGCTCGGAAAGCTCATCGCAATGCTGTGAGAGGTTTCATTGCAATGCTGTGAAAGAACTTACCGCAATTGTGTGAAACGCACCGAACGGTTCATAAAAAAGGTTTATAAAAAAAGGAGAGCAGCGCCGCGGCGGGTACTGCTCTTTTTTGATTATCGTTTCGCGAACTCATCGATTTCCTTTTGCAGTAAACGGAAAACATTCGCAACCAGGTAACCGTCGGCAATCGCATGATTCATTCGGACGGTGACAGGCATCATAAACCTGCCGTTTTCTTCACGATACCTGCCCCAATTGACGATGGGCGGAAAATACAGATAACCGTCCGGCAGTTCAATGTTAAGCGAATCATAGGAAAGCCATGAAATGTAGGACGCATCAAACCAGTTCGGATACTTTTTATTGTCAAACGTATAATCGCGGCTTTTCTTTGCCTCCTCCAGATCGGCAAGCGCGTTCTTGTAAAAGGTGCTGTAATCCTCGCAGTACAGGGAGTGAACAGTTGTGCATGTTTCAGTGTCCTCATGGAACACGTAATGGCACGGATTGATAACGTCGTAGCAGATCAACTCGTCCGAGTTATAAAGGTAATCCATCTTATAGTCGTCGCGGGAGTTAAGCACTTTTGAAAGAAGATACAAAAAATTCAAGTAAAACTTCGTATCCGTCTTTTTTGAGAAACCAATGAGCTCCGTAACATCTATCCCGGCAGTCATGGACGTCGAGCACTTGCAGTCTTCTGTGAAATGACGGTAAACCCCTTTTCTGTAATACGTTTCTTTGTCAATAATCTTGTAGTTCATAATGGTTCCCCCCGGAAGCTCACAATCTGATTGAATCATTATACCATTGCCGCAGGATTTATGCCATAAAAAAAAGACCCCGTGAAGGAGTCTCTTTTCGTGGCGGAGATGGAGGGATTGCGTCGGCGCAAGTGCCGACGACTCCGTTTTCCAAGACATTTTTTGTCTTTTTCTTGGAAAACTCCGTTTACGTCACTGCACCTCCTTTACCCCAAAAGTGCAAGCACTTCCGGGGGCCCCTCTCTTTCGCGATCTCGGCTGCAAATCATCCACCGGAGGATTTGCTTAACGCCTCGACCCTCTCGGGTCCGAATCCCCGTTAGTTTTACACAGATAAAGGGACACCGCAAATGGTGTCCCTTTATCTGTGGCGGAGATGGAGGGATTCGGACCCTCGCGCCAGTTGCCCGACCTACACCCTTAGCAGGGGCGCCCCTTCGACCAGCTTGGGTACATCTCCAATGTCGCCCGCTAAATATATCAAAAAAGGCAAAATGCGTCAAGCACTATTTTGGTTATTGAAAGGGCCGTTGCTTTTTTGTAAAATGACTAAAATTGCGTCGGAAGACCGATGCATATACCATTGGCGCCGGAGGTTTCCCGTGAAAGCTGAAGATTTCTGGAAGACATACAATTCGATTTATAAGAAGTTTGAGTATACCGGTTTCAGAGCCGTGGACAGGCCTGTGGATCCGTTGTCGAAGTATTTTGAGGAAGGGCTTTTCCAAAACGACAATGGCACCTGGTGTGTAGAGGAGACGTCCGAAAAAGGCAAGGCACCTTTCCATTGGGAATTCGGCACCGAGGATGAGGCTGTAGATACAGTGCTCCGGGAATGCGAAGGCAGAAAAAAGCTTGCGTATCAATGAGTCTGTGAATTCTCCCCAAATGCTCAAGTGTAACCAAAAAACCGCTTGAAAACAAAACGCCAATGTGTTATCATCACTTCTGCGTTATTTTAACGCTTGGAGATGTCGCCTAGTTGGTCGAGGGCGCGCGACTGGAAATCGCGTAAACCACACCATGGTTTCGAGAGTTCGAATCCCTCCATCTCCGCCACGAATAACGGGACGGTCTTTTCAGACCGTCCCGTTATTCGTTTCCCTTCAGGATGGAGGGATTCGAACTCGGGGGCCCCCGGAAGTGCTTGCACTTTTGGGGTAAAGGAGGTGCAGTGACGTAAACGGAGTTTTTCAAGAAAAAGACAAAAAATGTCTTGGAAAACGGAGTCGTCGGCACTTGCGCCGACGCAATCCCTCCATCTCCGCCATCAAAGAAGCCTCTTTTGTCTACTAAGGCAGGAGAGGTACTTTTTTATGCACGTTTCTGCTATAATGAACATGTAAATGCAACTACAAACTGGTACTTGCGGAGGTGAAACAGAATACAATGCTTGATATTGAGGACTATTTACAAAAGCTACTCGGCGAATGTAAATACGCTTTCGGTGGACGTCTTCTGTATGTTGGACTTCAAGGCAGTTATATGCGTGGTGAAGCGACCGATAAAAGCGATATAGACATTATGATCATTCTGGATGATTTTTCCGTCGCGGATATGGACGTCTACCGGGAAATCCTGAAAAAAATCGGGCATTATGAAAAGTCCTGCGGGTTCATTTGCGGCAAATACGAAATCACACGGTGGAATCCTCTTGAAGTTTGCCAGTTACTGCACACTACCAAA
>JAFSVU010000053.1 GCA_017444825.1 Clostridia bacterium
TTGCCGGTCATTGCCGGTGGTGCAGCTTGACGGCAGGCATTTAGAATTTCATCTAAATAGATGCTATCACGGAAACGGTCTTTTGTCAACAAGTATTTAGAATTTTTTCTAAATACCTTCTGTCAGCCGCGCTTGCCGCAGAACAGACAGAGGATTTCGGTTTCGCTTATGGACAAATGCCCGCAGATGATGTAATATTCAGACAGTCAACAGACCATGAGGAAGGTGTTTCCGTGGCAAACGAATAGTATTTCGTCGATTTGGTGGAGATCAAAAAGCCTAATGGTATGCCGTTTTGGGCTGCATCGAAGGATCATGATAACTATGTTCCGTCGACAGAGTTGATAAAAGCCATTACTCAATGCCTCAATTATCTTCGAGCAATAGAGGAAGAGGCTAACAGTGTTAAGTTTGTTCAAAAGACGAAGAGCAAGGTCATTAAACCGCGTTGTATTTTGATCTATGGTCGCTCCGACAATTGGAACGATGAGCAACGCGAGGCATACAGGATTCTTAACGCCGCATATAACCAACTCTCTATCCTAACCTATGATCATCTTCTTATGAGGGCAAAAAACGTGCTGGGCGTAATAGATGATTATATGGACGAAGAGGATGGAGAGCTACCGTTTTAAGAGGAGATGTTTTCACCGGTATTTAAGAAAAAATCGCAAGTTAAGGGGGCAACTTTTGCAAAAATGCAAAAAGTTGCCCCCTTAACTTGATATTTTCTGAGGATTCGGATATACTGTCAGCGAGGTGATTCCATGAACATCTATAAACGGGAGAAGTATCTTCGCCGCTTGCGCGGTTTTTTCCATGACACCGAAATGATCAAGGTCATTACCGGTGTGCGTCGCTGCGGGAAGTCCTGCCTCATGGCCTCCATTGCGGATGAGCTGCGGGAAACCGGCATTCCGGACTCTCAGATCCTCTTCCTGGATCTGGATTCCAAGAAGTATCGCAAGGTCAAAACACCGGACCAGCTTGATGCCCTGATCGAAGGAGCAGGGGCCGGGAACGGGACGATCTATGTCTTTGTCGACGAGGTTCAGAACGTCAAAGGGTTTGAGGAAGTCATCAATGCTTACCGCACGGACGGCGGGTACTCGATCTTTATTACCGGGTCGAACTCGTATCTTCTGAGCGGTGAGCTTTCGACAAAGCTCACCGGACGGTATATCGAGCTGGAAATGTATCCCTTGAGCTTTGATGAGTATCTGGGCATGAAAGCCTTCCTGGGAAAGCCGATACAGAATAATCTGACCGCGGAATTCGATTCCTATATTCTGGAGGGAGGCTTCCCGAAAGCGCTCCAGTACGGCAGCATGGAAGACAAGAAGACGTATACGCGCAGCGTCATCTCGGAGATCTTTGAAAAAGATATCCGGCAACGAGTAAAGGTGCGCAACAAGGCCGTCTTTGAAAGCGTGCAGACTTATCTGCTGAACAACTTCGGAGCGACTACAAGCTTGAACAACATTCTCAAAGATCTGGAAAAACAGGGCGTCCATATCAAGCGGGAGACTCTGAACCGGTATATCAAGATCCTGCGGGACGCCAA
>JAFSVU010000054.1 GCA_017444825.1 Clostridia bacterium
GTGAAGAAGGCCGTGAAGAAGGCCTCGAAGAAGGCTTAACTAAAGGAGAAACAATTGGATTTAATAACGCTCTCGTTTCGCTTGTGAAAAACGGTACGATCACACTTTCTGCTGCCGCAGAGAATGCGAAAATGACGGAAGAGGAGTTCAGAAAGCTTCTGTGAAGCAACAGGTGAGAGATATCAGGTAGCAGGGACAGTTGTCTCCTGCTATCCGGTATTTGTTACCGCCACAGCCACCAATTCCAGCACACCCTTAACGCAAACACGGAGGAAGAACTGATGAACGTGAAGAACAATGCAAATATCCCCGAGGTTAAGGATACGGCTGTGAAAATAACCTATTTCAGCGCCGATGAGATGCTCCGGTTTAAAATGATACAGAAAGAAATATGGGAATTAGACCAAAAGTGCTTCATCGAGGATGCAAGGAAAGAAGGCCTGGCTCAAGGGCGTGAAGAAGGCTTTAAGGAAGGTTTCAAGGAAGGTTTCGAGGAAGGTTTCAAGGAAGGTTTCAAGAAAGGTTTCAAGGAGGGCCGGCTCAAAGCACTTGTTTCGCTCGTCAAAGACGGTAAGATCACGGTCTCAAAAGCCTCAGAAAACGCAAAAATGACGGAAGAGGAGTTCAGAAAGCTTCTGTGAAGCAATAGGAGATACAACATGGAACTGATACAGAGTTTTTCGGTGGACCACACACGCATCGTGCCGGGCATTTTTACAAGCAGGGTCGATCACCTTGGCGAGTACTCGGTCACCACTTACGACATCAGGCTGAAGAGGCCTAACAGGGAGCCGGCCATTGACGTTGCGGCCATGCACTCGCTGGAGCATATCATAGCCACATATCTCAGGAACGATCCGGCCCGGAAGGACGAGGTGGTTTACTGGGGGCCCATGGGGTGCCTTACGGGCTTCTATCTGATCCTTAAGGGGAACCGTCCGCCGGAGGAACTGTATGAACTTATGCTGAGCGCATTCAGGGCCGTTGGCGATGCGGATGAGGTGCCGGGGACCGCTCCCGAGAACTGCGGGAATTACCTCATGCACAATCTTGAAATGGCCAAGTGGTATGCCCGGGAGTTTGTGTCATATCTTGAAGCCAATGCAGGAAACCGTGCCATATTTGAGTACCCGAAGGCTGAGCGGCTTGTGACGGATGGCGGGCTCCGGTTCTTCGATTCGTAAGCAAATCAGCGCTATAAATAGCGTAAAGGAAAAAGCGGGCGACCGCTTTTTTCGCTTTGCAAGGGCAGTTGTAAAATCAAGGCACGGCGCCAGCTGTTGCGTTTTGTCACTTTACAGCCATCGCCGGATGGATATAATTTAAGCGTCGGGAGGCCTGATGAGCCTAAAGACGGATGCTACCCGCGATTACCGATGATTTGCTTGAAAAACGTTCCTGCCCTATGTATAATCAAGGCACATAACAAACCTGTAAGGAGTTGATTTTTTATGAATAACGGCAGGAAAAACTATAATTATTTGAGATTTGCGATGGTGCTGATGATCTGCGTGATGCTGGCCGCAGCTTCCGGCGCGGTTTTGGTATCTGCTCATAAGGACGGGGGTAGCATTGGCGACGTGCCTCTTACAAAGACCGACGTTACGGTCGACGGACAAAAGGACGCCGTATACGATTCCGGCCTTAAGGTGGATGTGAAATACTTCATGAAGGGTGACGATAAGCCTGTGGCGGCCACGGGAACCGTTTCGCTTCTCTATAGTGACGGATTCCTTTACGTGTTCTTCCGGGTAAACGACGAAAGTGTTTTCGATCCCGATGCGTCCCTTCAGACTTCGGGCCCTTGGAAGACCGAGTCCTGCGAGGTGTTTATAAACGAAAAGAACAGCGCCGCTGAAAACGACGTGGTCCAGTACAGGATCGACTGCACCGGATGGCCCTGCATCTACACGAAAACAGGCGTGGCAAAATACGGCCGGACAAACGTGGGCAATGCCTTCGGTTACGCCGCGGTGAAGGACGGCACCGGGTACTGCGCGGAGTTTAAGATCCCGCTTAAGACTGCAACAAAGGGCTCGGAGCTTGGAATAAGATTCCAGATCAATGACGTGGTGGATCCGGAGCCGAAGCTCAACTGGGCCACAAATTATTCCGCTCTTACAGGGACCGGCGTTGACAGCTGGGAAGTGGGCGGATATGCATACGTAACTCTCGGCGGATCGGAAGTGCCCACGGAAGCGCCGACTGAAGCTCCAACCGAAGCTCCCACAGAGGCTCCCACGGAAGTAGCCACGGATGTTCCCACTGAGGCCCCAACGGAAGAGCCCGGAGGAGAAGCGACCGTTGAACCTGCCACCGAAGCTCCGGAGGATCCCACAGAAGAGCCGGTAGCCATAGGCACGGAGACTGAGGAGCCTTCTAAAGAAGAGGCCACTGAGAAGCCGGAAGAGCCGGCGGGAGAAGAAAAGAAAGATAAAGGCTGCGGAAACGTCATTGGCGGAAGCGTGGCTGTTATAGTTGCGGCTGCGGCATCGTTCGCTGCTCTCAAGGTCAGAAAGAAAGACTGAAGGGGCAAACCGTGCGGCAAAGTGCCTGAAGATCAGAACGCGGGGAATAATCCGGGGCCGGTAGAAAACAAAAATGAGGCGATGAAATGAAAAAACTTGTTTTAGCGATGTTAATAGGAATGATGATCCTTTCGGCGGCTGCCTGCTCGGGAAACGGCGCGGGAACCGTAGAGAGCTCTAAGCCCACTGCATCAACCTCCTCGACTCCCGCCCCCGGGACTGACTCCGGAGAGACTGTATTTATCACCGAAAAGACTTTGTGCCAATGGTCTTCGGACGGTGACACCACCGGCGCGAAGGAGTTTGCGAAGAAGCTTTCGGATGACGGGTACATTGGCGATGACGGAATTATAGACAAAAACTATAACGTAAAGGCTGACGGGTTCCGGAACATCACGCCGGAATACATGCGGGAGCACAGCCCGGAGCTGCAGCTCTTCGGTGACGGAAACGCCCGGTTCCTGATGAAGGGCAAAAACGTTTACCGGGTTCCCGAGCCCACGGCCCCCGGCGCCTGCATGACGGTCTGGGATTATGATCATGACGGCTCAAAAGACATAGTGTACTACTACGTGAGCGGTTCGGGGATACTTACGCAGAATCTTGCGGTGATCGATCCGGATACCTTCGATACGAGATATTTATACGGACAGCAGTACGGCGATATCGGGTTTGATTTCGACGGTGAGAATATTTACCTGGGTAAAAAGAAGGTTGAGTGGAGATCCGGGTTCTTCTACTACGAGGGAGGCAACGAAATCCTCTCGGCCATGCAGTTTGACAACGTGTGCGACGCGAAGGAAGGGTATGAGGCGATGAAATATTTCGACATGACCCTTTACGAAAACCAGCGTGTTGTTTCCGGTAAGAGCAAGTGGGAGACCTTCATGCAAAGAGTGGATGAGAACAGCCCTGCCACGATACTCCTGGGACACTACTACGATTTCGAGACGGAGAATATTGCCGAGGATGCGGCTGAGGAGGTCAAAGACCGGTATCCCGTCCTCTATCTGACGCTGCTGGTTCACGACGCCAATGGCTTCCACTATTACACGAGATCCAGTACGGAGGAAAAACTCGTCTCGGAGGGTAATTTCAAGTACCTGGTCCACTGCACGGGGACTATCACCACGCCGGGAAACAACGGTAAGACCTACGAGAAATATATTCTTTCCGACGACCCGGACATCACCTGGGATCTGATAGAAAAGGCCATGTACTCAAGCAGTTCCAAAGACCTTGATATCCTGGAACGGTACTACATCGTTCCCATGTATATGGACTTAACAGACTGAACGGAGTAAATAAAAGCTAAAACAGAGCGGTTTTTGAGGCCTGAAGCTCATTTTTTGAGAGTTTTGGGGCCCGAAACCGCTTTTTTTTATTTATTTTTATTCTTTACTTGACAAAAGTGAAAATATCGGTATAATACGCATATGCTGAATAATAGTCTGATAATTTAGGCATTATTTGACACTTCAATATATTTACTTTTGCCCGTTAAATCGGGCAATAAGACTGCGGCGGGCAGAAAAACGCCGGAGGGCGGGCTTCGCTGCGGAAAAGAGGTAAAAAAAATGAAGGACACAAAAGATGAAGACGGGCCGTAACATGTACCGTTTAGGTCAATGGTTTCATGTATTACAAGGGCATTTTTGATCAGGTTTTTATCGCTGTCGCGATATGATCAGCATTTTTCGAAATTCCGTCGAATCCGGCGATTTCGGGAAGACCCGAATCACCTTGGTGTTCTTTTTGTTTCTGAAAGGAAAGCGTAATATGAACGCAAAGACTTTAGGATATTTTCTGAAGCGTATAGGTCTGGCCATCCTCACTGTATGGGTGGTCATCACCGTAACTTTCTTTGTTATGCATGCCGTTCCCGGCGGACCGTTCCTGGCCGAGAAGGCGGTGTCGAAGGAAGTTCAGGCGACTCTTGAGGCGAAATACGGCCTCGATAAGCCGCTCATTGTCCAGTACGGCACTTATCTTAAGGATATCGTGACCAAGTTTGACTTTGGTTTTTCGCTGAAACAGAGGGGCCGGACTGTCACGGGCATCATTTCCGACGGCATGAAGACCTCGGCGGTGCTGGGTATAATCGCGGCGGTGATAGCGCTCATAAACGGTGTTGTGCTGGGTGCCATTGCATCCATCAACCGCAATAAGCTCATCGACAGGGTCATCATGGTGTTTACCACGGCCTTTGTGTCCATGCCATCGTTTATCATGGGAACGCTGCTGCTGCTTGTCTTTTCCGAGAAGCTCAGGTGGTTCCCCGCCAACGGCGAGACCTGGGTGGGCTACATCCTTCCCGTGGTGACGCTTTCACTCTATCCAATGTCGTACATCACAAGGCTCATGAGATCCTCCATGCTGGACGTTCTGGGCCAGGACTACATCAGGACCGCCAAGGCGAAGGGCGTTTCCTATCCGAAGATCATCTTCGGCCATGCCCTCAAAAATTCCATGATCCCGGTCATCACGTACTTCGGGCCAATGCTGGCCTACATCGTCACCGGATCCCTGGTGGTGGAGAAGATATTCAACATCCCGGGCATAGGACGTGCATTCGTTAACAGTATCAGCGGCCGTGACTATCCCCTCATCATGGGAACCACGATCATACTTGCGGGATTGATCGTTATCATGAATCTCATTGGCGATATCATGTATAAAGTGGTTGACCCGAGAGTATCGTTTGACTGAGGAGGCGCGGACATGAAGATAAGTAAGAATCCTTTTTCAATGCACGTTGACGTGGACATGTTCCTGCCTGCCACCGATGAGGAGAAGGCCTACATGGTGCAGATGCGCCCGTCTTCCACGTTCTTCAAGGACGGTATCAAGCGCCTGGTCAAGAACCCCATCGCTACGGTAAGCTTCGTCATCATAGTGCTTATCACGCTCTCGTCGATAATCATCCCCGAGGTGTGGCCCTACAGCTACGATAACCAGATCGGCGTCTCCTTCGGAAAGACGGTGGACGCTTCCTACAACAATCTGAAACCAATGGAATACGGCGCCTCGGAAAAGAAGGCCATGGAGAGTGGAGAGTTCGTGTTCCCCCACATCTTCGGGACTGACGACGCCGGAAGAGACTACTTTGCCCGTGTAGTGTACGGCACCAGAATATCACTGGCCGTGGGCTTCTTTGCCAGCCTCATTGTGCTTGTTATAGGCATGATCGTGGGCTCTGTCTCGGGCTACGTGGGCGGCAAGGTCGACCTGGTCCTTATGAGGATAGTTGATATCATCTATTCTCTCCCGGACATGCTCATGGTAATACTGCTGGCGGCGGTGCTTCGTCAGGTCCTCGGCGACAAGATCGAGGGCACGGTGCTGGAAAAGATCGGCAGCAACATCATAAGCCTTTTCATAGTGTTCGCGCTTCTTTACTGGGTGTCCATGGCGAGACTCATCCGCGGTCAGATCCTCTCCCTTCGTGAGCAGGAATACGTGCTGGCGGCAAGGGCGACGGGCGCGGGGGCCGGCTGGATCATCAAAAAGCACCTCATACCCAACTGCATAAGCGTCATATTCATATCCACGGCGCTTCAGATACCCAACGCAATATTCACTGAGAGCTACCTCTCATTCCTGGGTCTCGGCGTAAACGCGCCAATGCCGTCCCTCGGTTCATTGGCGAATGAAGCTCTGGACGGTATCAGTTCATACTCTTACAGGCTGATCATTCCTGCGATAGTTATTTCACTGATAGTTCTGTCCCTCAATCTGTTCGGCGACGGTCTCAGGGATGCCTTTGACCCGAAGCTGCAGCGCTGACGAAAGGAGAATGGTATGGCACTTTTAGAAGTAAAAGATCTTAGAACATCATTCTTCACTGACGCAGGCGTTGTGAATGCGGTCAACGGAGTCACATTCCAGCTGGATTCGGGCAAGGTCCTCGGCATAGTGGGCGAGTCCGGGTCGGGCAAGTCCGTCACGGCGTACTCTATAATGCAGATACTCTCCGACAACGGTAAGATCGTCGGAGGTTCAATAAAATACGACGGCCAGGAGCTGGTGGGCGCGCCGGAATCCTTCATGAAGAAGATCAGGGGAAACAAGATCTCCATCATCTTCCAGGACCCGATGACGTCCCTCAACCCCACGTATACCATTGGCCATCAGCTGGTGGAGGCGATACTGCTCCACACCAACAGAACCAAGGACGAGGCCCAGGAGAGGGCACTTGAGATGCTGAAGCTCGTTAACGTCAATGAGCCCGCAAAGCGTCTGAAGCAGTACCCCTTTGAGCTTTCCGGCGGTATGAGACAGAGGGTCATGATCGCTATGGCGCTTGCCTGCGAGCCTGACATCCTTATCGCCGACGAGCCAACCACCGCCCTTGACGTGACCATCCAGGCCCAGATACTGGAGCTCATGACAGACCTTCAGAAGAAGCTGGGAATGGCGATCATAATGATCACCCATGACCTTGGCGTTATCGCCCAGATGTGCGACGAAGTTATAGTCATGTACGCAGGCTCCATCTGCGAGCAGGGCACGGCGGATGAGATATTCTACAATCCACGCCACGAGTACACCAAGGGGCTGATGCGCTCCATACCCACCGCAAAAACAGTGGGCGAGAGACTGAGACCCATCACCGGTACGCCGATAGACCTTCTCAATATGCCGAAGGGCTGCGCCTTTGCCCCGAGATGCGACTGCGCTCTCAAGGTCTGCACCATGGAGGCCCCGAAGCCTCTCAACATAAACAAGGACCACAGGGCCACCTGCTGGCTGAACGTGAAGAAGGCTTTCGAGGACGGCATACTGACCGAGTATTCCACGGAGATAAACTCACCGAGGATCGAGGACCAGATAGAGGCCGCCGGGAAGGGTGAACCTGAGAACGGAGGTGAGCAGGCATGACGGATAACGGGAACACAAGACCGCTGGTGGAAGTGCACAACCTCAAGGAGTATTTCGACATCAACATGGGTCTGTTCAAGACCAGGCCTCTCAAGGCAGTGGACGACGTATCCTTCTCCATCAAAAGGGGAGAGACCCTGGGACTCGTGGGAGAGTCGGGCTGCGGAAAGACGACCGTAGGAAGAACTCTGCTCCACCTTTACAAGCCCACAGGCGGCGAGATCTATTACGACGGCCAGATCATCAAGACCAAGCGGGACATAAAAATGCTTCGAGGAAAGACCGCAATGGTTTTCCAGGATCCCTACTCGTCCCTGAACCCCAGAATGACGGTTTCGGATATCATTGGCGAGCCTCTGGACGTGCACAAGCTTTGCAAAACCAAGGCCGAACGCACCGAGAGGATCCTTGAGCTCATGGGCCACGTGGGCCTCAACAGCGAGCACGCGTCAAGGTACGCCCACGAGTTTTCCGGCGGACAGCGCCAAAGGATCGGCATCGCAAGGGCACTTGCCGTTGCCCCTGAATTCATAGTCTGCGACGAGCCTGTTTCGGCTCTCGACGTATCCATCCAGGCTCAGGTCATCAACATGTTCGACGAGCTGCAGGAGAAGCTGGGCCTCACGTATCTCTTTATCGCCCACGATCTTCTGGTGGTAAGGCATATAAGCGACAGGATCGCGGTCATGTACCTGGGAAAGATGGTGGAGCTTGCGGACGCATCCGAGATCTACGATCATCCGTTGCATCCCTACTCCAAGGCCCTCATGTCGGCGGTGCCGCTGCCGGATCCAAACGCTGCAAGGGCGAACAAGCGGATCCAGCTTACGGGCGATATACCGTCGCCTTTGAATGCTCCCTCGGGCTGCCCATTCAGGACCCGTTGCCCCTACGCCACCAAGGCCTGCGAGGAGTCTATGCCGGAATTCAAAGAGGTGTCCGCGAACCACTTCGTGGCCTGCCACAGGGTGGAGGAGATCAATTCGTGACATTGGCGTGAGTGCTTGAAAAAGGCATTGGCGTGAGCGCCTTTTAAATCAGTTTTCATTGTGTTTTCGGGAAAGATGTGCAATGCTTCCCGGGGACATTAATTGAAATAGATAAGAAATTAAAAATATAACGAAAGGAAAAGGAAGAAGTTATGAAAAAAATCTTATCAATAATTCTTGCAATTGCATTACTTATTTCAGTTTGCGGCCTTGTTGCATGTCAGCCGACTCAGACAAAAAAAGAAATCAAGCCTCTTGACGGTCCGACTCTGGCTTACCTCTACAATACAAGTGACGCACATAAGGCAATCGCTGAATACATCCAGAGTGCAGTTTCGCAGGTTGGTCTCAATATGACTCTTGAGAATCAGGACTGGGCAACGTTCCTCAACACACGTAAAGACGGCAACTACAACGTCGCACGTAACGGTTGGGTAGCTGACTACACAGATCCGATCTGCTTCCTCGATATGTGGACAAGCAACTCCGGAAACAATGACGTTCAGTTCGGTAAAGGCGACCACGCCAGCCTCAAGATGTACAACCTGGACCTCACAGCTCAGGGCTACGACATCAAGGTTACCGACGGAACATGGGCAGAGACCTACGACGTGCTGATCAGCACCATCAAGAGCTGCACCGACAACGTTAAGCGTTACGAGCTCATGCACATTGCCGAAGACATGATCATGGACACAGGCTGCATCACTCCTATTTACTACTACACCGATCTTTACATGATCAGCCCTGAGGTAAAAGGATTCTACTCCAGCCCGCTTGGATACAAGTACTTCATGAACACCACTTTCGGTGACAAGAACTCCATCAACGTCTGCATCGCTTCCGAGCCTGACACCATTGACCCCGCACTCAACTCCGCAGTTGACGGCGCTACACTCTGCGCTCACCTCTTCTCCGGACTTGCAAAATGGGCAATGAAGGAAGACGGAAGCCTCTACATCGCTCCTGACTGCGCTGAAGAGCTGGTTAAGGGTGTTGTTGGCGACGACGGCAAGGTTACCTACACATACAAACTCAGAGACGGTCTGAAGTGGTCGGACGGCCAGGACGTCAAAGCATCCGACTTCGTATTCGCTTGGCAGAGAGCAGCTTCCAAAGAGCTGTCCGCTGACTACGGTTACATGTTCGAGGTCGTTGACGGCTACAATGACATCTGGGCAGAAGATGCTGCAGCAGACGCCAAGCTCAACGTCACCGCTATCGACGACAAGACCATCCAGGTAGTTCTTTCAAGCGCAATCAGCTACTGGGATGAGCTCCTCGCATTCCCGACATACTTCCCTGTTCGTGAAGACGTTGTTGCAGATGAGAAGTGGGCAACAGAACCCTCCACATACGTTTGCAACGGACCTTACACCATCACCGAGTGGGAACACAACGGCCACATCACTCTTACAAAGAACGAGAACTACATCGACGCTTCCAAAGTTTCTATGGGCGAGATCAAATTCTTCCTCTCCGATGATGCTCCGTCAATGCTCACCAACTACAAGAACGGTGACTGGCAGATGATCGACGACGTTCCTACCAACGAGATCTCAGCCCTCAAGAAGGACTACAAGGACGAGTTCGTTGTCGCAGGTCAGATCGGTACATACTACGTCTGCTGGAACATCAACAAGAGCCTCCTTCCGAAAGACTCGACCCTCACCGGTGTTGAAGCTGAGAAGGCAAATCAGGAGATCCGCAAGGCTATAGGCCTCCTCATCGACCGTAACTACGTTTGCGAATCCGTTGCTCAGGGCGGACAGGTACCGGCATCCTCATTCGTTGCCATGGGTATGGTCAACCCCGACAATACAGAGTTCTACAAGACAGCAGGACACAATGACGGCTACTACGGATACTACAACGTTTCCGCAGACGCTTTCGAGCAGAACTGCTACGATGCATACGACATCCTCGCTAAGTACTACCCTGTAAAAGCCAACTGATCCGGCTTAGAATTAACCAATATCGTTGGAAGATAATTGATTGATTCATTGCACAGTTAAACCAATGTCTTTCGACCCAAAAGGATATCGCGGATTAGAACGCTGAAAGGCATTGGTTTGTGATATCAAAAACAAAAGCAGCTGTGACCCCGCAAGGCCGCAGCTGTTTTTTTGCCTAATTTTACCTATTTTTTATCTATTACCTATTACTTTGTCAGGCACTGCTCTAACTAAGGAATCATATGCAGCTTGATCATATTGGTATTCCTGGCCTCCCTGACCGGCACGCCCGCGGTCACAACTATAAGGTCGCCGCTCTTTGCGAAGCCGTTTTTCACGGAGCACTCGGCGGCCGCTTCAAACAGTGAGTCGGAGTGGCTCTGGACGTATTCCAGTACCGGGAAGACGCCCCAACTGAGTGCCAGCTGGTGGTAGGTCTTTACCTCCGGGGTGGGGGCGATGATGGGCTGCTTCGGGCGGAAGCTGGACACGCCGCGGGAGGTGCGTCCTGATATTGAGAAGGCCACGATGGCGGCGGCGCTGAGGTCATTGGCCATTGTCACTGCCGCGTCGCAGATGGCGAGCAGGGGCTTTTCGCGGGCCTCCCGGCTGGCAGTCTCAACGTAGGGATCCACGTATTCGGCGTCTTTTTCAGCCTGAACGGCAATGCTGGCCATGGTCTTTACCACGAGAGGCGGATGCTTGCCCATGGCGGTCTCACCTGAGAGCATTATGGCTGAGGTGCCGTCGAAGACTGCATTGGCCACGTCGGTGATCTCGGCTCTGGTGGGCGTTGTGTTATCGATCATTGACTCCAGCATCTGGGTAGCTGTTATGGACATCTTTCCGGAGCCGCATGTTTTGCGGATGAATGTCTTCTGAAGGCCGGGAATCAGGGCAAAGTCGATCTCGACTCCCATGTCGCCGCGGGCCACCATGATGCCGTCGGAGGCCTCGAGAATGTCGTCGAAGTTTTTAACACCTGCCGCGTTTTCGATCTTCGAGATGATGCGGATCTTTTCGCCGCCGTTTTCGGCAAGGAACTTACGCATGGTGTCCACATCGTCCCTGTCGCTAACGAAGGATGCGGCTACGAAATCCACGTCCTCGCGGATGCCGAAGATCAGGTCGTTTTTGTCGGACTCGCTGAGGAAGGGCATATCGATCTTAATGTTGGGAACGTTGACGCCCTTGTGATTGCTTACGGTGCCTCCCGTGACTATGAGGCATTTTACGTCGGTGGCATTGGTTTCTTCCACCTTGAGAACGACCAGACCGTCGTCAATGAGTATCGTATCGCCGGGCTTTACGCAGGCCGGAAGGGTCTTGACAGTCACTGAAACGATATTTTCGTCACCTTCAACGTCATTGGTGGTGATGGTGAAATGATCCCCGGTTTTTATCTCAACGGACGTATTTTTGAAGTTCCCGAGCCTTATTTCGGGGCCCTTCGTATCCAGCAGTATCGCAAGGGGAACACCCATTTCCCTGCGAAGCTTTTTGAGCTTTGCTATGAGCGAATGGAAATTATCGTAAGTGCCGTGGGAAAAGTTCAGCCTCGCCACGTTCATGCCGTTTGTGATCATCTCGCGCAGCACGTTTTCGTCGGAACTTGCAGGTCCTATAGTGCAGACAATTTTGGTTTTTCTCATGTTTTTAGCCTCCTTCCGGAAAAAGCCCGTTTCAATAGAGTTTATCATAATAATGGTCCAACGGCAAGGATAATAACAAAAAAAGGAGCTGCGACGCTCCCTTTCCAAACTGCTTTACGGCACCGGCAGGCGGCCGCAAAGGATCATTTATTTTGTGATGTTTTCCCAGAAGATCTCGTGGATCGAGCGGAAGATGGCTGATTTTTCCTCCTTGGTCAGTTCGTCGGAAGAGAAAACTATCTTTGACAGAGAGAGAAGGTTATCGGATGCGGAGACGTCACCTGTAGGTGAGACTGACTCAAGGGCGTTGAGCTCGTTTTCATTTCTCAAATAGTTGGGGTCTGTCATGAGGATCTCGGCAAGGACAATATATATCTCACGGTTCTGTGGATAGGTGTGCCCTTTTTCGTAATTACTTATGGTGTTGATCCCCAGGCCCGCTCTTTGGGCAAGCTCAAGCTGGCTCATTTTCAATGCTTTACGACGCTTCCTGAGTTTTTCTCCGAATAACATTTAATAATCTCCTCGTCACTATGTTAGAAACAGAACGCCTGTGCAGACGATTGGAAAACAAACCTTTTTATGGTTTGTTTGGGTGATACAAAACCGCTTGTATTAAGATCCAAAGACGGCCTCTTTTAATCTTAACACTCATTATGATAGCTGTCAATAGTTATTACATTTGTTTTCCGCTTGTTTTAGTTGGATTTAATATTTTAATGTTGAGAAAATCGCAAATATAATGAATATTTGAATAATATGCGAAAATATAATCTAAAATGATTTGTGAATTTAACGCGCTGATTATTGCTAATTCACAAACTTATTGGGTACTATTTTGAGAATTTTGTGAATTACATGCATAAGTTCACAAACTGTTTGTGAATACGCTATTTTGTTGACTTGAGGGTGACAAACCAATATAATCAATCTGACCTTATAGCGCATTTTTGAGGCGCTGATCTTGATATTCCGGAGGCTTAAAATGAGACTTATACTGAAGAAATTCTGTATGTTGGTTATTGTTGCGGCGGTCATTGCCGCGTACGTGCCCATTGGTTATGTGGCGGCGGAGGGCGATGAGATCGTTTGCGGGACGACGATCCCCGAATTTTTGTATGATTTTACCGCGGGAGATTTTCAAAGCATCAGCTCTGTTACAAATCTGACTGCCGAGGAGACCGAAAACGGTGTGCTTCTTACTGCTCTTACGGATGACCCGGTGACGCAGCTTGACCTGCCGGAGGGGAAATGTAAGGACCTGGCGTATATGTCGGTGATGTTCAGATCGAATTTTAAGATCGAAAAGCGCTACGCGGAGATATACTACGCGACGGCCACCAGGAGCATCGAGGAGAAAACGAAGAACAACTGGATCTGGGAGAAGTCGTCGGGTGACTGGGTGACTCAGACGGTGAAGCTTTCGAAATGGCTTGATATAGACGAGGAGCTTACGACCTTCAGGTTTGACCCCATTGCTTCAAACTCACAGGTGGATGTGGAAGAGGGGGAGAGCATCGAGATCGGCTACATTGGTTTTTTCGCAAATCAGGCGGACGCGGATGCTTTTGACATAACCAAATACAGGGAATACATCGAGGCTATGAACAATAAAGGAAAAGATGAGGGCTTTGGAAAGCCGGAGTATAAAGAGATCAAGGCCATTGCCGCTGACAATGCGGAGGGTACGCTGAAGATATCAGCTCCAAAGGATGGCAGCTACGAAATGTCCTACGTTCTCAACGGAAAAGAGGTCAAATATACTCTCCCCGACAGTAATTTCTACAGAAACGGGCCTCTTGCGGGAACAGACGACCTGGGGAGGACTTTGAATAACCAATACAGCGTGGTCAAGCCGGACTACACCTCCCACGACAGCGAAGGAAACCTGATCAGAAACGAGGTCAGCGAGAGAACTGTGGGAGTTTACGGCGAAAACGGTGAGCACTACGTGGGCATCTTCTATTTCCTGTGGCTCGGTCAGAACAGCATCAGAAAGTCGATGAATATCGAGGAGATCGTGGCCATGTACGGCGAGCAGGCGAAGGACGCGACCCTTAAGGAGTGGGGAAACGTATACGACGTGTTTTTCTTTGCGGAGCCTCTCTACGGGTACTACAGCTCGACCGACGAGTGGGTCGTGCGCAAACACATGGAGCTCCTGACCAATGCGGGCATCGACTTCCTTTACTTCGACACCACCAACAACTATATCTACAGCGACGTAGTTAAGATCATCCAGAAGGTCTGCCACGAGATGAACGAGCAGGGCCTCAAGGCGCCGAAGATCGTTTTCTACACACACACCGACGCCAAGACCCGTGTAAAGCAGATCTACACTTCCATCTACAAAAAGGGCGAGTATACGGACACCTGGCTGTACCTTGACGGAAAGCCTCTTATAATCGCTCCACAGGACGCCAATGTTGACGGTTTCTTTACGATCAGGGAGCCCCAGTGGCCCAACGAGCCCAAGCAGGACAACACCTGGCCCTGGATAGATTGGCAATGGCCTCAGGAGCTTTACGGTCCCGCAGACGATCAGCTTGAGGCGATCAGCGTATCGGTGGCCCAGCATAGCGGCAACGGTGAGTTCTCCACATCCGGCCTCTATGGCTACACCGGCAACAGGGGCAGATCCTACGACGGAACCAATGCGAACCTCACGGCCGACTCCTACAAGCTTGGTCTCAACATCCAGCGCCAATTCAATTTCGCCTACAACGCAGGCAGCAAGTACGTTCTTGTGACGGGCTGGAACGAGTGGATCGCGTCGAGGCAGGAGACGGTCAACAAAAAGACCCCGGTCCGGTTCATAGACACGTTCAATTACGAATACAGCCGCGACATCGAGATGTCAAAGGGCGGTTATTTCGACAACTACTACATGCAGCTGGCCTCCAACACGGCCATGATAAAAGGCGCGGTCCCGGGAGTGCTGAGAGACGACAGGCACCTCATTAACGTTACCGGCGACTTTAACCAATGGGACGCGGTGCCCCACACCTACACAGACGTGGCAGGTGACGCCATAGAGAGAAACTTCCGGGGCTCCATGGTAGGCAAAAGATATACCGACAGTTCGGCCCGCAACGACATCGTGGCCATCAAGGTCACTAACGATGCCACCAACATTCATTTTTACGTCGAATGCGCCGGAGATATAGTGCCCGGCGAGGCGGGTTCCTCCTGGCTCCAGATACTCGTTGACGTCGATTCCGACGGGACGACGGGGTGCCTTGGTTATGATTATATAATCAATAACCGCGTGATCGACGGCCTCACCACTACCGTGGCGGCATACGGCGGGGCCCGGGGCGGGACGGACTGGAATTTCAAGGAGAAGATCAGCGTTCCATACAGGGTCGAAGGCAAAAAGTTCATGGTCAGCGTGCCCATGGAGGCTCTCGGCATCGAATATATAAACAAGATCAACCTTCAGTTCAAGGTCTGCGACAGCAATACCCTCTACACCACTTGCGAGCAGTTCTACACCGAGGGTGACTGCGCTCCTCTCGGAAGGCCGAACTTTGTGTACAGCACGTATTTCCCGGGCGTCTCGGAGATAGAGCTCATAAAGGTGGTAAAAGCAGAGGAGAGGGCTTCAAAGCTTGAGAATGACGACTCGCTGGACGTGGCGGGCGTCGAAAAGCCCGAGACTCCGGAGCCTGCGGGAACCAAGGGCTGCGGCGGATGCGGAGGCGCAGGAGGCGGGATCGCAGTCGCGGCCGCGGCTGCTGTGGCGGCTCTGTTAATGAGTAAGCGGCGGGAAGGTAATAAGTAACAGGTAATAAGTAACAGGTAAAAAGTAACAGGTAAAAAGTAACAGGTAAAAAGTAAGAGGTCACTGCGTGAAGGGAGTGCCGCTCAGGTAATAGGTAACAGGTAAAAAGTAACAGGTAAAAGTAACAGGTAAAAAGTAAGAAGTTATAGGAAAAAATAACAAGTTATTAAGGGAGAAGTGTATGAAGAGTTTTAAGTTTCCGGAAGGTTTTATGTGGGGCGCGGCTTCGGCTGCGGCACAGGTCGAGGGTGCCTGGAATGAGGACGGAAAGGCGCCGTCAATATGGGATCTGTCCGGAAGGTCTCAGATCAAGCACGGCGAGAACTGCCACACCGCCTGCGACCATTATCACCGCTACAAAGAGGACGTGGCGCTTATGAAACAGCTGGGCATCAGGTATTACCGCTTTTCTATAAGCTGGCCGAGGGTCATTCCGGCTGAGGGCATTGTCAATGAAAAGGGCCTCCGGTTCTACTCCGACCTTGTGGATGAGCTTTTGAAAAACGGTATCGAGCCAATGGTGACCGTATTCCACTGGGACCTGCCTGAGTGGGTCGAGGAAAAAGGCGGATGGCTTTCGGAGAGCGTGATACCTCTTTTCCGGGACTACACAAAGGTCGTGGTGGACGCCCTGTCCGACCGGGTCAGATGGTGGATGACCATCAACGAGCCCGCCTGCTTCATACTGAACGGATACGTGTGGGGCGGATTTGCCCCGTTTAAGAGCGACCGCATGTCACTGGCCCCCGCCAGCCGCAACTGCATGCTGGCCCACGCAGAGGCTGTTAAGGTCATAAGGCAGTACGCAAAGCTGAAGCCTTCCGTCGGCGCTGCATTTTCGACCAGCGCATACGTTCCCAAGTCGGAGTCACCGGAGGACATTGAAGTCGCAAGGAAGAAATCTACTGAGATAGCGGACGGTCTCATGACAAACCGCTGGTGGATGGACCCCATGCTTCTCGGAAAAACTGTGCGCGCAGACGAGTTCAACGCCTACGATGAAAAGGACATGGAGGCCATTGCCCAGCCCCTTGATTTCATTGGTTTAAATATTTACACGTCGCTCAACTACGGCGAGGGGGTCGATTCGGAGCAGCCTCCCGCAGGGGTGCCCAGAAATACCATCGGGATGGTCATTGACGAGAGAGCCATGTACTGGGACGTGCGGTTCATGTATGAACGTTACAAACTGCCCATAATCATCACCGAAAACGGTCTTTCCGCCAATGACGTCGTCTGCCTCGACGGCAAGGTCCACGACCCCTACCGGACGGACTACCTCTTAAGGCATCTCGGCCAGCTGTCCCGGGCAACAGACGAGGGGATCCCGGTCCTCGGCTATCTCCATTGGTCAATAATGGACAATTTTGAATGGGCAAACGGATACGACCCTCGTTTCGGGCTCATATATGTTGACTACCCCACCCAGAAGAGGATAATCAAAGACTCCGCATGGGATTATAAAAAGATCATCGAGGAGAACGGCGCGCACCTGTAAAACGGCCCATGGCACGGGGTCAAAATATCTGTTTTGCTTGACAAATTGCGATTTTGTAGTAAAATCGTGTAAAACAAATTGCGATTTTGTCGGTTTTTGGCAAAAATAAAATTGCGACCGGAGGTGGGAGCGTGTTCAAAAGAAAGATATACGATAAGCTGGTGGAATGGAAGAACGAGTCACGCGGTAAAACCGCACTTATGATCGAAGGTGCGAGGCGTATCGGAAAATCTACCGTTGCGGAAGAATTTGCAAAAAACGAATACGATAGTTATATACTCATCGATTTCTCTCTGGCGCCGCAGTCTGTCAAGGATCTTTTTGAAGACATGACCGATCTGAACTATTTCTTCCTTCAGCTCCAGCTGAGGTTCCATGTGGATCTTGTTCAGCGGAGATCTCTCATAATATTTGACGAAGTTCAGTTCTTTCCGAAGGCACGGCAGGCGATCAAGCACCTTGTTGCAGACCGCAGATACGACTATCTTGAGACCGGGTCGCTTATATCGATCAGAAAAAATGTCAAAGATATCCTGATCCCCAGCGAGGAACAGAAGATCAGCATGTATCCGATGGATTACGAGGAATTTCTCTGGGCAGTAGGCGACAGGACAACGATCCCGTTGATACGCCAATGCTTTGAATCGAGAAAGCCCATTGGCGAGCAGCTTAACCGGCGGCTCATGCGTGATTTTAGGCTTTATATGCTTGTGGGCGGCATGCCCCAGGCAGTAAACGAATATATCGAAACCAATAATTTCCGCAAGGTCGATCTTGTAAAACGTACGATACTGTCGCTTTACGAAGAGGATTTCAGAAAGTTTGATCCGTCGGGCAGGGCATCCATGCTGTTCGATGCCATACCGGCTCAGCTGGCAAAAAATGCCTCAAGATATCAGCCTGGAAGCGTGCTGAAGAACAGCAGATCGGAAAAACTGCCCGAGATCATATCCGAAATGGAAAACTCCAAAACGGTTCTTATTGCTTATCGCGCCGATGATCCGAACGTTGGTCTTTCGGCCACGGAAGATCTATCCGCATTTAAAATGTTTGTGTGCGATACGGGCCTTTTTGTAACGTTGATGTTCAAAGACCGGGATTTCACCGAAAACGTCATTTACGAAAAACTACTGAATGATAAGCTAAGTGCAAACCTTGGGTATCTGTATGAGAACGCTGTGGCGCAAACGCTTGCTTCAGGCGGTGACAGACTGTTCTATTACACGTTCTTTAATGATTCCTCGCGGCATAATTACGAGATCGATTTTCTTCTGTCACGGAAGACAAAGATATGCCCTGTTGAGGTGAAGTCTTCAGGGTATAAGGCACACGTATCTCTGGATAAGTTTTTTGGAAAGTACCCGTCGCGGATCCTTCAGAAATATCTTGTTTACACCAAAGATCTCGCAACAGATACGGATACGCTCTGTGTACCTGTTTACATGACGCAGTTTATTTGAGATGAATTCCGCAACGGCCGGACAATAAAAAAAGGATCGAAAACGACCCTTGAAAATGGTGGGGACGATAGGACTTGAACCTACGACCTCCCGGATGTCAACCGGACGCTCTAACCAAAGCTGAGCTACGCCCCCGGATTTTTTAGCGAGTGTCATTATACATTGGCGTGGGGCTTTCTGTCAAGCACTATTTTCGGGCGGGTGGAGCATTGGCGTCTCAGTGACGGGGTCCGGACGCTGCGGAAACGTGTTGAAATGGGACCTTTAAAACTGTAAAATATTTTTCGTATTAAAAAAGAACGGAGGCGCTACGGCCTTCTTAAAAGTGCCCCTGAGCACAGTGAAAAGGTGGTTGAACAGATGAAGTCAGTTGTAACCAAAGTCAAATCTGCGGCGGTGATCCTTATGTGTATCGTGATGGCTGTATTGGTTTTGTCCTGCAGCAGCTTCGATCCAAACGGAGGGGCTTTACCGGACGGGTACATTCCCGAGCCCAGCGGAAAGGTCAAGATCAATTACTACATTGCCAGCACGGAGCAGCTCACGAAGGCTATAAACGACTACGTGAGGGCGTTCCAGGCGAAATACCCTGAGGTGCAGGTGCAGGCCATGATATCCTCGAGAAGCAAGCAGGATATTGCGGCGGATGTGGCGGCCAGGACCGTTGGCGACGTTTTCTTCCTTTTTGAGTCGGACGTTTACAATTACGCGGAGACCCAGAGGGCGCTGATGCCCCTTGACTATTACGTGGAGGCTTTCGGCATCGATCTGCAGAACGTTTTCGGGGCGATGGTGGACATGGGTACGGTGAGCGGAAAGCTCTACATGGCCACGGCGAACTACAACCACATCATTTATTACTACAACAAGGACCTGATCAGGGCGGCGAACCTCATTGATCCGGCGGAGAGGCAGGAGCAGGGGACCTGGGACTGGGAGACGTTCAAGGACTACTGTCAGCAGCTCACGTTTACGGACGATGCCACCGGGAAAAAGTACGTGGGATCGACACTGAGGCTCGGCTATTCCGCGGAGTACATTCCTTTCCTTGAGGGTTTCGGCGGAAAATGGTACGACACTGTGGAGAAGAAGGTCTCCTTTGTTTCGGATCTTAACGTGCTTGAAGGCGTGCGGGAGATGTGCGACTTTGTGAGGAGCAACTGCTGCAAATATGCGGCGGTCCAGCAGTCGACGGCTTCGGCCAAAGGAATAAAGAACACAGCATCCCAGATGAGCTTTTCCGACTACAACGACCAGAACCAGGTCTGCTTCAGAGCGGGGGAACATGATAATATAGTGTCTATAGGACAGGCATATGAGGCTGCCGGCATCGATTGGGACGTGGTGGCGGTGCCTGCGCTTCCGGTTCACAAGGTGGGAACGGGCTGCAGCGGTTTTGCGGTGTACAACGGGACCAGGAACCCCGACGCGGCTGCCGCATTGGCGCTTATGATACTCACCGAAGAGGGTCAGCTGGCCTACCACGGACAGGAGGGCGGCGCGGTGCCTAACATCAAGTCGCTGGCTTTCAATAACGATTATTGGCGTGTGCCTTTTACCGACAGGCACGAGGACCCGGAGAACGGTAAAAATTACGATGCGTTTATATCCTTCCCGGAGGCTGACACCTACGCTTTCGTGGAGTGCGTGATCCCGCCGGAGGTCGCAGAAATAGTCAGATTTTACATGCAGAACGTGGTGCCCGACGACGTAAACGGCGAACGGAGCCTTGAGAACACGTTGACGCTTCTTGAGACCGAAGCCAATGAAAAGTGGGAATCAATTTACAACGGTTGATCACAGCAATTGATTAAAGCTGAGAGGAAAATGTTTGTTATGAAAAAAAGAAGTTTGATAGCATTATTTGCAATGATGCTCGTTTTGATACTGGCTCTTTCGGCCTGCGCTACGGTGCCTTCGGACAATGCTCCAACGGCGGCGCCGGACGGCGAAACCAATGCCACGGACGCACCTCCCGCGGACCCGACTAAGGATCCCTCCGAGACCCATCCACCCGCCAAAGAGAACGTGGCCAAGGTCATACTCATCCTGGGCCAGTCAAACGCGGTGGGCGCCTCCAGTTCCGTGTACCTGAAGAACAAGGTGGACGCGGACCGGTATGATCTCATGAGGCGCGACGGTTACGAAAACGTGCGGATCGTGTACCACGCAGGCGAGGATGCCGCCACAAATTACAGGTCGAAGAAGATCGACACCATATCGTCCGCCAAGCTTTTTGACAAGGTGAAATTCGGGCAGTCTCTCACCACGCCTTACTTCGGCCTTGAGATAGGCATTGCGGAGTATCTCAGCACAGCCCATCCCGACGAGACTTATTACCTGATAAAGGTTGCGAGGGGCGGCGAGAGCCTCAGCCCCAAATTCCTGGAGGGCGGCGAGCTTTTCGAGAGGGCGATGACCATCACCGAAGGTTCCCTGTCCGTTCTGAAAAGGGAGGGCATGACTCCTGAGATCATTGCCATCTGCTGGATGCAGGGCGAAAATGAGGGCAGCGTCAAGTCTCTGGCCGAGAGCTACGACAAGAGCCTGGAAAAGCTGGTGGAGGCCTTGAGAAGGCGGCTTGCGGAATATGCTCCCTGGAAAGGGATCCCCTTCATCGACGGAGGTATATCCACCTACTGGCCTTACTACAAGGAACTCAACCGGAGCAAGATCAACTTTGCGGAGAGATCCGGCAACAACTACTTCATAGACGCGATAGGTCTCGGGATAACGACCGATCAGGAGCCCCCCGGACAGCCGGACCTTGCCCACCTGGACGCCGAGAGCATGCTGAAGCTGGGCATGGAATTCGGAAAATACGTGGACATGGCCTATGAGAAGGTCAAATAGAACGGTAAATTTTATGAAATAACCAATGCAATAACCAATGTCAGGCGGGCTCCGGCCCGCCTTTTTATTGGTGCAAACGCGACTTCAAAGTGGTATAATCAAAACGTATGCTTTCATTGAGCATTATCATTCGTATCAGAAAGGCGGTGTCCCAGTGATCACACTTATCGAAAACGGCGTCTACTACGTGGACGGGACAATACAGGAAAAAGGGCTTCCGGGGGAAAGTGCCCGCGAAGCGTCAAAGAAGACCATAGCTGCAGGCATATTGAAGGCCCATGACGAGGGCGACGGCGAGGGTCTGTTAAAGCTCAAATTCGACGCTCTTGCGTCTCACGATATAACTTACGTCGGTATCATCCAGACGGCCAGAGCCAGCGGGCTGGAAAAATTCCCGGTACCTTACGTGCTTACCAACTGCCACAACAGCCTCTGCGCCGTGGGCGGTACAATAAATGAGGACGACCACGTTTTCGGTCTCTCCGCTGCGGTGAAGTACGGCGGCATATTCGTTCCTCCTCACCAGGCGGTCATCCACCAGTACATGCGGGAGATGATGAGCGGCTGCGGAAAGATGATCATCGGCTCTGACAGCCACACAAGATACGGAGCTCTCGGAACAATGGCCGTGGGCGAGGGAGGCCCGGAGCTTGTAAAGCAGCTCCTGGGAAGGAAATATGAGATCAAAAAGCCGGACGTGGTATTGGTTTATCTCAAGGGAAAACCGGGCCGCGGAGCAGGTCCCCAGGATATAGCCCTTGCCATCATCGGAAAAGTGTTCAAGGCGGGTTTTGTGAAGAACTGCGTCATGGAGTTTGCGGGCCCCGGGATCGCAAATCTTTCGGTGGATTACAGAAACGGTATCGACGTTATGACCACGGAGACCGCCTGCCTCAGCTCCATCTGGATGACGGACGAGAAGGTGAAGGATTACTACCGGATCCACGGCAGGGAGCAGGACTATAAAAAGCTGGAGCCCGGAAACGGCGCTTACTACGACAAGGCCATAGTGGTGGATCTTGACAAGGCGGAGCCAATGATCGCGCTTCCTTTCCACCCGGGCAATGCCTACACGCTTAAGGATTTCATCGCGAGTGCCGCGGACCTTCTCAGAGAGACCGAAAAACGGGCGTATGACGTGGTGGGCGAGAAGGCAAAGCTGTTCCCTCTTACATCCAAGGTCAGAAACGGCAAGGTCATGGTGGACCAGGGCGTCATCGCAGGCTGCTCGGGCGGCACCTACGAGAACATAACAAAGGCGTCTCACATCTTAAAAGGCGGTTCCACCGGCTCCGGAAGCTACACGTTAAACGTATACCCCGCCAGCCAGCCCGTGAACCTGGCCCTCATGAAGAACGGGGCCATCGCGGATCTTATGAGCGCAGGCGCAGCGGTGAAGACCGCTTTCTGCGGACCCTGCTTCGGCGCAGGCGACGTTCCTTCGAACAACGCCTTCTCCATAAGGCACACCACCAGAAACTTCCCCAACAGAGAGGGCTCGAGACCTCAGGACGGACAGCTTTCCTGGGTGGCGCTTATGGATGCGATGTCAATTGCCGCGACCTCTGCGGCGGGCGGTGTGCTCACATCTGCTGCTGACGTTGATTTTGACGACAGTGTTCCCGCTTATCAGTTCGATGACTCAAGCTACAGGGCAAGGGTGTTTAACGGTTTCGGCAAAGCCGAGAAAAAAGCCGATCTGGTATTCGGCCCCAATATCACCGACTGGCCCAAGATCCCCGCTCTTGAGGAAAACCTGCTGCTTTCGGTGGCATCCGTTATCTCCGACGAGGTGACCACCACCGACGAGCTCATCCCCAGCGGAGAGACCTCGTCCTACAGATCGAATCCTCTGAGACTGGCGGAGTTTGCCCTCTCAAGAAAGGACCCCGCATACGTGGCGGAGGCAAAGAGGGTGGCAAAAGCAAACGAACTGAAGCTGGAGGGCGCCTCCCCGGATATGTTTGACGGTATCGAAGGCGCAGACCCGTCGGATACGGCTGTTGCCAGCGTTGTCGTGGCCAAGAGACCCGGCGACGGCTCCGCAAGAGAACAGGCCGCTTCCTGCCAGAGAGTTCTCGGCGGCGGGGCGAACATTGCCCTTGCATACGCCACAAAGCGCTACAGAAGCAATCTCCTCAACTGGGGCATGCTCCCCTTCATCACCGACGACGAGTCGCTGTTTGAGGGCGGTCTCGACAGGGGCGACCGCATATTCATAAAGGGAATAAAGGCCTGGGTAGAAAGCGGACAGGATGGAATAAAGGCCGAAATATACGGTAAAGAAGGCAAAAAGAAGACTGTGACGCTGACCCTCGGGGACATCACCTCAAGCGAGCGGGAGGTGCTTCTCAAGGGCTGCCTCATGAACTACTACAAGAGTCAGAACAAATGACCGGGACCGGTCCAACAAGATATAAAGGAGATAACGACATGAAAAAAATTGCAAAAGCGGCGTCAATGATCCTTGCGGCGGTATTGGTTATTCTGTGCCTCGCCGGATGCGCCGGAAGCGGAGATGAATACAAAAACGCGCCGCTCCCGATAGTTACCATCGTGGTCAAGGATTACGGAACCTTGACGGCGGAGCTTTACCCTGCCATCGCTCCGGAGACTGTCAAGAACTTTATCAGCTTGGCAAACAGCGGCTTCTACAACGGTCTCACCTTCCACCGCGTGATAAGCGGCTTCATGATCCAGGGCGGCGATCCCAAGGGCAACGGTGGTGGCGGTCCCGGCTACTGCATAAAGGGAGAGTACGAAGCAAACGGCTTTAAGAACGAGCTAAAGCACACAAAAGGTGTCCTTTCCATGGCCAGAAAATCAAATCCTTACGTAAAACCCGACCCCTACATGGACAGTGCGGGCTCCCAGTTCTTTATCATGCAGGCGACGGCGACCCACCTCGACGGAAGCTATGCGGCCTTCGGGAAGGTCATTGACGGACTTGAAATAATCGACACCATCGCGGGACTCCCCACCGATTCGAACGACAAACCGAGGGTGACCGTTACCATCGAATCCATAACCGTTGACACAAAGGGAATCACGTACGGCGAGCCCAAAAAGCTTCCCGAAATCTGATATCAAAAAGGAGAAACCAATGAACCCGACAGTAACACTTGCAATAAAAGACCTGGGAACCGTCAAGATAGAGCTTATGCCCGACATCGCCCCGAATACAGTGAAGAATTTCATCTCCCTTGTTAACAAGGGCTTCTACGACGGCCTCAGATTCCACCGCGTGATCAGCGGCTTCATGATACAGGGCGGCGACCCCAAGGGCAACGGCACAGGCGGCCCGGGCTATTCCATCAAGGGCGAGTTCTCCTCCAACGGCTTCGCGAACAGCCTCAAGCACGAGCGCGGCGTCATCTCGATGGCGAGGGCCATGAACCCCAATTCCGCAGGCTCCCAGTTCTTCATCATGCACAAGGACTCACCCCATCTTGACAGGCAGTACGCGGCTTTCGGCAAGGTCACAGAGGGCATCGAAGTGGTGGACAAGATCGCTGCGACGCCAACAGACTACTACGACGCGCCTCTTAAGCCTGTGATAATCGAAAAAGCCGTATGCGATACCTTCGGCGTGGAATACGGCGAGCCGGAGAAGGTCTGAACCTCCCGTTTTTTACGGTAAAAACCAATGTGACCGCCCCCGATGGGCGAAAAAATAGCAAAAAAATAGTGCTTGATTTGACGGGACGTGTTTGATATAATACGTCCCGTTCCTTGCCCTCGAGTTGGTTTGAGGGCCGAAAGTCCAGAAGGAGGTGAAATCATGGTTAAATACGAGACAATGTTTATCGTTAACCCTGAAATCGGTGAAGAAGCGGTGGCCGCTGTAGCCGAGAAATATCAGGGTCTGATCGCAGAGAACGGCGAGATCGAGAGCTTTGGCGAGTGGGGCGGAAAGAGAACCCTCAGATACCCCATCAACGATATCAAAGAAGGTTGCTATTATCTCTGTGTCTTCAAGGCTGAGCCCACATTCCCGGCTGAGCTGGAGAGACTTTACAGGATCAACGACTCCATTCTCAGATTCCTTATCATTAACAAGGACGCTGAGTGATCGGAACCCGGCGTGTATGTTTACACGTAAAAGTAGTATTGGTTAATCAGGCAGTTTAAGAATCAGATAGACAGTTTAGAAGAGGAGAGAAATTATGAACAGAGTTATTCTTATGGGACGTCTCGCAAGAGATCCTGAACTTAGGTACACACAGTCTAACAACATTGCCCAGTGCAGCTTTACCGTTGCGGTAGACAGAATGGGCGGAAAACAGGCCGACGGCACTACAAAAGCAGATTTCATCAACTGCGTCGCATGGCGCCAGACGGGTGAATTCATCAACAGGTATTTTACAAAAGGAAACAGGATACTTGTGATTGGTTCGCTCCAGATTCGTGATTATACGGACAGAGACGGAAAGAAAGTCTATGTTACAGAAGTTATAGTGGATAACGCGGAGTTTTGCGAGAGCAAGGCTCAATCTTCATCCTCCTCATCCTTCGGGACAGCCGCTACACCGGCTGATTTCGGCGGTGCGACGGATCCCGCCGGTGGCGATGCGGGCTACTTCCCGCTGCCCAAGGACGACTTTGTGCCATTCTGATAGATTGCCGGGTATGCCCGCAAGGGCTTGATTAATTTAGGAGGAACTGTTATGCCTTACGCAAAAAAAGAAGGTAAAGGTGCCGATAAATACGAGGGTAAGGGCCAGATGAGCAAGAAACCCAGAAAAAAGGTTTGCCGTTTCTGCGCCGATAAGACCGAGCATATCGATTACAAGGAATTCCAGAAACTCAGGAACTTTGTTACTGAGAGAGGTAAGATCCTTCCGAGAAGAATGACCGGAACCTGCGCTAAGCACCAGAGAGAGCTGACAACAGCTGTCAAGAGAGCCAGACACGTTGCGTTGCTGCCGTTTACAGCAGAGTGATGTAAAGCTCATGTAACAATAGCTAAAAGAGAGATCACAGTGATTTATGGTCTCTCTTTTTTATGCTACTGCGATGGGCTACTATTGCTACATAAATCAATAACACTTTGAAACTTTCACGTCCAAAACAAAAAGCTCAGCTAAGGGCCCCTAAACTTTTTTTTCGCGGGTTTCAGCGATTTCTGAGGGCGCCATGTTTTCCTTCTTCTTTTTCTTTATCACCGTCAGGACCACAACGACCGCCGCGGCTGTGAACAGGAATATACCCCCGCTCAGATAATACGGCCAAATCACAGGTTTGACGAACGCGTCCGGGAAATGTGTTTTAAAATCATCAATATTTACGCCGAAATAAAGCTCGATATTTGAATAATCTCCGGTCGCGGGGTGAAATTCAGTTGCGACAGTCTCTGTCATTTCGGATGATATTCCGCCGTCTCCATCATTTTCAATAAACTCTTTGATCATGTCAACTGCGCGTTCAAGCTCTTCCCCGACCCGGATTATTCTTTTGCCGTTTGTAACATTTACATCCCAGATAGTATTCATAATCAAATAAAAGAATTCGTCATAATCATCTTTCACATAAAAACAGGTTCCAACATAAGATACATTGACAAGCCTAACAAAACGTGGATCTATGATTTCGCTTCTTCCGCTTTTTATCCTTATATCTTCCGCAAAATCAGCATAATTCAATGACATGAGCTCATCCGGATATTCTTCGTTGATTGTGTCTATTCCCTCCATTCCTTGCCTGATTGCTTTTCCGTTCTTTAACTCAACAACAAGAACCGCACTGTAGAAAGGTTGTGATCTTCCCATATATTGCAGATTTCGCAGGCTGACCGCATACGAATGTTCTCCGCCAGTTGTCACAGGAGAAAGAGCTATTGCGTCCCCGCATTTATATCCTTTCGCGGTTTCTTTGTCATACAAAATATAATAGTAAAACGGAGTAACAGAACCGGGAACAACACACTCTCTTTCAACATGCGGAAGTATATCAAGCACCGCTTCCTGCTCTTGTTTTGAAGCATAAACTGTCAGTGTCTTTTCACATTCCCCGTTCACACCAAAGGCAATAGTTGCTGATATTGAAACCACAACCAAAGCCAAACATAGCGAAGAAAAAAACAGTATTATCTTTTTCATAGCCATATCAATCCTCTCCCTAATTACAGATATAAAATTCGTTCATCTTAAACTCGAATCCCCGCAGGTTAACAAAACCGGACGAAAACAGTTGTTCTTCGGTTAACGCATATGGTTTACCGTTTGCAGGATTCCACAGAGTATAAAATGTTGTTCCTTCATCATAAGATTTGCCGGTCGCTACCATAGCATGGCCATACGATTCATTGTTAATCTTTATCATCGCAGAAACATAGACATATCTTCCGTTGTCAAGTTCATTATTGAATGTGTTTATTAACGAAGGTGTCCAGCCCAGAAGAAAAACTTTTTGCCTGCCGGCATACTGCCCGTGATCAAAACAGACTGCCTGGAAACTGTTACCTTCCTTCGATTTCAGCGATTTCTGAGGGCGCCATGTTTTTCTTCTTTTTCTTTATCACCGTCAGAACCACAACGACCGCCGCGGCTGAGAACAGGATTATACCCCCGCTCAGAAAATACGGCCAAATCACAGGTTTGACGAACGCGTCCGGGAAATGAGTTTTAAAATCATCGATATTTACGCCAAAATAAAGCTCAATATTTGAATAATCTCCGGTCGCGGGGTGAAATTCAGCTGCGACAGTCTCTGTCATACCGGATGATGTTCCGCCGACTCCACTTCTGATGGATATTAATCTTTCTTTCTCAATAAACTCTTTGATCGTATCAACTGCGCGTTCGAGCTCTTCCCCGACCCGGATTATTCTTTTGCCGTTTGTTATATCCGTTTCTCCTATATCCCAGAAGAATTGGTAAAAGAATTCATCCTCACCGTCATTTATGTAAAAGCACAGGCCTGCAGAAGGTATGTGAACAAGACGGACAAATTGCGGATCAATTAACTCAGTTTTACCGCTCTTGATTCTTATGTCCTCGGCCATAACAGAGTAGTTAACCCCTATGTTAACCTCCGGATGACACTGGAGTACATGTTCCTTTACAAGTCCGTTCTTAACACTGATATCCATAAGTCCGCTTTTATAATGCTCTCCGTAATATGTGAATTCTTTCAGAGTAACAAGGTACATATGTTCGCCGTTTATTACCGAGCTTTTTAACTCAATTTTATCTCCGGCTTTATAACCAACGTCCTTTGCACTGTTATATATGCTGAAAGTGTAGACGGGAGTGATTTCTTCTTGAATAACGTAATCCCTTAATGCCGACGGGATTGCCTCCATTATCGCTTCCTGCTCTTCTTTCGATGCATAAACTGTTAGGATCTTTTCACCATTTTCGGCAAAACTGATCAGAAAACAGCCTGATATAACTATGATCATGATTACTAAGAAAGATAAAAAAAATGAACATTTATTTTTACGCATTTAACCTACTCTCTTTCAATTGCAAATATAAAAAACTTTTAATAACAGACTCATCTCATTAAAAGGTATTCCATTGGATGAAAACAACTCACTTTGTGTAACATATACAGTTCTGCCGGATGCCGGGTTCCACAGGGCGTATTTTGTTGTCCCATCCTCGTTTTTTTTGTCTGTTATCACCATTGCGTGGTAGTATGTGTCGCTGTTGCTTATCACTTCCATTGAGACATAGACATATCTTCCGTTGTCAAGTTCATTATTGAACGTGTTTATTAACGAAGGTGTCCAGCCCAGGAGAAAAACTTTTTCTTTCTTTTCTATGTTCATCGTGTTGTATGATGCTAACTGGAGCGCGGCAACCGTATCAGAAGAACTGCCCGACAAGTCCTCGTCAGTTCCTTTTATCAGATAAACAATGTAATGCTGTCCTGCGTCGGCGGTTTTTAAGGTGTTATATTGTTCGCCGTAACACTTTATTGTTGCCCCTCCACCGACTGGCGTGTATTCGTGTAATCCGTCGTAATACCCCAGAATCATTACCCCTTCCGGCAATGGGTTGTTTGATGCTGTATTTCCACCGTTATGTACCCCAACACGTTTGGCGGCTGCAGCCCAGCACCAGTGATCTTTGTTCTGTAGATCTGGATTTGGCAGACGCTCAACACGGGCGGTGAATTTGCTGTAATCAGAAGCTGTCGAGTTGAAGAACGCACGCATTTCGGATGTTCCTGCCTCTCTCGCAAACAGGCTTCCTGCGTTGTTTATTGTTGCGATATCGGTATTCGTTGAAATCCATGACGCGTTATGAACATTGCTTACGGTAAGTGTTTCAGAATACCTGCATGAAACTATTCCCAAATCCGAAAGAAAAAAGAGGGCTCCGCGCTTTGCGTGTTATTGCCGGTAAAACTTATAAAAGCGTTCAGTCGTAGGCTTTCAGCTTGCCTTCCTCGATCAGCTTGATCACCACGTCGGCGATCTCCGGGTCAAACTGGATGCCCTTGCATCTCTCGAATTCGGCCACGATCTTCTCCTTCGGGTAGGGCTCTTTGTAGACACGCTTTGTCGCCATGGCGTCGAAACAGTCTGCGCAGCAGATGATGCGGGCAATAAGCGGGATGTCCTCGCCTTTCAGTCCTTCGGGGTAGCCACCTCCGCCGTATTTCTCGTGGTGATACTTGGCGCCTTCCACAATGTTGGGGATAGTGGAGATGTCCTTCAGGATCTTTGAGCCCTTTGTGGTGTGGCTCTTCATGATGTCAAACTCTTCGTCAGTGAGCCTGCCGGGCTTGTTGAGGATTGCGTCGGGGATGCCGATCTTTCCGATGTCGTGGAGAAGGGCGGTGTAGTAGAGGTTCTCGAGACTGTCGCCTTCCATGCCCATGGCTTCCGCGATGATCCTGGAGTAGCGTCCGACGCGTATGGAGTGGCCGTTGGTGTATGCGTCCTTGGCGTCAATGGTGCGGGCAATGGCCTCGATGGATTCAATGGTGATGCCCTTGAGCTCCGCCTCTCTTGCCTTGGCGTTTTTGGCCTTCTTGTGGATGATCAGGAAGTTGATGAGGAAGATGAGTAGAATGGCGACCAAACCCGTCACGATCCAGAACCAGGTCTGCTCGTAGATCTGCTTATCCTTGATGAGGACAATGTCGATCTCGTTGCTGACAAGGCCGTTTGAGTCGATCACGTAAACGTGGAACGTGTGCCTGCCTCCGGAGATGTTCGTGTATGAGATGGTAAGATCGTCTGCGATTTGAATGTAATCGCTGTCGACACCGTCAAGCTTGTAGCAAACCGTGTGGCCCTTGTTGGGCTTGAACTCGAGGATCGAAAGGTTGAATTCGATACGGGAGGCGTTCTTCTTAAGCTTGATCTCGTTCCCGTACATCTGGACGCTGTCAACGTTGACGCAGTTGACGGCGATCTTCGCGGGGATGTCCCGGTCCGTTGAACCTGCGAAATCGTAGGCAAAAATACCGTCTGTAGTCTGAAAATAGTACCTGCAGGTCTCCTCGTCGTAATAACCCGATGTGTTGGCCTGAATGGGCCTGAGGCCGTTGGTGGCGTCGTAGAGATCGTAATTCACAAGCCTGCCGCTCGAGTCAAGATTTGAGGGGTCGAGAGAGTCGGTGATGTAGGCCTGGGTCTGGCTGGCTATAACGTACTTGTAGGACGTGTTCCCGCTGCCGTCCTTTACCTTAACTTTTGATATCTCCACGATGGAGCCCTTGACGTAGGGGATGGTGATCTCTCTGTTCACAGCCTCGCCGTCGATCACTTCTCTGCAGAAGAACCGCCCGTTCAGGTTGTAGTATACCTTGTCGCCGTCAATGAGGAACTTCAGCCTGTTGCCGCTCACCTGCTTCTCCGTGGAGATCTCTTCGGTGACCGTGAAGTCGTCGTTGATGGTAAATATTCCGGCGGTGTGGTTGAAGGCGACCTTTCCGTCTCCGGTCCTGCTTATGTAGATGGTGCTCTTGTCGGTGTGGTAGACCGAAATCTTGCTTCCGTCGAATCTGTAGACTCCGCCCGACTGGTAGCCCACGGCAAGGAACCCGTCAAAAGCTCTCAAACATCTGACGTTGGTAAGGTCACCGCTTTGGTAGGTGTTCTCCTTGTCCTCTTTGAAACTGACGATATTCGCTTCATCGCCAAGGAAATCATTGTCGTATATCACCACGTCCCCGGTGCCCGGATCGTACTCCACAATGCCGAGGCCGTAGTCCGCAAAGTACAGTTTGCCGTTAAAGTATTCCACGTCCCTGAAGTCGTAGGGCACGCTTCCGGGTTCAACACCTTTTTCGGCAAAATAGGACTGAATGCCCAGCATCACCGGGTTGTCGGTGCCGTCCGCCGGAACGATAGAGCCGCTTCTTATGTCAAACAGAACGAGGCCCGTCTTTCCGAGGCAGATGTAAAGGGTGTCGCCGCAGCGCTCGAGGGCGTAGACCGTTTTGCTCTTGCCCGCATATTTTTCGGAAGCCCACAGGACGTCGTCAAAGAGAAGGTCCATGAGGGCGTTCTTGGTTATGAGGGAGACGCCGGATGAGGAAACGTTGTGGCTTGCGATCCAGAGGTTTCCTTCGTAGTCTACCATAAGGTCGACGATCTGGGTCTTGTTTTCCAGATTGTCCATCGTCGAGTATTCGCCGTTCTCGTATATGCAGTAAACGCCTTCCTTTTCGCACCCGACGAAAAGCAGTTTGTCGTTTTCCGAATACATGGCGCAGTTGACCTGGTCCGTGATCATCGGATACTGAACGGAGGAAAGGGCATTGGCGTTAAGATCGTATCCCGTGATGCCGGATGTCGTGCAGATGAAAAGAGTATCGCCGAAGATATAGAGCTCCAGAATGAACGGGTTGTCGAAGATCTTTACGTGTTTATCGCTGTAGACGCCGTCGCCGAGCTGGTACAGGAATCTGTTTCTTGAGGGATCTGCAACTGCTCTGTTTACGGTCAGGCCTTTGGTCTCCTCCACGAGCTCTGCGGAGCCGGTTTTAACGTCATATGTGAACAGACCGATATTGGTGCAGGTGTAGATGATGTCGTTGACCTTATCGTATTCAAGGTCGTAGCACTCGACGGTGACATTGTCCTTTTCGAGAGACTGCCTGACGGATTCAAACCCGAGGTCGATCACGGAAAATACGTTGTTTTGATACCGGAAAAGGTTGTTGTACGTCATGATGTAGAGGATGTTGTCCTTCTGAACAAGTCTCCTGACGTTTATGATATCGTATTCAACACCGTTTTCAACAAAGCTTTTGTATGAGACGAACTCATTTGCGTCGTATCTGGTCAGACCCGAGTACTGGGCGACCCACACAAAACCGTCGTCGGTCTGGCACAGGGCCTCGGCACCGGCAACGTCAATATCCACGACCTCTTCGGCTTTATCGATAAGGAATGAGGAGGCCGACACGCCAATGGAAGAAAACAGTGTACAGACTGCCAAAATCAAAGAGAAAAGCAGAGGAACTATTTTTTTCATTTTGTACTTCATAAACCGTACTCCATAAAAAATTTTTCCATATTATAGCATAAAAAAAAATATATACAACATCGGACTTGGCTGACGACCCTCCTTTGCAGGCGCTTTTCTCTTGTAATCTCCCGCGGTTTTTATTATCATTCATCTTACCCGGACTAATTGTTTTAAGAAGGAGAATGATATGAACAAGCGAATTGATGACGTTCGAAACGGACGTGAGGACAATTACCTGCTTCCATTTTACTGGCAGCACGGCGGCAATCAGTTTGAAAAGATACCGGAGCACATCGAGCGCATTTATCAGAGCGGCTGCAGGGCTTTCTGCGTTGAGTCAAGGACCCACAGTGATTTCTGCAAGGACGACTGGTGGCACGATATGGAGATCATCATCAATGAAGCCAAAAAGCGGGGGATGAAGGTCTGGATATTCGACGACGACCACTATCCCACAGGACATGCGGCGGGGGCGGTGAAAGCTCACCCCGAGCTTAGACAGATCTTTCTTGCAGAGAAGCACGTGGACGTCATCGGGCCAGGGAAAAACATGCTCCTTTCCATCGAGCTTGAAAACGGTGAGAAGCTTCTCGGCGCATATGCATTTAAGAGGACGGGAAACGACGAGGAGTGCATTGGCGAGCCTCTTGATCTGAATTCCGGTGTCAGGGGAAAGTTCCTCAAATTTGACCTTCCCGAGGGCTGCTGGAGGGTGTTTTTCTACTATGAGACGACCCGTGCCTGCGTCAGGCCGGACTACATAGATATGCTGAGAGAGGAGTCGGTGAAGCTCCTGGTGGACACGGTGTACGAACCTCACTATGCTCATTTTTCCGATGAATTCGGGAAAACCATTGCGGGCTTCTTCTCCGATGAGCCCTGTTTCGGGAACAACTGGATCGGACCCCACCACATCGATCTCGGGTATTACAACAGGCGTGTGGGCATGCCGGGACTGGGCCTTCCCTGGAGGGACGATATCCCTGAGATCATGGGCAGGGACATTGGCGTGGACGTGCTGCCGCTTCTTTCGGGCCTTTGGTATGACATCGGAGAAAAAACGCCAATGCTCCGCCACGCGTATATGGACACGGTCACGAAGCTTTACAGGGACTGCTTCACAAGGCAACTGGGCGACTGGTGCGAGGCCCACGGTGTACAGTACATCGGCCACATCATCGAGGATATGAACGCCCACGGAAGGCTGGTGGCCAGCGGAGGACACTATTTCAGGTCCCTTGACGGCCAGCATATGAGCGGCATCGACATAGTGCTCCACCAGATCATCCCGGGTATGTACGACTACATCCACACCGGATGGGCCTTCGGAAGCTACCTTGACCCCGCATTCTTCGACGTGTCATTGGCGAAGCTGGGGGCGTCCCTTGCCCATGTGGGGACCCAGATGGAGGGCAGGGCCATGTGCGAGGTGTTCGGTGCATACGGCTGGGCCGAGGGAACGCCGACCATGAAGTGGCTCATTGACTATCTGCTGGTCCGGGGGATCAACAGGTTTATTCCCCACGCTTTTTCACCGGATTTTCCCGACCCCGACTGCCCGCCTCATTTCGGCGTGAACGGTCTGGATCCCCAGTTCGAGGGTTTTACAAAGATAATGAACTACACCAACAAGGCCGCTCATCTTTTCGAGGGTCTCACCCACAGGGCGGACGCAGCTGTCCTTTACCACGGGGACGCGGAGTGGATGAACTACGACGGCGGCGCTATGCTGACCGACGTGCCGGCAAAGATACTGTTTGACGAGCATATCGATTTTGACATAGTACCTGCGGACTGCTTCATTGACGGTACAGGAAGCCGTGTGTTCAAGGCATGCGCGAAGGACGGAAAGCTTGTCATAGGCCGTGAAACCTATTCGGTGCTGGTGATCCCGGCGGCGGTGCTTTTGCCGGAAAAACTCGAGAAAGCTCTTAAAGATCTCGAGAAAGAGGGCGTTCCTGTCATCAGAATGGCCTTTGATACGAAACCGGAGGAACTTGTTTCGATGGTCGACAGGCACGTAAACCGCGACGTTGTCCTTAGGGACAGGCTTCCCAAGCTCCGGGCCATCCACTTTTACGGCGATTCTGAGGACGTTTATATGTTCGCCAATGAGTCTGTGACGGAGACCATTGATACTTTGGCGAGTCTGGCGTCGGTGAAGGAGAACACGGAGTGCGTGATCTTTGATATGCTGAACGACGAGACTGTAAGGCTGCCTGTAAGAAACGGTGAACTTCCGGTTAAACTGGAGCCCTATCAGTCGTTTATCGCGGTATTTGACAAAAAGGGTATCCCGGAGGACCTGCCGGAGTTTAAGGCATTTAATAAGTGCGGCGACGCCAATATAGTGTTTGACGTCGAAAAGGCGCCATACACGGATATGACCGCCTTCGAGCCCCTTGCAAAGGGTGTTCCTCCGGAAAAGCTTCAGGATGTGACCGCTTCCGACGACCTCATCGAGTTCTCGGGGAGATACAGGTACACGGGAAAATTCGTTTCCGATGAGACGGGCGGTGCGACCGGCATCGACCTTGGCGAGGCGGGCGTCACGACACATATGTGGCTTAACGGCGTCGACCTCGGTGTCAGGGTATGCAGACCCTACCGCTACGACATTTCTTCGGCACTTCGTGACGGAACCAACGAGCTGACCATTGAGGTCTCCAACACACTGGCCAATGCAGTCCGCGACCGCTTCTCCCAATACCTGGCGATCCCCGCCAGCGGCCTCATCGGGCCTCTTACCTGGTTTAAAAGATAACGCTGCCGGGCTCCCGCGGGGCGAAGGATTTTGATATCATGGAAAGCGTAAAAAGAGCTATAATAAGGGCTTTTTCGGTCCTCCTTGCAGCGATTGTGCTCGCAGGGTGCTCTTTCTTTGCGCCTTCGACGCCGGATGCAGGAAAGACCGGAAACGGGAAGGTCAGGGTCATGCTGGAAAAAACGGAGGGCCTGGTCATACTGTCGGGCTTTTATGCGGATGCGGATCCGGGCGGGGACGTGACCTTTGAGGTCAGGGCAGAAGAGGGCTATGAGATCTTAAGCGCAGAAGGTGGCGAGTACGACCCCGCTTTAGGTACCGTCATGGTGAAGAACGTCAGGTACCCTTTGACAGTCACCGTAAAGACCGTAAAAAACGGACCGGCTCCGACAGATGTTCCCGTGGAAACGCCGTATGTCACGCCGGAACCCACGGCCACGGCTACGCCCGCACCGTCAACGCCCACTCCTGTGCCGACACCGGAGCCTACGGAGATGCCCACCCCCAAGGAGGAGACCACCCCCGAGGCACCAGGCATAACTCTCAAGGACCCCGTTCTTAACGAAAAACTTTACCCAGCATCCGGGGAGTCTTCCGACTCGAATCTTGAAACGAATTACAAAATAACGTATTACGCCAATGGCGGCACCGTGAACGGGTACACGACCGATGCGGTGTATATGTATTTCCCGAGGGACAATTACCTCATGCCGAACGCTCTCCCGGATACCGGCTACTTCAAAAAAGAAGGGCATATCCTGGCGGGCTACACCGAAAACGGAGACGGCTCAGGTGCATACTACGCCCCCGGGTGGAACGTGCCGGTCGATGAAAACGGTGAGGCAAAGCTTTACTGCCTCTGGGAGCCCGCAGAGCCCGAGGACATGTTCGATTGCGAGCTTACGGACTACTGCGCAGTCATAAGGTCGTACAATGGCAACGCCTCAAAAGTCGTTATTCCCGAAAAAATAGCGGGGAAAAAGGTGGTCAAGATCGCGGGCGGGGCATTCTCCGGAAAGGGCATAAGCACCGTTTACATTCCGAAATACGTGGAGACCATAGAGTGGGGCGCCTTCGCAAACTGCCCGTCTCTCACCTCGGCTCACATTCCCGACAGCGTGGTCGAGATGAGCGACGGGGCCTTTTCGGGATCGCCGATGAAGACCGCTTATATAAACGCGGTGAGGAACCCGTCCTATATGTATTCGCTTATGGGCAACGGCACCGTAAAATACGAGCGTCTTGAGACTGCGAAGGGCAAAAAGATAATCATCATATCAGGCTCCGGCTGTCTTTACGGCATAGACTCAAAGCTTATGGAGGAGGAGCTCCCCGGTTACACCGTGGTGAACCTGGGGCTTCTGGTGAACATATCCGCGGTGTTCAACGCGGAGCTTGTCGCAAGCTTCACATCAGAAGGTGACTACGTGATATTCTCCCCCGAAATGAATGAACTTCAGTACGGACTTGACCCGTTTTCCACCACTATGTGGAAAAGCTTTGAGGCGGCCTACGAGGTATTGGCGAGGGTGGATATAAGAAACTATCCGGAGGTGTGGACCTCATTTGGCGCCTTCAATGCCGCGAAGAGGGATATGGCAGAGGGCAGGTACTCCCAGACCAGCAGCGATTTTTCATTAAACAAATACGGCGACCTTTCATCTTATTTTACGGAGACACAGCCGTCCTACGGGGACCGGCAGTCGTATTATCTTTCAAACGGCGGCAGCCTGGGGCTCGACTACCCCACGTCAATGGTGAAGAACTATTCAAAGAGATTCAATGAGGCGATGGACAGGGTCAACGCCACCGGGGCAAAATGTCTTTTCGCGTTTTGCCTGATGGACAGGGCCTGCCTGGTGGCAAGCGCTCTTGTGCCGGGCGGAGAGGCCCAGAAGGCTTACGAGAATGCGGTGGACAGCATACTCCATGCCGACCGGATATCGACGGTGAACGAGTATATTTACGAGCCGGAGCTTTTCTACAATTCGGAGTGGCACGTGACCGGTGAAGGAAGGACAAGAAGGTCAAAACAGCTGGCCGGTAATATAAAACAATACGTTGAGAACGGGCCCATTGGTTAAGAAAAACAGTTGATTATTGCGGAAAAATTGGCTAAAATGAAAGGTATGCAAAGAACTTGCGCTGCGGAGGAAAAGCGTAGCAATGCCCGACCTTACCGATTTTTATCCATATGTGATCATATTGACGGAGCTGATGATGGTCGCGATGGTCGTCCACGTCATCAATTACACGGGATTCAAGAAGAACCAGAAGATCTGGTACCTTCTTACTTTTGTTACGATCATGTTTTGCGCCGCCGCAGAGTTTATGGTCCACGGCGGTCTCTATAAGCCGTCTTTCAGAATATTGTTTACGGTCATCACGGTGCTGCAGTTTTCGGCGGCTCCGCTGCTTGGCGTGCTGTTCGTGGGTGCCCTTGGTTTTGATAAACACTTAAACGTTGTGCTCACGGTGTTTGCCGCCCACTTCCTGGTGGAGATAGTTTCCGCACCCTTCGGGTGGGTGTTCCGCTTTGACGAGAACGGCTATTCCAGGGGAGATCTGTTTTTCATATACGAAGTTTTCTACGCACTGAGCCTGATATATCTGATCATAGGTATGATCCTCTGCGGAAAGCAGTTCCGGCACAGGGACGGTATGACGATAGCCATGATATTGGTTATACTTATCGCAGGCATCGTGCCAATGATGGTCTTCAAGGTCAACATCACGTACATAGCCATCGCCATCAGCGCCAGCATCTGCTACATTTACTACAATGACCTGGTCCAGCAGGATATAAAAGCGGAGCTTGTGGCCAATCAGGGAAAAATGACCGAGATGCAGGAGCACGTGATCTTCGGATTGGCGAGTCTTATCGAAAACCGGGATCTGGAGACGGGAGGCCATATCGTCCGCACCAGCGCGTACGTTAAGCTGATAGCTGAAAATGCGAGAAAAGACGGGTATTATACCGATATCCTTGACGACGAATTTATTTCGCTGCTTAAGACTCTTGCACCGATGCATGACATCGGAAAGATCGCTATTCCGGACAGCATACTGCAAAAACCGGGCAAGCTGACAACGGAAGAATTTGAACAGATGAAAAAGCACGCCGAGAAGGGCGGAGAAGTCATAAAACAGGCTCTCAGCGGCATTGGCGATGAGAAATACCTCGACTTTGCTGTGGACATTGCCACATACCACCATGAGAGATGGGACGGCACCGGGTATCCCGGGGGACTCAAGGGCGAGGAGATACCTCTTTCAGCCAGGATAATGGCGGTGGCGGACGTGTTCGACGCGCTCATATCCGAGAGGTGCTATAAAAAACCAATACCGAAGGAAGAGGCCTTTGACATCATTGAGAATGAAGCCGGTTCCCACTTCGATCCGGTATTGGTTAAGGTCTTTCTTGATCATAAGGACGAGATCTTCAGCGAGGAAGAGGTCCCAGTCAAATAAGCGGGCTGACGGATGACTCCGCCGGTGCCGCTTTTTATTTAATGTCGCTCTTTTTGAAAACTATCAGCCCCGCCAGCGTTAAAACCAATATGCAGACCGCGTAGGAGACGACCCCCAGCAAAAATGACGTCAGGTCGAAGGTGCCCTTTGCCAGGAACGAGGTGTTTGTGTAGGTGGGTATCAGGCAGAGCAGCCTGTTCTCGTCAAGGGGATCCACCGCATGGATGCCGTTCCCGATGAGGCTGAGGCCCATAAGCACCACCGCGGAGATTATTACCGCCGGCGCGGTGTTCTTGATCGAAAGGGTCACCATGGTCGAGACCGAGGCTCCGAAGAATATCGTGATGCCGCCGGTGGCGTAAAAATAGACAAGCTTTAATACTTCAGCCTTATCGATGTCGACGCCGTAGCCGAAAACGGGTATCACTGCCGCCAGGAAAATGAGGTTGCTGACCACCATGAGAAAGGCGCCTGTAAGCCCCGAGGTGATGAGGTGGGAAAAATAGATGGCCGTTCTGCTCCTTCCCGCGATTATCTTGTTCCTGAGAGTACCGTTTGAGATATCCCCCGCCACAAAGAGGGTTATGAATATGGGCAATATCAGCCCCATGTTGCTTGAAAGCACGAACTGCTCGCTGAGAAGCTGCTGCCCGGTCATGTTAAGCCCCGTCATATTCATGTTCATCATGCTCTGAAGCTCAGAGGTTGCGGCTATCAGTTTATCGAGACCAAAGTAAAGAAGTACCGTCAGCACGGGAAAAACCAATGCCAGCAGCGCCGCGATCAAAAACAGTTTACTTTTAAAAATACGGTAAAGATCCGCTTTAAGCAGCTTTCCCATGTCATCCCCTCACTTTCCCGAGGTAATAGTCCTCCACGGACTGCTCGCGCATATTTATCGAAGTGATCCTGATCCTGTTTGCCACAAGTATCTCCATCACGGTGTTTACGTCAACGTCGCCGAAGATCCTGACCACCCCGTTTTCCGCACTGACCGCTCTGAAGATCCGCACCCCTGCAAGCACGGCCTGGGCGGCCTTTGCCTCCTCCTGACTCTGAAAGCCCAGCTCAACCTTGGCGGAGGCGGCCCTGTGAAGGTCGCTTACCAGTATCTCCTCCGTGAGTTGCCCCTTTGAAATGAAGCCTATCTTATTGCAGACCTTGTCCAGTTCAGAGAGTATATGGCTTGAGATAAGGAAGGTGATGCCCCTTGCGTTGAGCCTTTTTATGGTCTCCCTCATGTCGATGAATCCCTGTGGGTCGAGGCCGTTCATGGGCTCGTCAAGCAGCACGAATTCCGGGTCCTGAAGTATGACCGTGGCAATGCCGAGACGCTGCCTCATACCGAGAGAAAAGTGCCTGACTTTTTTAGAACCAATGTCATCCACGTCAAGGCCCACCTCCCGCAGAACCTCCCGCAGCTCTTCGTCGGACTTGGTTATGCCGCAAATGAAGCACTGATATTTGAGGTTCTCAACGGCGGTCATCGATTTGTTCAGCGAAACGCTTTCCACTATCCCCGCTACCCGCCTTCTTCCGAGAGCCTTGTCCTTTTCCTCGCCAAAGAGATAGAAAGTGCCCTCGGTAGGGGCGGCAAGACCTGTGACCAGTCTTATGACCGTTGTCTTTCCCGCTCCGTTTTCTCCCACAAAACCGTAAATGTCTCCTTTTTCGATGTGCATATTCACGTCCTTAACGGCGTATTTCTTCTTGTACACCTTGGAGAGGTTTACGGTCCGGAGCACGTAATTGTCGTTAACCAATGAATTTTCCATAACAGTTCCTTTCGGGACCTCTTCACGATCCTGCTGGGATTATACCAGAAATCAGGGCCTGTTTAAAGCCGGATTCTTTTAATGCGCGTGCGTGTGCACGTTATAGATGGGCGAAAAAATCCGCTTTCAGAAACGGCCGATATGTGATAAAATCACTATGATTATCCGTATGCGGAGGGTGAAGTAAAAATCATGAGGAAAAAAACTTCTCTTGTTTACAAATTCCTTTACAGGATGAATCTGATATGGATCAATGTCATGATGTCAGTGCTGGTGTCGGTGCTGGCTGCGTATTCGTTTATCAGGGGCGGCCAGACAGCGCTCTTTGTGATACTGCTCATATTGGTTATTTCGATGGTGGGCATCGACGTTACACTCACTCTGGTGAGGCGCCAGAGGGCCATCAAAGAGGCTGAAAATCTCGGCATCTCGGACGAAAAGGGCACCGTGTGCACCGGACTCCTTGACGCCATGCAGCTCCCCACGTTCATTGTGTCGACGGAGGGAAAGATACTCTGGGCGAACATGGACTTTAAGGACATGTGCGACATCTTAAAGATGAAGCCTTCCCACGTGGTGGACAAGGTCTTCTCCGAAAAGGTCTACAGGAAGCTGACGCCGGACATTGACGCGCTGAACGGATCCATTGAGATCGGAAACAGAACTTACAGATATTTTGCGTCCCACGTCGCGGCGGGAGAGAGCCTTTCCCAGTCGGGCGTCTGCTGCGCAGTCTACTTCTTTGATATCACCGCCGTTGCAAGACTTAAAGAGCTGTACAAGACAAACAAGGTGGTCCTTGGCGAAATACTCATAGACAACTACGAGGAGATCTACCAGGCCAACGGCGAGACCGTGGCGAACCAGGTGCTCATCGCGGTGAACGATATATTCGCGAAGTGGATCGAAGGAAAGAACGCGATAATCAAGGGCCTCGCCAGGGAGAGATACATCATCGTCGTTACCGAGGAGAGTCTGAAGCGCCTGGAGGAGGAGCAGTTCATAGTCCTTGAGAGCGTTAAGAAGATATCTGTGGGAAATTCGATACAGGTCACTCTCTCCATCGGTCTGTCGTCCAACAGGCTGGAGCTCACCGACGCGGCTTTCGACGCCCTGATGAAGGATAAGACGGAGGACGATAACTACAAAAAAGCCTTCAAAGACACTCTGCCGGAGCACTTTACGACGGTGGACGAGCTCCTGAACCTCAGTCTTTCGAGAGGCGGAGACCAGGCGATAGTTAAGATCGGTAACGATAAGAGAAACAACCTTTTCTTCGGCGGCAGTGAGATAGATACCGACCGTGAGGATATGGTGGCCGTGAGAGTTCTCGCGGGGCAGCTGAAGGACGCCATCCTGGCCTCCGGCAAGGTGCTCGTGATGGGCCACGCTTCAGCGGACCTTGACGCTCTCGGCTCAGCTCTGGCTGTGTACAGAATAGCTGTTTCACTGGGAAAGACTGCCTACGTAGTTCTCAACGGACCTAACTCCCAGATCGCTGTCATGTATTCTGCGATCATGGCTACCGGTGAATATGCGGACGTTTTCATTTCGGAGAGCGAGGCTCTCAATATACTTGACGAGAGCACGCTTACGATAGTTGTGGACACGTTCTCCGCGAGACAGTGCGAATCGCCGGAGGTGGTGAAGAACTCCGAGAGGCTGGCGGTCATTGACCATCACAGAAGAGGCGTTGACGCCATCGAGCATGCGGTCATAAACTACACCGACACCAGAGCTTCGTCTGCCAGCGAGCTCATAGTGGAGCTTTTGAGATATATTTTCCCCACCGAGAAGATACTGAGGAAGATAGAGGCGGAGACTCTTTACGGAGGCATCCTCGTCGATACGAAGAACATGTTCTTTAAGACCGGAAGAAGAACCTTTGACGTGTGCTCATATCTGAGACAGCTTGGCGTCATTCCGGTGGCGGTGAGAAAATACATCCAGCCCGGCTACGAGGACTATAAAAAGATCAATGCCATCGTCGGCGGCATGAAATTCATGATAATAAACGGAAAGGGCGTCGCCATAACCCAGTGCGAGCTTCCGAAGAACGAGGCAAACACCCTCGCTCCCATCGCGGCGGACAAGATGCTGGAGATAGCGGGCGTGGACTGCTCCTTTGTGCTGATCAGGATCGAGAACGACATGGCTATAAAGGCGAGATCCCTTGGCGAGGTAAACGTACAGCTTATCCTTGAAAATCAGGCGATCAACGGCGGAGGTCATTTCACAGCCGCTGCGGGACTTCTCAAAAACACTTCACCTGAAAAGGCGGAGTCGCTTCTGGTCAGCATACTTAAGAACGAAGGCATAAAGAACGGCGATTGAGCCGGAAACGGAGGGTTAAAATGAAACTCATACTCAAAGCAGACGTTAAAGGTTTGGGAAAGAAAGATGAAATGGTGGAGGCATCCGACGGATACGCCAGAAACTATCTGATACCGAGAGGGCTTGGCGTTGAGGCCAGCACCGCCAATATCAACCAGATGCGCGACAAGCAGAAGGCCGCAGCGAACAAGCAGCAGCGGGAGGTCGATTACGCAAACACGTTTAAGGAGAAGCTGGACGGAAAGACCGTTGAGGTGAAAGCCAAAGCGGGGGAGAACGGAAAGCTTTTCGGAGCCATTGGCGCCAAGGACATCGCAGATGCCATCGAGGCTCAGTTCGGCCTTGAGATCGATAAGAAAAAGATAGTGCTTGACGAGCCCATCAAGGCTACCGGTGCGAAAGAGGTCACCATAAAGCTTTTCCAGGGCATCAATGCGAAGGTGAGTGTTGACGTAAAAGGAAACTGAAGGGTTTCGGAGCAGGCCCCGGAAGGCGCGGGCCGGATAAAGGTTTTTTCATGAGAAGGCGAGGGTAATCGAATGCCTGATAACGGAAATATGACAATACCTCAGGCCATAGAGTCGGAGAACGCTTTGCTGGGAGCCATGCTCACGGAGAGCGGCGTCGTAATGGACATTATCGACGAGGTCAAAGCGGATGATTTTTACAACGACAGTAACAGGACCGTGTTTGAGGCGTGTCTTAAGCTTTTCAACGAGGGCGTAAAAGTCGATCTGCTGACCGTCATGGAAAAACTCGACAAGGCAGGCGTCCTGGACAAGATAGGCGGCATGGGATATCTCACGTCTCTTGCGGGGGGCTCTTTCCTTGTGGCCAATGCCGTCACGTATGCACAGATGATCGCCGAAAAGGCCACCATGAGGCGCCTGATCACAGCGGGAAGAAGCATTGTCGATGCGGCATACAAGGGAGACAAGGGTCTCGAGGGCACTGTTGAATTTGCCGAAAACACCATATTGAAGGTGACCCAGAGCACCAACACCAAGGGGTATGCGATACTGGCGGACGTGAACCAGGACGTGTTCATGGAGCTTGAACAGAACGTGGGAAAGAGCGGAATGACGGGCATCCCCACAGGCTTTTACGACCTTGACCGGGCACTTGCCGGTATGAAGAAGGCGGATATGATCGTGGTCGGTGCGAGACCGGGTATGGGAAAGACTGCTTTCATGCTCGACATCGCAAGATACGTCGGTTTTAAGAAAAAGCTGCCGGTGGCCATATTCAACCTGGAAATGACCAAGGAACAGCTGGCGCTCCGTATGCTTAGCGCCCAGGCGGACGTGGAGAGCGAAAAGCTCAAGAAAGCGACTCTCAGCCCCAACGACTGGAATGCCCTTGCTGAGGCTGTAGCGGAGTCAAGAGACGTGCCGATATACATCGACGACACCACGGATGCAAGCATCCAGAGCATCAGGGCAAAGTGCCGTAAGATGAAGCTGGAAAACGATATAAAGCTTATCATCATCGACTACATGCAGCTCATGACTTCCGCCGGAAGGCGTGGCGACAGCAACCGTGTGGTGGAGGTCTCGGACATCTCCAGGCAGATAAAGATGATGGCCCGCGAGCTGGAGGTACCAATCATAGTGGGCTCGCAGCTCAACCGTGAAGTCGACAAGAGGGACGACAACAGGCCCAAGATGAGCGATCTCAGAGAGTCCGGCGGTATCGAGCAGGACGCCGATGTGGTGCTTTTCCTCTACAGGGAGGAGGTCTACAACAAAGAGACCAAGCAGCAGCACATAGCTGAGGTCATTATAGGTAAGCAGAGAAACGGTATGACCACCACCTGCAGACTGTATTTCGACCAGGACCACGTGACTTTCAAAAATCTGTCGAAAAAATAGGTGGATGGCATTGGTTTCATCAAGAGCTGCCGGAAGGGTGTTATGTCTGATCTTCTGAAAATTTACGACAAATTCAAAGAAATTACAGAGAAAAGGGAACTGATCTTGGAAGGCGATGCGGTGCTTGCGGCCGTTTCCGGAGGCAGAGATTCGACGGCCCTTCTTTTGCTTCTTTCACGCCTTGTGTCCGAAAAAACCAATGTGACCCTCGCGATGTTCCACTACAACCACTGTCTCAGGGGGGCGGAGTCTGACGGGGACGCGAGATTTGCCGAAGAACTGGCCCGAAAGCTCGGTATAGAGTGCTTCTCGGAAAGAGGGGACGTGGCCGGGTACGCCGCAAAGAACAGGCTGTCCATAGAGACCGCCGCCCGCGACATGAGATACGGGGCCCTGAGAAAATGTGCGGAGAGGATCAAAAAGGATACCGGGCGGAACGTCAAAATAGCCGTTGCCCACACCGCCGAGGACAGGGCGGAGACGGTATTCCTCAACATCGCAAGAGGCACCTCCGTCGACGGTCTTGAGGGAATAAAATACATAAGCGGCGATATAATAAGGCCCCTTCTTGACTTCACAAAGGAAGACGTGGAGACCGTGTGCCGGGAGCTTGGCACCGGGTACAGGACCGACTCCACCAATTTTGAGAGGATCGGAAAGCGAAACATGGTCAGGCTGGACGTTTTTCCGATGATCAACGAAAAAATGGGCTGTGACATCACGGAGAGGCTCCTTTCGCTCTCAAAGCTTGCGGCGGAGGACGGGGATTATCTTTCCGGGGCCGCAGACGAGGCGTTTAAAGAATGCGCGACTCTTTCCGGAAACGGGGACGTGGTTCTGAGACCTGAAAGCATTGAAAAGCTTCATCCCGCTCTAAGGTCCAGGGTCGTGAGAAAAGCGATATCATTGGCGTCGGATGAAAAGGGCTTCAGACCCTACAAGGACTGTGTGTCGCTCGGAAGCGACACCGTGGCCAGAACATTGAACTTTATAAAAGGCGGCAGGGGGAGTCTGGAGCTGGGAAAAAACGTCTACTGCACAGGCTCTGCCGGGAAATACAGGATAACCGCCGGAGTTAAAGACCGCGGGACGGGGGAACCAATTGTCATCGACGGGCGCCTTCTGACCGGGGGCGGCACGGCCCGGGGCAGCGGAACGCTCAAGATCGTGATCGATACCCTGACCGGTGATGATATCGGAAAAGCCGTCAAAGAGGCGGCGGACTCCGGGGAAAAACAGACGGTATTTGACCTTGACAGGCTCCTCGGACTGATCACTGACGGGGAGAGCCTTGTCGTAAGAGCTCCCGCAGAGGGGGACAGAATAAGACCTTTCGGTGCAGGCGGGGGAAAACCCCTGGGAAAATTTCTCACTGACAGAAAAATTCAAGCTGCGGAGAGGTATAATATCAAAGTGCTGGCGCTGGGAAAGAATGCGCTTCATGTTTTCGGCGTGAGGAGATCCGATGCGGCGCCTGTTACCGGAAGCACGGAGAGATGCGTGCGGATGAAACTCATAGAAGAATAGGAGCATGGAAATGTACGAAAAATGCGAAGAAGTCCTTATAAGCAGAGAGAGTCTTAACGAGAGAGTCGCTCAGCTCGGCGAACAGATCACAAAGGATTACGAGGGAAAAGAACTGATAGTCATTGGCGTTCTCAGGGGATCGTTTATATTTCTGGCGGATCTGGTCAGGGCCATCAAGATGCCTCTCAGCCTCGACTTTATGATCGCGAAAAGCTACGTTGGCACGGAGACGACGGGCGAGGTCAGGATCCTTAAGGACGTGGATGTAAAGATTGCCGGAAAGCACGTGCTCATAGTAGAGGACATCGTTGATTCCGGATTCACGCTTTCCAAGCTTGTGGGCCACTTCGAGGGCAGAAATGCGGCCAGCGTAAAGATATGCACCGCTCTCAACAAGCCTTCCAGAAGGGTCGTAAAGGATCTGAAGGTGGATTACGTTGGTTTTGACGTTCCGGACGCCTTTGTGGTAGGCTACGGTCTGGACTTCAACGACATGATGAGAAATTTCCCGGAGATCAGGATATACAAGCCCTGATGCCATTGGTTAATATATAAATTCCCGGGGGCTGCGGTCAAAAAGGCACCTGCCGGAGATCTGGAGGACAAACAGATTGAAAAACGCGACTAAAAGTGTTTCATTTTACATAATTCTGATAGCCGTGATCGTACTTCTTGTTATGGCGATAAGCAGCTTTATTCCGCTGCCGAGAATGCAGTACGGCGAGTTTATCGCACAGCTCAAGGCCGGTAAGATAGATACGGCGACACTCAAGGAGAACGAATGCGTCGTTACGCTCACCGAGGACGTGGACGTGCAAAGGGCCGGAAAAACGGTCACCCTGAAGAAGGGTACGAAGTACGGTGTGGACGTGGTTGCGCCGGGAGATTTCCAGCGTTTTATGACGGAGGCACTGGAAAATCCGGAGGAATATCCTGCGGGGTTCAAGTTTGACGAGACCCTGAGCCATATACCTGCCTGGGTGGAATACGTGCCGATGATAGCCATGATCGCCGTGATGTGCATATTCATGTTCATCATTATCGGCCAGAACAACGGAAATTCCAAGATAATGACCTTTGCAAGGAGCAGGGCGAGACTCTACACCGACAGTAAGATCAAATTCGAGGACGTTGCCGGTGCTGAGGAGGAGAGGGAAGAGCTCGAGGAGATCGTGGACTTTCTCAAATACCCCAAGAAATATTTCGCTCTCGGAGCCAGAATACCGAAGGGCGTTCTCATGGTGGGCCCCCCCGGAACGGGTAAGACGTATCTTGCCAAGGCCGTGGCAGGAGAGGCCAAGGTGCCTTTCTTCTCCATCAGCGGTTCGGACTTCGTTGAAATGTACGTGGGTGTCGGTGCCGCGAGAGTGAGAGACATGTTCGAGCAGGCGAAGAAAAACTCTCCCTGCATCATTTTCATTGATGAGATAGATGCCGTGGGACGTCACAGAGGCGCGGGCCTTGGCGGCGGACACGACGAGAGAGAACAGACGCTGAACCAGATACTTGTGGAGATGGACGGCTTTGAAATGAATACGGGCATCGTGATACTTGCGGCCACCAACAGACCCGACATACTCGACCCCGCTCTCACAAGACCGGGCCGTTTCGACAGGAAGATCGTGGTGAACTACCCTGATATCTCCGCCAGAGAAAAGATCCTGGCCATCCACTCGAAGAACAAGAAGGTGGATCCGGAGGTCAGCTTTAAGGATGCCGCAAGAAACACAGCGGGATTTACCGCCGCAGATCTTGAGAACCTTATGAACGAGGCGGCGCTGCTGGCCGCAAGAAGAGGCGCTCCCGCGATCACGACGGAGCACATGAAGGAGGCCATCTTCAGAGTCTTAGTGGGCCCCGAAAAGCGCAGCCACGTGATGACAGACAACGAAAAGAAGCTCACCGCTTATCACGAAGCCGGACACGCCATCGTGATAAAGAGACTTTCCACCACCAGCAAGGTGGACCGGGTCTCCATCATTCCCGCCGGCTCCGCAGGCGGATACACTGCCCACAGACCTGACGAGGACATCTCGTATTACACGTCGAAGCAGCTCTTCGAGACCATCGTGGTGGCTCTTGGCGGAAAGGCAGCTGAGGAGATCATTTTCGGCGACGTCAGCACAGGTGCGTCTTCAGACCTTCAGAGCGCAAATTCCACTGCCATGAAGATGGTGACCAAGTACGGTATGAGCGAAGCTCTCGGCAATATGATCATGGACACCGGCAGGGAGGAAGTATTCCTGGGAAGAGACTACGGCCACACAAGAACAGCCAGCGAGGAGCTCTCGTCGACTGTGGACAGAGAAGTAAAGAAGATCATCGACAAGGCCTACGAGACCGCCAAGAAGATTCTCACCGATAATATGGACAAGCTGGAGCTTCTCGCCAAGACGCTTCTGGAAAAAGAGCGCATCGAAAAGGAAGAGTTTGACATGCTGATGGACGGCGCAGCTCCGGAGAATACTGAAGAGACAGTGTCCGGCGAAACCGCGGAAGAGACCGCCACCGTTGAAACGACCGAAGAGACCGCTGCAGGCGAAAAGTCCGAAGAGGCCGCTCCCGTTGAAACGACAGACGAAAATTCGTAATGAAACGATAATGACTTAAAAAGTGATGCGGATCAAAGCGCTGCCTAAAGACAGGTCTTGGATCCGCATTGCTTGTAATTCTGATCTCATGGATACACTAAACGGAATCGTAGAAGGAATAATATACGAGAACGAGCAGAACGGCTACCGCATCATCGAGATCGAGTCGAGAGACGGGACTCTTGAGACTGTCACAGGCATAATGCCCCCTATTTTCAGGGGAGAGATCATCGAGGCGGAGGGCACGTGGGTCGAGCATTCCACCTACGGGAAGCAGTTTAAGGCCACGTCCGTGATGCTCCATCTCCCGTCCTCTGTGGACGGGATAAGATCCTTCCTGGCCTCGGGACTCATTCCGGGCGTGGGGCCCGCATTGGCGTCAAAGATCGTAAAAGAGTTCGGCGACGAAACGTTTAACGTTATAGCCGAAGATTACGAGAAAATTGCCAGGGTGCCCGGCGTCACCATGCGTAAGGCGGTCAAGATCAAGGAGGCCTTCGAAAAGCACCGGGAAAGCAGCGGAACTGTGATGTTTTTCGCCGGATTTGGCGTCAAGACAGGTGTGGCCATGGAGGCTTACCGCCGTTTCGGAGAGGGCGCAAAGGACATAGTCAGAGAGAACCCCTATTCGATCATTGGAAAGGTAAACGGCTACGGATTTGCCACAGCCGACAGGATAGCGATGCAGCTGGGCTTCAGCTCGGACGACCCCGAGAGGGTAAAAGCATATATTCTCCACATTCTCAGTCTTTCCTACGGAGAGGGCCACGTGTTCCTTTTCGCGGAGGACATAAGGAATGAGATCGCGGAGCACGTCGACATAAGCGGAGAGGAGTTTGAGGAGGCTCTCGGGGACCTTGCCGAGAACAAATATATCGAAAGGCAGAAGGTGACCCGGGCGGGGACCGAATGCGAGGCGGTATACCTAAGGAAGCTTTACGACGCAGAGCGTGGCATTGAGATAAAGCTCAAACAGTTGAAGGCGGTATCCCACGACGACGGGCTGAAAAGAGCCGAAAAGATGATCGGCTTCTTTGAAAAAGAAAACGATATAAAGCTCGACGACGAGCAGAAAAAAGCGGTGCTGACCGCCGCAAAGAACGGTGTTACGGTGATAACGGGAGGTCCGGGCACGGGAAAGACGACCATCATCAAGGCGCTCCTCCGGATACTTTTGGACAAGGGCGTGAAAACGGTCCTCTGCGCGCCTACGGGAAGAGCCGCAAAAAGGATGACCCTCGCCTGCGGTGAAGAGGCCAAAACGATACACAGGCTGCTGGAACCGGATTTCAGGAGCGCGGCTCTCGAGGGTGGAGCGGAGATCGACGACAGCACCATAGAGTTCAAACGGAACGAGGGAAACCCTCTGGACGCGGACTGCGTGATAGTCGACGAGATGTCCATGGTGGATACTCTCCTCATGAACAGCTTGCTTTGCGCAGTCAAACGCGGCGCTATGGTGGTTCTGGTGGGAGACAATAACCAGCTTCCGTCGGTGGGACCGGGAAGAGTTCTCAGGGACATAATCAGGTCAGAGCTTTTTGAAACTATAAAGCTTGAAAATATTTACCGCCAGGATCCGGACAGCCTCATATCCTACAACGCATACCTGGTGAACAACGGCAAAATGCCGGAAATGAACAAGGAGCGGGGCGACTTCTTCAGGATCAACGTCAGGACTCCGAGGGAGTGCATAGACACGCTGAGATCATTGGTGTCAAGAAGGCTTCCCGACACTTACGGCATAGATCCCTTCGAGGATATACAGGTGATCACACCCAACAGGAAGGGCCAGTGCGGCAGCACCGCATTCAGCTCTGAACTCCAGAAGGAGCTGAATCCTCCGCCGGAGAAGGGCAAAAACTACGAGATCAAGGGCATTGGCGAGACCTTTAGAGTGGGGGACTGCGTCATGCACACAAAAAACGACTATGAGCTCGAGTGGACGGACTACGACGATCCGGCATTCGGGGGAGAGGGTGTGTTCAACGGCGAAATGGGGCGCGTTGAGGCCATCGATACAACGGCTCAGCTTGTCTACGTGCTGTTCGGCGACAACCACCTGGTCTGCTACGACAGGGACACCATCGGCGAGCTGGAGCTCAGCTACTCCATAACCGTCCATAAGAGCCAGGGCAGCGAGTTTGACTACTGCATAATACCCATCTGCAACGTCTCCCCGGCCCTCATGACCAGAAACCTGCTCTACACCGCCATTACAAGGGCTAAAAAGATGGTGGTGATCCTCGGAACCGACGAGGACATACGCCTGATGATCGAAAACAACCGGGAGGTGCGCCGCAACACCACGCTTTTCCGGAATTTTACGCTGGAACGGTGACACATGATCATTATTCATACCGCGCTCTATTTTGAGGCCGAAAAGGCAATCAAACATTACGGACTGAGGGAGATAAAGGACGTCGCTCTTCCTGTGAGACTTTTTAAAAACGGGGAGGGGAGCGTGGCGCTTCTTGTCTCCGGCACGGGAATGACCAATGCCATCATCTGCGTGTCCTCAGCCCTTACATATCTTCGGGCAGGAAGAGGCGATCTGTTCATAAATTTCGGTATCGCAGGGGCGGCCCACGGCTCTGAAGGCATTTTGAAAACGGGAGAGATCGTGAGGGCGATAAAGTGCTCTTCCCGGAACGGGCGGCCTTTTTATCCTGACGTGATATACAAAAGCTCCTTTAAGCTTGCGGAGGTTGTGACCGTCTTGGGACCTCTTGACGAAATTTCGCATAAATACGGTGAAAACGGCCTTCCCGCAGTTTTAGATATGGAGCTTCACGGGGCCTTCACCGCGGCGAATATGTTTCTCGGGCCGGAGGCGCTCATTGGTTATAAGGTGGTATCCGATATGGCGGAAGAGACCCGTTCAAAGGGCGGGCTGATCGACCGGAACGATGCGGAAACCGTAGTTTCTTTGGCCTGGGACGGCCTTTTTGAGGAAATAGATCGCATCGGGAAAGAGGCGGCGGAGAGGCTTTCGGAAGAGGAGAGCGCGAAGACCATACCGGACGGCGCGGAGGAGGCATTCGGAGAGCTTTGCGAAAGGCTCAGGCTGACCTTTGCGGACCGGGAGATACTTAAAAACAGGATAAGAAGGGACGCTCTTTTAGGGATCCCTGCCGGTGAGAACGTGGAGAGGCTTCTTAAACTTCTGAAAGAACATGCACCAAAGACCCGTGAGGAGCGGGAACTGTTTTTCAAAAACGAGGTCATGAAGGACCCCTTCGAAGGCGGTGATCCCGTTGATTGACGTTATCTATGCCGAAAGAGAAGTTCTCGGCTTGCCTTTTGCGGAAAAAGTGATATCAAGGATACCCGGCGCGGCGGTGGTGACGATCGACCGCTGGGAGGATCTCTTTTACAGAAAAAAGCAGAACTACGCTCTTCAAAAGAAGGAGAGAAAGCTGATCATAGGGCGGAACCGGGGAAGCTTCGTCATGGAGGGCTCGGGCAACTGCCAGAGCGGTGGCGCGGAGGTGTTCAAATACTGCTCCTTCGCCAAAAACTGCATTGGCGGCTGCGACTACTGCTACCTTCAGGGCATGATGCGGAGCGGGAATCTATTGGCGTTTGCCAATATGGAGGACTGCTTTAGTGAGGTGGAAGCCGTCATCGAAAAGGAGCAGGTGTCGGAAGACAAAAGGATGCTTCTCGCAGTGTCCTACGATAATGACGTCTACGCGCTGGAGGGACTCTTTGGCTACGTTAAGATGTGGTCGGATTTTGTGAATTCCAAAAAGCGGCCGGGCTTTACGGTGGAGGTGCGTACAAAGTGCGGCACAAAAAGCTTTATCGACCGGGCCGATCCCTCCTCCGGCAGTCTGGTTTTTACGTGGTCCGTATCGACCGGTGAGAACATCAGGCGTTTCGAACGGGTGACGTCAACTCTTGAGGCGAGGCTTGCGGCGGCGTCTTATGCTCTGGACAGGGGCTTCAGAGTGCGGCTGGCTCTCGACCCGGTCATTGCGGCGGGAAGGGACTGGAAAGAGGGATACCGTGACCTTTGCGAGAGGATAAGCCTTCTCGGTATGGGCGAAAGGCTGGACGCGGTACTAACTGGCGGGTTCAGAATTCCTGCAGATTACCTTAAAATAATGCGGAGGAACGCTCCATGCTCCCCCGTTGCTTTTGATACGTATGAGGTCAGAAACGGCACCGCGGGCTACCCCGCCGAAAAGGAGAGGGCCATCTCGGAATACATCACGAAAGCGCTCACAAAGATCGCGGGCGTGCCGGAAGCAAGGATATTTAGCTACGACAAGGACGGAACTTAATATGAAGGTGTGTGTTGTTACAGGCGCAGACTCCGGTATCGGAAAGGCAGTCGCCTCAAAGCTTCTTGAAAAAGGGAACAAGGTATATTGCGCAGGCGGGCCGTCAGGATCCCCTTTTGAAAACAAAAATGGCGAGGCTGTGTGGCTTACTCTTGATTTCAGAATTGACGCTGACATAAAAAAGGTGGCTGAGGCGGTGAAGGAGCAGGCGGTGGACGTTCTCGTGAATGCGGCGGGCATCGCTTTTTACGGCCTTGCGGAGACCGTAAAACCGGACGATATTTCGGCAATGGCGGACGTCAACGTTAAAGCCCCTATCATGATCACTTCAATGCTGATGCCGAAGCTTAAAAGGGCGAAGGGCGCAGTCATAAATATATCCTCGGTCACGGCCCTGTCCTCCGCAAGTCCCCACGGGGCGGCATACGGCGCCACAAAAGCCGCTCTCACCTCATTCGGACGGAGCCTCTTTGAGGAGACGAGAAAGCACGGCGTAAGGGTAACCAATATCCATCCCGATCTCACCGACACGAACCTCTACAGAAACGCGGACTTTACGGTCACGGGCGACCCGGAGTCGACACTTTTTTCGGATGATATCGCAAAATACTGCGAAATCGTTCTCGGGGAGCGGGAGGGAATGTGCGTTGAAGAGCTCACCCTGAGGCCTCAGAAAAATATGATCGTAAAGAAATAAAAAATTTGAAAGCCCCCGGTGAAGGAGGCTTTTCTTGTATCATAAAGACATTTAAGCTATATTGGCGTTTAGGTTTATTCAGTTATATTCTCTCGCGAAAAGAAGCTTCACGTGCTCGTCGGTTATGAGAAGCTCCCCGGGGCTGTAAAGCGCCTTTGCCGCCGCGACAGCCTCAGGATTCTTGGACATTACGGATCTCATGAGCACAGGCCTTTCGCAATATTCCGAGAACTCGTCGACCTTGCGGCCTCCGCCTGCGATGCACGAGGCGTCGGTGTATTCCAAAAGATTTGAATTGTCCACCAGCGCGTCTATTTTGAGAAGGGTGGCTTCCTCTATTTCTCCGAAAATTTTGGCGGTGTCGGGGACAGCCTTCGTGAAGGGCCTGTAGGGGTTAAGCACGAAGAAAATGGTGTGATCCCGGGATGCGATATCGGATGCGTAATAGCCGCAGGCTTTGGCTCCCAGATCGTCGCCTCCCACGTCGAGAATGACGTAAGTATCCCTGTCGGTGATGACGGGGCCCATCCTGCCGGTGAGGGCGGGAACGTCCACATTGGTGTTTGCGTAGAGCATGGTCTCAACGCTGATGCCAAGCTTCCTCAGGTCCTCCGCAGCGTCGGCGCTCCTGAAAAACGGGTTAATTATATCCATGTCGATGAGGGCGACATTGGCATCGGGCTTCTGACGCTTGAGATCGATGGCAAAGTTGACGGCGACCTCGGTCTTACCGCTGCCGAAGTGGCCTGTGAAAATATATAAATGGGGTTTGTCGGAATAGATCATTTCAGCCTCCGGAACATTACTTTTACCTGGTGAGGACAGCGGCGCACCAGCCTCTGTCGGTGAGAAACCTTGCCACGCGAAGTCCGCAGCGGGCGCATTCGGCCTCGACGTCAGGCAGTCTCTGATCGATTATGCCGGACACGATGATGACTCCGCCGGGCGCAAGAAGACGCCCTGTGTCGGGAAGGAGCCTTATGATGATGTCTGCAACGATATTTGCGCAGATCACCGAAAAAGTACCGTTAACATCCGTGGCAAGATCCCCGTGGACAAGGGTGAATTTTTCTCTGACGCCGTTCAGCTCTGCGTTTTCGCCGGCAACCTTGACGGAAAGCTCGTCTATGTCGACTCCGGTTACCGAACCCGCGCCGAGGAGAAGTCCCGCAATGCCGAGGATACCGCTTCCTGTGCCCACGTCCAGCATGGCGGTGTCATTGGTTATATAATCCTCCAGAAGCTCCATGCAAAGTTTTGTGGTCTCGTGCTGACCGGAACCGAAGGCCATGCCGGGATCGATGAGAAGCCTTTTTCTGCCTTCGCTGTCCGCCGCCGCTCCCTCCTGAGTGCCTTTGTCGCGCTCCGCCTCCCAGGTGGGCACGAGCCTGATTTTTTTCCCTATATTTGCGGGCTTGAAATACTGCTTCCAGTTATTTGCCCAGTCCTCTTCGCTCACTCCGCCGGAGTCGAATTCAAAAGGGATCCCCTCCGCCTTCATCCTCTCTGCAATAAACGTCTGAAACTCCGCCGGGTTTTCCTCGGGGCTCACGTAGACGTGGATCCTTGCCCTGGTCCTGTCCTTCTTCAGCAGTTCCTCGTCAATGACCTCCACCGGCCCGAAAAGCTTCAGATCCTCTTCCAACGTGGAATAGTCCTCAATATAAAGACCGCGGGAAATGCACATTCCCGCAATTGCCTCCGCCGCAGGTACGTCAGCGGTAGATACCGTAATTATCAAATCAGTCCAATCCATATTAACCTAACCAATACTCCTCCCTCACTCGGCAAAAAACTTCGGAACCGTGTGAAGATCGGTGATAACCGTAAACATCTGAGGGTTCTTAAACTGCCTGTAGGCCTTCTGAACTTCCTCTCTCGAATCGTAGATTGCAAATATCGTGGAGCCGCTGCCGGACATCATGGCGCCAAGGGGCTCAGTAGCCAATATCTTCTTCTTCAGCACCATGAGCTGGGGCTCGATCTCAAAGGCGGGCTTTTCCAGCACGTTCTTCATGTTCGGGGCAAACTCCGCCACGTCGTTGTTTTCAATGGCCGCAAGAAGCGCCTCCGTGTCGGGATGGCTCTCGGGGCTGAGCTTCATATGGTCCAGCTTTTCGTAAACCTTTTCCGTGGATATAAAAATGCCGGGGTTTACTACGAGAAGGTAGCCGTTTGTCAGTGACGGGATGGGTCTCAGGTCCGTGCCGGTGCCCGTCGCCAATGCCGTACCGCCCATGATCAGGAAGGGAATGTCGGAGCCGAGGGGCTTTCCGATGTCCATCAGCTGCTCAGTCGTGAGTTCAAGGCCGAAAAGTCTGTTAAGACCCACGAGGGTGGCCGCTGCGTCCGCACTTCCGCCTCCCATTCCGCCGCCCACGGGGATGTTCTTTTTGATATGCACGCCCAGCTTTCCGGGGTACCCCGCCATTTTCTTCATGATGAGGGCCGCCTGGTAGGCAAGATTCTTGGAATCCGCAGGAAGCCTGGGGTTCGTGCAGGTAAATATTATATTGTCGGAGGGATCTGAAGGTCTTATCGGCACTCCTCTTGCAATCAGCGCGGCGATCCTCTCATCATACCGTCTTTTGCACTTTGCGATCTCCGCAATGAGATCCTCCCTCAGATTATCGATGGCATCGGGTGTATAGAGAATGACCCTGTCGTAGACGTTTATCGTCTGCATTATCATGTCGACAAGGTGGTAGCCGTTCTCGGCAAATCCTTTCACATCAATAGAAAAATTGACCTTGGCGTTTGCGTTAATTGAAACTAAACCCATGTGATGGCCCTCCGGAAATACCGTAATTATTGCTTTTTGAGCTGTACGTCCTAGAATTCTAACACAATAACCAAGGCAAGGCAAGTGGGATGTGCGTCAAAATATTATTGACAATAAGCCTTATTTTTTTATATACTAACCACAAGTGTGTTGCGGTGAAGAGCAGGCCGCGTAGAGCCTTTTTTTATGAAGGTTGGTTCACGAATCTGCGGCCGCATTCGCCATTATTTTTAAATCAGTTTGGAGGAATTTGTATTATGCAAAGCGCAGATCTACGCAATGTTATACTTTTGGGTCACGGCGGCGTCGGTAAGACGTCTGTTGCCGAAGCGATGCTTTTCAACAGTAAAGCGATCAGCCGTCTCGGAAAGATTATGGACGGAAATACTACGCTTGATTATGACCCTGAGGAGATCAAGAGACAGTACTCCATTTATCTTTCAATGGCTCAGGTAGAGTGGAACAAGAAGAACATTAACCTGCTGGATGCTCCGGGCGCCCGTGATTTCATTGGCGAGATGCTGGAAGGCATGGCAGTCGCGGATGCGGCCGTTATCGTTGTGGCAGGCGGCGTTGCAGTCGGAACAGAGAAGGCCTGGGAACTGGCTAACGAGAGAAACATCCCCAGAGCGATCTTTGTAAACAAAATGAATGATGAGACGTCAGAATTCGAAAAGATCTACGCCGATATTAAGGAAAAGCTCGGAAACTCCTGCGTTCCCATCCAGCTCCCGATCATAGAGAACAGAAAATTTGTCGGCTTCGTCGACACTCTCCATATGAAGGCCAAAAAGTTCACCGCAAACGGCGACACCCAGGATATAGCTATCCCGGCAGCTGTTCAGGGCCTTGCGGAAGAGATCCACAGCGCCATCGCCGAGATCGTTGCCGAGACTGACGATGAGCTCATGATGAAGTTCTTCGACGGCGAAGAGTTCACTGAGCAGGAGATCATTGCGGGCTTTACAAAAGCTGTCAAGTCCTGCGGATGCGCTCCGATACTTTTCGGCGCTGCAAGTGACAATAACGGTGTCAAAGAGCTGGCAAACTTCGTTTGCGAATACTTCCCGTCTCCTGTTGAGGCAGCGGAGGCAGACGCTTTCGATGCAGACGGAAAAGAGATCAAGGTCGCTCTCCACGCAGACGAGGCACCTGTGCTCTTCGTTTTCAAGACAGTCGTTGATGCATCCGGAAGGATTTCGATATTTAAGGTGATCACCGGAACCGTTAAGAACGGCGACACTCTGAGAAACGTTGAAAAGGGCTCCGACGAGCGTATCGGCCAGCTCTATGTTCTGAGAGGCAAGACCCAGATACCCGTTCAGCAGCTTTCCGCAGGCGACATTGGCGCTATCGCGAAGCTCTCGAATACGTCCACCAGCGACACCCTGTCCGGCAAGGGCGCTTCCATCGTGATGCCTGCCATCAAGTTCCCGGAGGCTCAGTTCAGCCAGTCCATCAAGTGCCTTAAGAAGGGCGACGACGATAAACTCAGCCAGAGCCTTGCAAAACTCAGGGACGAGGACAAGATCCTCACATTCGGTAACAACATCGAGACAGGCGAACTCGTTATCAATGCCACCGGTGAGAAGCATCTGGATATCGTTGTCAGCAAGCTGAAGAGTAGATACAACGTGGAAGTTAAGCTCGCTACCCCGAAGGTTGCGTACAGAGAGACTATCCGTAAGAAGGTCACTGAGGAGTACACCCACAAGAAACAGTCCGGCGGCGCAGGCCAGTACGGTAAAGTCGTCATCGAGTTCGAACCCGGTGAACAGGACGAACTGGAATTCGGCGAGAGAGTCGTGGGCGGCAGCGTTCCGAAGCAGTTCTTCCCCTCCGTTGAGAAGGGTCTCGCGGAATCGGTCAAGCGCGGTGTTCTTGCAGGCTACCCCGTTGTAAAACTTAAAGCTACTCTCATCGACGGTAAGTACCACCCGGTGGACTCCAAGGAAGTCGCATTCGTTACAGCGGCCAGCATGGCTTACAAGAACGGTCTCCCGAAGGCTTCTCCGGTCCTCCTTGAGCCTATCCTCAACGTAAAGGTCAACGTTCCTGACAAGTACATGGGCGACGTTATCGGCGACCTTAACAAGCGCAGAGGCAGAGTGCTCGGTATGAACCCCGTGGGCGGCGGCAGACAGGAAGTGGAAGCTGAAGTTCCGGCAGCGGAAATGTGGACATATGCTACAGACCTCACGTCCATTGCCCAGGGCAGAGCGTCCTACACGTCAGAGTTCGTAAGATACGAAGATGTGCCCTCCAACGTCGCTGATTCGATCATCGAGGCTGCAAAGAAGGCCGAAGAGGAGGAATAATCCCCCGGTTAACGGGATCGGTTACAAAACATACGGGGGAGCTAAGGAAAAGCCTCAGGGCGCCGGCGCTCTCCCTTTTTAAGCTGCGGACACTTTCACCGGCAGCCGTAAAATATAGTAGACAGGAGATAATATTATGCCGTTAGTTACATCAAAGGAAATGTTTGAAAAGGCGTACAAGGGTGGCTATGCCATCGGCGCATTTAATGTTAACAACATGGAGATCATCCAGGGTATCACCGAGGCGGCCAAGGAACTTCAGGCACCTCTCATCCTCCAGGTTTCATCCGGCGCGAGGAAATATGCGAACCACACTTATCTGATCAAGCTCGTTGAGGCTGCGATCATCGAGACAGGCCTTCCGATCTGTCTCCACCTTGACCACGGCGACACCTTCGAGCTTTGCAAATCCTGCATCGACGGCGGTTTCACATCCGTTATGATCGACGGCTCTCACCACAGCTTTGAGGACAACATTGCCCTCACAAGACAGGTGGTGGACTATGCTCATGCTCACGGCGTTGTCGTCGAAGGCGAGCTGGGCAGACTTGCGGGCATCGAGGACGCGGTAAACGTTTCCGCAGAGGACGCTTCCTACACCAATCCTGCTCAGGTCCAGGAATTCGTGGAGCGCACAGGCGTTGACTCCCTGGCTATCGCCATCGGAACCAGCCACGGCGCATACAAGTTCAAACCCGGCCAGAAGCCCCAGCTCAGATTCGACATCCTTGCAGAGGTCGAGAAGAGACTCCCCGGCTTCCCCATCGTTCTCCACGGCGCAAGCTCCGTTATTCCGGAGTTCGTTGAGACCATCAACAAGTACGGCGGCAACATGCCCGATGCTATAGGCATCCCCGAGGATATGCTGAGGAAGGCAGCCTCGATGGCAGTGTGCAAGATCAACATCGACTCCGACCTGAGGCTCGCCATGACCGCGGCCATCAGACAGTATTTCGCCGAGAACCCCGCTCACTTCGATCCGAGACAGTATCTGAAACCGGCGAGAGAGAACATTAAGAGGTTGGTTGCCCATAAGATTACTGACGTCCTCGGCTGTGACGGCAAAGCCTGATCGCTTTGTTCAGGCTCTTTGCGCAACCCTCAAGAGATTTGCTTTGCGAGAGCGCCCCGCTCGCAGTACCCTTGTACAGCTTCGGGAGCGCGCTCGCAAAAATAGCTCTGAACAAAGCGATCAGGGCCAAAGGCTCAGTCAGGCTCTTTGCGCAACCCTTAGGAGAGTAGAGAGACTTAAAAAGAGGTAATTATGGATTATATTGAAGCTGCGGCAGCTTTGGGCCAGGCCCTGGTTGACAGCGCAGAATTTAAAAAAATGAATGCGGCGGAGGCGGAGACCTTCGCAAATACCGAGGCCACGGAGGTCCTTGTCGCGTACAGAAAGGCACAGCAGGAGATGGCTGCCGCTGCGGGCGGAGACGTTTCCAAGGAGGAGCTTGAAGAGATCAGAACGAGGCTTTTGGAAAAACAGAAGGAACTCAATGCGAACGCGGTAATCAAGAACTACCTGGATTCGAAAAAGGCCTTCGATCAGATGATGCAGGAAGTAAACAGTGTGCTTCAGCATTATCTGGAAGGCGGAGCTGCAAACTGCAGCGGAAGCTGCGAGACCTGCGGAGGCTGCAATTAATCTAAGCGGCCGTGAAAGTATAGCGGATATTTCCGCTATCTTTTATATTAAAGACGATATGACAAAACCAATGACAACTGAAGAGCTCATGGGGCGCGTAACGCCAATGATGCGGCAATATCTCGAAACAAAACAAAAGGCCGGCGACTGCCTGCTTTTTTTCAGGCTTGGCGACTTTTATGAGTTGTTTTTTGAGGATGCTGAGATCGCCTCGAGAGAGTTGGAACTGGTGCTGACGGGGAAGGATTGCGGCCTGGAGGAGAGGGCGCCCATGTGCGGCATCCCCTACCATGCGGCGACTTCATACATCGGAAGACTTGTGTCGAGGGGATACAAGGTGGCGGTGTGCGAGCAGATGGAGAACCCGGCATTGGCGAAGGGAATCGTTAAACGGGAAATAATCAAGGTCTACACGCCTGGAACAGTCACCGACGAGGCGATGCTTGATCAGAAGTCGAATAACTTTATCGCTGCGGTGTTCGGCATTGGTTCGTTCTACGGACTTGCCTGCTGTGATATAACCACCGGTGAATTCAGGGTGACCTCGTTTACCGTTGGCGCGTCCCTGACCCATCTGAAGGACGAGATCGCAAGACTTACGCCCAAGGAGCTGGTGGTGAACAGCGACTGCCCTGAGGCGGATGAGATCATTGCGGCTGCGGAGACGTATTCGGGAGCTTTTGCGGGCAAGATCGGTCCGGAGATGTTCGATCAGGCCGAGGCTGAAGAGGCTTTAAACAGGATCATAAGCGCGAAGAAGAAAATAAGGAGCAGCTTTGAAAGCGACAGCCGTATCTCAAAAGAAACCAATGAGACAGGCTCCTTTACAGGTGCGGACAACTGGGCCGTGAAGGCGGCGGGCTGCCTCATAAAAGTGCTGGAGGACACCCAAAAGATAGCCCTCGAGGGAATCATAAGGCCGGTGCTTTACAAGACTACCGAGTTTTTAACGGTGGACGCCCAGTCAAGGAGAAACCTTGAGATAAGCGAGTCCATGAGGGACCGGAGAAAATACGGCTCCCTGCTGTGGGTGCTTGACCGCACGGAGACGGCAATGGGCGGAAGAAAGCTGAGAAGCTGGCTGGAGACGCCCCTTATAGACAAGGAAGAGATAAACAAAAGACAGGACGCGGTGGCGGAGCTTTTCGACAAGTTTATGCTGAGGAGCGAGATGATCGAGCACTTAAAAGGCGTATATGACATCGAAAGACTGGCGGGAAGAGTCACCATGGGCAGCGGCAACGCAAGAGAAATGCTGTCACTGAAGCAGTCGCTGATGAAGCTTCCGGCATTGAAGGACCTTCTCCGCGGTGCGGGCTCGGAGCTCCTTCGGGAGATCTACGACAGCATAGACACGCTGGACAGCCTTGCGGAGCTGCTGGAGAGGGCGATTGCCGACGATCCGCCTGTTACCATAACCGACGGCGACATAATCAAGAAGGGCTTTGACGAGACCATTGACCATTACAGAGCCGCCAATGTGGACGGAAAGCGCTGGCTTTCGGAGCTTGAGGCCAGAGAGCGGGAGAAGACCGGCATAAAGAAGCTGAAGGTGGGGTATAACACTGTTTTTGGCTATTATATCGAAATATCTAACTCCTTTAAGGATCTGGTGCCCCCGGATTACGTGAGAAAACAGACATTGACCAATGCGGAAAGATACATCACAGACGAACTGAAAAAGCTTGAGACGGAGCTTCTGGACGCCGAAAGAAATCTCAAGGCTCTTGAAGAGCAGAGATTCAAAGAAGTCAGGGACGTGGCCGCAAGCTACTCTCAGGAGCTTCACAGAAATGCGGACGCGGTGGCGGTGCTTGACGTTCTCTGCTCATTTGCAACTGTTGCGGAGCGGGAAAACTACGTGCGCCCCGAGATAAAGGACGAGACCGTCATTGAACTTAAAAACGCCAGGCACCCGGTGGTGGAAAAGATGCCGGGGTGCGACGTGTTCGTTCCCAACGACGCAAGACTTGACTGCAATGAAAATATGCTCCTCGTTATCACGGGACCTAACATGGCAGGTAAATCCACTTATATGAGGATGGTGGCGCTGATAGTGCTCATGGCCCAGACCGGGTCCTTCGTGCCGGCAGATGAGGCCGTGGTGGGCATTGCGGACAGGCTGTTTACAAGGGTAGGCGCCAGCGACGACCTTGCCCAGGGACGGTCGACCTTCATGGTGGAGATGTGCGAGGTGGCCAACATTGTCGAAAATGCCACAGCGCGGAGCCTCCTGATACTGGATGAGATCGGACGGGGCACCAGCACCTTCGACGGTCTTTCGATCGCCTGGTCCGTGCTTGAATTTATCGTGGAAAATCTTAAGTGCAGGACTCTCTTTGCGACCCATTACCACGAGCTGACGGAGCTGGAGGACAAGCTTCCGGGCGTCAAGAATTACTGCGTCGACGTCAGAAAGAAGGGCGACGAGATCACGTTCCTGAGGAAGATCAAAAGAGGCGGTGCCGACGGAAGCTACGGTATATCCGTTGCCATGCTGGCGGGACTTCCCAAGGCGATCACCATAAGGGCGAAGGAGATATTGGCGTCTCTCGAAGAGGCAGACCTGGGAAAGAAGGAGATGAAGAACGTGGGACGGCGTAAGGAAAATTCGGACCTTGACCTGTTCTCCTTTGCAACCGCCGCCGCGATGCAGGACGATATCATCACAGAGCTCAGAGAGATGGACGTGACCAAGATGACTCCGATGGAGTGCATGAACACTCTTTACAATCTGGCGAAACGCGCCAATGACAGAAAGTGACACCATTTGTCACTACCTCCATGTCTACGTTTATGTTAGAATTTCATCTGTAAATTACAGGTTTTTGGGAATTATTATGAGATCAAATCCGCTGAAAAAACTTAAATACATGGTCCCCGAGGCTGTCATTTCTCTGATTGCCGTTGCGGGGCTCCTGGCGGCTTTTGTGGTCGTGATGACGATGACAAAATATACCGTATGGTATTCGGTGGTCGCCGCGGTTGTCACGGTACTGCTTTTTTCGGTGTGTCTTTCGGCCTGCATTTTTCTTCTGGGAGGGGAGCTCCGGAAAGCCTGCGGAAGACCTGCGGGGGAAAATCCGGAGGATCTTGCGATCTCTCCTTTGAACTGCGGGGAGAGGCCCTGCGGCAAGGTGATCCTCAGGGATATACTCATAATATCCGCATGCTGCGTGGTCTTTGCCCTTGCGACGGTATGCCTTACTGCATTGCTTAGATGGGCTGTGGGGTACAGCGGCTCCTTTTCCGATCTGGTGAGAGGCAGGTTCGGGACTCTCGACAGCCAGCATTACCTGTATATAGCGGAACACGGCTACACTCCCGCTACAAGCGACGAATACGGCAGGGTGGTGGAAATTGTTTTCTTCCCGGGATATCCCGCGGCCGTGCGGGTCCTGGGCCTTATCATAAAAGACTATTTTGCGGCGGGAATGATAGTTTCGTTCATCTCCTTTAACGCCGCAGCGGTGCTGCTTTATCTCCTTATGACGGAGGAATACTCGAGGCAGGATGCCTGGTATGCGGTGATCATCCTTTTCCTTATGCCCGGCTCGTTCTTCTTTGTATCGCCAATGTCGGAGAGCATGTTCCTGGCTTTAACCCTCGGGACGCTGCTCCTCATCAAAAAAAAGAAGTGGCTCGGGGCAGGGGCCTGCGGGCTCTACTGCGCGTTCACAAGGTCTGCGGGAATAATCATAGCTGCGGTGTTCGTTTTCGAACTTTTCAAGGATTTCCTGTCTGAGCTCGCCGCGGCAAAGGCGTCTGGACAGCTTCCCGCGAAAAAGGTTTTCGGCATCGTTTGGAGCTATTTCAAAAAGTGCATTCCGGTGCTTCTCATCGGTTTTGGTCTTTTGATGTATCTTGTGATAAATTGCGCAATGAACGGCGATCCCCTGTCGTTCGTATATTACGAAAAGAAACAGTGGGGACAGTCCCTGGGCTGGTTCTTTGAGACCGCAGCCTACAGCGCCGCCAATATCGTCAAATACATGAGCGGAGAAATGGGTACGAGGACCTACACCGGCTACTCGGTCTTTGCAATGAACCTGGTGGCCATGACGGGCATCCTCACCACCATCGCGGTAAAATGGAAAAAGCTCCGGGGCTCATACGTGTTCTATGCCCTGGCATATTTCGCGGTGTCCTACGGCGTCACCTGGCTTCTCAGCGGCATGCGTTACATGGACGGGCTGTTTTTGATGCCAATGGCATTGGCGGCGGGCAGCGGGAAGTATCTGCCCTTCAAAATGAAAGGATCGGAAGACTCGGGAAACGCCGATCTTATCCCGGGTAGGGTGAGAAACATAATCCTTATGGCTTCGATGGCTGCTCTCTCGGCAGTATATCTTCTGTTTTTCTGTAAGAGTTTTCAGATCTGGTAGTCTCTTTAAAACCGGTTTTGCATACGAATAATAAATGATTTCTTGAAAGCTTCATTTACCTTGACGGCTTCCATATCTTGCGGTAAAATAGACCAAGTCCCGAGGCCGCTGCTTATGGCGCGAGGGCCGTTGCCGCGGATAATTGATAAACGCACGGCGGCATGGAAAGGATGGTAACATGAAGAAAACTTTTAATGTCAGGATGCTTGTGACCTGCGCTGTGATGAGCGCTATTGGCGTTGTTCTCGCCTTTTTTATTCATTTTCCGATCATTCCGGCGGTGCCGTTCCTTGAGTACGATCCTGCAGATATACTGATATTCGTTTCAACGTACGCTTTCGGGATCCCGGTGGGTCTTGCCATGACTGTGGTGGTCGCTCTGGTGCAGGGCCTCACGGTGAGCGCGGGCAGTGGATTTACGGGCATACTTATGCATATCATTTCCACCGGCGGGTACGTGCTTGCCGCGGGACTTGTGTACAGGGCTACTGATGCCTTGAGGCGTTCAAAAGCGGGCAAGACCGGCCCCGAGATCGTGAGTTTATCGCTTTCGACTGCGGCGGGTATGGCTGCCACGGTGGGACTTATGACTCTCTGGAACATATTGCTGACGCCGGTATTCATGGGCATCGAGAGGGATTTCCTCATAAAGAATTTCCTCGGGCTCATAGTGCTTTTTAACCTTATCAAGATATCCATAAACGGCGTTGCGTCCGCTGTGTTTGCCGTTCCTTTCAGAAAGCTGGCGGAGAAGTTCCCCGGGGAGAGGTCGATACTTTACGAGGGCAAAAGCGGCGGCGGAAAAAGCAGGTACGTGGAGACCGCATTCGGTCTGGCTGTAATACTTGTCGAACTTCTGGTGATCGGCATAATCGCATTTACGGTGGCGGGCTGAGAATACAAGGCGGCCTGCATTGGCGAGGAAAAAATGGCTCGAAAAAGAACCTATTCTGTGAACAGAAGAAAAGCAAACGGATTTTTCTTTTTGGGAATATCTGTTTTGCTTCTTGTCGCTGTTGTGGGAGGTATTTTCGGAGCCGCGGTGTTTAACGGAGTAAGACAGGCCTCTCTCAGCAGAAGAAAGGACCTGGTCCTGAGGATTGGCGCGAAGGACGTGGTCAGGGAGCAGTTCGAGCTGTTTTGCATCATGGTCATCGAGGGAGAGGAATTCGAGAAGCTTGTGACGAACACGGCTTCGGAAAACGCCCTTGCCACCGCCGTGAAACAGAAGGCGGCGGAATATGCCCAGGAATATTTTGCGCTGAAGTCCGAGGCAGAGGAGCAGGAAATCACGTTGACGCCTCTCGAAATGGCTGAGGTGGATCTCAAGGTCTCCGACATTCCCAAGGGTGTCAACGCCGACGACTATTACCGGAAAAACTACGGTGTCTCGGAGCAGGGCTACCGCGATTTTCTGTACGGCTGGAAGCTCTGCGAAAAATACGTAAACCAGACTGCCGCCAACGTGGAAGTGGACGAATCGACCAAACGGGAGATATTCGACAGGAACGCATCGAAGCTGGGCTGGGGATTTGCGGACGTTATCTATTTCAACACCAATATCCCGGATTCCGGCACCATCGCCCTTAAAAGATCCACCGCGCAGAACATCTGCGACACGGTGAACGATGCGGCGGAGAAGGACAAGGAGAGCGTCTTTAAGTCGTTTTACGACGCATATAACGAGCCCGGATTTTCATCATCGGGTATTAACGTGGCCATCGCGGGCGAGGTGGCGTCCTCCTGGCCCGGGCTTTTCGACGCCATCAAAAGAGCCGCCACGGGCTACTGCTACGTGGTGGAGGACACCGGCGCGGTCTTTGCCGTGAGGGTCAGAGAGCGTTACATGTTTGAGACGTACAAGGACTCGGAGGAGCTTGCGGTACTGGTCATGAGCGACGTGCGGAGAAACGTTGCCGAGAGAGTCATAAAGGGCGGAAAGTACAATATAGCGTATATGGCTGCTATGGATTCGGTGGACGTGAAGCCCCTCATAGCCGCAAGGAAAGCAATGGAATGAACGTAAAAGATTTTGATTATGAACTGCCGGAGAGGCTGATAGCCCAGACGCCGCTGGCGGACAGGACCGCTTCAAGGCTCCTTGTCATGGACAAGGTGACCGGAGAGATCCAGCACAGGCATTTTTCGGACATTGCCGAATATCTCAGGCCCGGCGACTGCCTGGTGCTTAACGATACAAGGGTGATCCCCGCGAGGATCATTGGCGAGAAAAAAGAGACGGGCGGCGCCATCGAGTTTGTGCTTCTCAAGAGGCTTGACGAGGAAAAAGTGTCGGAGCTTGCGGGCGACGGCGCGGTCACGGAGGAACAGACCGAAAAGGGACTGGTCTGGGAAGTGATCTTAAAACCCGGCAGACGGGCAAAAGAGGGCGCTGTGTTTACCTTCGGAGGGGGCATCCTGGAGGCGAAGATCATAAAGGTCAAGCCGGACGGGAACAGGGTGGTGCTTTTCACCTGTGACGGGCCTTTTGAAGAGGTGCTTTACAAGGTGGGAACGGTGCCACTGCCGCCGTACATCAAGGAAAAGCTGGACGACCCGGAAAGATATCAGACGGTATACGCAAGAGAGAACGGATCCGCCGCGGCGCCTACTGCGGGTCTTCACTTTACTGAGGAGCTTCTGGATAAGCTCCGGGCAAAGGGCGTAAAAACCGCTTTTGTGACTCTTCACGTGGGGCTGGGGACTTTCAGACCCGTCAAGACCGAAAAGGTGGAGGACCACCTGATGCACGAGGAGTCCTTTGAGATAACCGCGGAAAACTGCGAGAAAATCAATTCCGCAAGGGCCTCGGGAGGAAGGATAATCGCCGTGGGCACCACGTCCACAAGGGTGCTGGAATCTGTGGCGGGAGACGACGGGCACCTTGAACCATACTCCGGTTCCACGAAGATATTTATTTACCCCGGGTACAGATTTAAGGCGATCGACGGGCTCATAACCAATTTTCATCTGCCCCAGTCCACATTGATCATGCTGGTGAGCGCTTTTGCGGGCAGAGAGAATATTTTAAACGCATACAGGACCGCCGTGGAGGAGGAATACAGGTTCTTCAGCTTTGGCGACGCATGCCTTTTTATTTGAAACAGTCCTAAAAAGGAGAGAAGAAAATGACTGATTTTTTAAACGGGAACGAAATAGAGCTTACCGACGAGGACGGAAGAGAGTTTCATTTCAGCCTTCTTGATTTTATCGAGTATGAGGGCTCGGAATACGCGGTGCTGCTGCCGAAGGACAGGCAGGAGGGCCCTGTGGCGGTGTTTAAGGTCGAGGATATCAACGGGGACGACATTGCCGACTACGTAAGTGTGGACGACCCGGCTCTCGTGGAGAAGGTGTTCGGCATTTTCAAGGAAAAGGTCAAAAAGGCAACCGGAAACTGACCGGTCACAGCTTGATATAAAGATGGCGGGGCGCCCCGGACCAAAAGAAGGGTCCGGGCGCCCCGCCTGGTGTAATTGGTTAAAGATATTTAACCGACCTCGATCTTGAAGGTCCTTGGCGTGCCTTCGGTCATGGTTATCACAAAGCTGTATGTGAAAGTGCCGTCGTCGGAATAGCTCACCATGTAGCCGTCATAGCCAAGCTTCGATGCGATTACGTAGGGAACCCATTCGCCGCCCTTGTTCTCGTAGATCACCGGTACCGAAAGCGCGGTAAAGCCCTTGGCCACAACCGTGACGTTGTGATCCCTCTCCCAGGTGGATTTGTAGGCGGTGTACTCTTTCGTGGCATAGCCGGGGAGGTCGCGCACGTTGTTAAGACCTCCGGAGATGGTGAATTCGAGAGCCTTTCCGTCGGATGTGGACATTGTTGGAACGATGACGTCAGGCAGTACGGTGCCGTTTTGCGTCTCAACCTTGATCGGGTTTTTCAGGGTGTTCTCCCGGACCATGCGGACGTTGTCGTCGTTTTCCGAAAAATAGGTACCCCAGGGCATCAGTATGCATACGAAGTTTATGTGGTCTCCTTTCTTAAAGGTGGTCTTGCCTGAAATGTCGAGGGTGAAGGCCGCTGTGCCCGCTCCCTCTCGCACCGCAAATCCGCCGGTGTACGCCTTGCCGCCGATAACGATATCGGTCGACTTCAGCATGAACGAAAGGTTGGAGCTGCTGTCGGATTCAACGTATGCCTTGGGGTTCGAAGTGGTCTTGTGGAAGTAGTCAAAGTAGGGATAATCGCTTCCCAGAGGAATGATCCTCGGTGTATCCGACGTATCTTCTATCACCGACTCGTTGTTTTTGTTCAGGTAGCCGAATTTGTCGTAGGGCTGGGTGAAGGCGTAGAGGTACATGTCCTCGGCCACGTTGTTGATGGTCACGTCGTCAAGGAACTCGTAGCTCACCTCGTAATATGCCCTGTTCTCATCCGTGTCGGGCATTTCCACGTGGCGGTACGTCTCAAAGACCTTGCCGTCGTACGACGTGTAGCAAAGGGTGATATCTGCGAGGGTGGGACCTGATGACGAGATGACAGTCCTTCCCACGTTTTCGTAGGAGTTGAAATTCCCCTCGGAATCGGTGTAGCGGAGGAAAAGGTGGGAGCCGTCGTTGCTGTGCTGGGGCTGCTGGCCTTTTTTCTGGGTCTTCCCCGTGGGATTTCCGTTGGCGTCAACCACTTCGTAGTAGTCGTCTGACCAGTAAGGCGCGGAAAGCCCTCTGTGGTCGGGGAGCCTTGTCTCCGAGCAATAGAGGTGAATGCAATTGGTTTCGGTGACGCCAATGGACAAATGGTAGTATGCCGAATGGAACCTTATGGAGGTCACCTGCTTCAGTCTGTAGTTGCCCCACTGCTCATAGAGGTCGCAAAGGGTGAGGGTGTTGTCGGTGTCGTCGCCAACGATCATCGGGAACACGGAAAGACCGTACGAATAGCTGTCGTTGTCGGTGTAGAAAAGCTCTTCGCCGTCCTTGGCAAAGTTCTTGCAGGCTTCCACAGTAATCGGAAGCAGATTTCCCGCGGCGTCAAGCAGTACCGCACATTCAAGGCAGCCGGAGTTCTCGGTCTCGCCCACCACGTATATCCTGCGGGTTCCGCCGGAGGGGCTTGCGGTAAAAGTCACCTTGTGCTCCTTGAGAGGATTTTCGTAGGGTTCGTCAAATCCGCCGGGGCCCTTGATGCTCAGCCTGTAAGCTCCGATAAGGTTATCGTACCCGCTGGAAAGGGATGATTTAGAGGATGCTTTTTTATCCACTGTTATCTCGATGGGAGACCGCTCGAGATAACTTTCCTGAAGGAAAGCTCCGAAATCGTGGGAGTCGTCTGTGTAGATCCGCCTGGCCATGTAAATGCTTTTGCCTTTTTTGACCTTGGCGCTGTCCACCGCCAGTTCCTGAACTATCCTGTACGTTCCGTCCTCGAGAGTCACTTTAAGTTTACCGTTGTACCGGTCGTCGGTCCCGAGTATTATGCCGAAAATTCCCGCGTCTTTTATATCAAAGGCGGTGTAGCCTGCGGTCTCCCAGTCCACCTCGTCGAGGCTGTAATGGGGTCCGGAGGAATCGTTCACCACGAATTTTTCGACTTTTTCCTCAGGAATCTCGATGATATCGCCAACGGATGTCACCCCCGAAGTTTCGGCAGTGGCGATGAACCTTATGTTCTCATGGATCTTGTCCGAGTAAACGTTAAAATTTCTGTCGAGTTTGAACTGGGGCACGTCACGTGACAATTTCACGAGTGAAAAGTCCTTGATGTATATTTCTTCGCCAACGAAACCTCCCGCGTCGATCCTGAATGCGGTGATGAAGCTTTTGAGGTTCGTGTTATTGTCGAAATAAAGCAGATACGTGTGGTATTCGTTGTCTGCGATCAGCTTGAAACTCATGTTGGACTCTGCCACAAAGGTGGTGAGCTTTCCCGCCACGTAGTAGAGGGTGGCGTCGCTGGAACCGGAGCACTTTATGGTGACCGAAAAGGCGTCGTAATCGTCCACGTTGTATTTGTTTTTGGGCACGTTGAAGCAGGCGTAGGGGTCGTAGGTGCTTGTGACCTTCATCATAACGGAGCCGTCATCGTTATACACGGGCTTCTCCATATCCCGGGCCGTCATAAAATCGTCGAGAGGAAGGCTCACCTGGTCCGCAATTGCTTCTTCGCCCGAAGCAAAATTCTGGTCAAGCACGTGAAGATTGTAATAATAGATTCCCTGATCGTAGAGGTTTGCCCTCGCATATGAGCCTGCGGAGAAGAACGTTCTGCCTCCTTCCATGGTCATATACGCGTTCATGGTGCCCGACAGATACTCGCCTCCGCTGAGATTCTGAAGTGATCTGAGCCCGCTGAAGCCGTCCTTAGTCATGAGAGCGTATTCCAGCCTCGCATTGGTGTTTTCCAGAATGTAGGAGGAACGGGTGTTGTCGTTATAGTAACCGTTAACTTTGTTGGCAAAGCCTGCGGCGGTCGTGATGGTTTTCCCGTAGGGGCCGTCGTAATCCTTATATACGACGGGTTCCTGAGTGGGAAGGCTCGGCTTTTCTGTCTCGCCCGGTACCACAGCAGGGGTACAGCCGAAACAAACCAATGCCGCAGCAGTGATGATCAGTGTTAGAATTGCGATCTTAAGGCAGGTGTTTTTCATGTCAGGCCCTCCAGCGTTAAATTATAGTCACGAGAGTCTCGCGATACCGTCTGCGATCCTTCTCATGGTCTCGTCATAACCAAGTATCTCGGCCAGCTCAGTGGCGCCGCCGGGAGTTGCGGGAAGTCCGCTGACGGCAGTTCTTAAAGGCCAGAGCAACTGGCTGTTTTTCAGTTCATTCTCCGCGGCAACGCCAAGGAGAAACTCGTATATCTTATCCGAAACGAAATTTTCTTTGACCTCGGGGGAATCGCCGAAGGCTTTCTCAATTATTCCGAGAGCCTTGAGGGATATCTCCCGGTCGGTCTTCATTTTCTTGTGGCAGTAAAGCTCCGTGTCGTAATCCTGAAGGGCCGCAAGAAAACCGATCTTCTCCGGGATCTCGGCAAGGGTGCTGATCCTGGTCTTCACGAGAAGGGCGATCTTCTTTAGAACTTCGGGAGCGGGAACGGCTGCGCCGGCGTTTTTGAACACGTCCTCGACTGTGCCGAGGGTAAGTCCCAGGAAACGGTCGTCGTCCATGCGCTTAATGTACTCGCCGTTCATCCAGGTGAGCTTTTCGATATCAAATATCGCCGGGGACTTGCTGATGCCCGAAATACTGAAGACCTTTTCCAACTCGCCAAGGGTATAGAACTCCTCGTTTCCTGAGGGGCTCCACCCGAGAAGGCAGATGTAATTAAGTATGGCCTCGGGCAGATATCCCTTTGCCACGAGATCAAAGAAGGATGCGTCGCCGTTTCTCTTCGAAAGCTTGTGATGCTCGTCCTTCATTATAGGTGCGCAGTGAACGTATACCGGTATATCCCACCCGAAGGCTTCGTAAAGGAGGTTGTATTTCGGCGTAGAGGAGAGGTATTCGTTTCCTCTGACCACGTGGGTGATGCCCATAAGATGGTCGTCCACAACGTTTGCGAAGTTATACGTGGGAAGCCCGTCGCTCTTGAGCAGCACCTGGTCGTCCAGAGTCTTATTCTCCACCGTTATGTCGCCGTAGACCGCGTCCGTGAAGGTGGTGGTGCCTGTAAGAGGCATTTTCTGGCGGATGACGTAGGGAATGCCCGCCGCAAGATTCATGGCCACGACCTCCGGATCCAGATCACGGCAATGTCTGTCGTAGTTAAACCCGGTGCCCAGAGCCTCGTCGCTGGTCTTCAGGCTCTCCAGTCTCTCTTTTGTGCAGAAGCAGTAGTACGCGGCTCCCTTTTCGACCAGTATCTCGGCATACTTTTTATAGATATCTCTTCTCTGGCTCTGAATGTACGGTCCGCAGTCGCCTTCTTTTCCCGGGCCCTCATCATAGTCAATGCCCGTCGCCTTGAGCGTGTTAAACACCACGTCGAGAGCGCCTTCCACGTACCGCTCCTGGTCGGTATCTTCGATCCTGAGAAGAAAATCTCCGCCCTGCGACTTCGCAATGAGATACTCGTAAAGCGCCGTGCGAAGGTTTCCTATATGCATGTAGCCCGTGGGGCTGGGTGCGAATCTTGTTCTGGTTTTTTTCATCAAAATTACCTCTCTTGAAAATACTGTATGCCCGCAGAGGGGCCGCTTTTTCGCAACCCTTAATTTATCATAAAACAGCCGCCATTTCCACCTCAATTTACGATGAAACGTTTGAACAGGCGCTTCTCCCTGTGGTAAAATATCACCGTCCGGGGCATGGAATTGATCCCGGGGAAGGGAGTATTGGTTATGGCGGAACTCACCAATGCAATAAGGCTTTTAAAGGACGCCGGAGCGTTTATCGATGCCTATGAAATAACCAATGACTTCACCGACGCGGCGGAGCTTGCCGCGAAGATGGGCCTTGATCCCGACCGTGTATTCAAGACGCTTGTTACTGTCGGAAAGAGCGGCACCCACCACGTGTTCATGGTCCCCTCCCGGGCAAAGCTGGACCTTAAAAAAGCGGCGGCTGCCTGCGGCGAGAAATTCGTAGAGATGATCCCTCAGAAGGATCTCCTCAAAACAACAGGATACGTCCACGGAGGCTGCTCCCCGGTGGCTATGAAAAAGCAGTTTGAGACCTTCATTGACGAGACCTGCGTGCTTTTTGAGAACATCTGCTTTTCGGCAGGCCGCGTTGGCGAGCTCGCAGACGTTAAGACAGGGGTTTTTATCGATAAATTCGGCGTTACCGTCGCCGACATCACTTAGTATCAACAATGATGAGGAAATTGGTTATGAAGATTACAGTACTTGACAGGAACACAGTGACAATGGGTGACCTTGACTTCGGTCCCCTGGAACGGCTTGGCGAAGTATCCTATTTCGACGCTCTCCCCGCAGATGAAGTGGTCTCCGCCTGCAGAGGCGCGGATGCGGTCATCATCAATAAAGCCAAAATGACCAGGGAGGTCATAGAGGCACTGCCCGATCTCAAATTTATCGGCCTTTTCGCCACCGGCTATAACAACGTCGACTGCGCCGCGGCCCGCGAGCACGGAATTGACGTGGTAAACGCACCGGGCTACAGCACCGACTCCGTTGCGCAGCTGGTCTTTGCGTTCATACTTTCGTTTGCCACAAGCATCTCGGAATATGACCGGTCCGTCCACCGCGGCGAATGGGTCTACTCAAAGACTTTTGCATATTTTCCCTACAGGCTGACGGAACTTGCGGGAAAGACTCTCGGAGTGGTGGGCTTCGGTGCCATAGGACGCAAGGTGGCGACTATCGGAAGTTCCCTCGGCATGCGGGTCATCATCCACTCCCGCCGCCTTTACGACGATTGCGTATACGAGCAGGTGGGAAAAGAGCAGCTGTTCCGCGAGAGCGACTTCCTCTCCCTGAACTGCCCACTGAACCCCGGGACAGCGAAATTTGTCTCAAAGGAGACTCTTTCGCTCATGAAGCCCACGGCATTCATTATTAACACAGCCAGGGGCGGCGTCATCGACTCCGAAGCCCTTGCGGAGGCGCTGGACAGCGGCGTCATAGCCGGCGCAGGCATTGACGTGCTGGAAAACGAACCCATGCGCGAGGACGACCCTCTCCGCACAGCCAAAAACTGCATGATCACGCCGCACATAGCCTGGGCATCAAAAGAAGCCCGGGAACGTCTCATCGTCATGGTGACGGAGAGTCTCGGGCTCTGGATGAAAGGGGAAAAGCGGTTCGTCGTTAACTGACCGGCGCTTCAAACTGTTTCATTAAAAATTTTTAATATAAGGCCGGCAGTGGAACCCGGGAACGCCTTTGTCAGGCTGTCGACGGTCTCGCTGAGGCCTTCCGGTGTGAGCTCACCCGTTACAAAAGCGGTGGTACTGCCGCAGCTGACCATCTGAAGTCCTTCGAGGCCCGGCTTGAATTCGCCGTCGGGGATATTGTCGAGGCGGATGTAGTACCTTGAGGGCTCTCCGATGGGGGCGATCTCGGCCTCGTTTGAAATGAAGCCGGGCTTCACAGCATCGTTCTCAGCTCCGATGAGGAGCTCAACGATGTCGCCGCAGATCGCATTGGCGGTGGGAAGCTTGCCGGCGCCGATGCCGTAGAAGAACGTGTTGCCGGTGTACTCGCCGCGGATGAGGATGCCGTTGTAGGCGCCGCTTACCGAGCAGAGGAAGCTGGACTTCATCACCAGCTGGGGCTCGACACAGGCCGTGACAGCGCCGTTCACAAGGGCGGTGCGGGCGATGAGTTTAATGCGGCCGCCGAGAGCTCCGGCGTTTGCAATGTCGCCGGCTGTTATCTTTCTGATACCCGTGGTGGGTATTTTTTTGTAATCAACGAATTTGCCGTAGGCAATGGATGAAAGAATGGCGATCTTGCGGGCCGGGTCGAAGCCGTCCACGTCGGAGGAGGGATTGGCTTCTGCATATCCGCGGGTCTGGGCTTCCCAGAGGGCCTCGTCGAAGGAGAGACCGTCCTCTTCCATGCGGGTGAGCATGTAGTTGGTGGTGCCGTTGACCACGCCCATGATGCCGCTGATGACGTTGGCGCCCATGCAGATCCTGAGGGGACGGATGATCGGCACGCTGCCGCCCACGCTGGCTTCGTAGAGGAAGCGGACGCCCTTGTCGTATGCAATGCCTTCAAGCTCTCTGCCGTGCTCTGCCACCAGGTCCTTGTTTGACGTGACCACGTGCTTGCCTGCCAAAAGGGCCTTCTTTGTTATACTGTACGCGAAATCGAGGCCGCCGACGGTCACTACCGCAACGTCGATCTCTTCATCCTCCAGTACGTTCTTCGGATCCTTTACCGCGTACTGCTCGTAAGGTGTGCCGGTGAGGTCTCTTATGTCGAGAATGGATTTAAGAGCAACCTGCCTCGAAAAACGGGCGCTGAGTTTGCCGGACTCGTTAATGAGTATATCGGCAACGCCGGAACCGACTACACCGCAGCCGATGACCGCGATCTTGAAAGCTTTATCTGTCATATATGAAATCCTCCGATTTTTCCGGCATCATTTCCGGTTTCACTTTATCCTTGAATCTGATCTCCTTCTCGAACAGTCCGCGGAGCGGGGCCGGGATCGCTATGCCCGTCTTCTCTGAGAGCAGGGCGGAGATGCAGTCCTCACCTGTTCCTTCGGGAATCTCATTGGCGAATAGACTCTCGGCGACACAGGCGTTGAATTTGAAGGGGCTTGCCGTGGACACACATACCGTGTGGCGGGCCTTGTCCGAACACTTGCCGTAAACGCTGACGCCAACGGCGGTGTGGGGATCTATCAGATAATTGTACTTATTATATATACGGCCGATCTCTTCCGAGACCTCAGCCCGGACCGAGCATCCCGCAGCGAAATCCTTTTGAATGAACTTCAGAGCTTCGGAGGGCACCCGGTACACGCCAAACCTTGACAGCCTGTCCATGAGTCCTCTCACGGCGGAGCAGTCCTTTCCGAGGGCGTCGTAAAGAAGCCTTTCGAGATTTGACGAAACCAATATGTCCATCGCCGGTGAGGTGGTGGTCACAAAGTCACGGTTTTTGTCGTAAACGCCGGTGTTCAGAAAATCCGCCACCACGTTGTTTTCATTGCTGGCGCAGATGATCTTTCCAACGGGGAGGCCGGCTTTCTTTGCGTAGTAGCATGCAAGTATGTCGCCGAAGTTTCCTGTGGGGACGCAGAAGTCGATGATGTCGCCGAATTTCACTGTACCTCTCGAAACCAATACCGCGTAGCTGAAGAAATAGTAAACGATCTGGGGAAGGAGCCTTCCGAAGTTGATGGAATTGGCGCTTGAGAGCATCTTACCGTCGCGGAGAAGCTTTTCCTCGAATGCCTTGTCAGAGAATATTTTCTTAACGCCTGTCTGGCAGTTGTCGAAGTTGCCCTCGATGGCCACCACGTTAACGTTGTTTCCGGCCTGGGTCACCATTTGAAGCTTCTGGGTCTCGCTGACACCTTCAGAAGGGTAGAAGACCATGATCTTTACGCCCGGAACATCCTTGAAGCCTTCAAGGGCAGCCTTGCCGGTGTCTCCTGAGGTGGCGGTGAGGATCGTGATCTCTTTTGACTCCCCACGTTTTTCCACCGCTTTTTTCATGTAGCGGGGCAGGATCTGGAGCGCCATGTCTTTAAATGCGCAGGTGGGTCCGTGCCAGAGCTCCAGAACGGAAAGGTCCTTGTCGAGAGTGGTGACTGCTGCCGGGCCTCCGGGAAATTTGGCGTCGGTGTAGGCGCCATCTACGCACTCGTTTATCTCGCCTTCGGTGAAATCATCCGCGTAACGCGACATGACCAATGCGGCAATGCTCTTGTAATCCATGCCGCACATATCTTTTATCTCGGCGGGCGTGAACAGGACTTCTTCCTCGGGAACGAACAATCCGCCGTCGGAAGCGAGGCCTTTTATGACAGCTTCGGAAAATGAAGTTCCGGCGTCTGCGCCCCTTGTGCTTCTGTAAGTCATTTTGAATACCTCCGGCCGCCGTGTTTACTTAAAAAACAGCGGCTAAATTCTAATTATAGAATTGGCGTTCGGATGTGTCAAGAAAATTATTTGTTATTTAAGGAATCAAAAAAGTAAAAAAACGGCCCCGAAAAGGGGATAAAACCGTGAAACATTGAAAAAAAGTGCACTTTCCTTAAAAAAATCTGTTGACAGAAATATGTCAATATTGTAAAATGCTAACTTGCAGTGTTTCATTATGGGACAGTGTCGCATTCAAAGATATACTACCAAAAAACCGGGTGGTTGTCTACTGAAATTTTTATAAAAATCCGTCTCCGACGGGTGCCAATAAATCTAATACTTTCTTTTTTCGTTGAGAAAAGCTTTGAGGTGATTATAGAAAATGGTTAACGTACATGAAGTCTCACACGGTAAGAGTAAACGGTACAGCTATTCGAGAAACGAAGAAGTTTTCGAGATGCCGAATCTCATTGCCATTCAAAAGGAATCCTATGAGCATTTTTGCAAAGTAGGCCTCAAGGAAGCGTTTCGTGATATTTCTCCTATTACCGACAGTACAGGTAAGTTACAGCTGGAATTTGGCGAATATACTATCGATTCGAAGACCAATTACACTATCGAACAGTGCAAAGAGCGTGACGCCACGTATTCTTCACCGCTTAAGGTCATTGTGCGCTTTATCAACAGGAACAATGACGTTCAGCTTGAAGAGCCCATCTTCCTTGGCGACTTCCCGAAGATGACTGATAACGGTACCTTCGTGCTCAACGGTGCGGAGCGTGTTATCGTCAGCCAGCTGGTGAGGTCTCCCGGCGTGTACTTTGAGAAGAACGTTGATAAGGCCAAGAACCGTGAAACCATCAATATGACCATTATACCTAACCGCGGCGCATGGATCGAGTGCGAGATCGACCATACGAACGTGGTACAGGTCAGGATCGACAGAAACCGCAAGGTGTGCATGACCACATTCCTGCGTGCTCTCGGTTTCAGCAGCGACGAGGACATTGAGGATCTTCTCGCTCCGAAGCGTCACCCCATGGCCACTCCCGAGGCACTTGCAGAGTACAATCTCGAACTGGACCAGAAGGTAAAGAGTACCATCGAGAAAGAGACTCCCGCAAGGACAGAGGAAGAGAAGCTCATGAGAGCAGGCGACAGAGCTCTCCTTGAGATCCACAGAAAGCTCAAACCCGGCGAGCCCGCCACAGTGGAATCCGCCAGGATGCACCTCTACGGACTTCTTTTCGAGCCCAGAAGGTATGATCTGGCAAAGGTCGGCCGCTATAAGATAAACAAGAAGCTTGCACTCTCCGCGAGGATCGCAGGCTACGAGACACTGTTCGACATCGTTAACGAAGAGACAGGCGAGGTTCTGGCAAAGGCAGGCACTCTTCTCACCGAAGACCTTGCAAGAGAGATCCAGGACGCAGGCATCAACGACGTCGTGATCAAGGTTCCGAAGAAGAACCCCGTTCGCGTCATCGGTAACAACACCGTTGATATGAGAGGCTTTGTTGATTTCGATCCCGCCGAGATCGGCATCGAGGACAGAGTCAACTACACAGCTCTCACCGAGATACTGGACGCCTACAGAAACGAGCCCGTCGAGGAGCAGAAGAAGAGATTCCAGGAAGGCATCCACGAGCTTCTTCCGAAGACCGTTACTATTAATGACATTATAGCTTCTTTAAACTATATACTTAATATCGGCGAAGGCATCGGTTCCTTCGACGACATCGACCACCTCGGAAACAGAAGGATCCGTTCGGTGGGCGAGCTTCTCCAGAACCAGTTTCGCATCGGTCTTGCAAGACTCGAGCAGGGCGCAAGAGACCGTATGTCTTCCATGGAAGTCAGCACGATCACTCCTGCGGCTCTCGTGAACACAAGACCCATCAATGCTGCTATCAAAGAGTTCTTCGGATCCTCTCAGCTGTCCCAGTTCATGGATCAGACGAACCCGCTGGCAGAACTCGCTAACAAGAGACGTCTCTCGGCCCTCGGCCCCGGCGGTCTCAACAGAGACAGAGCCACGTTCCAGGTCCGCGACGTTCACTATACACACTACGGACGCATGTGCCCCATTGAGACTCCCGAAGGTCCTAACATCGGTCTTATCGGTTCTCTCAGTACGTATGCGCGTGTCAACGGCTACGGCTTCATCGAGGCTCCCTACCGCCGCTATGACAAGTCGAGAAACGTTGTAACGAAGGACATCGACTACCTCATGGCTGACGAAGAGGACAGATACATCGTCGCTCAGGCTAACGAGCCCCTCGACGAGGAGGGCCATTTCATCAATTCGAAGGTCGTCTGCCGCTACAGAGACGAATTCATCCAGGTGGAGCCTGAAAAAGTTGACTACATGGACGTTTCGCCTAAGCAGGTGGTCTCCGTCGGCGCAGCTATGATCCCGTTCCTCGAGAACGACGACGCATCCCGTGCACTGATGGGATGTAACATGCAGCGTCAGGCCGTTCCGCTCATCAGATCCGAAGCGCCTATCGTGGCCACAGGTATCGAGTACAAGGCCGCCGTTGATTCCGGCTCCGTGGTGCTCGCAAGAAAGTCCGGTGTCGTAAAGACCGTCTCCGCAAAAGAGATCATTATCGACAATGACGACGGAACCGAAGACACATATCACCTCCTGAAGTTCATGCGCTCCAACCAGGATACGTGCATCAACCAGAAGCCCATCGTTAAGAAGGGTGAGCGCGTGTTCGAAAGACAGGTCATCGCAGACGGTCCTTCCACAGATAAGGGTGAGATCGCGCTTGGCAGAAACATGCTGATCGCCTTCATGACCTGGGAGGGCTTCAACTACGAGGACGCCGTACTTATCAGCGAAAAAGTAGTTAAAGAAGATATCTACACATCCATCCACATCAAGGTGTATGAGTGTGAAGCAAGAGAAACAAAGCTCGGTCCCGAGGAGATCACAAACGACATGCCTCAGATCGGTGATGACCAGAAAAAGTACCTGGATTCCGAAGGTATCATCATGGCCGGCGCCGAGGTCAAGGCCGGCGACATCCTCGTCGGAAAAGTCACACCGAAGGGCGACAAAGAGAACGACAACTACCAGGAACTTCTCAACGCCTTCATGGGACCCATGGCCAACGACACAAAGAACACGCCTCTCAGAGTTCCTCACGGCGAGGGCGGATTTGTCGTAAAAGTAGAACAATACAACCGCGAGAATTCGGATGAACTGGCCAATGGCGTTCTCCGCAAGGTCTGCGTATACGTTGCCCAGAAGAGAAAGCTCTCCGTCGGTGACAAGATGGCCGGCCGCCACGGAAACAAAGGTGTTGTCTCCAGGATCCTTCCCGAAGAGGATATGCCTTACATGCCCGACGGCACGCCCGTTGAGATCGTTCTCAACCCCCTCGGCGTTCCTTCCCGTATGAATATCGGTCAGGTGCTTGAGGTACACCTTGGCTTTGCCGCCAAGTCCCTCGGCTGGAAGATCGAGACACCTGTTTTCGACGGTGCATCGGAGAAAGACATAGTTGAGACTCTCCGCGAAGCGGGACTCCCCGAAGACGGAAAGATCCAGCTTTACGACGGAAGAACAGGTGAGCCTTTCGACAACAAGGTCACAGTCGGTATCATGTATTACCTCAAGCTGCACCACCTCGTTGACGATAAGATCCATGCCCGTTCCATCGGACCGTACTCCCTCGTTACACAGCAGCCTCTCGGAGGAAAAGCTCAGTTCGGCGGACAGAGATTCGGTGAAATGGAAGTCTGGGCTCTCGAAGCTTATGGCGCTGCCCACACTCTGCAGGAGATCCTCACCATTAAGAGTGACGACGTCTACGGCAGAAATCAGGCTTACAAGGCCATCAAAGACGGCGCATCCCTGCCGGTTCCCGCAATTCCGGAGTCCTTTATGGTTCTCATCAAAGAGCTCCAGGGTCTGGCTCTCAGCGTAAAGATGTACACTACGGACGGCACACCTATCAACCTCAAAGAAGCTGAGGAAGAGTACGTGAAGAATCCGAGCCTGTTCAGGGGCAGACGCGCCGACAGGAGCAGAAAGGCCGCCAAGGCTGAAGACGCTCCGGCAGAGCAGAAAGAACAGGAAGAGCAGCCCGTGGCGCAGCCGGATGACATTGGTTTCGAGGATGTTCTCGATGACGATTCAGATGATTCTGAGGTTTGAGTAAAGGAGGAAAAAAGATGGCTACAGATTTCAGCTACGATTTAGGTAACGTCGGCTCCTTCCAGGTTGGCCTTGCGTCCCCGGACGAGATCAGAAAATGGGCGCGCGGCGAGGTCACAAAGCCCGAGACTATCAACTATAAAACACATAAACCCGAACCCGACGGTCTTTTCTGCGAAAAGATCTTTGGGCCCAAAAAGGACAATGAATGCCGTTGCGGCAAATACAAGAAGGGCAAGCACATCGGACAGACATGCAGCACCTGCGGTGTAGAGGTCACCACTTCCAAAGTAAGACGTATCCGTATGGGATATATCGACCTTGAAACTCCGATCGCTCACTTCTGGTACTACAAAGGCATCCCCAGCCGTATGAGCACTGTTCTTGAAATCCCCCAGAAGGACCTTGAGAAGATCCTTTCCTATGCTCTCTACATAGTGACGGAGGACCAGACTCTGAACGTCAAAGACGAGACGGGCAAGCCCATCGAGCTCAAAAAATACGAGACCATCAGGACTGAGGACTACATTGAACTTTACCGCAGGAACGGAAGCCAGAAGATCAAGGTCGGTATGGGCGGCGAGACTATCCGCAACATGCTTAAGGAACTTGACCTCGACGAGCTCTCCGCATCCCTGAGAAAAGAGATCAACGAGATAAGCAAGGACGCCGACTCCGGAAATCTCTCCAATACAGCTCAGCAGAGGATACTCAAGCTTTCAAAGCGTCTTGATACCATCGAGATGTTCAGAAAGTCCGGAACTTCCCCGGCAAACATGATGCTGGAAGCTCTCCCGGTAATTCCTCCGGATCTTCGTCCTCTTCTCCAGCTGGAGGGCGGCCGTTTCGGTACATCCGACCTCACAGAGTTCTACCGTAAGATCATTTACAGGAACAACACTCTGAAGAAGCAGATGCAGTGCGGCGCACCTACCATCATCATCAACCAGCAGAAGAGAATGCTCCAGACTGCCGTTGACGCTCTCTTTGAGAACAGCAAGAGAGCAAAACCCTTCACGGGCAGCGGAAACAGAGCACTCAAGTCTCTCTCCGATATGCTCCGCGGTAAGCAGGGCCGCTTCCGTCAGAACCTTCTCGGTAAGCGTGTGGACTACTCCGGCAGAAGCGTTATCGTCGTAGGACCTGAGCTCAACATCCACGAGTGCGGCGTGCCTAAGGACATGGCTCTTGAACTCTTCAAGCCCTTTGTAATCCGCAAGCTTGTAAAAGACTACGGAAACAATGCGGTCGGAAACGCCCAGCCTTTCACAATGACCACAGCTGAAAAGGTGGTTGAAAAAGGCGAGGATCCGAGAGTCTGGAAAGCCCTCAACGAAGTAATCAAAGGCCACCCGGTGCTTCTCAACCGTGCGCCTACGCTCCACCGTCTCGGTATCCAGGCATTCGAGCCCGTACTTGTAGAGGGTAAAGCTCTTAAACTCCATCCGTTGGTTTGTACAGCTTTCAACGCTGACTTCGACGGCGACCAGATGGCTATCCACATCCCGCTTTCTGTCGAGGCCCAGACCGAGGCAAGGTTCCTGATGCTTTCCATCAATAACCTGCTGGCTCCGAAGGACGGAAAACCGATCACCGTTCCTACACAGGATATGGTACTCGGAAGCTACTACCTCACGTTCACCACAGGTGAGAGCTACGACAACGCTCCCGTTTACAAGGACGAGGATGAGGCGAGAAAGGCATACGATCTCGGTATCATCAAGCTCCACACCCCGATCATAGTCAGGAGAAAAGCTGTCTGGGAAGGCAAAGAGATCACAGGCAGGATCCAGACCACCATCGGTAAGATCATATTCAACCAGGCCATTCCTCAGGATATAGGCATGGTGGACAGATCGAAGAAGGAAAACATCTTCAAGCTTGAGGTAGACGAGCTCGTTAAGAAGGGCACCCTCACGACTATCATTGACAAGTGCATCAAGACCCACGGTCTCACCAAGTCCGCCAAGGTCATCGATAAGATAAAGGCTCAGGGCTACCAGTTCTCCACCAAGGGAGCTCTCACGGTCAGCGTTGCCGATATCACAGTGCCGGGCGTCAAAGAGAAGATGATCAAGGACGCTGAGGAAAGAGTCGAGGGACTCCGCCAGTTCTACATTGACGGCGAGATCGACGAGGAAGAGCGTTACAAGAAGACCATTGAGGTCTGGAATACCACCACAGAGGAACTGACCAAAGAGCTCCAGAAGAACATGAGCCGGACCAACCCGATCTACATGATGTCTGACTCCGGAGCGAGAGGCAGTATGAACCAGATCAAGCAGCTGGCCGGTATGAGAGGTCTTATGTCCGATACTTCGGGCCGTACCATCGAGATCCCGATCAAGGCCAACTTCCGTGAAGGTCTTGACGTTATCGAGTTCTTTATTTCGAGCCACGGTACCAGAAAGACTCTCTCCGACACTGCTCTCAGAACGGCTGACTCCGGTTACCTCACAAGGCGTCTCGTTTACGCCGCTCAGGACGTGGTCATCAGAGAATATGACTGCGGCACCCACAGGGGCATCGAGTACAGCGAAGTACGCGAAGGCAGCAAGGTGGTCGTTCCGCTGGCAGACCGTATCAGAGGAAGATACGTATCCGACGATATCGTGGATCCCGCTACGGGCGAAGTGCTTGTTACGAGAGATGAGCTCATTGACGATGATATCATCAATAAGATAATCAACGCAGGCATCACCTCCGTGAAGGTAAGATCGGTCATCGAGTGCGAGTGCGGCTACGGCGTTTGCGCAAAGTGCTACGGATCAAACCTGGCGACCAACAACATCTGCAACCTCGGCGAAGTCGTCGGTATCATTGCGGCGCAGTCCATTGGCGAGCCCGGTACACAGCTCACCATGAGAACGTTCCACACCGGCGGTATCGCTACAGCCGACAACATCACCCAGGGTCTCCCGAGAGTCGAAGAGCTTTTCGAGGCGAGAAAACCGAAGCAGGTCGCTGTTATGTCCGAGGTGGACGGAACACTTTCCATCAAGAATCGCGACAAATCCGGCGAGGTCGAGGTCACTGTCACATCCGACAACGGAGACAAGTGGTCCCACGTTTGCCAGCAGCACGTTCTTGAGAGAATGAAGGACTCCAAGGGCGCTTACATCCAGCCTGTCACCCCCATCGGCACAGGTATGCATATCAGGAAGGGCGAAAACGTCACTCAGGGCGCCAAGGATCCCCACGACGTCATGCGTATCCTCGGTATCTCTGCGGTGGAGAACTACATCATCGAAGAGGTACAGAAGGTTTACAACAGCCAGGGCGTTAAGATCAACGACCGCCACCTGGAGATCATAGTCCGCCAGATGCTTCGCAAGGTCAAGATCACTGACGCAGGCGACACCGAGCTCATTGCAGGCAACACCATCGACAATGCGGCCTTCCTCGACATCAACGCGAAAGCGGAGAAAGAGGGCAAGAACCCCGCAAAGGGCGAGAGACTGCTCCTCGGTATAACCAAAGCCGTTATCGCATCCGACTCGTTCCTGTCCGCAGCCTCCTTCCAGGAGACCACAAAGGTCCTCACGGAAGCCGCCATCAAGGGCAAGATCGATCCGCTCCACGGCCTCAAGGAAAACATCCTCATCGGAAAGCTTATTCCTGCAGGTACGGGCATGTCCATCTACAATGACATTACCGTTGAAGGTGAAGTGCCTGAGTGCGTGACGGAGATCCGCAAGGCTCAGGAACTCATCAACAGGCAGAATGAGGAAAAGCGCCAGGAAGAGATGAAGAGCGCAAGAAGGCTTGAGAAGAACGGCGCAAGAGGCGAGCTGCTGAGCGATGCAGAGAGCCCCGAACTCGGCGATGACGGAGAGCCCATGCTCGGCTACTACGACAACGCTTACGACGACGAGATGCTCGAGGCCGAGGGCTTCAGCAAGACCGACGAAGAGGGCAACTTCATTGACGACGAGGAGCTTATGGGTCTCTCCGACACCATGGGCGACGATCTCGACAATTCCGACCTCTACGGCGACATCACCGAAGACGGTGAGGACGATCCTTACGGAGACAATCTCTACGACGGTGAAGACGACTGACAATCGATCTTTTGAAATAGTTTAACAAGGCCCGCACCTTGGGAAGCGATTCCCGGGGCGCGGGTCTTTCTTTACGCAGGGCTGCCCACTGCTGCAGGGCGGTACAGGGACAAAGTGCGGATTGAAAATCCGGGCACTTAACTATATAATTAAAGTGCTCAGTTTTGATCCGGAAAGGAGCTAAAAGTCATGATAAAAGTTGTCAGAATAACCAAAGTCGAGGAGCTGATGATGCTCATTGGCGAACAGAATTATCGCGAAGATATAGGGCGGCACCGCAGTATGTACGTGTACAGAGGCGTGCCCGACGCGGACTACCGTATGACAACGAGCCTTTACCGGAACTGCAAGCATCTGCAGAAAACTCTCGAACCTGCCATTCTCAACAATTTCAAAAAATATGCGGTCATTGATGACCCTTCGGTGGAGCAGTCCGTCTGGATGCAGATGATACTTGGCCAGCACTACGGCCTTCCGACAAGACTTCTCGACTGGTCCCATTCTGCGCTGGTTGCCCTTCATTTTGCGGCGACGGAGGCCGATATGGATAAGATGGAGGACCACGACTGCGCGGTCTGGCGCATCGATATGACAGAGATACACTCTCTTCTCCCGCCAAGGTATCAGAAGGCGCTGAGCGAGTCCACCACCAGCATTTTCTCGGTGAAGACCCTGAGCAGCGTCACTGAGAGCCTTGAGCAGTACGACATGGATATGAGAGGCGATTCGATGGTGGTGGTAGAGCCTCCTTCCATAGAGCAGAGGATCGTTAACCAGTATTCCTTCCTTTCAATAGTTCCCATGGGCATGCCCGACGTGGAGCAGTTTCTTGACGATAAGACTTCAAACACGGTTAAATATGTGATCGACGGAAAGCTGAGGTGGCGCCTCCGGGACATGCTGGATCAGCTCAACATCAGCGAGAGGATCGTCTACCCGGGGCTTGAGGGACTTTCAAGCTGGATCGCGAGACACTATTTTGTTAAAAAAAGAGAGGACCAAACGCCATGAATGTAACACTTCAGAATGTAACGAAGGTATTTCCGCCGCGCCTCAGAAAAGAGGCGCCGGTGACGGCCGTAAAGGATTTCAACATCGAGATACCGGACGGCAAACTTGTGGCGCTGCTGGGGCCTTCAGGCTGCGGTAAGAGCACGATCCTCAATATGATATGCGGCCTCAAGGAGCCGACGTCGGGAAAGATATTCTTTGGCGATAAGGACGTGACGGAGCTTCCGCCGGAGCAGCGGGGCGTGGGTATGGTGTTTCAGAATTATGCCCTTTATCCCCACATGACCGCAAGAAAAAATATCGAATTTCCGCTGGGAAACCTTAAAGGCGACGCCAAGTTGACCAAAGAAGAGGTTGAAAAGCGGGTGACTGAGGCCGCGCGGATCGTGAAGATCGAGGAGCTGATGGAGAGAAAACCCGGCAATATGTCCGGCGGTCAGCAGCAGAGAGTTGCGATTGCGAGGGCATTGGTCAAGCTTCCGGGGCTGCTGCTCCTTGACGAGCCCCTTTCGAACCTGGACGCCAGGCTTAGGCTTGAGACCAGAGAGGAGATCAGAAGGATCCAGAAGAATACGGGGATCACCACGGTCTTCGTCACTCACGACCAGGAGGAGGCCATGAGCATCTCCGACATGATCGTGCTTATGAAGAAGGGCGTGTTCCAGCAGCAGGGGAGACCCCAGGCCGTTTACGACGACCCGGTGAATCTCTTTGTGGCGAAATTTCTGGGAACGCCCGCCATCAACGTGTTCAGAGGAAAGATCGAAAGCGGCAACGTGACTGTGGGCGGCGAGGCGATAATCGACGCCAAGGGACAGCCTGACCGTGACGTTTTTGTCGCTATAAGGCCTGAGGGCTTCGTGCCGGACGAGAAAGGTTCCATGACCTGCGGCTTCGGCTCCGTTGACGTTTTGGGAAGAGACTACATGGTGGTGGCGACCCACGAGGCCGCGGAAACGCCCGTGATCAGGGCGATAATCGATTCTGACACGCCGGTGGTGAGGAACGGGGAAAAGGTAAGATTCTCCTTCAAAAAACACAAGGTGTTCGTGTTTGACGCAGCGACCGAGGAAAGGATCCGCCTTGACTGAAAGGCAGCGGAGGGCTAAGCTATGAAAAAGAACGGTTTGAAAGCCTGGTTATACCTGCTGCCGGCGCTGATATTCCTTGGCGTGTTCATGGTGTATCCGATCATCGACGTGGTGATCTACTCCGTGGAACAGGGGTTCAGCTTTACGTCCCAGACGGCTCACGGCATTGGTTTTTATAACTTCAGGTACGTGCTGAGCGATCCCTATTTCATTCAGGCGCTCAAAAATACGTTTATTCTTGTGGCGGTGACGGTTCCGGTCTCCACGGGTCTGGCGCTGCTGATCTCACTGGGCCTTTCGTCCATCAAACGGCTGAAGGAACTTTTCCAGACCATCTATTTTCTGCCTTACGTAACCAATACCCTCGCCGTGGGACTTGTGTTCATGATCCTTTTCGACAAGACAGAGTACACGGACGGCCTCGTCAACGCATTCATCAAGCTTTTCGGGGGCGGAGCGGTGGATTTCATCGACGGTCCCTACTGGGCGAAAATGACGGTGCTGTGCCTCTATACAGTCTGGATCGTGCTGCCGTTTAAGATATTGATACTGACCAGTGCATTGGCGTCGGTAAAAAAAGACTACTACAACGCGGCGAGGGTGGACGGCACCTCAAAGTTCAGGATGTTTACGCACATAACTCTCCCAATGATTTCGCCAATGCTGTTCTACCTTATTATCACCGGATTTATAGGCGCTTTTAAGGCCTACAGCGACTCGGTGGCGCTATTCGGAACAGACCTTGACAAGGCTGGCATGAATACCATTGTCGGGTACGTCTACAATATGCTCTACGGCGACAGCGGCGGATACCCTTCATATGCGTCTGCGGCGGCTCTCATCCTGTTTGCCATCGTCCTTTCGATAACGGTCATAAACCTCATCGTCAGGAGCAGACTGGCTTTCAAAGGAGGCGGCGGCAATGCGTGACAAAAAAGATCTGAGAAAAAAACGGAACGGAACCGGCGGAAAAGTCGTGACTTATATTCTTCTGTCGGTCTGGGCGGGGATAGTTTTGCTGCCGTTCTACTGGATGATAATAAACTCATTCAAACCGACTCCGGAGTATAACGCGGAGACCACTCCTTCGTTCTTCGTCTATGCACCGACACTGGAGAACTACATAAAGGCGTTTACGGACGTGCCTCTTGCAAGGTACTTCCTGAACACGATCATTTTTACTCTTGTAACCACCGCGCTGATGGTGATCGTGATAATACTTGCAGCTTTTGCCTTCGCAAGACTGAGCTTCCGGGGTAAAAACATACTCTTCGTGGCTTTCCTGTCGCTTATGATGATCCCGACGGAGCTGGTCATCATAACCAATTTCGTGACCATCACGGACCTGAACCTCAGGAACACCTACCTCGGGCTGATATTGCCGTCGGTCACGTCAGTGTTCTACATTTACCTTCTCAAGGAGAATTTCGAGATGGTGCCCGACGAGGTCTACAAGGCCGCAAAGGTGGACGGCACCTCCGATATAAAGTTCCTGTTTAAGATCATGGTGCCCATGTGCAGGCCCACCATAGTGACCGTCATAATTCTCAAGGTCATCGAGTGCTGGAACTCCTACGTGTGGCCCAGGCTCATCACAGACAGGCAGGAGTATTATCTGCTGTCAAACGGCATCCAGGAGATAAGGGAGAGCGGATTCGGAAGAGAGAACATCCCGGCCATGATGGCGGCGGTGGTCGTCATATCCGTGCCGCTGATAGTGCTTTTCCTGATATTCCACAGAAAGATCATGGAAGGTGTGTCGAGAGGAGGGACGAAGGGATGAAGCGCATTGGTTTTAAACGGGCCGCGACCTTTTTCCTCGCTTTCGTTATAGCGGGCGCTCTGATCCTGCCTCTTTCCGGGTGCCACGGCAGCAGAAAGGTGGCTTCGTTTACAGTCCCCGAGACCTTTGACGAGACCAGACAGTATGAGATCACCTTCTGGGCAAAGAACGACAGCAATCTTACACAGAAGAAGATATACCAGAAGGCAATTGCGGATTTCGAGAGCCTCTATCCGAACATCACGGTGACCATGAAGTCCTACACGGACTATTCCATGATATTCAACGACGTCAATACCAACATCGCTACAAGGACCACCCCGGACGTATGCATCACTTACCCGGATCACATTGCCACTTATCTTACGGGTGACAACGTGGTGGTGCCTCTTGAGAAGCTGGCGACAGATGAAAAGTACGGCCTGGGCGGCAGCGAGGTGAAGTTTGACTCTGTGAAGCGGGATGAAGTGGTGGAGAAGTTCATTGGCGAGTGCTACGTGAACGGTGAGCTCTACGCACTTCCGTTTATGAGATCCACGGAGGCCCTATACATAAACAAGACTTACGTGGAGGCCATGGGATATGAGATACCCGACGTGCCAACATGGGACTGGATCTGGGAGATATCGGAGAAGGCCCTCGAGAAGGATCCGGAGAGCGGGGAGCTTTTCAAGGTGAACGGCCAGAAGATAATGATCCCGTTCATTTACAAATCCACCGACAATATGATGATAACCATGCTGCGGCAGCTGGGCGCACCTTACTCCGACGAATACGGCAATGTGCTCATTTTCAGCGACGAGACGAAGGCCCTCCTTAAGGAGATCGCGGTTCACGGAAGGTCGAGGGCTTTTTCCACCTTCAAGATCTCAAGCTACCCCGGCAACTTTTTCAACGCCGGAAGGTGCCTGTTTGCCATCGATTCGACCGCGGGAGCCACATGGATAGGCTCAAAGTCCCCTCTTTCCGACATACATGAGAGTGAAATAGTGGAGTTTGAGACCGTGGTAAGGCCCGTTCCCCAGTTCGACACGGAGAACACGAAGATGATCTCCCAGGGCCCGTCGCTGTGCCTTTTTAACAGCGGAGACAGCGGAAAGGTGCTGGCGTCCTGGCTTTTTATGCAGTATTTACTGACCAATGACGTCCAGACAGCCTATTCCCGGACTGAAGGGTACGTGCCTGTGACCTTAAAAGCTCAGAAAGATCAGTCGTATATCGATTATCTGAACTCCTCCGATGAGAACAGCAAAGAATTCTACAGCGTAAAGATCGATGCCTCAAGGCTTCTTCTTGACAATACCGCCAATTCCTTCGTCACCCCGGTCTTCGACGGCTCCGCTTCCCTCCGTGTGGCGGCGGGCGATCTGATCGAGTTTACCGTAAAGTCTGAAAGAAGAGGGGACCTGGTGGACGACGATGCCGTGGACGCCATTTATGAAGAGGTAAAGAAGCTCCACAGGCTGGACCAGAGCGGGATCCTTGGCGATATTCCGGCGGAGTCGAAGGTGCTGCTGATCGTATTGGCGGCGCTTTGGCTGGGTTTCGGGACGTTTTTCATAGTTTCCAAATGCTTAAAGGGGCGAAAGAAAAACTTGAATTCTGCTCAGTGATGTGATAAACTTTTAGCGGTATGGCCTTTTCCCATGCCGCATTGTCATATATTATTATTCGGAAGAATATGATATGGAGGTATTAGAATGAAAAAACTTTTAGTTTTATTTTTATCACTTATCGTGGTACTGAGCTTTGCAGCATGCACCACAGGCACGAACACCACAGACCCCACACAGGCACCTGCAGATGCAACGGATGCACCGGCTGACAAAACGGAAGCTCCCGCAGACGCTACAGAGGCGCTCGACGTTAAATCCGAAGGCGTTATGACATATGCTGAATACATTGCCGCTCCTTTGGATTCGGAAGTGGTAGTTGAGACCTATGTACAGGATCACCAGTCCTGGTGGGACAACAAAATCACCGTTTACACACAGGATAAGGACGGCGCTTATTTCCTTTATGAGCTCAAGTGCTCCGAAGAGGACGCTGCCAAACTCGTTCCCGGACAGAAGATAAAGGTTACCGGAACCAAGTCCGAGTGGGCAGGCGAGATTGAGATCGCAGGCGGCGAATTCGAGCTTGAAGAGGGCAGCTACATAGCTCCCGCAGTTGACGTTACAGAGCTTCTCGGAAAGGATGAGCTGAAGGACTACATGAACCGCAAGGTCACGTTCAAGGGCCTTACCATTGCTCCTTCTCTTATCGAGGATGACGAAACGGAATACGCTTTCTTCTACAGGTCGAACAATTCCGGCGAGCAGGGCGATGATCTTTACTTCAAGGTATCGATCAACGATCAGACTTATACCTTCACCGTTGAGTCTTACTTAAGAGGCAAGGACACGGACGTTTACAAAGCTGTTGAGGCTCTCAAGGTAGGCGACGTTGTTGACCTCGAAGGTTACCTTTACTGGTACGAAGGCGTTAACCCGCACATCACTGCTGTGACCGTTAAGTAATTGAGCAGTTTGTTAATGCCGGCATGGGCGGACAGTCTTTGCCGGTATTTTTATGTCTTGAGGGCGATCATTGGTTATGCTTTTTTGACATATGCATAACCGCCTGCCTTAGCCTTAAACGACTATGGATATATTCATTAAAGTAGTAACAATACTCGGCGGACTCGCGATGTTCCTCTATGGTATGCGCCTTATGAGCAATACCATAAAGGAGAGTTCGTCCGGCGCACTGAAAAAGGTGCTGGAAACGGTCACTAACAACCCCATCAAGGCGTTTCTGCTGGGCTTGCTTGTGACGGCCGTAATACAGTCATCGACTGCCACTATCGTGATCACTGCAGGACTCGTTGCCGCAGGTGTTCTCAAGGTGAAACAGTCCGTGGGCATTATTTTCGGCGCCAATGTGGGAACTACGATAACCGGTCAGATAATCAGACTCATCGACCTGGACTCGGAAGGCGGCGCAAGCTGGCTTGATATTTTTAAGCCGTCCACGCTGGCTCCAATATCATTGGTTATCGGTGTGGTCCTTTTTATTTTCCTCAAAATCAAGAACTCTGACAAAACGGGCTCGATACTGATAGGCTTCGGTATCCTTTTCTCCGGACTCAACACGATGTCAATGGTGGTCTCAGGAATTGATAAATCATTTTTTGAGGGAATATTCACAAGCTTCGGTGACAACCCGCTTCTGGGTTATGCCGCCGGCGCAGGCGTCGCATTTGTGCTGCAGAGTTCATCCGCTACGATCGGTATTCTTCAGACGCTTTCAACTTCAGGGGCCCTTACATTCAGTGCCATCACGCCAATAATCGTTGGAGTTTATCTCGGCGACAGCGTCACTACCGCAATAGTCTGTTTTATCGGAACCAAGGCGGACGCAAAGAGAGTGGCGGTGACAAACCTGATTTTCAACTTCCTTAAGACGGTATTGGTTATTGCGGGAGTTTTGATCGCGTATTACACCCATCTTCTCGATTCGATTTGGACCACGACCGTCAATGCAGGTGTGATCGCAAACACCAACTCCATTTTCAACGTCGCATCCGCGTTGCTGCTACTGCCTCTCGGCGGTATCATGGTAAAACTTGCATGCAGGATCGTAAAGGACGATAAAGTGAAAAAGGGCAAGTACAGCGACAAACTGGATGCCATGAGCCCTGTTTTCTTCTCGACTCCGGCGCTCGCTTTCAAAAGCTGCTACGAGGTTTTACTTACCATGTTCCTCTGCGCAAAGCAGAACATCCATAAGGCAATCGGCCTGCTGGATGTTTATGATCCTGCCAAAGCAGCCGAGATCGAAGAGGAAGAGGACAACGTAGACGTTATGGCCGACAGGGTGTCGAATTACCTTGTCGCGTTTTCGCCCCACATATCCCAGGACCTTCACGTCAAGATCCTTGACGAGTACTACAAGGTGGTCACCGAATTTGAGCGCCTAAGCGACCACGCCATGAACATCAAAGAGGTGGCTGCTTCCCTTCACGATAACAACACAGCTTTTTCGGAGGATGCGAAGCAGGAGATCGCCGTGCTTACGGACGCCATATTCAGGATACTGGATCTGGCACAGGCCGCCTTTGAGAAGCGCGACGAGGTCTCGGCGAAACGCATTGAGCCCCTCGAAGAGGTGGTGGACGACCTGGTCAATGCACTAAAGGAAAATCACCTGGCAAGGCTGAGGGAATGGCGCTGCAACGTGTACATGGACACGGGCTTTTCAAACCTCATGTCGGATCTGGAGAGGATCTCGGACGTTTGCTCCAACATCGGCGTCGCCACAGTCGTGCGAACGGAGACAAAGCTTTCCATCAACTCCCACGACTACATCTCAAGGCTCCATTCGGGCCGCGATGAGAATTTTAACGAGCTGTACACCGCAGACCACGTTGAATTCTTTGAAAGGCTGGAAAAAATAGGCAAACATAAAGTGCAGGACTGTTTATAACCTAAACTTTTCTACTAACATACTAACCTGAAATTATACTAATTTTGATATTTCACTAAAAATAGGGAAATCGTCTATTGACAGGTCCCTATTTTTTGTGCTATACTATGTTAGTACTTACTAACAGGAGGCAGACGATGATTTTTAATGAGTTAGTAGTTGAAATTCCAAGACAAAAACGTATTACGCAATACGGCAGTCACGGAAAACCGTATGTATACGAGA
>JAFSVU010000055.1 GCA_017444825.1 Clostridia bacterium
ATTCATATCGATGACCTCCATTTGTATGCGGTAACTCCTGTCACCACTAATGTTTACGACTTGTAGTATACAGGTAAATCCACGAAACTACAAATCTGGAGGTCATTACATATTGTCTTTTACTTATTACCTTAGCGGCACTCCCTCTAACTCTTACTTATTACCTGAGCGGCACCCCTTTAACTATTACTTATTACCTAAGCGGCACCCCTTGAACTATTACTTCAAAATAGTCATCCGCCCGCTGTACTCGCTCCACCAATACCCCGTGACGAAGCTTTCGAAGCTCTCAGCGTCGGGCAGGCATATCACGGCAGTCAGGTTCGAGCCAAAGATCGTGTCGCCGGCCTCGATCTGCTCGGCGTCATTGGCGTCAATGAAGAGCTTTTGGAGCGTCGGGATCGCGAAGGCGTCGTTTTCGATGAAGGTGATGTTGTCGTGGATAGTCACTTCCCGGAGGGATGTGCAGCCGGAGAAGGCATTGGCGAGGATGGCGTAAACAGGCGTGCCGGAGAATTCCCGCGGTATCTCTGCTTCGGTCATGGTCTTTGCGGCATCGGTGGTGCCTATGACGGCGAGGCCCTTGCCGAAGGGTTTGTAGATGTACGTGCCGTCGGAGTCATTCCGGATCGGTGTGGGCTCCGGTGTGGTGTCCGCGGGTGTGGCGGGGGTGTCGATGGCGACTGCCCTGTTGTTACCCTCTGCCCGGAGAATGTCTCTGGAAAGGAGCTGGGTGCGGAGCCTGACGCCCGTGTCGTTCAGGTGGAAGTTTGTGTCGTAGAACAGTTCCTGCGGCAATATATAGTCGTTGATGTCGGATATGACCCTGCAGTGAAGTTTTTCGGTAAGATACGAGAAAAACGCATATATGGAATCGTCGGTGGTGCCCTCCTTGAGACCGCTCTTGTTGATGGGGCAGAAGGAGAACCAGACGTCGGCGCCCTTTGACGTGCAGTAGTCAATGTAGTCGTTGAGGACGGTTATAAAATCGTCGGAGACGATGTCGGGTGAAAGGTCCACCGGGCGGTTCGCGTCGTAGCCAAGGGTCATGACATTGGTTTCGCGGGGGTATGAAATGTCGCCGTATTCGTTAAACGAGGACCGGTTGTAGATTCCGGAGGGGTCGGGGGCGATGCCCTGCCGTTTGAGAGAGGAGGCCTTCGAAACGTACGTCAGAAAGCCGCCTGCCACCTCGCCAAGGTTATCGGAACCAATGTCGCGAAGCATGTCATAGCGGCCGTCCAGCGCCTCCAGGACTGCGCCCTGATTGAAATACGTGGAGAGAGTCTGGGAATCCAGCTCGGGGGCGATAACCACAGTGTCGCCGGATCTTATGGCCCGCCTTGAGAGGTCCAGCATGACCTTGGTTCCCAGGGTGGCATAGAGGCCGAAATCCACCGCCTTGCGGCCAGTCTCCTGCTCGAGGAGCGCGGAATCCAGGCCAAAACAGACTGAACTGCCGCCCACCACCACGATCTTGGGGCTCTCGGTCTTGTACAGGAGGTCGTATTTATCGGCAAGTTCCGCCGTAAAGGTGTGGCTGTAGACGCCCTTGACGCTGCCTGCCGCCGCCAGCACCGCTATGACCGGCGTAATGAGCAATGCTATCGAGATCAGTATGACTAAAAATCTTTTCACCGCCATCGCCTCCCTCTGTCAGAATTGGAAATAAATGAAGGCGCTCGTTGCCGCACTTGAGGAAAGAAGCAGCCAGGCAAGTGCCACAGTCCAGATCATCAGTATGATAACTCCGGGGGATACGTGTTTTACGCGTGAGGCATTGGTTTGTCCAAGACCTTCGGAAACGGGCAGACTGTAACCAATGCGCCCGCTGTCGATAAGTACCAGCAAAACAGCGCTGAGTATCGCGATGAATATGCTCGCGGTGTCGGTGAATATGCCCGCGGCGCTCCCTCCCTTAAACGAGAAGACGGTGCCTATGACTTTAAACGCCTCAGACATGTTCTCCGCGCGGAAGAATATCCAGAGGAAGCAGACCACGATGAAGGTCACGATGCGTCTCAGGGTCAATACGAACCTGCCGTCGGGGCTGACGTGGATGCGGGTCCAGAGCCCGTCCCGGAGCTTTCTCGTAAGGCGTTCAAATACTATCAGGACGCCGTGGAGCAGGCCCCAGATGATGAAATGCCATGCGGCGCCGTGCCAAAGACCGCTCACAAAAAACACTATTATAAGGTTGATGCAAGTGCGGACCTCGCCCTTCCGGTTGCCGCCCAAGGGGATGTAGACGTAATCCCGGAGCCAGCCCGACAGGGAAATGTGCCAGCGGCGCCAGAAATCGTTGAGAGACCTGGCGGAGTAGGGCTTGTCGAAGTTTTTGGAAAGCTCGATGCCGAGAAGCTCCGCGGCGCCTTTTGCAATGTCTGTGTATCCGGAAAAATCGCAGAATATCTGCACCGCAAACATGGCCGCTCCGAGAGCCGTAAGACCGCTCCCCGCTTTTTCGGGATCCGCAAATATCGCATTGACGGGTCCTGCGAGCATATCCGCCACCGCGATCTTCTTGAAGAAGCCCAGAAGTATCTTCATAAGGCCCGAGACGACGTTCTGCCTGTTTAGTTTTTTCTCCGCCTTGATGCGCGGTATAAGATCTGTGGCCTTTTCAATGGGTCCCGCCACCAGCTGGGGAAAGAAGGACACGAAGAGCGCGTAATAGCCGAAGTGGTGCTCCGCCCCGGACTTTCCCTTGGCCACGTCTATCACGTAGCCTATCGCCTGGAAGGTGTAAAACGAGATGCCCACCGGCAGCACGATGTCAGGAACGCTTATGGTTTTGCCCCCGAGAGCCGCAAGCCCCGCGACATTTTCCATCAAAAAGCCGAAATATTTAAAGAATATCAGCGCACCTATTGAGAGGCCGCAGGATATAACGCCCGAGAGGACCGTGCCCGCCCTGTTGTTTTTCTTCCTGAAATGCTCAGCAGCCAGGCCTCCTAAGTACGACACCAACGTCACGGAGAATATCAAAAGCGCCATCTCGGGCCGCCAGGTCATGTAGAAGAAATAGCTGGCCAGAAGCAGCCACACCCACCTGACCTTGTGGGGCAGGAGATAGTGGATGATCACGGTCACCGGGAGGAATATCAAAAAACCAACGGAATTAAAACTCATGGCGCCCTCCTATATGACCAATGCCAGCAGCATGGCGAGGACCGCCGCAAGCTGCACCGTGTGGGAGGCACCCGTGACGATCAGAACGATGAAGACTGCCGCCGCACAGCCGCAGGAAAGGAGAGAGAAAGCGATCCTCGCCCTCTCGTGATGACCAAGGTTTGCAGGCTCCCTGCCGTCTTTGATGGCTTTGGCGTCGAGCCTCAGATTTCTTCTGAAGACTTTTTCGCAGACTGCCGACAGCAGGAACGCCGCGCAAAGTATTACAGTCAGGATAATCTCGGAATTGCTCATTTCATCTCCATTTTACTCGCCCTGCTCCTCGAGGCTCACAAAGTATGCATTGACGTCGTTTGCAAGCCTGGCGGTCCTGAGCTTTCTGCCCTCTCCCGTCACGTGCCACTCGGAGTTCCAGAAATACCTCGGATTGAAGATGCTGTCCTCCGCTTTGGATATCACCACCGCGTCCAGATACTTGCCAATGGTCTCCTCGTATAGCTTTATCTCGTCCACCGGTTCCTCCGTGGTAGTTCCGTCCGTCGGCTCCGGAGTCGTTTTCTTTATCACGTGGTATCCCCCGGAGGCTTCGGTGAGGCAGCACCTGTCTATCGGTGCAAAGGAGAAAAGCACCTCGCAGCCGAGCTCCCTGATCTCCTTTATACGCCTGTTAAGGTTTTTACCGTAGTTTTTCAGAAGATTTACACCTTCCACAAAGGACATGGTGCCACCTTCTTTCAGGTACATGTCCTGCTTCGTCTTATAGTTCGCGGTGGTGGAGCCCACCTCATAGGACAGGTCGCCGTTTGTGTTTATCTCCCAGTGGTGATCCCTGTATGATTTTTCGGGCATATTGGTCCTGGTGCCGTTGAAATCCGCAAAGGTGGAAAAGACGTTGGTGTAGCTGCTTATGTCCACGGCGGCAATGGCGTCATAAGACCCCTCAAGGCACTGCCACATGGTGGTGTTGAAGCTTCTTAAGCCGCACTGGTAGCCGTTCATTTCCGGCGCGAAGATCACCACGTCGTCTTCACCTGCGACACGCTTCACCGTATCCAGCATAAACGATGCGCTGAAGCTGGCATGAAGGCCCAGGTTTATCACGTCGATCGCCTCTCCCAGTCTCTCCTTCAGCCTGTCCGAGTCGATGCCGAAAAGACCGCTGGAGCCTGACACGTGGATGAGCTTGCGCCCCTGCACCGTCATCAGTCTCTCGTATTTCACCGCGCTGCCCGTACCAAGCACCGAGGAGGTGTAGGCCGGGTTCCTGACAGCCAGCATATTGAGAGTTTTAAGGTTTTCGCAGGAATCAAAGGCGGTGTCGTCCATTGAGATCACGCTGTCTGAAAGGAACAACGTCTCCAGCTTATCGCAGCCCTTGAACGCGTTTTCGCCAATGACCTCCACGTATTTGGGTACGTAGACTTCCGTTACCGGCTTCTCCTTAAATGCGCCATCATCTATCATGAGGACCTTGAGCCCTTCGATCTTTTCGGGGATGACCACCGTATCGCCGGTGCCCTTGTACTCCTTTATGATCACAAAATCGTCCTTGATCTCATAGTCAAAATCTTCTTCAGACGCATAAGGCACCCAAAGACAATATACTTCTTTGCCCTGCCATGGCTCCGGGGTGGTCTCAGGTTCCGGGGTCGCCGTGGTATCGGTCTCATCAAGCCCGCTCTCAGGCTCATCGGTCGTTACAGGCGTCTCCGTAGGATCCCCCTGTGAGGCCCCGGAGGACTCTCCTTCCGGATCGGGAGACGGGGTCACGTCTGGCTCAGGCGTCGGGGTCGGAGTTTCAGCTTCAGGGGTCACGGACCCCTCCGGGGTCTCCGTTTCGGTCTCCATTGGTGGCGGTATTATGTTCCAGCCCGGGCCGTAAAACTCGCCGGTGCCGTCCTCATTTTCAGTGTAACCTGCCAGCATATACCCCTCGCGGACGAAATAGCCTGTGTCGGGGAGCGCATTGGGGCACGTATAGAAGTCTCTCGGGAAAAAGGCGGTGGCAACGTCCGAATCGGTTCCGGAAATGGAGCCGCCGTTTGCGTGGTAAACTATCTTAAATTCGGTTCTTGAGGGATCTTCGCCCGGAAGCAGAGTCTCGCTCTTTTTCGGCTCGCTAAGGGTTATGGCAAGAGGCGTGGGCTCGGGGGTGGGCGTTATGACCTCGCTGATGTCGGGGGTGGGTATCTCGGTCTCATCCGGAGGAGTTTCTCCGGGGATCAGGGTCTCCTTATGGTCATCGGTGGCGAATGGCGTTGGCGTGGGAGTCTCCCCTCCCGGGCCCGGCGTCACCACCGAAACAGCGCCCCTTCTGAGAGAAACTTTGAGAGTAGTCGGGTATCTCGCCCCTGACAGAATTATCCTGCCCGTGGTCTCATCGTAGAGGCCGTTGCTGAGGTCCGAAATGGCGTAACCGTCCTGAACGCCCACCTCAAAAACCGCCATACCGCCTGCCTCTATGTCCACGTAGGAAGCGGATCTGATGATCAATCCGTCCGCCTGCTCCAGCATGACCCGGATCTTTCCGTCCCCGCTGTTTCCCGAGCCTCCCGGCGTGCCAAAAATGCCGCAGCCCGCAACGGTAAATGCAAGCAGCAGCATGATCAAGGCTATTGGTTTTGTGAGGAATCTTTTCACGACTTTATCCTGGGCGGCTTCAGACAGCGCTGATCAAACGTCCTCCACCTCTATCGATATCGCATTCTTTACGGTCCCGCCCGGCGCCAATTCCCTGCCGGTCACATGCTCATCCAGCCAGCTCGTCGCGGGTTCGAGGCCTATCGTATAATCTCCGCTGCCCATGCTTTTCCACTCGATCAGGTAGGGAAGCGTGTCAATTGAATATGAAAGTGTAAATTTTTTACCTATTTTTTCGTTTATAATACTTACCCTCGGCTCGCTCTCCCGGTGGAAATAGACCATCTCCTCCTCGTTGTCGCAGGGAGGTTCGATCTTAAGCATGGTCTTCACGTTCTGCTCCGCCCAGGGGGTCCTCGGGTGGCTCTCGATAAAGCTGCCCTCGATATACGCGCCGTCGTCCACCAGCGGGTAACCGGCATTGACGTGGTAGAGCATTGAATATTTCTCGGTCCTGTAGCCGTTGTTCGTTATCTCGTCCGAAAGGTCTATGCGCCCCGAACCGTATTCCGTGGTAATAGTCCTTACGATGGTGACGTTCTCGCCAAAGAGCTCCGTGAGCCTTATCTCGCCCACGATCTTTACGCCGCTCTCGTCCGCCTTAAGCTCTCTTATGGAAGCGGGCACCGAATGGAGCCGTCCGTGTATCTTAAAGCCCTCTCTTGCGCCAATGTTATCCAGCCCGCAGGTATAGAGCATCCCCGCGGGGAAGGTCCTTCCGAACTCGTCGGGCACATTGTAGAGGCCGTTTTTGGTCAAAAAACCGATGTTCGTCCCGCCGTGCCAGAGTCTCACGATGTCCAGGGCGTTTGTGACGCTGAGCACAAAGTTCAGCTTTCCGTTGCTGACGTATATGAGGTCCGCGCCTCTTGCGGGGCCGTCCTGCGCCGTCACGCGCATCGCTTCACAGAGCTGTGCCGGATTTCCGATTCTTCTGTCCACGGGGATCGCTCCTTTCGCATACTGCATTGGCCATGCAGTGATGTCACTTGAAAAACTTTTCTATGGTCGCCTTGTCGCCGATGGCCATCAGGTGGTCCTCCTCGGTGAAAACGTACTCTGCGTTGACTGTCTTGATCTTTCCCTTGATCTTCACGGCCACGATGCTGATGTTATAGTTGTTGCGCACGTCCACCTGTCTGATGGTCTTTCCGATCCACTTCTTAAGGGGCTGGATCTCGTAGATGCCGTAGTCCTCCGAAAGCTGGACAAAGTCGAAAATACTGCTGCTGGAAAGGCTCGTGGCCATTCTCTCGGCAATATCACGCTCCGGGTAGATGACCTGATCCGCACCGTTTCTCAGCAGGAACTTCTCCTGTACGTCCTCTTCAGCCTTTGAAATGACCACCTTCGCGCCAAGGTCCTTCAGCAGTGACGTGATCTGGATACTGCTCTGAAAATCGCTTCCTATGCACACCACGCAGGCGTCAAAGGAGGGAACGTCAAAGGTCCTCAGCACCTTCTCATCGCAACAGTCCGCCACCTTCGCGCTTACAACGTACGGCAGCAGATCCTCAAGATTTTCGGACTTCTTGTCAACGATCATGATCTCGCAGTGCTTTTTCTTCGCGAGGCTCATGCAAAAATGGTGTCCGAAGGTACCCATTCCAATAAGTAAAAACGATTTCATTACGCACCCTTCCTTTCGATATCTCCGGAACAAACCAGTGACCGGAGCGCTGCGCTTTGGTTATTATCCTACCGTTATCGATTCGGTGGGATATGTGACGGCAGGTCTTGCTTTCCTTTCAAGCATGGCGAGGCCGAAGGAAACGCTGCCCACCCTTCCGAGATACATAAGAAGCATTATCGCAAGCTTTCCCACGGGCAGCAGCTGTGACGTTATACCCATGGTCATGCCGACGGTTCCGATGGCGGAGAACACTTCAAACAGTATTCTGTCTATTCCCAGCTCCGGCTGGATGGCTCCGATGACCAATGCTCCGACTATGGCCAGCATCAGGTTGAAGGAGATCACATAGATGGACTGCTTGAGGGCATCCTCGTGGATCCTGCGGCCGAATACATTGGCGTCGGGCTTTCTCCTGATCCCGCTGATCGCAAAAACCAATACCACCAGCACCGAAGTGGTCTTGACTCCGCCCGCCGTGGATCCTGAATTTCCGCCGATGAACATCAGCATGTAGCAAAGTATGAGGGTTGAGGCAGACATTGCCCCGGTGTCCACTGTGTTAAAGCCCGCTGTTCTGGTGGTGACTGACGTAAAGAGGGCCGTGAGTATACGCTCTCCCACGCCCATGTCCTTTCCCGTGGCTCCTTTTTCAAATATGAATATGAGCACCGCACCCGTGACCACAAGCACCGCAGTCATAAACAGAACGGCCTTGGTCTGCAGCCTGTACCTCTTCCAGCGGAAACCGTGGACCCTGATATCCTCCCACACCAGGAAACCGAGACCTCCGATGATTATGAGCAGGATTATCACGATATTGACCACAGGATCTGCGGAAAATCTCATCAGCGAATTTGAGAAGCCGTCCTTCCCCATTATGTCGAAGCCCGCATTGCAGAAAGCGGACACCGAGTGGAAAATTCCGTACCATATGCCCTCGCCCACGCTGAAGCCGTAGCCTGTTATGAACCTCACAGCCAATATGATCGCCCCGGTGCCCTCAAAGAGAAGGGTTCCCAGGAGGATGACCTTGGTTATTGAGAGAATGCCTCCGATGCTGGACGCGTTGATGCTCTCGGTCATGATCTGGCGTTCCTGAAGACCCACCTTGCGGCGCATCACGATGAGGAAAAACGTGACCAACGTCATAAACCCGAGACCGCCGATCTGGATCAGAATGAGTAAAACGATCTGGCCGAACAGGGTCCACTGGGCCCCCGTATTCACGACAATGAGACCCGTCACACAGGACGCGGAAGTTGAGGTAAAGAGCGCATCAAAAAACGACACCGGCTTTCCTACAGACGCGATGGGCAGCGAAAGGAGAAGTGCCCCCGTAAATATCAGGAGCAAAAAACCAAGGGCGATGATCTGCGTATGCGAAAGCCTCAGCGCAAATATGTGGGGCTTAAGCGTTGATTCCTGACTGTCCCTACTCAAAAAACTACCTTCTTTCAAATCTTTGCGGCGATTCAAACCTTGCGGCATTTCAAGCCTTGCGGCTCTTAAGTCTGCTCATCTCCCACCGGGATCAAAGCATGGTCTTTCTGATCTCTTCACCGGAAAGAGGCGAGAGATATGCGGGCGCAATATCAAAAACGGTCTTGCACCCCGTGGACCCTTCCTTTGCCAGCCTTGCCACCGCACGGCAATACGCCAATATCGCGGAAGCCGTAAATTCGGGGTTTGAGTCAAGCTGCAGGTCATACTCGATGACGTGCCTGTTCTCGTGATCCTTTCCGGTCACGCCGGTCCTGATCACAAACCCGCCGTGGGGGATGCCCGCATGGTCCCGCTTCAGCTCCTCCATGGTTATGAAATGAACTGTTGTGTCGTAGTCCGCGAAGTAGTTCGGCATGGTCTTGATCTCTCTTTCGATCCTCTCAAGATCGGCCCCCTCCTCGGCCACCACGAAGCACTCTCTCGTGTGCATTTCTCTGGCAGTGAGCTCCGGCTGCTCGCCGCTTCTCACCTTCTCCAGCGCCTCAGGCACCGGGATCGTATACTGTCTGGCGTCTTTCACGCCTTCTATTCTTCTTATGGCATCCGAGTGGCCCTGGCTCACGCCCTTGCCCCAGAACGTGTAGTTCTTTCCGTTCGGCAATATGCAGCTTGAATAAAGTCTGTTCACCGAGAACATTCCCGGGTCCCAGCCCGCCGAGATCAGCGCCACGTGCCCCGTCTCCTTAGCCGCATTGTCCACGTTCGCAAAATGCTGCGGTATCTTTTTATGGGTGTCAAAGCTGTCCACCACGTTGAAAAGCCTGGCGCATGCGGGAGTCTGCTCGGGCATATCCGTGGCGCTTCCTCCGCAAATAACCAATACGTCGATCTTTCCCTGCCACTTCGCAAGGTCCGCCGCCGGCACCACCGGCACATTTTTCGACAATATCTTAACGTTCTCCGGCGCCCTCCTGGTAAAGACCGCCGCCAGCTCCATATCCTCATTATCGGCAATTCCGCACTCAACGCCTCTGCCGAGATTACCGTAACCAAGTATTCCTATTCTGATCATGATGAGATCCCCGCTCTCTTTAAAGCAATTTCTTTCTGCATATCCGGCCCGACGCCAATGGACAAACCAAGGCAGATTACAGGTCATTATACCATCTCACCACCCTTCTTTTCCACCTTTTTTATCAACGTCTCGCACCTTGCATCTCGTCACTTGTTACCTTGAGCGGCACTCCCTCAAACTATTACTTATTACCTGGGCGGCACCCCTTGAACTATTACTTATTACCTGGGCGGCACCCCTTGAACTATTACCTATTACTTATTACTTTGTCCGGCACCGCTCACGTCTCGCACCTTGCATCTCGTCACTTGGCTTCACTTCGTGAAGAATCGCTCCTCGATGAAATGTGGTCGACGTGTGCCCCTCTTACCTTTTACTTCTTACCTGTTACTTCTTACCTTGGGCGGCACCCCCTTTTGCCGCAGCGCCTTGACTTTCCCCCAACTTTATTGGATAATCTCAAACGAGGTGATAATTAATGAAACAAAACCTTTCAAAAATACTGATTTTAGGGATGATCTTTATGCTTTTACTAACTTCGTGCACCCCCGGGACCGATCCCGGCGCGACCTCCTCCCCTGAGACCGGAACCGACGACAGCCCCGCAGCGACCCAGGCTCCGTGGGAGGACTACGACAGCGACGATTACGTTGTCTCCGTTTATCCGAAGCCGGTGTCAATAACTGTCAGCGAAAACGAGACCGTGGACGGTTCTCTTCTTTCGCCCTTCGACAGGAGCTTTGACGACGTGTTTGCGCACTTTGGTTTCGATCTAAGTTTTGACGGCAGCGAAGGACTGCCTGTTGATATCAAAATCGATCCTTCCCTTGGCGAGGAGGAATACAAGCTCGTCACCTCAAAGAGCGGCGTCACCGTCACGGCAAGCGGCAGGCGCGGCGTTTACACAGCCGTCTCCACTCTCCGCCAGCTCTGCAAGAAGGGCAGGATCGCTGTTTCGGAAGTCTCCGACAAACCCTCCGTGCCGATAAGAGGCGTTATCGAGGGGTTCTACGGGCAGGCATGGACCCACGCATTCAGACTCGATCTTTTCGATTTTATGGGCAAATACAAGCTCAACGCATACATCTACGCGCCGAAGGACGACGCAAAGCACAGATCCCAGTGGAGGTCTCTCTACACCGAGGAAGAACTGAAACTGATGAAGGAGCTGGTGGACCGCGCCACCGGCAACAACGTCCGCTTCATCTACGCCCTCTCCCCGGGTCTCGACATGAAATTCGGCAACGGCTACGAAAAGGACCTCGACAGCCTGTTTAAAAAGTGTGAATCGATGTATGACATTGGCGTGCGTGATTTCGCGATTCTCCTTGACGACATCCCCACCCTCGACGCCAATGGCCACGCAAAGCTCGTCAATGACTTCCAGAACAAGTTCGTTAAGACCCACGAGGGCTGCTCCGATCTCATCATGATCACCACCGAGTACTGCGACGCGTTCATAACCTCCTACTCCAGCGAGATCGCACCGCTTATCCAGGAAGATATAAAGGTGATGTGGACCGGCGCAAGCGTCATACCCGACAAGATCAACGAAAAAACACTTAAGCGGGCCACGGAGCTCATGGGCAGAAAGCTCTTCATCTGGTGGAACTTCCCCGTGAACGACACCATGCCCAACAACCTCTTCCTCGGCCCCTGCGAAGGTTTGGGAAAGAACATCAACGAGGCGATCAACGGTCTCGTGTCAAACCCAATGAACCAGGGCTACGCGTCCATGCTCCCTCTCCTGACCACAGCAGATTTTCTCTGGAATTCCGAGGGCTACGACAAGGACGAGTCTCTGGAAAGCGCCGTCCGGAAATACATGCCAAAGTGCTCCGATGCGCTCTATACTTTTGCGGACCTTTGCCGTGCCACGTTGCTGAACGGAAGCAGATCGTCCCTCGAGTTTTCGACCGAGGTGAAGGATTTCACAAAGGGCAAGGACGGGGCCCTTGCAGCACTGAAGCCAAAGCTGGAAAAAGCAAAAGCCGACCTTGCGGAGCTGCGCGACAAAGGCGATGAGGCCTTTCTTAACGAGGTGTCCCGCTGGCTCACCAAGGCGGAGTATATGATCGATGCGGCGCTGAGCTACATTGGTTTTGAGGAGGCAGAAGACACTGAATCAAAAGTTACCTTTGCCCTGGAGTTTACCTCTCTTTACAGCAAAACGGTCAGGTCACAGGCCATCGTGAGCAATGACGTCCTGATGGCGTTCCTCGATGCCGCCAAGACGAAAATTGACGCTGTTTTAGGCGAAGCCGACGGGGAAGCGATCCTGCCGGAGAGCGTTTCCACAAACATGCCGACGTACCTTGAATACGCCCCTGAAAATGCAATTGACGGCAGCACCTCGACCTATTTCTGGTCAAACGGCGCGCCGTCCTCGGGCAGCACATTTACGTATGATCTTGGGAGAGTCGCGGAGATCACCGGCGTGAAACTCACTATGGGCGCATCCGGCCACACGGACGACTATATAAGAAAAGGCGTGATCGAGTATTCGTCCGACGGATCGAAATACACTAAGCTTTGCGACCTAAGCGGCCGCGTGGTCTCGAGCGACGTGGAATTCACCGCAAGATACGTAAGGGTCCGCTGTACCGCCGGCCAGACAAACTGGGCGATCATTGCCGAGTTCGACGTCTCAAGAAAGATGCTGGTTCCCGACGGCACCACCTTCGACGGAAACAAGGCCCTCGATCTCACGTGTCTCTTCGACCGCAGTCTGTTTACGGGGCTTGACTCGAAGAAAGCGGCCCTGGGCGGGAAGACTCTCACCCTGGACGTGTCGAAGCACTCCTCCGCAGAGCTTTTCTTTACCGAGACAGGCTCGGTGACGATATCCGTCACGGACGAAAGCGGGGAGACAAAAACCGAGGACGTTTCAAATCACACTACCGTGAGCCTGACGGGAAAGACCACGCTTTCGGTCAAGTTCGGCGGCACCTTCTACCTTGCGGAAATTATACTGAATTAGGTTTTTTACGCTTTAAAAGCACAAGGCACGCGCCAGCGAGCATCGGCACCGCAAGCACTGAAACCGTTGTTCCGTTGCACCCCTTGTTGCATCCCGAAACCTCGTCCTTGAAGTCTCCAACCTCTACCACACAGCAGTCAATGTATTTCCCGCCGGTGGTCTTGACGGTTATTATCGTCTCGCCGTCCGCAATTGCGGTGAGGTTTCCGCCCTGGTCCACCGTCGCCACAGTCTCGTCGGAGCTTGACCATACGAGGGCGACATTGGCGTCGACGTTCACAAAGTTTACTTTGAGCTTGGTTTCGGTGCCCGGCCTCACGCGGTGGCTTGACTTTTCAAGGCTTATCTCGCTGATGAAACTTCCTTCGTAAAGAGCTTTTACGGTCGCGGCGGCACTGCTCGTCTTAACGATAGTGAGCTCGTCAAATTCACCGTCGCAGGCAAACTGACCGCCCTGAAGAGAGCCCAGAATAAGCTCGAAATTCCTCGGCGCGACATCGTTTTTGATCGTGACCCGGCCCGCCTTCTCGCCGTTGATCCAGCATATGACGTCCGCGCCGTTGCCGGTGAAGCAGAAGTGGGTCCACTTGCCTGCATACTTTTTCAGGTTCACGCCGAAGGAGCTGTCGCAGATGTCGGGGCAGAAGAGCTTGAGTTCCCCTTCGTTTGCGTAAAATTCGAAATGTCCGGTGATCTTGTTTCCCTTGGCGAGGAGAACCTTGAACCCGTCAAAGGTGCCCCCCTTGAACCAGAATGAGTAGACCGTATCCTTGAGCGTCAGGTCTGTCTCGGTGAGCACGATGTCTTCTCTTCCGGGAACTATCGCCGCGCCGGATCTGCCCTCCGTGTATTTTGCGCCGGAGGCATTGCCGTCAATGGTGTGGTAGTTTGATCCGTCGTGAAGGACCGCGGACTTGTCGTCGAATGACCAGTAGCCCACCAGCTTATTGTCCAACTTAAAACAGCTCCGAAGAGCCCTGTTGCCCTTAGCCGAGGTATCCTTCACACCGAAGACCGTAAGAGTGCGCCCCGCAAGGCCCCCCTCGAGCCCCTCAAGCTTCAGCTCCACCGTAATACCGTCGTCAAGAGGCGTCGCGCTGACCACCTTGCCCCCAAGGTTCAGCACGTAATATGCGGTGTTGGCGGCGGACTCTTTGTCCACTTTCCTGTTAAACGTCACAGTCGCGGAATCTGTTCCGTTCATCTCAAGAGACACCGCGTAGGGCGAATTCTCGTCGTTCAGCGTCTTGCATTTTACCGCCTTGGTTTTGTCCGATTTGTTGCCCGCCTTGTCCACGGCAACGATCTGAAACTCGTACTCCGTGACCTCTTTAAGGTCTGTTACCGCGTACTGCGTCGCATTGTTTTTGATATAACCAATGAACTCGCCGTCCACGTAGAGCTCGTAGTAACGGAGAGTGGAGGGATCTTTTGGCTTGTCCCATGTAAGAACGACCGTGTCGTAGCTTTCCGCAGTCGCTTTTAAGTTCTTTGGCGTGGCCGGAGGGGCATATTCGCCGCTCTTGCCGAGGGTATTGAAACCCTCAACGGATGTGACGGTGCCCGCCTTGATCTCGACGGTGTATTCCTCACCCGGCTCAAGCCAGAAGTAGTTGTCGGAGGGCCTGAAGGTGTCGGAATTTCCGCCGCCTAAGAGATACACGCCCACCGCCGGAATATCGCTGTTGTTCTTAAGCGTCACGGAGGAGCCGCTGATATTACAGCTGACGTCCGCCGCAGGTATGGCGAAGAGACATCCGGGATCCTTGCCGGAGTTCATGAACATGTAGTTCCGGGCCACGAATTTTCCGTCCTTATAAAGGGACGTGACCAGAAAGAGAGGAGCGGTATTGGTTTGTTCCTCGGTGAGGGTAAAGTGCCCCACCTCTTTTGTCATTTCTATGCTTCCGCTGCCCGTGAACCTTTCCTCTTTGACCACCGTGAGGCTGCTGTTGTAGGCCTTTACCACGACCTCCCAGTTCGAACCGGAAAGAGCGTCCGCGTCGTCCAGCACTACCACGGGGAAGTCCACCGTTTTGTCGGATTTGTTGTAGGTATCGTAGCGGTCCGCCTTGAGACCCGCGGTCAGAGGCGCATATGCATCCTGCAAAAACCAATAGGCCATCTTCGGGGAACCATAATAATCAACGATGGCCCAGGAGGCCCCGGGATAAACGTCGTTGAACTTGTACACCATCACCATGGACTGTGTCGGGAAGTTGACTCTGGAGTTGAAGGCCGAGAAGTAGTCCGCCATGGTCTGGGCGATCTGACTGCCCTTTACAAGGCTCTCGAGGCTGTCCACCTCCACAAACTGTGAAGCATAGTGGATGAACGTGTCTATATCGTATCCGTAGGGCGTCTGCTGCCAGCCCTTCATACCGTTGAAGGTGGCGGTATGGTAGGCGATGGTGCCCTCAGGATCTATCGGCCACTGCTCCATCTCCTCTTTTGTCGCATATTTGGCAATGGAATCCAGGTTCATCATCGCATCGAGGCCGTACTCGTGGAGATTGCTGGTCCAGTTGTAGTAGAGCTCCGCATAGTTCTCCGGGTCCTCGCCGCCCCAGTGGATGTGGTTGTGGCTGATGCCATTGGCGCCGACGCCGCCGTCCTGACGCCAGAAATCCCTGGTGCCGTCATATTTGTACGTCAGTGTGCCGATGAGGTTAGTCATCTCATCCGTGGGGATCGCCTCGCCCTCATTGCCGCCGCCGTAGACCATAAGGCTCGCGCGGTTCCTGATGCGCTTGGTGTTCAGTATTACGGTCTCCATCAGGACGTCCCTGGGCTGGGTCTTCTGGCTGTCCCAGCAGCAGGGCCATTCCTGGTAGACCATGATGCCGTATTCGTCGCAAAGGTCGTAGTAATTGTCGGTCTCGACCATGCCGCCGCCCCAGGAGCGGAACACGTTGAGTCCCTGGTCATAAGCCCTGCAGAGGATCCTGTCGTAGTCCTCCCGGGTGAAGTTCATTGTCGCGTCAATGGTGCACCAGTTGGCGCCCTTGAGAAAAACAGTCTTACCGTTTATAACCGCTGTGCGGTTGTAGTATCCCGGGGATTCCTTTCTGGGGCCCGACGTAAGCTTGAGGGTCCTGACGCCAAAGTCCGACTTTGCGTATGAGCGGCCACCCGAAGGATCCACAAACAGCGTCTCAAGCGTGTAAAGATTCTGCTCTCCGTATCCGTTGGGCCACCAGAGCTTGAAGGTGGGAAGGTCGAAACGCAGCCTTACGTTTCTGTCCCCGGAAAATGAGGAAGCCTTGAGATCGTATTTAAACGAATAAGTGTCGCCGTTGAAATTTTTCGGAGAAATAGTGCAGTAGATGGTGCCGCCGATCCTCTTGTTGGCGAGTGTCAGGTCGTTGATGTCAATGGACATGTCCATCGTGCCCGTTTCGTGGGAGACAGTTGTTATAAACGGGTGGTCCAGGACCGCGCTTGACCTGTCTTCAATGCGCACCGAATTCCAGATCCCTATTGGCGGGAGGTCTGCGTAGTGCCACGCGTAGGAGCAGTTGAAAACCACCGTCCTGGTGTAGTCGATGACCGCCTTAAGCTGGACGACCAGCTCATTCTCGCCTTTTTTGATATAGTCCGACACGTCAATGTAAGGCCCGCCGAACATTCCCTGGTGGCTGCCCACCTTGGTTCCGTTGACGTATGCCTCCATGCGGTCCGCGACGCCGTCAAAGCAGAGGTAGACGTTTTTACCGCTTCCGCTGTAATTGAAAACCTTCCGGAAATACCAGGTGCGGGTGCCGAGGGCCTTTGCCTCCGCGTCGTTCCTTCCCACGGTGGGGTCCGGGATCTCGCCGATCTTAAAGAGCGCGCTGCTGAGACTCGACGGAACGCTCACGGTATACGCATTTTTCCAGCTGTTTTTCGTGCTTGTCATCGCCCAGTCGTCGCCGTCAAGGAGAAGGCTGTATCCGCATGACGGGCCGGCCCCGGCAGCCTCGTTGGGCCCCTTGTTCACCGAAATGATCTCCGGCTCCTTGTCCATTGGCGAATCCGTCTCCATGGTACTCATCCGCTCCGCATCCGCCATGCTCCGGGCATACGAAACCAATACACCAAGTCCCAGAACACCTGCCGCAATGCACACCGTTAACAAAATAACCAACAGCTTTTTAGAATGACGTCCAACCATTTCGCCGCTCCGTTTCTTTTTATCTTTCTCTTTTTTTAGCAAATATTACAAACGCCAATGCGACCGCCGCCCCGGCTCCGAAGGACAGTGTGCCTCCGCAGCCCTTCTTCTGACCCTCGGGAGTAGCCGTGGGCTCTTCAGGCTCCGGTGTGGCCGTCGGCTCCGAATTGTCAGGCGTGGGAGTTTCTTCAGGCTCTGTGGCCTCGGGCGTAGGCTCCTTGGTCGGCGCTTCCGTCGGCTCCGGAGTTTTCTCAGGCGGTGTGTACCCCTCGGGGTAGTTGCTCTCCACCAGCTTCTCAATGTCTGCCCGCGCCCCTGCCGGGTCTGAATAAAGCTTAGTGATAAACTCATCGGGCATCTCATATGCCGCAATAAGCAGCTCGTCATATTCGCCCATGCACTTAAGCGTAAGGTCGTTGAGTCCGCCGAGGGTTATAAAGTCGTCGGTGGTGCCGAGGCCGCTTGTGTTGACCGGCCTTGCCGCCTCGTAAATGACCTCTCCGTTCAGGAATATCCTGAATCCGTTCTCGCCGCTCACGGCGGCTATGTGGGTGTACTCGTCCCTCTCCACATTGGCGATGTTCTCAAGGTTCCAGCCCGTCCTTGTCTCGTAGAATGACAGTCCGCCGGTGTTCTCGTCGACTCTGAAATAGAGCTCAAAATGGTGGTCCGTCTCTTTACCGGCAAAGGCAATGGGCGCGGTGTAGGCGCCGTTGTCGTTTTCCTCCCACTTGACCCAGAAGGCGATGGTGAAAGCCGAAAGGTTCGTGTCCGCCGGCAGATAGTCGCCGGAAAGAGGCTCCACGACCGTGACCGCCTTGCCCACCTTTCCGTCGGTGTAGCCGTCATTCACATCCTCTGTGTCGATGTTCATTTCGTTGTGGGATATGTCCTTGGTCGACCCGTCAAAAGGCCAGAAGTATATGGGCCCTTTTCCGGTCTCCGGCTGCGCCGTCTCCTGCTCTCCGGCTTCGGGCGTCGCATCGGCAGGCTCTTCAGTGGCGGTTCCTCCCGGAACGTCCGGGGTTATCGCAATGCTTCCGTCCGCAAAGCCCTTCAGCTTTTCGGGGCTGTCGAAGGCCGCCTTGACATCCGCCTCTTTCATGGCAAAATTAGCATAAAATGCATCGTCAATAAGTCCGCAGAACCTGAAGGTGCTTCCGTCATGGTTCAGGGCTCCCACCGTGATGGTGTTCATATTGCCCAGGGCCTCTTTGAGATCGTAATGGGCCTCTCTCTCAGCAAAAAGCTCTCCGTTGATGTACATTCGGAGCACGCTGAGGTTGTAGGTCACCGTGATCTGATACCAGGTGTCGTAGGATATGGGCTTGCCGTCGTTCTCATTGGAAAGCTGCGCCGCCGTCGCCGGGGAATACGTCAGGAGCATTCCGCCGTTGTTCGCCGCCGAAGCATGGCCAACGTGTATCTGCACCCTGTCCTGCTGGGCATCCGTCGTGTTTCCCTTGGACATGATTATGTTCCACTCGGTGGCGCCGCTGCTGAGCTTTATCCACGCACCCATCGTAAACCCGGCCGTGGTCTTTTCGGTGAGTTTTTTCGTCCTCATCGCGTCGCCGTTCTCGGTGTCGAGAGCCTTCCCGTGCCTGCCCTCCGCAAATTCGGGTAAATCCGCCGAAAGATCAAGCTTGCCCGACGCATCATCTCCGCTGCCGTCAAACGACCAGTAATGGAAATTGTATTCATAATTCGCCGCATCGACTGATGTAAGCGGCAACGCCATCCCGGCAAAGATCAAAATAGCGGTAATGACCGCTAAAACATTAACAACTATTCCGCCTTTTCTAAACATCTCCGTATCCCCTTTTACTTAGCACCTGTAGCTATTCCCTTTTACCTCTTACCTCTTACTTATTACCTAAGCGGCACCCCTTGAACTATTACCTTGAGCGGCACTCCCTCGCGCAGCGCCCTCTTACCTCTTACCTCTTACTTATTACCTTAAGCGGCACCCCTTAAACTTAATACCCCAGCTTTCTGGAAATCTTCTCCGCTATCTGGCACACCGTCTCCGCGTACCTCGGTATCATTTCCTTCCTGACCCTGTCCACGGGCCCGGAAATGCCTATGGCCGCCACCACCTGGCCGCTGAAATCAAACACCGGAGCCGCAACGCAGCGCATTCCGAGGGTGGTCTCCTCCTCGTCAATGGCATACCCCCGCTCCCGGTTCCTCTTCGCCTCTTCGAGAAGTTCCTCTTCGCCGATGATGGTATTGGCGGTGTGCTTTTCTCTCGGAACGGTTTTGAGAAGTCTCAGCTTTTCATCCTCGGGCATCGACGCGAACATTGCCTTGCCGTGGGCTGTGCTGTGGAGCTCCTCCCTGTCGCCCACCTGCAGAATAACGCCCAGATACTGAGGGCTGCTGAGGCAGTCGATCAGGTAAATGAGGTCTCCCTTGCGCACACTGAGACCCGCCGCCTCGCCGGTGATGCGGTTCAGTTCCTCCAGAAATGGATGGGCAATGGCCCGGATCTCGTACCTGTCCAGCACCCGCTCTCTGAATTTACAGAGCTTCAGGCCCAGAGCATACTTTCCGCCCTCGCCGATCTGTTCCACGTAGCCGTTTTCCTCCAGCGTCTTCAAAAGCCTGTAGGCGCTGCTCTTATTAACTTCCAGTATTTTGCTTAATTCTGTAACACCAATTGAACCGTGTTCGTGAATTATATCGAGGATCATCAATCCCCGCGACAATGAATTAATAGTCTGCACTTGTTTATCCATAAATGTGCCCTGCCTTTCGAAGGTACAAAAATGATAACATATCACGCAGGATCAGTCAAACGTTACCCGGCACTTGCCAATGCCATTGGCGAAAGTATCATTAAAATCCCTAAATAAATTATAAAGCGTATTGACACGCCAAACACCGGGTGATAGAATATAAAAATAGAAACGCGTTGCATAATAAGAAACGTTTTTAAGAGTTTTACGAGGTGACACGATATGAAATTAGGATTTTTGGCAAACGGAGAGATGCTTGGTTGGGATTACGGAAAGCTTTGCGCTTTTATCCGCGAGTCCGGTTACGACTGCGTTGAGCTGATCGACGACATCATTTTTGCTCCGGGGAAAACAGACAAGGACAACGAAGACCTCCTCAAGGCCCTGAAGGAGAACGGGATCGAGATCTCGGAGATACTTCTCCAGCACGATTTTGTCATTCCGGATCCCGCAGCGAGGCGCGCTTCCATCGATACCGTTAAGGCAAACATCCCGAAGGTCGCGGCCCTCGGAGTCAAGATCGCCAATCTCTTCACAGGCCCCGTGCCGTGGATGCCGGACCCCGTCATTGTGGGCCGCCAGGTCTCCATGGAGCAGGCGTGGCAATGGGTGTTTGAGGCCTTTGACGAGATAATCCCGGTGGCGGAGCAGTACGGCGTAAAGCTTGCCGTGGAAAACGTTTGGGGCATGCTCGTGCACGATTTTTACACAAACCAGTACCTGCAGAACCACTATGAATCGAAATTCCTTGGCGTCAACCTCGACCCGTCCCACGACGCTCTCTACGGAAATACGGACCCCGCATTCCTGGTGAAGGGCTGGGGCAGGGATAAGATATTCCACGTCCACGTTAAGGACGCCGTCGGTGTGGCCGAGATGGGCAAGTTCACGTTCCCGGTCATTGGCGAGGGTGTGATCAACTTTAAGGCCTTCTTTAACGCGCTCAAAGAGATCGGCTACGATGGATGCGCCAGCGTGGAGTTCGAATCCTGGACATACCGCAACGTAATGTGGGAAGGTCAGCATGCGCCCGCAGCTCCCGAAATGCGGAGAATACTCGACCGCTTTATCTGAATATATCCGCCCGCGCGGAAATATATAAACATCTATTATAGTAAGGGGAAATGAATTATGATCAAACACAACATTATTATGGTTGGATGCGGTGCCATCGCATTCCGTTGGCTGGACCACATTACTAAACGTGACGATTGCCGCATTATTGCGCTGGTGGACAAAAATCCCGACAACGCAAAAAAGTACAGCGAGAGATACAATCTCACCTGCCCGATCTACGAGGATCTGGACGTGGCTCTTGAAAAAGAGAAAGGCGACCTCCTCATCGACCTCACCTTCGTAACGGTCCACCATCAGATCGTAACCAAGGCTCTTAAGGCAGGCTACAACGTATTCGGCGAGAAACCGATGGCTTTCACAGTTGAACAGGTCAATAAGATCCTTAAGACCGTTGACGAGACCGGCAAAAAGTATTTCGTAATGCAGAACCGCCGCTTCATCGACAGAGTCGCTAAGATCAGAGAGCTTCTCAAATCCGGACTTCTCGGCGCTCCCACCCTTCTTTCCGGTGAGATCTACGTCAACGCCGACATGGGAAGCATCAGAAATTCATTCAAATATCCCCAGCTTCAGGACAACAACATCCACAGCTTTGACATGGCCCGCTACCTCGTTGACGGTAAGCCGAAGGCAGTTACATATCACAGCTTCCGTCCAAAGGATTCAATGTACGACGGTGACTCCGCCTGCGACGCAGTGTTCGAGTTCGACAACGACGTGACGTACCTCTTCCGCGGATACAACGGCGCTCAGGCATGCTGGACATCCTGGGACAACGTCTGGAGGATCGACTGCGAGAAGGGATCGCTGGTTTGGGACGGCGAAGGCGACGTTAAGTACCAGTATTATGAACACTCCAATGACCTCTTCAACGGCAAGTGGTTCCAGGAAGGCGTTTTCAAGAAGCCCGACGTAGTGCGCGACCAGCACGACGGCGCTCTTGAGGACCTTTTCGATGCGCTCGACACAGGACGCACACCCGGAACGGACTGCAAAGACAACGTTTACAGTATCGCTATGGTATTGGCGAGTATCAAGAGCATCGAGGAGAAGAGAAGAGTCGAGATCGAGGTTAATGATACGTATCCTTACCTTGTTTTGAAGTAAAGGGGAAAGCCATGAAAAGAACAGGCGGAGAAGTAGTAGTAGATAAATTGATACAGGAGCAAGTCCCGTATGTTATAGGTATCCCGGGACACGGCGTACTTGGTTTGTTTGACGCCATACGCAAAGCCGACGCGGACGGCAAGATCCGTTACCTCCAGGTAAAGCACGAGCAGGCAGCCACGGCAATGGCCGACGGTTACTACCGTGTTTCCGGAAGGCCCCTCGCAGTTTTTGCGTCCATAGGCCCCGGCACACTTAATCTTTCGATAGGTCTTGCAACGGCTTTCGTTGACTCGACACCTTTCCTGGCGCTCTGCGGCGACACACACACGAACATGTACGGCGTTGGCGTGCTTCAGGAAGTCGAGAGATACCACGACAGCAATATCCAGAGAGCCCTCGAGCCCCTGGTTAAGCGCTGCTGGAGAGTCGAGACGGCGGATCAGCTTCCGAGAACCATGAACAATGCATTCAAGGAGATGCTCTCCGGAAGACGTGGCCCCTGCGCCATCACCCTTCCGATGGACGTTCAGGCGGACAGCACCGAGAAAAACATACCGGTAATAAAGCAGCCCGAGTGGGAGCTTCCTCACGCAGACGAAAAAGCGATCGACAAGGCCATTGCCCTTATGAAGACCGCAAAACGTCCTCTCATATTCGTGGGCGGCGGAGCGCTCAGGACCAAGGCCGGCGCTGTGATCGAGAAGCTTGCCGAAAAATGGGGAGCCGCCATCATCACCACCCTCGCGGCTAAAGGCACAATCAGTGAAACACATCCCCAGTACTGCTTCCACACAGGAAGTAAGGGAACGAAGATAGGTCTTGAGATCAGCCGCAGCGCAGACGTTGTGCTGGCCCTCGGAACACGCTTCGCGGACGAGTCCACGTGCTCCTACCGCAAGGGCGTCGCCTTCAACTTCCCTGACACGAAGCTGGTGCAGGTGGACCTTGACGGCCACGAGATCGGAAAGAACTACCTCGCGGACGTGGGCGTCATATCCGACGTGACCGCTTTCGTAAACAGGGTTCTCGAGAAGGATCCCGACTTTACGGTCAACAAGGCTTACCTTGACGAGATCACAGAGCACCGCAAAGCGTGGTTTGAGTTCGTTGACGCAAAAGAAAACGCCAAAACTGAAGAGATGACCATCTCCCGCATGATCGGCGTCATGAAGAAGGTCCTTCCCAAGGACACCATCATTTCCACCTCGTCCGGAAACACGCAGGCGCAGCTCTTCCAGGAATATTGCTATGAGGAGCGCTACTGCAACCTGACGACCGGCGGATTCTCCACCATGGGCTGGGCAATGCCCGCAGCCTTCGGCGCAAAGCTGGCAGCTCCGGACAAACCGGTGGTCACCTTCCTCGGGGACGGCGACTTCATGATGGTAATGCAGGAGCTTTCAACAGCGGCACAGTACAACATACCGGTGATCACCATCCTTGCCGACAACCAGGGCTGGATGGCCATCAAAGATCTCCAGGTGGACGTGCTCGGAAAAGAGAACACATTCGGCAACGACTTTGAGCAGAACGGAAAGGCTTACCGCCCCGACTTCAAAGCCATCGCAGAGGGCTTCGGCATCAGCGCATATCGCGCCGACGACAACGACTCCTTCAAGGCGGCCCTCGAGGATGCGCTTAAGCAAAAAGGCCCGTCTCTGATCCACGTCAATGTATCCTCGACTCATCCCTACTCCGGCGGAGAAGCCTTCGGCTGGTGGGACGTTCCGATTCCCGGCTACATGGAAGAGAAGAGAAAGGTATACGAAAATGCCATCAAAGAAGAAACCGTTTGACAAGCGCGAAACGATGCGCACAGCCGCAGAAATACGCAAGGGCGTGATCCGTGCTCTCGAAGCCGCGGGCTCGGGACACATTGGCGGAAGCATGTCCCTGGCGGAGATCCTGGCCGTGCTGTATACGGATATTCTTAACGTCGACCCGAAGGACCCGAAAAAGAGGGATCGCGACTACGTGGTACTCTCCAAGGGTCACTGCGGACCGGCTCTTTACGCCACGCTGGCTTACAAGGGCTATTTCGACCCCTCAGAGCTTCTCACTCTTAATCAAGGCGGTACGAACCTTCCCAGCCACTGCGACAGGCTGAAGACCACCGGCATCGATATTAGCACAGGGTCCCTCGGCCAGGGGCTGTCCCTCGCAACAGGCGTTGCCCTCGGTAAAAAACTGCAGGGAATACCCGGAAAGGTGTTTGCCATCGTGGGAGACGGAGAGCTTCAGGAGGGTCAGAACTGGGAAGCGTTCCTGTTCATCGCCCACCAAAAGGTCACGAACCTTGTCACTGTTGTGGATAACAACCGAAGGCAGCTGGACGGCTACACCGCGGACATCTGCGACGAGGCTGACCTTGGCGAGAAGCTCAGCGCCTTTGGTTTTGAAGTGAGACGGGTGGACGGACACGACGTCACCGCCCTTTACGAGGCCTTTGCGACAGCAGGCGAAGGTTCAAAGCCCACGGTAGTCATCTGCGACACCGAAAAAGGCCACGGCTGCTGCATATCCGAGATCGGCGGATTCAACCACTACATGCCTGTTTCCCAAGAGGATGCAAAACGCGCCATCGAGGACATTGACAGGAGACTGGAGGCGTCATTATGAGCGAATTCTTACTTGATACCTTCGAGGTCGATCCAAAGGAAATGAGGCAGGCCTACTGCGACGCGCTGATCAAAGAAGCCAATGTGAACGACAAGCTCATGGTCATCGACGTTGACGTCAGCCACTCTGTGGGCACAGGAAAGTTTTACGAAGCTTTCCCGGACAGAGCCATCAACTGCGGCATTATGGAAGCCCATGCCATAGGAATGTGCGCGGGCATGTCGGAGACGGGTCTCATCCCCTTCTTCCACGCTTTCGGAGTTTTCGCCACAAGGCGTATATTCGACCAGATATTCATATCCTGCGCATACCAGGACCTGAACGTAAAGATCATCGGCGCGGACCCTGGCGTCACCGCACAAACCAATGGCGGCACCCACATGCCCTTTGAGGACCTCGGTCTCATGAGGCTGATCCCGAACGCCACAATAGTGGAGCCCGCTGACAGCACGATGTACGATTATATCGTCCACGCCATGGCGGAGCAGTACGGGGTGTTCTATCTCCGCACCTCCCGCCGGAAGACCGTGAAGCTGTACAAGCCCGGCACCGAATTTAAGGTCGGAAAGGCCATGAAGCTCTTTGACGGAAAAGACGTTTGCATCATCGCCTGCGGCATAATGGTCTACGAGGCGATCCGCGCAAGGGAGATCCTAAAGGCTGAGGGCATTGACGCCGCTGTCATCGACATGCACACCATAAAGCCTCTCGACGGTGAAGCGGTCCTCGAAGCCGCCCGAAAATGCGGAGCGGTGGTGACGGCCGAAAACCACAACAAAGTCGGGGGCCTCGGCAGCGCGGTCTGCGAGTTCCTGGCGGAGAAGCATCCGGTGCCCGTTGAAAGAGTCGGCGTAGACGAATCCTTCGGCGAGGTCGGTACCCAGGCATATCTTCAGAAGCGCTTCGGACTCACCGGCGAAGAGATCGCGCGGAAAGCTAAAATTGCAATTCAAAGAAAAGGAGCTTAAAGATGAGAATCGCGGTAATTAATGAAGTTTCGTCCCAGGACAAAAACGAGAAAGTCATGAAGGCTCTTGAGCCCTTCGGCCACGAAGTGTTCAACGTGGGTATGACAGGCGCGGGGAACGAGCCCGAGCTCACGTACATCCACACAGGTCTCATGGCAGGCATTGCGCTCAACTCCGGCGCTGTCGATCTGGTCATCGGCGGCTGCGGCACCGGTCAGGGCTTCCTGATCTCGGCCATGCAGTACCCCGGAGTATTCTGCGGACTTATTCTCGATTCCCTTGACGCCTGGCTGTTCTCGCAGATCAACGGCGGAAACTGTGTCTCATTGGCGTTAAACAAGGGCTTCGGCTGGGCTGCAGACATTAATCTTTCCTATATTTTCGAGAAACTTTTCCAGGACCCCATGGGCCGCGGATATCCCCCTCACAGGGCAGAGAGCCAGCAGGCGAGCCGTGTAAAACTCACAGAAGTCAGCACCGCCTCCCACAAGGACTTTCAGGAGATCCTTAACGCCATCGATCCCGCACTTATTAAACAAGTGTTCTCACATAAGCCATTTAAGGAGTTGATAGAAGAAAATGCAAGAGTTAAATTTATTTATTGATAACCAATACGTCCCTTCCAAGGCCACCGAGTGGTCGGACGTTTACAACCCCAGCACCGGTGAGATCATCGCCAAGGCACCGAAGTGCACACAGGACGAGGCCCTTGCCGCCGTCGCATCCGCCTACAAGGCGTTCCCCGGCTGGCGCGACACCCCCGTTCTCAAGCGTATGCAGGTCCTCTACAAGGTTCGCCAGATCCTGGTGGAAAGAATGGACGAGCTCACCATGAGCGTTGCCCGCGAAAACGGCAAGGCATGGGAAGAGGCAAAAGGCGACGTTCTCAAGGCTAAAGAGGCCACAGAGCACGCTCTCGCAATGCCCGACCTTATGCTCGGCGACTCGATGATGAACGCGTCGAACGGCTACGACACACAGATGATCCGTGAGTCCGTTGGCGTCTTCCTCGGCATCGTTCCCTTCAACTTCCCCGCAATGATCCCCATGGGCTGGATGGCTCCTATGTGCATCGCCTGCGGAAACTGCATCGTTATCAAGGCTTCAAGCTCCACCCCGATGACGGCCCTCAAGATCGCCGACATATACCGCGAAGCAGGCCTCCCCGACGGTGTTCTCAACGTGATCACCTGCGGCAGGGACGTAACCGACGTTCTTCTCGCTGACGACCGCATCAAAGGCGTTTCCTTCGTAGGATCCACCAAGGTCGGTCTCTCGATCTACGAGAAAGCCTCCAAGTACGGAAAGAGAGTTCAGACTCTTTGCGAAGCGAAAAACCACGCTCTGGTGCTCAAGGACGCCCCGATAGGACGTACGGCTGCCGGCATAATCAACGCCTCCTTCGGCTGCGCAGGCGAGCGCTGCATGGCTCTCCCCGTAGTGGTCGCTGAGGAAGAGATCGCCGATGAGCTCGTTGCCGAGATAGTCAAACTCGCCAAGGACATCAAGGTGGGGCCCGCATACGACAAGACCACAAAGCTGGGCCCTGTCTACAGCGCGGCTCACAAGCAAAAGATCTGTGCAGACATAGAAGGCGGCATCAAGGACGGAGCTGTCTGCGTTCTCGACGGACGTAACGTGGTGGTTGAAGGCTATGAAAACGGCTTCTACCTCGGTCCCACGGTCCTCGACCACGTCACCGGCGACATGTACGTCGGTTCCCGCGAGATATTCGGGCCCGTGCTCTCCATCAAGAGGGTTAAAGACTTTGAGGAAGGCCTCCGCGAGATGAACAGCAACCCCTTCGCAAACGGCTCGGTCATCTACACACAAAACGGTTACTACGCCCGCGAATTTGCAAAACGTACCGACGGCGGTATGGTAGGCATCAACGTAGGCATCCCGGTTCCGGTAGGAGTTTTCCCCTTCTCCGGCCATAAAAAATCATTCTTCGGCGCTCTGCACACTCTCGGCAAGGACGGTGTGAACTTCTACACAGACGCCAAGTGCATCACCCAGCACTGGTTCGCCGAGGAAGAGAAAAAGTCCCGAACGGTCAGCACGTGGGATGGTACCCTGAACGGCTGATCCGAACGAGTCGTCGCGGCGCGCTGCGCATTGTTTAATTGGTAATTGTAGATGCGCAGTCCCAAGCGGCGTTGATCGGTAATGTTTGTTTGATATCCCCTTGTTGTTTTAACTGATCTGATTGTTTGTTTGCTGTTTGTTTTATGGAAAAGAGAGGCACGTCCGCGCGGGTCGCACCTCTCTTTTTCATTGCATTGGCGCCTTCTTATCTGATCGTAAAAGTGCCCAGAACCGGCAGATGGTCAGATATCCAGTAGGATCCCCGGTTTATCAAAAACGTCTCGTAGGTGCGGGCGTCGGTGGTCTCGGAACTGTAAAAGATATAGTCAATGGGCTCCTTGGCGGGGTTGTAGGAGGAGCCGTTTGCGTCGTAGTTTGACACCATTGTCGAGGCGTGGTTTTCGTCCACAGTCACAGGCGCACCGTCCCGGGAATCGGCAAGCTTCATCTTGAACTTGGTCCCGTCCAGGTCCTCCACCTTGCTCTTGCCGGTGATCATCTTATACAGCGCATAGAATTCCCCCGATGAGGTTGTGCGGCGGTTGTTCAGATCGCCTGTTAGGAAGATCGGCGTGTCGCCGAAACGGCGGGAGAACCGCAGTATGACTTTGATCTGCTCCTTGCGGATGGTATTGCCGTCGGTGGAGTTGTTGTTTCCGGTGTGGTCAAGGTGGGTGTTGAAATGGACGAACTCCCTGCCCGTCGCTTTGTCTCTGAAACGGCCCCACGTGCAGATGCGGGGGTAATTGGCTTTTTCGAAGGAAGATCCCGCAACGTCGGGAGTTTCCGAAAGCCAGAAGGTGCCGCTCTCCAGAAGGTCGAACTTATCCTTCCTGTAGTAGATCGGGTTCGCCTCGCCTCCGGTGCTTCTGGGTTCGCCAAATCCGGCGTACGAATCGTTGAAGACAAACGCGTCGAGCCACTTTCTCCAGGTGGTGGTGACCTCCTGCATGGCCACGATATCAGGCATCTGTTCGTCCAGCAGCTGCCTGAACATATCTGACTTCACCCTTACGGGGGTGGAATTTCCGTTTTCGGTCTGAATGTTAAACTGCAATATTTTAATGTCCGCGCCGCTGCCGGAAGAGGCTTTTATCTCATACACGTCAGGGTTTGCAAATGTTGCGGCCTCATCCTGCGTCAGGAACTTTATCTCGCTTATGAGAAGCGTCTCATTGTTTCCTCCCGCGAACTGCTCCGGTATTATCCTGAACATAGTGACGTTCTTTCCGTAGCTGAGCCCGGAAAAATCAAAAAGAATATATTGCCACTCACCCTGTTTTACGAACCGGAACACCTCTTTGCGCAGCGTCTCGGTCTCCCCGGTGGACGTGGCGCACATTAAACTCATGACCTTCCCCGAGTAATTCTCTGCCTTGACCTTTAGAACAACGAAGGGTTTCAGATCAAGCGTCGCGCAGGACAAACCAATGGAATTGCAAAAATCCTTATACTTGAAAAATATCTGAGGCGTACTCGTGCCGGAAGAGCCCACGGAGCCGGTCTTCAGGGCCAGCACACGCCCCTCCGCACCGTCGTTTACCACCTCCGCGGAAAGACATTTCGGGCTTGCGAAATATGTCAGCACACCGTAGTCAGCCGCCCTTCCGAGATCGATGTTCTCAGGGTCTATCACAGGGGGCGTAGGCGTTGGGGCCTCAGTCGGAGCGGGAGTGGGAGCAGCTGTCTCTTCGGGCTCAGGCGTTACGGTTTCTGCGGCTTCGGTGGCCTTTTCCGTCTCTTCACCCGCCTTTTCGGTCGGCTCCTCCGGTTTTTCGGTAGCGTCATCCGCTTTTTGGGTGGCCTCGCCGGGACCCTCCGTCTCACCCGGTGTCTTTCCGGGCTCTTCCGTAGCAGGCGCAGTCTCTTCGCTCACATAGTCCGTCGCCAATGGAGTCTCTTCCGGGACAGGCCCCTTCGTGCCTTCGGGAACAGGACTGACGTTTGCGGCGCAGGCCCCAAGGACCACCGCCAATATCATCATCAAAACCAGGGAAACTGTCATTTCGGGGTACCGGGCTCTCTTTTTTGATTTCATCTGCTTATCTCCGGATCACTGTTTGCTGTAGTAGTCAAAATATATGTTGTTGGTCTCTGTGGCCACAGGCCTGTAGGCAAAAATGAACGGTGCGTCCGGGTAGCTCACCGGCTCAAAGGTCGGCTGGTCCGGGTTCATGATGCGGGTGTCGGAACCGTGGTCGTAGCGCAGGGCCTTGCCGTCGCTCACATCGGAAGCCAGCATAAACACGTGCTGGGGCCCTCCGTCAGCCGCGGGCCTTACAAACACGATGTCGCCGGCCTTGAGGTCGCCGGCATTGGTTATTTTCTCAAAGCCCATCTTTTTGCACCAAACGTGGAGGTTCGCAACAACGCAGCCCTGTATCAGCGGCTGTCCGAAAACAAACCCCGCCCGGTACACTATCCAGTCCATCAGACGGTCGCAGCTGCTGTTCCCGGGCCTGTGGTTGATCGCCGGATTTGTGCAGGAATCGCCGTACGTGAACTCCTGCTCCCGCGCGTAATTAACGATGTAATGCCCCTCTCTGAGAAGGTTGCACACGAGAAGCGAATAGGGCGTGTAGACTATCGTCCCGTTTTCATCCGCCACCCTGCAGCCGTACTGTTTGTTCCGGTCGCAAAAATCCTTCGCATCCTCAAGTGTCGAAAAGGCGCTGCCCCGGACGTTTCCCTCGGGAATATGCAGCCGGTCCTCGTACTGGCACACGTAGAAGCCCTTCGCGACTTGCGGTTTCTCCGCCTGCGGCTCACTGTCCTCCAGGATAAACGCATTGGCTTCGTCAATGCTCCCGCAGAAAGCCGCCTTCTCAAGCAGAAACGTGTCCCCCTCTTTCACAAAATTGGTGTAGTCAAGCCGGAAGCCGTCGTTGAACCTGGTCATCCAGCCATTGGCGTCAGATGTGTCGAAAATGACGTACTGGGAGACCCTCTCGCCAAAGAACTCCGAGTCACCTCCGTAGGTCTCGATAACGGAGAAGCCCGCCTGAGCATCGCTGCGCTCTTCAGTTGCGTAAAAGAGCTCAAAAGCGCCTCCCCATTCCGCACGGATCTTTAGGACCACAGCCTTGATCTCCTCTGGCGTGAAGGGAACGTTGGTCTTACCGTCAGCGGAAGTTCCGTAACCCGCCGCCTTGTACATGCTGCTGAGATTCCAGTAAACGTTGGGATCCCTTGACTCCCCGGTGGCCACAACGGCCACGCCGCCCTCTTCAAGCCTCGGCTCCGATGAGTTTCCCGCGGCAAAGGAAGCCCGGAAAAGCTTCTTTGACATCTTCGAAAAATCGATCCGCTTAGGGGTCGAAATAACGTCTGACCGCGCCCCGGAACCAATGTCCTCCCCCGTGCTCACACAGGACACAAGACACATCGGAAGCGCCAGCACACCCAGTATCAGCGAAATAATCCTCTTGACCATTTTACCTCTCATCTTTTACCTCTTACCTTTTACTTTTTACCTTTTACTTATTACCTGAGCGGCACCCCTTTAACCATTACTTATTACCTTGAGCGGCACTCCCTTAAGCAGTTTACCTATTACCTGTTACTTATTACCTGAGCGGCACCCCTTTAACCATTACTTATTACCTGATGCGGCACCCCTTCTTAAAATGCAGTGTCTAACAATAAAATCGATATACGACCCAACCATCTTCGCCACCAGGTAGTACCCCGCATTGTTCAGATGCCCGCCGGTGTAAAACAGCCTGTGAAATTCCGCGTCGTGGGGCGGCCCGTACTTTGCCAGATCGATCACGTACGTGTCCGTGAAGAAGTCCGCAAGGTCGTACATTAGCTTTTGGTGCGCGGCGTGGTTTTCTGCCCACTCGGGTGTGACAAAAGGCTCGGGCTCCACAGGCATCGTCACTGGGAAAAAGACCGCCCCTGGTGAGATCTCCTTGTAGCGCCGGATGATCTTGGCGTAGTCGCCAGCAAACGTGGGCCTGTTCCGGTGCCAGTCCGGGTCAATATCGTCAATGCTCCCGAGCTCCTGATGAAACTCGTCCAGGTCATTGACGCCCAGAGCTATTATATATGCATCCGCCGCCTTGGCTTTGTCCCAGAAGCCCTTCTCATCCGCAAAAGAGTTGTTGTACTCGCGGCAGGTCATATTACCCCGTGTGAAATTATACACAGTGGTGCCGCTCATCCGCGCAAGATACTGCGGCCAGGAAATATCAAAAATGTCATGGTAATCCCTCGGCTCCCCGGGAACGCCTATGGACTCCAGGTCCCCCGACGCCAATGAATCGCCTATGACAGCGATGGTCCTGAAAATGCTTGTGAGCCCGCCGTCGTCCTTAATAACGTCAAGCGGCTGCTCGTCCCTGATATCGATCATAACCAATTCTCCGAATGCTATTCCGCCTCATAAGGCCAATACGATCCACTGCATATATTATCACTTTTGGCGTCTGCGGACAATAAAAAAGGCACAGCCGTGAAAACTGCGCCTTTATGCTCACAGAACAAATTACTGTCAGTTGGCGATCCGGATCAGCCACTCGTCATGGCGTTTCGCGTCGTTGATGAACGCCCTCTGGGCCACCACGTTCGTAGAGCCGATCAGGCTTTCCTTCTGGGCAAGGACCAGGTTGTGTATCCATGCGGAGCGGGCCTTGATAGCCAGACCGTTGGGGATCTTGTACACGAACCATTGGTTTCTCGTGATGTTTGAGGCGTTCAGCTGAAGCTGCACAGCGCCGTTGTCCGAGAAAATATTGCCGTTTGCGGGGCGGAGATACGTGTAGGAGTTCCTGTTCTTGATCATATAGGAGCCTGTGGTCGAGATATCCGTGGGTACAAGGTACCATTCATCCTTGAAGCTTTCGTTGTAAACATAGGGCCGCTGGGTCACGAGTGCTCCGTCGCCGCTGTTCCCGTCTGCCACCGACATGGTGTGATCGGTCCACCCCGTTCCGCCGCTGCCGCCGCAGGAGGATCTCGGTTTAATGGCAAAGCCTCCGTATGAGGTCATGTAGATGCGCCACTGCTGGCCTTCCGCCAATGTGTTGGCCGACTGGATCAGCTGCACGTCGTATGCCGAATATGAGGACGGGGGCACCGTTATGACCAGACTGCTCCGGGCCGATTTGATGGTGTAGTAGCCGTTTCCGAGGGACGTGACCTCCCATTTCTGGGCACTCGATCCGGTGTAGCTTCTGAGCTCCAGCCCCGCGCCAACAGCTGCCGAACCGTTGACCGGCTGAAGGTACTTGTCAATGTGCCTGTTTCTTATATAGTACGTACCGGTCTCCATCAGGTTTTTGATCCGGTATGTGAAGGTGATCATGGGCCTGTAGGAGGAGTATACCGATTCAGAGGAGCCGAATTCCTTGGCGCCGGTCGCGCTGCCTGACGTGAGGATGATCCTATTCGTGTCTGTGTACGTAAGTCTTTTCCAACCCTTGCAGAAGGAGGTGATATCAAAATAAACCCTGCTCCCCTGGACGGCCATCGCCCCGCAATTCACCGAGGTGTCATACGTGCCGACGTTTAAATTGGTTACAGTGTTCTCATATATCGTGGGATCCACCGTAACGGGATAGACCGTGTCCGGGTCCTTCAAAAAGCTCTCCGGCACACTGACTGTCAGAACATACGCGGAACCCTTCCCCTTCGCATACGTAACGGAACCGCCAACAGTATTTCCCGTGCTGTCGTAGGCAATTATTTCGCCCAGCCTCATGACGGTCTCTTTTTTCCCGTTGAGCAGTACAAGTCCGCCCTCATCCCTCGCCAATGTGAGGCCGCCGGCATCAAGGGTGAATCTGAAGGAATTCCTGCCTGTGTATTTTTCGAGTATTATGTCTTCTTTAATACCGTTGAGAAGAGGAGTATAACGGACCTTTGTGTTTTCACCGAAAACATTCGAATATGATACGGTCTCTTTCTCTTTAACGAGCTTTCCTCCCGTTTTTTCGGGAGCCAGTTTTATCTTCCCGCCCAGGTAACCAAAGGAAATACCGTCACTGATATCCTTCGGAAAAAGGACCGAGTAGTCGTTTGCTTTTACCTTGCTCATAAAAAACCCCAAATAAACCATTCGGCAAATTAACCGGAAAAATGATTGCGAAGCATCAGCCGTATAAAAATGCTGCAAGATGTCGCAAGCCTTTCTGCTGTGTCATAATCGGGTCACATTTTACTACTTAGCGCCAAATGATTCAAATGGGGGTTTTTGAGTGTCGGTTTGTTTTATCTGTTTACTATTCGGTTTTTATCCTTTTTTAGGGAACAATACTCCCCCGGACGTTTTCGAAAACAGTCTTCGGGAATTCATATACGCCAATGTCGGAACCTCCGGTCAGAGGAATTCCGGGCTCTACGGAAACACAGAAGCAGTCGCTGTATTCTATGAAATAAACTATCAGCTCTCCGCAGGTCAACGTTCCTGCCACAACGCCTCCGTCGCCTTCCATGCGTCGCTCTCTGTAGACTTTTCCTCTTGACTCGAGACATTTCAGCAGAATATCTCTGAAGAGGATCATGTCGTCCTTTTCTATCTCATAAAATCTGCCCTCACCCGAAGCTGCAGGCTCTCCAAAATAAAATGAAGTCTCTTTTTCAAAATTCAGGTGCTTCAGATACCTGTACTCGTCCCAGAAAGCCGAATCCGTTTTTTCGTCTTCATATTCCGGTACGATATCTTTTTTAACTATTTTTCTTGTGTAGTATACCGAGGCGTTTCCCGGCGCGTTTCCCGCTGCCAGGTAGTAGTTTTCAAACACCGCATAAGACTGTTTGTCTACGGTCTCGGTCTTCTCGGCAAAGCCCTTCACATCCCCGGTCTTCCATTTTCCGGACTCCGTGAAGTAGCAGAGCAGTTTTCCGTACCCGGCCGAATACGCGTAGAAGCACGAGAAATCGCTGCTCCATGTGCAGCAGTTCCCGTCATAATCGTCAAGCAGTACGGTCTCCTCGCCTGTGGTCGTGTCTTTGAGCAGTATCTTCCCAGTGCCGTCATCGAAGGCGGTCATCACAAGAACCTTTTCGTTTGAAAGCTCCCTGCCTGTTTTTGCGTCGTATGCCGCTACGACGACGCCGTTTTCCGCCAGCCAGCCGCCGTTTTTAACGGAAAAGACCTTGCCTCCGCAGGAGTAATTGGTTTCTCCCGCGACCTCGGTAAGGACGTTGGTGACGGTATTGATGAAATAGACACTGTCGTCTTTCTTTATCAGGATAATATCTTCGGCAAGAAACTCTGCGGCGACGAATTCCGCATCTTTGCTGTCCGCCAGCTTAACGTATTTTCCGAAGGCCGTGTCATATGCGTATACCGAATGGGTGCCTTTCCCGTCGTTTACCGCCAGGCAGAGGATGCCGTTGCAGAGACTCTTTGATGAAGAAACAGTTATGCTGTCATAGCTTCTGCAGCCTTCGGGGAGAGGAACACGCCGGGCCTTGTCCGACTTTCTGTCCAATATCCAAAGGCCTGTCACCTTTTCTCCTGAAGTCTCCCTAATCACTGCGGCGGCCAGGTTCCCGTCCGCACTGTCAACGGCAAAATCAATGCAGGACATCTTCGGGAGACTGATGCCGGAGGCGTTTAGAAACGCGTGTTCAAAGCAGCAGAGCTCGCCGGTGTATTGGTTATAGAAAACACCGCTGCAGTTCGCATGGACACCTTTTACGTCCGTCGAGATGAGTTTTGCCCCGTAGTTTTCCGCATTGAAAGTTACTATATCGTCGTTCAGTCCCTTGTAGGACAATTTAGTTGCGCTGAGTGTCTGCCCCGATGGAGGGTTTTGGTCCGGTGTCTCACCCGGGTCTTTTCCTCCGATCATCTTCGGGAGAAATATGCTTAACACCACCGCAGCCGTAATAATGATAGCGGCGCAGGAAGCTGCAATCGGGAGTATCCTGCTGAAGAACAGCTGCTTTCTCGGGACCGGCCGCTGTTCCAGTTCATAGGCCTGCTGCTGAAGATCCTCGTCAAGCCTTGCTATTACATCATAAAGTTCGCTTCTTTTCATCACACACACCTGTCCAAAAACTCTCTGAGCGTCTTTCTAATAACAACCAATCTGTTTCTTACTGTGCCGTAGCCCTTTCCAATCTTGCGCGCAATGCCTTTAGAGCTCATGAACCTCACATACCTCAAAAGGAATATCTCTCGATCCCGTTTATCGAGAGACTCGGAAAACTCATCGATCAGCTTTGACGCTGTTTCGGATTTCATTCCCCTTGGGATGCAAGAGTCAAGTTCTTCATAGACAGTTGAATCGCCAAGAATAAGGAGCTCGGGTTCGACGTCGAAATACTCAGCCATCATTTCCACCGCATCGTAACCCGGCAGCCTTTGGCCGAGTTCCCATTTGCTGACAAGATGCCGTGAAATACCAAGCCTGTCGGCAAGCTCGTCTTGCGTCAGGCCCTTATTTATTCTAAGGTTTTTGATTTTCTCGCCAACGTCAAGACCCATTAAGTCTCCTCCGGATCGATTGTAGCACGATTAAAATGCAAAAAAAAGAGACAAATTGTCACTTTTTATAAAATTTGATTTTTATTGAAAAACTTCGGATCCCGGACCCTTTGCACGCAGTCAAAGGGTCCGGTTATTTGCACTCAGGCTTCAGCCTTCGTTTTTCTTTCTCTTTTTTTGCATGAAAATGCAGGGTGCGATGAGAGATGCGGTTATCACTATCACCGGCACAAGGGCGAATGGATTCCCTGCGTCGCCCGTTGGCGGCACCGGAGGATGTGCGATGACGTTCACTTCCACCGTCTTTGAGAAAACGGTATCTTCCCGTCCGGAAACGTTCATAAGCCCCGCAGGCTGGCCGTACTCGTTCAGTGTAAGAGACGCGCCGCCGGAGGAAGCCCTGTAGCTGTCCGTAATGAAAAGTGACGTGTTTTCTTTCACCACGGAAACGGTGACTGTGGCCGTGCCCTCTTTGAGAGCAGTGACGTTGCCGAGAGCGTCAACGGAAGCCACAGACGGGTCGTCAACACTGTAAACGATGCGGTAGCCGTTTCTTGCGTCATAGGGTGCTATCGTGCCGCCAAGGGCCAGAGTTTCGCCTGCGTCTATATCAGCCTTCCCGTTCTCGGCGTTCAGCAATATATCTTCAGGCTGAGCGGCTTTTTTGACCGTCCTGTAGATGTACAGCTTTTCGGTTTTTGCGGCCTCTCCGTTTGCGTAAACGGCCACCTCGAGCTCGCAGACACCGTCTTCGTCATAGAGCCCGTCAGGCACGTTGAAACGGAGCATTTTCCTCTCGGTCTCGCCCACGCCAAGCTTCAGCTCTTCGGCGTCGGTCAGCGACTTGTATACGGTCTGCTTTTCGTCCCCTTCTCCCTCCGTCACGGCATAACCTACTGCGATATATCCGTCGTAGGCTTTATTGCCGTCGTTTGACACGTCAACGTAAAATTCAAAGGAGCCGTCCGCCTTGGTTATGAGGTCCGCGGAGTCGTAGTCTATCTTTGCGCTGTAGGGCAGCCTGAAATAATTTACGACCGGGTAATCGCACAGGTCATCGTCCCATGAAGTCACCCTCAAAAGATAGTCGTCCGGGGCATCCGGATAGACAAGATCTTCGAAGACGGCGTTAACCTTGTCGTCTGACTGAAAATGGTCCTCAAACACCTTTGTTCCGATGGGTGTTTCGTTCCTGTCCTTGTCGATGAGGTCGACTTTGACCGTTATCTTATTGCTGGGTAGAGACGCAAGGTTCTTGACTGTCACCGAAAGGTCCGTCTTCTCGCCCGGCAAAGGAAGACCGCTCGGGTTAAGTTTTAAGCTTATTTCCTGTCTGTTGCCGCCCTTGAGAAGCATGAGATTGCTGTCGTAGGACGAAACAGTGCCCTCGTCATCCTTGTTTACGGTCTTGAAGGAGATGAGCATTTTGCGGCCGACACCAATGTAAGCCACCTCGGATATGTCCTGATCCTTTTCGACGGAAGCCACTTTGGTGATGTTGCCCCACATTCCGTAGGGCTGATCCACGCCCTCGTCATCCTTGAACGTGCCGTAATCGGGGTCGTATTCCCGGAAGTAGACGGCGGGCACGTTGCCCTCATCCGTTTCCTCCCAGTCGATCCAGACTATGCAGAGGTTCCCGTCGGGCTGTACCGTCACGAAATAGCTGGCGGCCGCATTGGCGATCTCACCCATGTTGTTCACGCCGTAAACCGCCTGATTTGCCACGTATTCCGAGTGGTCGTAAGTGCTGCTTAGGTATCCCACCACGTCGCCGCAGTTCAGCTTGCCGTCCTGGTTCCAGTACATCAGCACCGTCCCGTCGTAAGCGATGAGCTGAGGATTGGTGTCCGAGGTCTCTTCGTCCGAAAGAAGGATCGGGCTTGACTGCTCCATGGTCACAAGGTCGCAGGTCACAAGAAGAAGCTCTCTGTCCTTGTCTGTCTGAACGGATCTGTCGGTGTCGACCGAGTAGACCACGTACGCCTTGCCGCCAACCGCCGCAGCCGAGACCTCGCGGATCGTGGACTGGGAAACTTTTCTGTCGCTCTGGGTGCTAAGGTAGCGCATTCCGTTCAGAACGCCCTTGCCATTGGCGGATTCGTAGGCCTTATAGCCGGCCTCCTTTTCCGTGTAGTCTTTTACTATCTCGCCGTTTTGATCAAGGACCTTGAAGCAGACGTTGCTGTAGGAGTTATACAGGAAGTCGCCGATCCGGTCCAGATCGTCCTCCGTGAGGGTCAGGCCCTCTGTCTGGTAGTCTGTGGAGATATATGCGACAAAAACGTTCCCGGTGGCTTCGTCATATGCGATGGAAGGCACTCCCTCGAAACCGTAGTCTGACGTGAGCTTTTTGATCTCGCCCGGTACGCCGTTTTCGTCGAAAATGCAGTAACTGATGTCTGCGCAGTTCAGCATCTCGCCAATGTTTTCAACCTCCGCGTTTCCGAAGGATCTGTCAAGGTCGCTCCAAAGGACAAGAACGCGCCCTCCGCCGATCTGAGCCGCTTTGAGATTGAAGTCAAAGGTGCCGTCGTTATCAAGATAGACCGGCTCTGTCTCGTTGCCCTCCCAGTCAATAATACTGCAGGCCACCGAGGAGTAGTCGCTCGCTCCCCTTCTGCTGTCATCGTCGAGCCTCAGGTAGAGGACCTTGCTTCCGTCGCCAATGGGAACCAGCGCCGGATCCAGGGCCTTAACAGTGTTTTCGATCTTTTTCTCCGCAAGGATCCTGTTGTATGGGTCGGTGCTGCCCGAGGACGTCATGGCATATGCGCCGGATAAGAGTGAACTGCCCCTGGGGTTGTTTTCAAGGTCGCCGTAGACTTTGGTGTCGGATCTGGCGTCTCTGTATGACCTCAGAAGCTTTTTGTTTTGGAATTTCGATGCGTTTTCCACGCCGGAGAAGTCCATCAGACCTGTGTAACCGTCGGTCTTGAACATGCCGTAGCTTGCTCTCGCCATGGATATCCTCGCGGTCACCTTCATAATGACAGCCTCCGCGTCAAGGTTGAACGACACGATGCCTGCGCCGTTTTTCCAGGGCTGATAGTCGATGTCCATCACCATGGATCCCGCGATACCTATGGTCATCAGACCGAGCTTGCCGACGCCTGCGCCGAGTTCAAAGAATATTTTTAAATGGAAAGCGCTTCCGGATTCCATTTGATCCTGGACAGTCTTGTTGAAATAACTCCATTCGCCGGTGAGCTTGATGGGCTTTCCGCTCTGTGCGTCGCCGTAAAAGAGAAATTCACCTTCCGCCAGGCCGTTAAACTTTATGTACGTCGGAACGCCCCAGATAGTATATTCTCTGGTTGCCGAGCCCTGCACTTTGAAGTCTGCGTACATCGTGAGACAGTCAAAATACATCTGATCGTCCGTAACGACAAACGATAAGAGCACGTTGATGGAGTATGTGAAAACAACGTCTGATTTCCTGTTTCCGGCCTTGATGGCAGGGGGGTTCTGCATTTCGCCTCCGTTATCTTCAGCGCCGTCAATGAACTCCCAGTCGTCCGCAGCTATATCCGCCGGGGTCTCGGGATTTGACGGATCTGCGGGGTCTGACTGGCCAATGGGCTCCGGCTGTCCTTCGGGATCCGTTTGAGGCACTTCGCCTCCGGTTCCTGTATCGGTTGTGCTCCCGCCGCCGGTGCCTGTATCGCCGGTGCCTGTATCACCGGTGTCCGTTCCTCCGGTGTCCGTTCCTCCGGTCTCTGTCCCGGTGCCTGCATCAGAGGTTCCGGTACCCTCCGTCTGAGTTCCGGTTCCCGTAGGAGGATCTTTGTATATCACCTTGCCGCCTGTGTCCGCCACGTTGTTAATGTGGCTCAGGATACGGATCGCCCGTTCGTTTGCGCTCATCTCGGAATAGCCCGGTGTCTTTCGGGTGGCCTGAACCGCTTTCTTAATAGCTCCCGCGGAGCCGTAAGTGATCGTAAAGAAGTGCTTCATCTTGCTTCCGCTGCTTCCGGAGCTGCCTGCAAGCGCTGTGGAGGATGATCCCTGAGCTTCCTTGGGCTCCACGTCATAGTCGCTTCCGAAAGAGAAGTTGGCGGTCATTTCGCCGAGCACAGGCAGCGTCACGCTGTCCAAAGGATCAAAATCCGGGAACTCCACCGAACCTTTGCCCGGTTTCAGCTTCATGGAATAGCCCGTGTCGAACTCGCCAAGGCCCCTGCCCTTCTGATCGTAAAGCTCGACCGTCAATGTTCCGTTGACGGTAAGCTTGTCGCTTACGACAAATGCTGACTCATAGGTCCAGCCCTCCGTGTCACTCTCCTCTGCGATCCACTCCTTAAAGAGGGCCCCATTGCAGTCATAACTTCTCAAAACAAGCTTCTGAGCCCGGTAACCGGGGGCAATGACCGCGTGGATGCCCAGCTTGATGATGTTATTGGTTATGTCTATGCCGGTGGTGTCCATGTCGGAGCCCACCGTCATACGGTCTATCTGATAGTTCGGATTCTGGTAGGGAAGAACGTAAACCGTGGTACCGTTGCGGGTAAAGATCGAAACGCCCTGGTAGATCCTGTCGTCCATGGTTATAGCGATGCAATAGCCAAGGTTGTCCGCATAGGCAGGCAGGTAAACGGTGAAGCAGCCGTTTTTGTCTGTCGTTGCATTGGTGTAGTAATCCACGTTGTTGACCGTGATCTTTTCCCCGGGATCGGAAGACAATACAGCCACATTGGCGCCTGCCACGGGTATGCCCGCCACGTCAACGTTCTCCGCGGTTATATCCACAAAGCTCGGCCTCTTGATCGTTCCGCCCTTGGTCACGACCTTGCCTCTCACAAGGGTGCCGCCCTCATCCACGGCCCTGTCCACAAGGTAAAACGTGAATTCCATATCGTGGTCATCCACCTCAAAGGCATATATATCGCCAATGCAGGGAACGAATCTCACGTCGTCGTTGAGACGCACTTCGCCCTCCACCGCGTTTCTGGTCCAGTAGCCGGTGCGCGATCTTGTAAAGCCTTTTTCATCCGGGTTTTCGGGTAAGACGTAGAGGGTCACAATGTCCCCCGGAGTCATGTTGCGGAAAGTGTACGTTCCGTCGCCGTTGTCGGTGTATTCGCAGTTTGCCGTAAACGCATATCCGGCCATGTTTGTTGCCCGGTTCTGATATTGAATGAAGGAGCCCGGGTACTTCCAGGAGACGGTTATCTCAATATTCTCCTCGTAGAAAAGGGGCTTCACCGACATGCCTTTGGTGAGCATGACTTTTTCGCCGGGGGCAATGTGCTCCAGGGTGCCGTCAGCCCTTGTGATTTCGATCTTATCGCATTTATAGCCGTGAGAAGGATATGCAAATATGAACAGCTCGTCGCCCTCGCGCCACTCGCCGCTTGCAACGTCTTCATTTCGGTACGTTTTATCGCCAATGCGGAGCTCTCCCCGTTCCGGGTCGTAATCCTCGACCGCGACAGAGCCGATATATGCTCCTCTGACCACCGGAATTACCGAAATATAGTAGCAGATTATCCCGGGATCCGTGTCGTCGTACACGACTGTCTTGATGTCATTGGCGTTAAGGGTGTCGCTGCAGGATTTCAGGACCTGACCCGAGCCCTTGACATTATACTCCACGGTAAATGCTTTTCGTGAAGCAGCCGCTTCGGTAATTTGATAGTCGATGGTGGAAAGATCAAAGCCTCTGTATACCCACTCGGGAAGATCAAAGTTTCCGGCCTTATAGGTCACTGTTCTTACGATATCCGCCGCCGAGGTGCCGTTAAACTCACGGTATTCCCCTTTAACGTTCCGGGCGTCCGTATCCGCCCATGCTTCATTGTACAAAGTTAAAGGATAGAGCCTGATCTCGTTGATCTCTATATCGTTCCACGTGAGTTCTTCCACGGTATATTCGCGATTGTTCTTCCACTTCAGCATGAAGCGCTGAAGCTCATCGGGCCACATCCCGCTTGCACCCCTATAGAAAGAGGGCAGTCCGAGAGACCTGTAAAATTTAAACGACATCTGGTCGGTGCTCCAGGAGGTGTATTTCTGTTCGCCCCAGGCTTCTCTGACGCCAAGAGTCAAAGTGCCTGATTCCCCTTGATCAAGCTTAACTGCCGGAAGCGCATCATAGACCTGTTCTCCCACTAAGATGGGATGCCCGTATATTCCGAAATAATATGAGTCCTTTTTATTCAAAAAAGACCAGGTCTGTGGCTTGGAGCTGCTGTCCCTTTTTACGGTAAAACTGACTTCTATTTTCTTTACGCCCATCATATTTGCGTAAAAACCGTTCAGATCGTTGAAAAGACCTGCGAAACTGCCGCTGTCCTTAACACTGTCAACGTCGATCGTGAAATACTTGAGCGTGCTGTCACTGTCGTAAACGGGTGTGGCGCCGCCCCTTAATGCAGCCCTCGGGAGGATCTGAATGACCGTATTGGAGACGTCCGCTTCCGCGCTTCCCGCCTCCACGTCCAGCACAACGCCAATTTCCTTCACCTCGGTCTGATCCCGGGTGGACGTCTTGAGAGGGACTATAAGCGTCTTTTGCTTTTCGCCCGGCAGGAACACTGACGTTGTGTCAACAGGAAGATAGTCCTTTGCGGCGTCTGCGTTCAGGCTCACCGTGGCCACTCTCACCTCTGTAAAATCGTTCAGACATCCTTCGCGGACAATATCTACCGAGGCGCAGATCTCATCCGATCCCACCGTGACAAAAGACGACGCAAAACCGACAGTGCCGGGCTCCGTCTCATCGTTGTCTTCGATCACCACCGTGCTTCCCACGATCTCGCCGATCTCAGCACCTCCCTCGGGGTTGCAAATACCGAGGGAAAAGATCTCCTCGGGGTCATATTCTTTGTCTTCGAGAGCTTTTATGACGATGACTTTTTCGTTCTGGCCGTCCTCGAAAACCACCCTCAGCGAGGCTCCCACCGTCGCGTCATACACTGCGGATGCAACGAGGTTCTCATCGTTGTTGCCAATGAGACTCTCCATATCCACCAGGTCGGTGTCCACCATTCCGTTCGGAGCCGTCTTCTCGCCAAGGATACTGTCCTTCAGTTCGTGGAGCGGCGACTTATACGGTGCATCCGTGTCGTCCTGCCCGCTCTCCGCGGCCTTCTTTTTGTTCGTACCGTCCACAATGCGCTCCGCTTCCTCATCAGACACCTTGAGGATATCCGAAACAAGCTCTATCGAGGCCTCCCGGAGCTCGGCGGCCTCCTCGTCGCTGAGGGTATTGGCGTTTTCGTCATAGCCGATTATTTTCTTGTAGACCTCGTCCGTCAGGATCTCATCTGCCGTGATGTAGTCGCCGCCGCTCTCTTCAAGGTAGATCTCCGTCAAAGTACCTGTGTACTCGTCGCTCTGTTTCAGCTTCCTGTTTTTAACGCTGACGGTGTAGTCGGTTCCGAACTTCGCGGTGATGTCGATCGCTTTGAGTTCCACCGAGACCCTGCCTTCCGTTCCGCCCATGCGTATGAGCTTCAACGCGGTCTCTTTGCCTTCATTTACCGATATCTCCGACTCGAAAAGCTCGATGACGCCTTTAGGATAGCGGGCGGCATAGTCAGGCGAGATACTGTAGTCCGCAGTTATCTCGTCCCCTCCGCCGAATACGCCGACCGGAACGTAAGCTTCGAGCATGATGACAGTGAGAAAAATACATATGATTTTTGGAAAGACCTTTTTCATAGACGACCTCATAAATAAAAAAGCACTCGGCAGACAGGTTCAGCCGGTGCGATCAGTGGTTTGAATTCTTTCTGCTTTCTACGACGTTGGCAATATCCGCCACGTCCATATAATTTTAGCATGACAACCCATGGTCATGTCAATGGGCAAAAGCGGAAAAACATTGCTTTTTAAAGGAAAAAACATACTTTTTTACGATCTATGGGATGTGCAGGGTCAGCGGTATCTGTCAGACGATCCTTCCGTCCGCCAGTTTTATCACCCTCCTGCATTTTTCCGCGACAATTGGGTCGTGAGTTATGACGATGACCGTTTTCCCCGCGTCGTTGAGATCCTTCAGCAGGTTCATGACGGTTTCGGAGCTCTCGCTGTCCAGTGCCCCCGTCGGCTCGTCCGCAAGAATAATGTCGGGGTCGTTCACCAGCGCCCTCGCTATAGCCACCCGCTGCTTCTGTCCACCGGAGAGCAGCTTGACCTTGTTCTTCATATGAGTCTCCGGGAAGCCGGCTTTTTTCAGGGCTTCGATGGCTTTCTTTCGCATTTTCCCCATCGACATCTTCGTGAAATACAGGGGGAGCATCACGTTGAAGACGGCGTTTTCATTGGCGATAAGGGAGTAGTCCTGGAACACAAAACCGATACGGTCATTCCTTATGACCGCGTTCTTCGAATCCTTGGAAAAATCAACGGTCTCCCCGAACAGCTCAAGCTCGCCGCTGTCCTGACGGTCCAGCAGCCCGATTATATTGAGAAGTGTCGTCTTCCCGGACCCGGAGGCGCCTATAACAGCCACCATATCCCCCTCTTCAACGGAAAAAGAGACTCCGTCGAGGGCCTTCACCGACATATCCTTCAGCACGAAAGTTTTGTGCAGATCTTTAACATTAAGAACAGTCATTTATATCTCCTCTATTACTCTTTGAACGTGTGAATTCTGCCTTTTAAGAAGGACAGACGTAAGTGCGATGATCGCAAGAAACGCCAATACCGTCCCTCCAAGCAGCAAAAAACTCTCGCAGGTTATCAAAACGTTGTCAATGAGCTGCTTCCCGCCGGCAACCACCGCAAAAATGACCCCGCCGTTCACGATCACACCCGGTATCAGAAGTATCGAAAACGCCGAGATGAGAAGGCCGGTTCCCATAGCTTTTGAACAGCCCACCAGCTCTATAAGCGATATCGTCTTCGCTTCGCTGTCGATGGACATCACGATAATGGCAAAGGTCGAGGCAAGTGATAAGGCCATAATGAGCAGCGGTATCGCGGAATAAGTGTCGATACTGTTCTTTGAAACCAGCCTTGTTCTCTCTTCCAGTTCCGTGTCCTCCTGGACGCTGACGTCATTGGCAAGAAGGGTGCGTATCACTTCAATGCGGGAGCTTTGGTCAGCGCCTTCCTTAAACAGCACTATCCCGTTGCCCGGGTAAAGGATGCTCTCGTCCGCCGAGGCTGTCTCAGCCAGGAGCCTCAATTCCGGTTCGTCGCCGAAAACGTATATGTCGTTTCCGCACTGTGAAAAAATACTGTATGCCGAAGCCGCATTCGAACCGTTGTTGAAATTCAGCACAAGCGCATCCTCGCTAAGAATACCGCCCACCTCAAATTCCGCATCCACCGGGTCGTTTCCCACGAGAAGAGTCATCCTGACCTTTTCGCCAATGCCGTTCCCGTCAAGAACCTGCCGCGAGCCCGCGATCTTAAGCGTCTTCCCGTCATCACCGGCCTTTTTGTTAAGCGACACACCAAAGCATTTTTCCGAGGACACAGCCCTCAGGAAGTAGTATTCCCCGTTGTATTTTACATTGGCGATGAAATTAACGTAAAGCACGTCCTCCACCGCGCCTTCATTGGCAAGGAGTGCTTCCACGTCAGTCTTCCGGCCCAACGTGTCAAAATACACGCAGCCGCTTTTTGAAAGCTCCGCAAATCTTCTCTGATACTGCTTCGGAAGGTTGTAGAGGCCCGCAAGATACACCACCGCCGCTTCTGCCACCAGGGTGATCAGCACCAGGACTGCAGCCTTTGACTTTAACTGTTTTATGATCTTGAAAAGCAGGCTGAATCTATTCATAATGCTTCACCACCGTAGTGTAGGAGTTTTTGACGTAATAGACCGCAAACGGGATCGACGAGAACACGGAAGCGAGCACGATTATTCCCACAGCCACCGCGTATTCCTTAAGCCCCATCCGGCATTCCGGTATCATAAGAAACCCGTGAAGAAGATCTCTGACAGCAAAATGGATCACCGCCGACACCGTCATGATCGCAAACGTCGTGAGGATCCGTTCCAGCATCAGGAGGAAGATCGTATTCGCTTTGCTTGAGCCCAGTATGCCCAGCAGGCTGTACGTGCGGCTGTTTTTTTGAGAGGTGTAGTTAAACAGGTAAAAACCGAGGACAAGCACAATGACGGCAAGTATACCGCTCCCGATAAGATCCACCGAGCTGTTTTGGACCGCTTCGTCGTAGGTCATGCCTCCGGTGAGCCTGGCCCTGCCGTCGCTGCAAAGATCGTACTCAAGCTTCTTTTCTTCAAACACCGAAAGCTTGCGGGACGTGTAGAAGGTCATATGGTTTACCTTGAGATCCGCCTTTTCAAACCAGACCATTGGAACAACTATCAGCCGTCCTATCGGGTCATCGACGATCCCCGCCACCCGGAACTCACAGTCCCAGAAAGGAAGCGTGATCGTCTCGCCGGCCTCTTTGCAAAGATCGTTTGACACAAACACCGCAGGGACCTCGCCGGACATCTCGTCCTTCGTAAAAGTCAGACGCCCGTCACGGCAAACGTAGTAAAGCAGCTCATCGGTCTCACCGTAGTAGGTCGTCACCCGGTATGTGCTTCCGTCAGCCCCGGCAGCCTGTGAATTCAGCTCCGTATACCGTCTGTTCCTGTAGAACCTGTTGCCGGTGTACTCATTCACACCCGTAAGGGTCTGCTCCTCGGCAAAGCTCACGACATGACTGCATTTCAGGTAGTCCTCGCTGTCGACGTCCGCAAAATATGACGTAAACGCCCCGAGCACGGACAAAAAACTCACGCCAAAGAGCAAAGCCGCGCAGACAAAGACAGAAGCGATCAGCTTTTTGCTTCTGAAGAAATTGGCTATAATTTTAAAAACAAGGATGATTTTTTTCATAAAAAGTGATCAACAACATTTCCTGCACCGTTTAGAAATACATGGCGCAGTAAAAACAGTTACAGTTATTGCTTTCTTAGGCTGTTTTTACGGTTCCGTCATGCCGTCTTCTGCAGGAAGTCCTTCAGCTGCTCGATGGGCACAGGGCGTGAATACTTGTAGCCCTGAAGGTATGTGGCAGACATTTCCCGGCAGCGGGCTTCGTCGCCTTCGTTCTCAACGCCTTCATAAAGCACGGCGTAATTCATATCCCGAAACATGTTCGCCAGGTTTTCCACGATCCGCGCCGAACGGGGATCCGCGCCGCTGGCGATGACCATGGTGCGGTCAAACTTGATGATGTCGAAGGGCAGCTCCATGATCCTCTCCATGTTAGAGTAGCCTGTGCCGAAATCGTCCAGATAGAAGCGAATGCCCTCCAGGTGCAGCTGCTCGACTTTCTCCTTCATGATGACGAAATCCGTCTCGTTGCGCGATTCGGTCAGCTCCAGGGCAATGCGCTCCCCGGGGATGCCGTTGCCGGCGATGATGCTGTCGATGTCGCTGCAAAAGGCGTCGTCCTTAAGCTCCAGCACAGACACGTTTACACTTATGCGCTCAATATTGAGGCCTGCCCCGATCAGCATTTTGATGGTCCTGCAGGTCTTATGGAGGATGATCTCCGTCAGCACGTGAATGTAGTTACGGTCCTCCGCGATGGAAATGAACTCATCCGGAAACACCAGACCCGTCTTTTCCAGCTTCAGGCGCATCAGAGCCTCAGCGGTGTCAAAACGCCCGGTGCGAAGGTTGTATACAGGCTGGCAAAACGCCAATACTCTCGGGTCGTCCAGGTCCCGTTTGTTGTAGATGTCCGTCAGCTCTTTCAGGATGTATTCATCCCGGTTGAAGCGATCGATCTCGTCAGGGCCCACGAAGCGCACAGTATTATCAGGCATACTGTACTCCACGCTGCGGATGAGGCTTTCGTATTCACCCTTCCGGCTGATCTCGTCGATAGATTCGCCGATCACGATCTTATAAGTGTTGTGCAAGCGCTGAAACTGCTCGTCAAAAGCTTTCAGCACGACACCGATCTGGGTCTCATAGTTCGGATTGAGTTTCTTCGGGAAGATAAGCACCAGCCGCCCGTTGGTAAGCTGGAACAGCACGCAGTTCCGGAAGCGGAATAACTCCACGGAGAAACGCCGGACCTGGGACCGGATATCCTCCGGCAGAGTCTTGCCCTCTTCGTCGTATTCAGGCAGCAGAAGACTCATAAAGACAAAAGCCTGACTCCGGGTGTACAGACTCTGCACCAGGTTCGCCATAGCCCGCTTGTCCACGGCGCCAAGGGCCACGTTATACGGTGTGGAGTGCATGATATACAGCATGGCGACGGTGGGAAATGCAAACGACATGGTGGTCAGCGAAGAAAAGTTCATCGCAAGCTGGCAAAGCTGGATCAAAACGGAAACAGCCATAGTGCCGTAGAAACCGTACATTACCCGTTTGTACACAAGATGTCTCACCCGAGTCATCAGCACAACCAGGAATGTCACATAGGTCACAAAGCCGATCAAGTATACGGCGGCGTGGTTCACGACTATTCCGTCGGATGTGATATGGAACCCGACCCCAAGCAGTGACAAAACCGCGTCGGTCGCCACAATGGCGACGGTCAAAAAGGTGCAGAAGATCGCAACGTGCCGCGCTTTGCGACGCTCCAGTTCGGAGACCACTGTAATATATAGCGCAAAGAGGAAGAAAAGATTAAATATCGCAGCATTGTATAGAATGCGCATCCCGTAGATCGGTAAATAGCTCCCCGGATCGTTCGTCGTCAGCAACGCGTGATAAACAATGTTGATGACTGCGGCAACTGCCAATTGAACAATGACAGTCAAAAAAATGCGCAGACTGCGGTTGCGGTTGACGTAACTGGCCAGCAGAAGTATCGCCATCACAATGCATATGGCGATCACCGCGAGGTCGCCCGCGGGCGAATAGTTATCAAAGCTGACTTGCGCAGAATGGGTTATCATGCGTATCCCTCTTTTTCCCGTGTCTAAAAATCTATCGCAAAGCTCAGTCCTATGCAGCGCTTTGATTATGCATTGGCCTGTTTGAAGTCTCGTTTGTCCTCGTACATCAGCTCGTCGGCACGGCCAAACATTCTTTCATAGAATCAAGTCTACCTGTAATATGCTAATTGGCTTGTTGATTTTAGCACAATCATCAACGTTTTTCCAAGCCCTATTTACAATAGATCTTCTTTCGAAGAAACAACCAAATGTTCAAGTAGCTCTTTATACTTCTCAAAAGGGAAACAGGTTGACCGTCTCAGATATTGCAACGTTCAATATGCAATACCCCTCATTAACTATAAACTTTACAAGCAACTTTCATGATCGCTTCCTGATTTTGGACCACACATCCATTTATCATATTGGTGCCTCACTTAAAGATGCAGGAAAAAAGTGTTTTGCAATTTCAATCATTCAAGATGGTTCAGTCCTTCAGAATCTCCTAAATCGTTTATAAGCATGACAATCTTAAGCCTCTGAAATAACAAACGGCCACTTTTTTGGTATGGCGGGCATGCCGTCTATCTGTAGTAAAAGCCCACTGGGGCAAACATCATTCAAAAAAGCGCCTTGAACCTGCTGATGGCATCGTCACCTTGGCGAATCACAGACATTTACCCACAACCATTATTCAGCTTGAGTTCACATTATTAATGCGCGTACACAACCGAAAAATCATCTATAGCACTGTCGTTTAAGGGCAGAAATCGGTCCGGAATGTTTAGTCCATCTCTGTCAAATCCGTCGTAGTGGACGTAGTACATGGCAAGATTTTCACGGTCGATAAGCATATATTCACTCGCTCCGCAAAAATCCTCCAACGTAACTATATATGCGGGAAAAGAAAAAACAGTATTGTCGAATTTGGCTTTTTGTCCGTCGTTAAACGTCAGCCCGGATATTCTGTCTGCCTCTGAATCAAATATCTCCTCAGAATCAAAAGTGAAAATAATATAGCACTGACACAAGTCATCGAGAATAAGCTTATAACAATCGCAATAAAAATAACATTCCTTTACCACAATGTGACTGTTTGTTTCGGGAATTATTCTCGGCACGACCGGAGCCCACACATCATCGCCAATGTCTTCCATCTCGATATACTCCTTCCGACGATAGTTGATATAGGCTTTTAGGTTTTCCGGATAATTAGCTGTATCATCGTCCTTAAGGTCGCAAACATGGAGCGCGGAAGGCCCTACACACCCGCTCAGTAATAAGAGCAATGCGATCATAAAAAGAAAGATCGTCCTTTTGGCAAACATAACTTAAAGGCCTCCCTGTTTTAGTTTTTAAGGATGGATACAATTTGCAAAGCCACAAATAGATTTCCACCAAACTTCACTTTACTCTCAGCAATACTTTCTGTACAGTGCCGTCGAGATCGATTTGATAAATGTTCCGCTCATAGCAGGCATACAGGCGGGTATCACTTTGACGCCGTTCTTTGTTGTATACGCCATCTAATTATTCTTCATTCCACCGGTACACGGCGGCGATGATCTTTTCGTCCTGCATTTTTATCACGAAATTGCCTTGAAGTATCTTGTCCTCTTCCCCGTCACGGTACATTACGAAGTAAGTCGACGTGATGAAGCCACGCAGGCATCTTGCGTTATAGACGTTCACGCCCGTAAGCTCGAGCGGTCTGTTCACAACGACGAGGTCCTTTTCAAGTGCGGAACGAATGATGGAATCGGTTTCCTGTTGGAACGCCTCTACCGCGCTCGTTACACTTCCGAGGACGGCTTCTTTTTCGGGGAAAAGCCCGTCGAAAGGCTCGATATCCTTTATGACGGAAAAGATCGTCGGACGGTCGGCAGCCTCGAAGCGGTAGGCGCCCTTGCAACACAGCGCGTTTATCATGAGCGCACCGGTAAAGTAGCAGGAGATCCTGATCGGAAACAGGTATTCCGGTTTCGTCATCACCGCGCGCATATGCTCGATCAATTCGTTTGCCCTGATCTTATCAAGTTGCTTCAAAGTCTGCCATTCCACATAGTTTGCAGTCCCTTCGATTTCCTCCACCTTGCTTTCGTAGGAGAATTCATAAGGGTATTTTATGCTTCTCAGCTTTCTCAGCGCCAGCAATTCCCTCAAGGCGGAATCGTCAAAGCGATCCAACAAAGCGAGCAGTAGCTTATTTTCACGCAGCTTTAAACTCAGGTTTTCGGCGTCATATTGATAATGGTACAGGGCTTCAAGCTCATTTGCCCAACAGTTCCAACCATTGGCGCTTTGATAACCGTGGAACATTTCATGCACGATCTTTGAAGTCAATACGGAATTGTCTTGCTCCTGTTGAACCATCCATATTGCGATCTGCTCCCCTTCATAGACAATGGACGTGTTTGCGCAAAATGCATCGGTCTTTTCAATATAATGCCCGTCGAAAAAGCATTTTTCATCATCGAACAAGGCGTATTTCAGCGGTTTGAAACCAGGCCAGATGTTGTTGAAATCCAGTGACGTGATTGCGTCCTTCACCTGCATATACTGCATTTCCAGATCCATATGTAATACTTCCTCACAAATTCCGATTTGTCGAAATCATTTTAATACGAAACCATGTGGATATTAGACTGCCATAGAAAAGAATTAGTTGTTTTCCTAATCCTAATGCATACAAACTCCACTAAAATGGTACTTCATCTTGACATCTCGGTCAACATTGAATTCTCTCTCAAGCAAAAGACAGCCCCGGGACTTTGATCTCGAGGCTGCTTAGTGGTGCGGAGCCGCCGCTTTGAACCTGTATGGAGTCGCCCCGACACGGACCTGATGGTAGCGTACCCTTGGTGAAAATCAACAGAAAGCCATCAATGCTACTAACTCTTTTTCACCATACTTCGTTATCACCAAACGCACTGGTAAGACATTAGTATTTCGCCCGTTGGGTGTTATGAAATTGTTAGACGCTAAACCGAGGAAAAATTAGCATTATTATTTTAGCAACTCGGAAATGTAGTTTTTTAATATACACAGAATCTCTGAATCTGCGTTATTTAGATAATTTATAATGGCTACACCCAAAATAATAGTCACTCCCCAGATCAATCCGGAAATAACATGAGGAAATGACAATAAAACGTTTACTAAAATAAGAGTCATAATCAAGAAAAAATCGTAAAAACTAATCCCCCTTAATACAATACTTGATTCGGTCTGCTTCAAAACACCTATTAAGGCTGCTGTGCAGCCGTTTGCGATTGTAAAATATCTCTATGTAGTAAAACAGATCATTCTCTACATCTTTAATTGTAGCATATTCTTTCCTCAAAAAGTATTCTTTTTTCAAGCTGGCGAAAAAGCTTTCCATCGGGCTGTTGTCGTAATGATATCCGGCTTTACTCATGCTGCCCTCTATATTGTTTTCAACAAGCATTTTCTGATACTTTTTGCTGCTGTATTGACAGCCTCTGTCTGTTTTATCCCGAATTCGGGATAAAACAGACAGAGGTTCAGAATTCACAGATCCTGTACCGATTGAGGTGGATCTATCTACCGGCGTTATTCAGACAAAGGTGTTCTACTGTGATCCAATGAATTCAAATCAAAAGTCAAAATGTGAAAGGAATCACGAACTGTTCCGCTACATTATTCCCAAAGGTAATTCGTTCACTGTTTTGAGTCCACAAAAGACAGAGCTGATAATGAACAATGTAAACTCATATCCGCGTAAGCGACTCGGAGGCAAAAGTCCCATTGCAG
>JAFSVU010000056.1 GCA_017444825.1 Clostridia bacterium
ATCGGGCATTATGAAAAGTCCTGCGGGTTCATTTGCGGCAAATACGAAATCACACGGTGGAATCCTCTTGAAGTTTGCCAGTTACTGCACACTACCAAAGATGTTTTTGGTTATTTGAAAGATTTTCTGCCGTCTGCAACGCGGGAAGACGAGATCAACTACGTCAAACTGAGTTTGGGAAATTTGTATCACGAACTGTGCCATCGCTATATTCATGCTGACAGGGAGAAGAACATAGCAGCGTTTCGCGGCATATGCAAAGGCGCGTTTTTTCTGATTCAGAATCTGCATTATCTGGAGAGCGGATCATTTGCGGTGGCAAAGCGGGATTTCATAGAACAGGTGTCCGAACAGGATCGTTCCGTGCTTGAAATGGCGGAATTACCGGATGATTATGATTTTAAGACGGCTTTTCGGCTTCTTTTTGACTGGTGTCAAAAAACATTCATTCGAACCGAAATGTTAAAATAGAGAGCGACAAATTCCGGCTTGACGAAAAATGACAATCTTTTAAACCGTGACTTGTCACAATGCGGGAGACGCCGAATTAAAGAGAGCATTCAGGGTGAGGAACATGAATCGAATTATAATAAAACCGAGTATGGCGCTTGACACGATTTGTTTTCTTCAGCAGCGTTTGCTGAACAAGAAAGAGTGGATGAAAGCCGACCAAATAAAAGAAATAGAATATATTAATGGTCTTTTGCCAACAGGCTTTGACAACGAGTTCCTTAGCATGTCGAGCTTGTGCCTGATCATCAGTTCATTTTATGATGACGATCTGGAAGCATTGACTCTCGATGATTTCATTCGCGATTTTCAGTCGCCCAAAGATATTAGTCGAATTGTAAAAGGGCGTATTAAAAATGAATTTACGGCATCTTATCTGTTTCCCATGTTGGATTGGCTGAATCAGGGCTACGCCAATGTCTATGTTGATAAGCTGAAAACGCTGAAAAACATTGGTTTTGAAACGATATATAACGAACGTATTCTGCCGTTGGTTCAGAGAGAAGGTACGAGATTGAAAAAAGAAATTGAGGGCACAAACCCGGAAGAACTGTTCCGGAATATATCGATCTTCAAAAATGCGCCGATCGTTGACCACGCTGATATTTACGTTTCATTTTTCAGTTATCCAACTGCGTTTAAACTGTATAACGGATCGTTTTTGACCTGTTTTACCAATGGATCGGTAGATTATTATCCGCTCATTGCCCACGAACTGATGCACGGTTTTGCGAGCGATGAAGCAATACGTTTGTACAAAGAACACGTCGAAAGTGACGAGCGCCTGAGGGAATGTCACCGTGCCTTAATTGAGTATCAGCGTGAGGGTGATGAGGAAGAATTCGTTATAGCTGCGGAGTGTTATTTGTGCTATCTTTCCGGATATTATCCGATCGATAAGTTGAGATCGACCGTCAAAGGATATTACGGCGGATACTGCCCTACCGCCGTAGCAATTTTCGAACAGTTGATAAAAGAACACGCAATTCCGGCAGATTACAACGGATGGTTGATTCAGAATTTCTTTGGCAAACAACCACATGGATAAACCGGGCTTGATGGAGGAAGGAATGGTTAACAATAAAAAACAACCGGCAGCATTCCCGTGGATAGAATTAATACCGTTCGGACTGTACGCAATTGCTGCACTGTATGTGACGACACAAACCAATGTTTTTTACCAAAAAGGTTTACAATTTATTCAAAACATTGGGGTCTGCGCTGTTCCATTGGCGTTAATATCCGGGGTAGCCTTGTCTGTTATCGGGTTTGTTATGCTTCATAGATTGCATGGATGGAGAAAAACAACGACTTTAGTATTGAGCATATTTCATATTGCGGTCTTTGCGGTTGCAGCATGCGGAATGGCGGTATTTGTCTTTTTGGCTTTAACCGGTAAAATTTCCAATTGAAACAGGATGATTCCGGTATATCAAAAACGGTCTCTGAGAGCCGGGATTTGTGAGGGTGTAATAATGAGTAACTTTGGAATCGATGATATGTTGGATATGCAAAGGTCTTTGCAGGAAAAGTAGAAAGATATCTGGGAACCGGTCTGCCCGGACAGGGGGAAAGACCAGCTGCTGTGGATGATAGGGGAAATAGGCGAGGTCATTGATATAGTGAAAAAGCACGGCGGGGAGAAGGCGTGCCGCGATGCGAAATTACGCAAGGATCTCGTCGAAGAGATGGTCGACGTTCTGATGTATTACAATGATGTGCTTCTTTGTTACGGGATATCGGAAGCGGAGTTAAAACAGGCCTACGTCAACAAGTTTGAGAAAAATATGAAACGCTGGTAATCCCGGCTTGCGGAGGCGAAAATGAGAATTGATTGCGTGTGGGAACATAACGGCAATGACACCCTTCTTTATGTGAACAATTTCCCGGGTGCCTTTACGCGAGGTGCGTCAATGGAAGAGGCAATGCTGAAAATGCCTGAAGAAATAAGGCGCTTCCGGCTCTGGATGGGTGAAACTTCGCCTGATGATTACGAGATTGAGATCGTTCAGGAAAAGGAATCGGATCTGCAAATACAAGATGCCGACAGTGATGTTTTGTTTTCAACGGAGGAAGGCCCATTGACGGTTGAAGAATACAGGCGTCTTAAATCGTTGGCGCTTAGATCCGCAAATGATTTTTACACGCTTTACAGCTCGTTCCCGGATAAGCACAGGAGCGCGCTTCCATATCGCAAGACGTTTTACGGCCCTGTTCCACGTACTGCGGAAGAAATGTATCAACACACGAAAAATGTAAACGAATACTATTTTTCCGAAATCGGCGTAAGCTCGGATAACGAGGGAACAATTGTTTCCTGCAGAGCAAGGGGCTTCAAAACACTTGAAACCAATGCGGACTACCTGTCACTTGATACCGTAACCGGCAGCTACGGTGAGCAATGGTCGGTGCGAAAAGTTTTGAGACGTTTCATCTGGCATGACAGAATACACGCCAAAGCAATGTACAGGATGGGCATACAGACGTTCGGAGCGGACAGCATTCCCGATGTTTTCGGGTTTTGTCGATAAAATCCGGTAAGGTGAAATATAAACGATCCCTCAAGACCGGGATCTGTGAGGTGAACCATGAAGTTTGTTTTGATAATAGGCGATGCTGCTGTAGGAAAAATGACAGTTGGTCAGGAACTGATGAAGATAACAGATCTGCGTCTTTTTCATAATCACATGACAATTGAGCCGGTGATAGAGATCTTTGGCAAGTATGACGGCAAGACGATCTCGGAGCTGCGTGAGGTCATATTCCGAAACTTTGCGGCTTCCGGCAATTACGGAATGATTTTTACGTATATGTGGGCGTTTGACGTTGAGGCGGACTGGGATTATATCGAACACGTGAAAGAAATATTCAGCCCGTATGACACTGAGTTTTACTATGTGGAACTGACAGCGCCGCAGGAGATAAGACTTAAAAGGAACGCAACGGAAAACAGACTTCGTCATAAAGCATCCAAAAGGGATATACCGCTTTCAAATCAGCGGCTGATAAATGACGACAAGAAATACAGATGCGTCAGCTATGAAGGAGAGATCACGTTTGACAATTATCTCAGGATCGACAATTCGGATAAAAAACCCGAAGAGGTTGCCGAGATCATAAAAAAAGCGTTTGACCTGTAACTGTCAGCTCGCTCAGAAAGAGATTTCCACATACGCCAATTTCAATCTGACTCTGATCGACTGGGACGTGATCAACGCTCTTAACATGCTCTATAAGACGGGGGTATTCAAGGGATAGTATGGCCGATATTTCTTCTTACAAATTCGGAAAGACAAAAGACGGCAGGATCGTTACTGCATTTGAAATGCGAAACGCCTGCGGTATGTTCGTGCGGATACTTGATTACGGTTGCACGATCCAAAGTGTTACCGTCCCTGACCGTAACGGCGCCGCAACAGACGTGGCTCTCGGTTACGACGACATTCTGTCTTACGAGAACGGTACCTGCTACTACGGCGCTATAGTGGGAAGGTACGCAAACCGTATCGGTGATGCCCGCTTCATGCTTGACGGAAAAGAATATCTGCTGGAAAAGACCAGTGAGAATAAAATGCACCATCTTCACGGTGTGTATGCGAAAAGACATTTTGATGGACGCGAGGAAAACGGGTGCCTGATCCTAAGGTACACAAGTCCCGACGGCGAGGAAGGGTTCCCGGGGGATCTCAGCGTAGAGGTCAGGTATACACTTGGTGACGACAATGCCCTCACGATCGAGTATGCGGCAACGACGGACAAGCCGACAGTCGTGAACCTTACAAATCACAGCTATTTTAACCTGAACGGTCAGGACGGGTCGACGGTGCTTGATCACAGGGTGCGGCTTAATTGTAGCTTCTTTACCGAATATACCGAGACTTTTGCCCAGACGGGAAGGATCATTCCTGTGGAAGGGACGCCTCTTGACTTCAGGAAAGAAGAAACCATTGGCGCCAGATGGAACGACAGTTACCCTCAGTTCAGAGCGTGTACGGGCTACGACCACAATATGGTTTTAGACGGAAAACCGGGAGAGCTTAAACTTATAGGAACTGCGAAGAGCGAAAAAACGGGTATAACTCTTGAAGCGTTTACGACGGAGCCTGCGATACAGTTCTATTCGGCCAATTTCATTCATTACGACGAGGTCAAACAGGGGAAGAACGGCGTAAAATACCCTAAAAACGGCGGGTTCTGTTTTGAGGCCCAGCATTATCCGGACTCTACGACCCATTCCCATTTTCCGAATGTAGTTTTAAGACCCGGAGAGACATACCGGCAGAAAACCGTGTACAGGTTTGGAACCGGGAAGTGACGGAAAACCGGGTGGAATCATTTCAAAGCCAGCTTCATGGCAATCTTTTTGCAGGAAAAGTCATTGCCGAGCTTCAGGCCGAGGTCTTTCAGACGATCTGACATACGCACGATCTTCTCTGACGGGTCAAGGCCTGCCATTGTTTCATCCTCCTCATATTCGATAAAAATACCGAGGTCTGAGACGATCTGAAGCGCGAAACAGATATTGCCGTTTTCAAATATGAGCGAGTGATTTGTGAGATCGCAATATTCGTTAAGGCCTGCCAGCTTTAATATTTCAGCAACTGCGCCGGGGTCTGAGATTTCGGCCTTTGTTTTTTCTTCGGAGATGACATTGGCGTGTTCGTCATATTCTTTTTTCTTAAATATGATCTGATCCACGGGATCACTGCCGTCTATCGACCTTACGAGTATGGAGGAATTGAGAAGGTTCCGGTAGGAGAGACCGGAAATGTCGCCGGATAATGTGAAATAGCGGTCGTAAATGGTATATTCATCCGTCTTCCGAAAGCCGCGGCCATCAAGGATCGTCGTGATCTCATCCAAATCGTTAAAAACTTCCACTGTAACTTCTGTTTCTTTCATATGGGCTCCTTAATAACGGTGTGTTTCCCGGTACTCGCCGGGGTTTATACCTTCACCGGGCAGTAAACGGTTCACTTAACGGGAAAAAGAATATTTCAGCCATTGGCTTTTCTTGCCCGGGCTTTTTCGATCATATAGTACACCAGGTAGAACACAGAAATGTAAAGAATGAAGAGGAGTACTACTGTGACCGGATAAAGTACCGGGTTTCCGTTTACGAGATTGTAGAAAATGGAGTAAGGCGTGCCGTCGTCCCTTATGAGGAACATATAGTTGTAGGGCAGTATGATATCCACCACGTATGCCACTGCCGACACCGCTCCGATGATGGAAAAGGTGATCCACATGTTCTTTTTCTTCATGCTGGCAAGCCCCGACACCACAATGTAGATAGAGGCGAACCCGGAGATGGAATGAGTTATCGCGGAGAAAACGTTGTCGAATGAAAGCACGGGGTACGTGCCGTAGTTCTGCCCGGCGCCGATATTGCCCATGACCGCTGCTAAAATGCCGAATATGAACACAAAATCAAGGGACGCTTCCCTTATACGGCCCTTTGAGAAAGCCGCCAGCGGAATGGTGATAAACTGAAGGCTGCAAAGAAAGAGAGGCAGATTGTAAAGCCAGTCCAGTGGGTTGTTGTTCCTGAAGCAGAGAATAACTATGCGCGCGAGCTCAACGGTGTCGATCAGTATGGCGGTCACAACGAGTACTTTATTTTTGGCCTTATCGTCAAGGTGTCTGTTCCTAAGCCCGAAATACACGCCGAACCAGACCATCGCCAAAAGAAAAAAGGAAACAAAAAGCAGGTGCTGCCAGCTCATAAAACCTTCCGGAGAGCGTTCGTATCCGCCAAAGCCGAAAAACTCGCGGACGCGTTCGGGAAAGCTTATGATGGTATCTGAAATAAATGACATAAAAAGCCTCATTAATCAATTCCCCGGCGGTATAGCCGGGGATCGTCGTTTTATACTAAAAATAGTTGTTATCAGCTGATCTTTCTCAGCTTCATCGTGCCGGAGCCGTAATTCATGAGGCCCTCGTCGTCAAACGTGAGCTCTTCCCAGGGGGACTGCTCCTCCTCACCGATCTCGATCTCCTGCTTTGTGTCGTAGGAGTAGATGCCGTCCTCTTCCTTCCACTGGGACTTTTCAAGAGCCGCGTAGCCGTCCTTGTAATCGAGCACGTCACCGGATTCGATGAGCTCCTTGATCTCCTCCTCCGGAATATCGTCGGCGGTCATCCACGTGATAACCTGGCCGTCCTCGCAAAACTCGATCCTGAAATTGAATAGCTGCAGCGTATCTTCGATATCCGCCTCATCCATCAGGCCGTCCGCGACTCTCTTGTCAAGTATCTCTTTAACTTCATCACGGGTATAAAGTCCCGGATCATCGTCAATCATGGACATGATCTTTGCCACCTCATAAATTCCTGTAATCATTTTCCTTTTCTCCTTTATTATTCTTTTTCTTTTTGCAAAGCGATGGTCAGAAAACCAATGGAAAACGCAAGAACGCCTTCAACGACCATAAGCTTCTTTACGTTTTTCAAAAACTGCGACTCGGGCAGATCGTCAAATTCGGTAACATTCCACTCGTATTCAAGGTAATCGGTCTGCTTCCAGTCACCTTCTATGACTGTTCCGGTGGAGGAATTGGTTACGGTGAGGGTGTTGTCGGCTCTGAATTCAAAACCAAGGACGCCAAGGTCCGACCCGTCATCGCTCTTCCACTCGGAGACCGGAATGTGGGCAAGGTCATTCGAAAAGAAATTCACCACGTAAACGGGATACCATTTACCGGTAATGAACTTCCTTCCCGAAATAAGATCGCTTTTACTGAGTTCCATGTCAACCTCCGACGAGAATAGTCCGCTGACCTCATTATATCACAAGTATAAACAAAATGCCTGCGCTTTTTTTCGCAGACACCCGTTTGAGAATTCTTGTTTTTCTTTTTCAGATCCTCCCCGTATCCACCGTGAAAAGGCCGTGGCGGTTGCAATAGGCCAGGATCTTTGTTACGCGGCTCATCATAAATCTTCCCTCTGCGTTTCCCTCGGGGTAGAGCTTCAAAAACTGGACGCCCTGATCCGAGATCGCGGCGAGAAATGAAATATAGTGGTCCTTCGTCATCGGATGATCCACTGTGACGTAGTACTCGTCCTCGATCACTTCAACGCTTATCGTGTGCTCTCTGTCCGCGGGCTCCTGCTCGAGAGGAGGAAGGGTGATGCCGCAACAGCTAACCAAAGCTTCCCCTGTTGAACGGATCACATTGCCGCAGAGGGGGCAGACGTAAAACTTCGTCTTTGCGATGTTGGAGGATCTGTTGAGGTTTTTAATGTCTTCACCCGCCAACAGCTCGATGACGGATATGTCAAGGGCCTTGGCGAGGGGCTCGATGATACTGATGTCGGGAAAACCTTTGCCTGTCTCCCACTTGCTCACAGCCTTGCTGCTTACGAAGATCTTACCCGCCAGCTCCTCCTGAGTCATGCTTCTTTTTTCGCGCAGCTTCTTTATCAGCGCGCCTGTTACGTAATTGTCCATTGGTCAGCCTCCTTTATCGGTTTACGGGAATATGATACTCCCAAAACCAATGCAAATCGACCTACGCATCGTGGAACTTATGCAGTTACTCAGCGGCAATGGAAAGGGAAATGCTTCCCGTGGACGTTTTGACTTCGCAGAGGCCGCCCTCGGTCGACGTGGGTACGTTGACCTTACCTGTGGAGGTGCTGCAGCTGAAGATCTTGCTTGTGAGTATGGTGCCCTTGACGCTGCCGGTGGACGTCTCGATCTTGAGGGACTTTGCGTCCATGGACTCTAAAATGACGTTGCCGGTGGAGGTGTGGACGTTAAGAACGCCCTCAGCCACAGTTTTTTTGACGGTCACTCTGCCTGTGGACGCCTTTGCGGTGATGTCGCCCGAGGCTTCCACGTCATTTAAAGTTATGTTTCCGGTGCTTGCCGTGAGCTTGATATTGCCTGCTTTTAAGGAGAGAAGCTCGATTCTGCCGGTAGAGCTTTCCACCGTGACGGAACTCCGCGCGCCGCTCTTCATGCTAAGGTTTCCTGTCGAAAGATCGATGTTTGCCGACTCAAACGAGAGCCCCCCGGGAAGAGTGATATTTCCCGTTGAAGATTTTATTTTAAGCTCGCCGTAGACGCCTGCGGGTAGATAGACTGTCACTTTTGACTCGATGAAGGCAAAGGAAAGGATTTTTTCATACCATTTGCGCTCGTCATTCTTTCTAATCGTCAATGTTCCGTTTGAAAGCGTTACGGTGTGGGGAACCCTCGCGTCCTCAACGCAATCGACTTTCAGGTCGCCGTCATTTGAGACCTCAAACACCAGATCCTCGGTGGATACGTCTATATCAAAGCCGGATACGGTCCCGTCATCAAAATTAAACGTATTGGTCACGAAATTGTTCTCCCGGTTCTTTGTATACCCGTAGACGAAGATCGCCGCGCCCACCGCCAGCAGAATGATGCCGATGATAAGCGGAATAAAGATAAGAAATATATATTTTTTCATTTTTCTTCACCCTTTCTGATGAGTTTTTGTTTTGACACTCGAATGCTGTTTCGCGTTAAGTTGAGTGAGCCCTTGCCGAGGCCGACGCAGACGTACTGGAAGACCATGGACGCGCCAATGAGTCCGATGAAAGCACCAAGGTACATATAGTTGACCTGGCCATTGACGGCAGACATGATGAACACCACAAGGCTTCCCTTCTTCGGTTTTTCCCTCGGAGATCTCGTCTATCATTTCCCTGTAGAAATTGATCAGATTATCAAGGTCCTCACCGGGAAGTCCCCCCTGCTTTTAGCCTCAATTCAGCCAGAAATTCTTCTTTGCTCATAATCAGTTTTCCTCCATAATGAATGAGTAAACACCCATCAGTTCCTTCCATTCTTCTTTAAAATCGCCAATGCGCTTCACGCCTGACGGGGTAACGTGATAGTATTTTCGGAGTCTTCCGTCAAACTCAGTCGAACGGACCTCCAGCATTTTCGCCTCCTCCAGACGTTTCAAGATCGTATAGAGAGTGGACTCGGATAATTCCAGAACCGGCTTCAGGTCCTTGATGATCTTATAGCCGTAGGAGTCTTCGTTTTTTATAGCCGCCAGAACGCAGACGTCCAGCAACCCTCTTCTCAACTGAGCATCCATAGAATACCCCCTTTCGCGATATACATCGTATCACGAGGTATAACCGATGTCAATACCCGAAAACAAAAAAACGCCCCCGGGGAGGAGGCGTTTCGCATTGGTTATTGTTACAAAAATTATCTCATGCCCTTGTCGTAGGGGATACCCTCGGCCTTTGGCGCCTTCGAGTTTCTCGACGTGATCGCCAATATGATCAGACATACTATGTATGGGAGCATGTTGTAAATGATCGGGTTGACCGGAAGATCCGAGAGGAAGCTGAATGCGTTGTATGTGTTTCCCAGCGCTCTGAAGAGTGAGAAGAGGAGGGCGCCGAGGAATATGTTGATGGGTTTCCATTTACCGAAGATCATAACCGCAAGGGCCAGGAATCCGAAGCCCACAACGCCCGAATCGAAGGGCCAGCTGGAGTTCGCGGAGTTGATGAACGCGATGCCTCCGAGACCCGCAAGGCCGCCGCTTATAAGCACGCCAACGTACCTCATGCCGATGACGTTGATGCCGTTGGATGCCGCCGCCTGGGGATGCTCGCCGCAGCTCATAAGCCTGAGGCCGAACCTTGTCTTGTAAAGAATGACAAACGCAAGAGCCACCACTACGAACATCAGCAGGATGAACCAGTTGAGCTCGAAGGTGCCGATCCTTATGATGAAGAACTCGTGAGCGTCGACGTAGTAGAGATAAGGCGTCGCTTTTCTGTCACCCGTGTTGAGGGTGATGGCCTTGACGACTGATGTTGCAAGAGCCGGAGCGAGAATGTTCATTGCGGTTCCGGTGATCGTCTGGTCGGCCTTAAACTGAACGGCCGCCACGGCAAGCAGCATCGAATAGAGCATGCCCGCCAGGATACTGGTCAATAGCGTCAGAATGACCACGATCCAGCCCGGCACTGTGGAAGGAGTGAAAGCCATTACGAGAGCACCGGCAAGGGCACCCATGACCATACATCCTTCAAGTCCCAAGTTGATGACACCGCTGCGCTCGGAGAACATACCTCCGATAGCCACCACAGACAAAACTGATGCAAAGATCAACGTGTATTGTATGAGAAGAAGCAGACCTCCCATCAGCTCTCACCTCCTTTTTCGTTATCCGAAACACCGGCTTTTGGCTTATCCTCTCTTGTGCCGGCAAATGAACTGTTTTTCGGAGGCGGCGTGTAGGATATGCCGTTCTCTGCCAATGTCTTACGCAGGAGCTTTTCTCTGTCGCTCTTGAGGATGCGCTTGTTGAGCTGCTCTTTGATGAAAAGCACGAATGCGCAGAGATAAATGATGACGCCCGTCACAACTTTTGCAATTTCAGGCGAATAGTAGGCCGTGTCAAGCCTGGAACCGCCAATGGTGATATGAGTGATGAAGAAGGACGAGAAGATGGTCCCTATGGGAGACAGACCGCCGAGGAACGCTGCGCTGATACCGTCAAAGCCCATGGACGGAACGTTTGTGGGGCAGTACCAGGGCTCTATACCCGTAAGATATAGCAGGGCGCCGGACAGGCCCGCGAGAGCGCCGGACAGGGCAAGGATTATGACCGTGTTCATTTTCTCTTTCATACCGGCGTATTTGGCGGCGTGCTTGTTATAGCCGGTGGCCTTCATCTTGTAACCGAGGGTGGTCTTCTCGAGGATCACGAAGAATATGATTGCGACCGCTATGGCGATGAAGATCGAGATGGTTATGTATTCGTACCCCGCAAACAGGTTCTCAAGTCCCAGGGACGGTATGACCGAACCGGGGGAGACCCTCTTTACGGAAAGCGTCTCGAATTTGATGGAGTCCCACATATCCGGTGAGTCCTTGATGAGCATTGACGTGAGGTAGAGGGCTATCCAGTTCAGCATGATGCCGGAGATGACCTCGTTAACGTTGAGGAAGGCTTTCAGAAGTCCCACTATGGCGCCGTACGCCGCGCCGAAAATGATGGCGCCCAGCATGCAAAGGTACCAGGGAGCGTGCCACACAAGAGCCATGTACAGCGCCGCGAAAACACCCATGGTGAATTGACCGCTCGCTCCAATATTGAAGAAGCCCGCTTTGTACGCGAGGAGGATCGCCACGCCGGATACCAGCAGCGGCGCCGTTCTTGTAAACGTCTTGGCCAATGCCTCCGCCTGCATGCCGTATTTGTTCGGCACGTCCAGAAAGCCCAGCACAAGTGTCTTGAAGCCCTGACCCGCAGCGCCCGGATTGACGATGAGAAGCACGATGTAGCCGGTAAGCAGACCCACCACAGCGCAGGCGACACTTGTCAGAAGTGTTTTAACTACGTCTTTGCGTATCAAATAAGAAAAGAATGATTTTACTTTATTCATATCAAGCCTCCGTCGTTCCTTCCTTTATCGCATTTACCTGATCTCTCTTGGCGCCGGACATATAAAGACCGAGATCGTTGCGGGAGACCTTGTTGTAACCGAATTCACCTACGAATTCTCCTTCATACATGACCAGGATACGGTCCGCCAGATTCATAACTTCGTCCAGTTCGAAGGAGACGAGAAGGACTGCCTTCCCCTTATCCCGCTGCTCTATAAGCCTGTTGTGGATGAACTCGATGGCGCCAACGTCGAGGCCTCTTGTGGGCTGAACGGCAATGAGAAGATCCGTGTCGCGGGAGATCTCTCTTCCGACGATGGCTTTCTGCTGGTTTCCGCCGCTCATGCTTCGGGATGTCGTATTTGAACCCTGGGTGGACCTTACGTCAAACTCGTCAATGATCTTGTCCGAGTGGGCTGCCACGTCTTTGAACTTGATAAAGCCCGCCACACTGAATTCGGGCTTATCGTGGAGCTCCAGCACCGAGTTGTAGCCCATGGTGAAATCAAGCACCAGTCCGTGTTTGTGGCGGTCCTCAGGTATGTGGCTGAGGCCGGATTCGTTTCTCTTCTTGATGGATGCCTTTGTAATATCGGCTCCATTAAGCTTGATGCTTCCGGAGACCACCTGCTCGAGGCCCGTCAGCCCGTATATCAGCTCGCTCTGGCCGTTTCCGTCAATGCCGGCAATGACCACTATCTCTCCCTGCCTGACGTTGAAGCTGACCCCGTTTACAGAATTCTTTTTGTGTATCCTGTCGGCCATGACAAGGTTTTCGACTCTTAATACCTCGTTTCCGATGACAGGGTCTTTCTTTACTATGTTAAGGTCCACCTTTCTGCCCACCATCATCTCGGAAAGCTGTTCCTTGGTGGTAGACTTGATATCGATGGTGCCTATGCACTTTCCTTTTCTTAAAACGGTACATCTATCTGCCACCGCCATGATCTCGTTGAGCTTGTGGGTAATGAAAAGGATCGATTTGCCCTCACTCTTGAGATTGCGCATGATCTGCATCAGCTCATCTATCTCCTGCGGCGTCAGAACTGCCGTGGGCTCGTCGAATATCAGCACGTCATTGTCTCTGTAGAGCATTTTCAGTATTTCGGTACGCTGCTGCATTCCCACTGTGATATCCTGGATCTTTGCGTCCGGATTCACGGCCAGACCGTATTTTTGCGACAACTCAACCACACGCTCCCGGGCCTTCTTCATGTCGATGAAATTGAAGACCGTGTTTGTGGGTTCGGCGCCGAGAATGATGTTCTGAAGGACAGTGTAGATCTCAACGAGTTTAAAATGCTGGTGGACCATTCCGATATGGTATTTCGTAGCCACGCTGGGGTCGGATATATCGACCTTTTTTCCGTCGATCCTGATCTCTCCCGCGTCCGGCTGATACATACCGAACAGGATGCTCATCAATGTGGATTTTCCGGCTCCGTTTTCACCGAGGAGGGCGTGTATCTCTCCTTTTTTCAATTGAAGAGTAATATTGTCATTGGCCACCAATCCCGAGAATTCTTTACGTATTCCCAGCATCTCGATTTTATATTGTTCCATATGTACTCCTTATTTTAAGAAAAGGAAAGTAAAAAATATTACTTTCCTTTTTCTTGAGTAAGTTATATTACTGCATCAATTACTTGATATCAGCCTGGTAGTCAACAGTTGTCTTCTCGCTTACTGTGGGATGATCGGCAATGCTAGCGGAAACTGTGATCTCTTTATCGAAGATCTTGGCAACCAGCTCTTTGTACTGCTCAACTGTGAATGTCTTCATAGCCCAGCCTTCTGTCGGAAGCTGTACGTAGTTGAGAGCGACATTGTCCTTGGAAACCAGTCCCAGAGTTTCGATCTTGGACTCGAACTTGCCGTTAAGGATGAGGTTGGAAAGTGAAGTCTGAACTGTTGCGTAGAGGCCTTTCATAGCGGACGTAACTGTCATGCCTTCGCCGTACTGTCCGTCGATACTGGGTCTCTGGTCAACGTCAACACCGATGACTTTAGCGTTGACTTTCTTGGCAGCCTCTGCAGCGCTGGTGAAGATACCGCCGCCGCATGCAAATACGACCTCTGTTCCGGCGCTGTACCAGGTATCCATTTTAGCTGTGATATCGCTGTCGCCGAAGAACTGTCCGCCGTAAACGTAGTTGATCGAGATGGAAACGTCAGCTTCTTTAGCAGCCAGATCTGCGCCCTGAACGAATCCGTAGCCGTATCTTACAACTGCGGGAACAGACATACCGCCAAGGAATCCGAGCTTTGTATAGCCTTCTTTAACAGCTGCGTAACCTGCCAGGAATCCTGCGATCTCCTCCTGGTAAACAGCGCAGTAAACGTTTGAAGGAAGCTTGTAGCTGGACCATGCTTCGTTGTCGGGATTGTAATCATAGTCCGGGAAGTGTGCGTCCAGCAGATCGCCGAGAGCTACGTCAAGTGCGATGAAGTAAACATCGGGATACTTGGAAGCTGTAGCCTCGATAGCGGGAGCAAAAGCGTAGCCCGGCATAACGATCACGTTATAACCTGCGGCAATAGCCTCTTTGATGGAAGCGACACGGTCGTCATCGGAGTTTGTAGCAGGTTTGTAGTATTTGAAATCTACTTTGTTAGCTTCGCACCAGTCTTTGCAGCCTTCATACGTTGCCTGGTTGAATGACTGGTCTGTGATGTCGCCGTAGTCGGTTACCATAGCGACCTTGTAACCTTCTTCTTTGTCCCCGGTGGGCTGTGTTGTGCACGCAGCGAGAGCAAAGAGGGTGACAAGTGCTAAAATGATTGCCAAAATACGAGTTTTCATATGGGTCCCCCTTTAAAAAATGTTCAAAAATGTGAGTCAGTAAATGAATCCTTATCGCATTCATTATATCACATTAAACATTTTTAGCAATCATTTATTTTTGCTTTTACCCGCTTTAAAACCTCCTGCGGCGACCTTCTGCGGCGACCCGCCGCCCGGTGCTTCCCCGTGCCGTGCTTCGGCTGCTTTCCGGGCGGGAAAGCGCCGCTTGGCCTCGCAAAGCCGCTTTCGGGCAAAAAAATTTTCATTTTTTTAAAAAAGTGACAATTTGTCTCTTTTTTTTGGTTTACGGCCATGTTAAAATCATATTGGAGGAAAGAAAGGCGTCCGGCGTTGGTTATTAACCGGACTGAACGGCGGCGTCGCGTGAAGCGGTTTAAACACGCGGCCGCCGGCCGCCCGGCGGCATTGAGAAAGGTGACAAAAATGAAGAAAGCATTCCTTATCTGCATGATAGCAGTGATGATCCTTTTTGGCAGCGCACAAAGTGCTTATGCATTTACACCCGATTGCCGTGAGATCGACTGCGAGCAGCTGAGCATCCCCGGTACGGATGGCTCAGTAAAGCTTCTCCGCGTCTACAACGGTTCGTTCATGGACGGTTTTCTGTCAAAAGATTCACTTGAGGAACTCGTAAGCGAAAAGTACGTGAGCAACGAGCTTTTTATCAGCTACGATCCCAAAAAGTCTGCACCTCTCTCCTGCTATATAATGAATAACGGGGAATTGAACCGTGTCTATGACCCCGGGATCAGCGACGCCCGGGAAAACGTGTCATTCAGCATCTCGGATATGGATGACATTGGCGATTACGAATTGTCGCTTCTCGAAACGGACGACGTAATCCTGGTCGCTTTTGCTACTGTGATCGCCATTTTTGTTGTGGTCATTATATTGTTGCTGGTCAGCGGGCGAAAAAAACGCTGAAAATATCTCCTTCCTTAAAACAGAGAAGGCCTGCGGCGTTCCTTAAAGGACATCACAGGTCTTCTTTGTTTGCTTTATGGTTTTGAGGGGAGGGCATACCCTCAGTTTTTGTTTCCTCTCAGTAACCATGCCTTTGACAATTCATCTCTTTCTTCGGGGGTCTCATGGGGGATCCTATTGCCGGTGCTGTTAATTTTCGCGATGGCTTCCTCTGCAGGCTCGGGCTTGAAGAAGTAGAAGCCCTGTACCAGCTCGCAGTCGATGGTACGGAGAAATTCGTACTGATCCTCGGTCTCAATGCCCTCTGCCAGGGTGTGAACGTTCATGCGCCGGCACATATCCACCATGGAACTCATGATGATGCGGTTTGCGCCGTTATTGTCGTCAAGGTGCTTCACCAGGTTCATGTCGAACTTGATCCGGTCCACGTGGTACATGCTGAAAACGTTGATGGAAGAGTAGGCAGACCCGAAATCGTCAAGCCACAGCTTGTAACCGCTCTCATGCAGCTTCTGCAACTGGCTTTTGAAGTGGTCGGTTGCCTTGGCCAGATCCTGCTCTGTAATCTCGACGATGATCCTGTCCCTCGGAACTCCATATGACTCAAGAGTCCTGTTCAGCACTTCGGGCACGTCCACGTAGTCAAAATCCTGGGCGGAAAAGTTTATCGACACAGGTGCAAGCGGAAGTCCGGCCTCCTCCCTGACACGGAATTCGCGGCAAATGTTCTCCACCATGTAAAGATCCAGCTTGTGGAGCAGGTGATACTGGGAGAGGACCGGTATGAACTGTCCGGGAGATATTATGCCCTTGATGGGCTCCACCCAGCGTGCCAGAGCCTCCAGAACGGCTATTTTTTTAGTGTCTGTCCGGATAATGGGCTGATAGTACACCTTGATCCAGCCGTTTTTCAGCGCTTCGTTGAAGTGTTGGACGATATGCTGGGTCAGCCAGTAGTCATTGTCGTCTTCGTATGAGTAGAAACGGTGGGTCACGTTGAGATCGTCCCCGATCTTCTTGAGTGTGTTTCTGGCGTATTGTATGCCGTCCACCGCTTTGAGGCCGGGTATCATTTTTACGATGGCGCACTGGATGCCGTTGGTGCTGCCGTATGCGCCGGATTTGACTGTATCGTTGATCCTGTCCGCCTTCAGTCCGAGATCGTCTGAATACTCGTCGATGGCTATGAAATGATCGCCTTCACCGCGGCAGGTGAGGCCATTCGGAAAAGCTCTGTGAATTGTATTGGCGGTAAGCTTTAAAAGCTCGTCTCCGCGGGAATAGCCGTATTCCGTGTTGTAGGAGACCATCGAACGCACATCGAAATAAATGACCGCAGGCGTTTTTTGGGAAGCCCAAAGGTTGTTTATTGCCTCATCCGAGAACTGTTTCATGTAGTTCAGGTTGGGGATCCCCGTCAGAGCATCTTTGTAGTACTGGTCCTCCCGGAGACGGCCGTAGATGACCATATTGTTTTGAAGTGAACGGATCTTCTCCGCAAGCTTTTCTATCTCGTCGACTGCCGAGCCTTTTTTTTCTGTCTCGATATCTTCCGATTCCGCGCCGGCTTCAACCATCATGCGGTCAACGTTTTGCGACAGCTTTGAAAGCTCCGAATCAACTTCCGCGAAACGTTTCTTAACGCTGTATGTGATCACAAAGACCACCACGCCGCTGATCAGAACTGTGGCGACAGTGATGATCACACCGAATACGGTCTGCTTCATTACCAAGGCTTCGTATTGGTCTGCGTCAAAATCAATGCCGACTATGGCGGCAACGTTGCCTTTTGAGTCGAAGATGGGGCTGTAGGCACTGTAAAAATTCCCCCAGCGGTCTTCCTCCGGATGTGTATCGACTGCAGGAATGCCGTCCCCGGCAGAGACCAATGCTTCCGTTATAACTATCTCCTCGCCGAAATCTGCGGGGTCCTCCGGATCGGGATCGACGACGAATACATATTTTCCGTTTGAGACCTGTTTAACAGTGTAAATAAAAACTATATCATCATTGACTTGGAACGCAAGGAGTTTGTTCTCTATATCGGTGAACACCTCGCCGCCCACATCGTCTTCCGTGAGAGCGGCAAGAGCATCGCCGTCAAGGATCTCGGCCGCGGTGTTTACCACGTCCAGCATGTTCCTGTCAATAAGCGAGACTATGTACAGAGTGGACTGATAAAGAAGAAATATTCCGAGCAGAGTATTGGCAAACAGCATCAAAAGACCGAAAGCAAGCACGTATCGGGTTGTAAAACTGATCTTCTTTTTACGCATAGTGCCTCCGCGGGTCTCGCCGGTGCGAAATTCGTTCAAAAATGAAATGTTTTCTGCTCATTCGCCATTTTACACGATTTATACACTGTTATTCAACATTTTTTATCGGGCGGCAGACTATTGGTTATTCTTGTAAGCTGATTTGTTCGCATACATATTGCGGTCGGCACGCTGCGGGGTGGTCCCTGGTCGGGACGGCTTGAGGCAGGGGACGCATTGGCGTGTTGACAAAACACAAAATGTGTGGTATGTTTCCTGAAAATCCGGGCTGAGCTGCCACGTGAAAGCGTGTGAATATGAGAGAGGCTGTGAACAAAATGACAGATACAAACGCCAATACCGTCGACACTGTTAACAGTGCGGCAACGGCAAAGCCTGTAAAGCAGAGAATGCTTGAGCAGGACATCGCCAAGGGCATTGCGATCATACTTGTTATGGCGCTCCACACTTTGACCATAACCAAAGGCGCATACAACGTGCTCGGGGGCCTCTTCGGGTTTATAATGCCGTTCTATTTTTTCATGGCGGGCTACAACCACCGGCCCTACAGATACACTTACAAAGAGATCATCCTGAAGCGGATAAAACAGATAGGCATTCCGTTTTTGACTTATTCGATATCCATCACCGTCATTTCCGGTGCGTATTACATGATAGCGGAGGGCTATACTCTCAAAAACGTGGCCGACTCGTATCTGACCATGATCCTTACCAGATCATTTGCGTCCAAGGTGGGCGTCTCGTTCACGAAGGGCCCCTACAACTGCATAATGGTGGGCTGGTTCATTATAATGCTGTTCATGGCGAGCCTGATATTTTACGCCGTGGTCGATTTTGCTCTCTCAAGACCCGGAAGGTTTATTTCCGTATTCGCGGGCCTCATAATCGTGACGATGATCTTCGCCCATTTCAATATAGTACTTCCGCTCCACGTTTGCGAAGCGCCTGCGGTCGCAGCAATAATGCTGCTGGGGGCTCTGTTCGGTCAGAAGGAGCTGCTGGCGCCTAAGCTGAAGTGGTGGATAATTGCAATAAACAGTGTCGTGGCCTACGGCATCTTCATCGTTCTCGCCCTGATGTTCCGGGGCTCCGGATTTATTTCGGGCGGAAGTATGTGGGACAGCTCCATGAAGGAATGGGCGGTCCTCCTCAGCGTCGTTTTTGCCGTTGTCGGAACTTATCCCTTCGTCCATTTCTGCCGCTGCCTGACCAAAACGGGCATCGTCTGCAAGGCCCTGGTGTGGTGTGGAAACTACTCTCTGAAACTGCTGTTCATCCACGGCGTCGTTCAGCTTTTTATATGCGCGATCCTCGGACTCAAACCCTTTAGAATGGCCTTTTTTTACGATGAAAACGACTTCCGGACATTTTACGTACTGGCGCTTGAGATCGCCGTGTCGGTGGTCGTTGTCATTGCTATCGGGTTCTTCAAAAATCGGATAATGAAGAAAATGAAGACATCCTCCAAACCTACTAAACGTTCTTGATAAACCTTGCGGGATTGCCGCCGACCAGCGTATCCCTTTCCACGTCTTTTGTTACGACAGCGCCTGCGGCGACGACACTGTTTTCGCCAATGGTAACGCCCGGGCAGATTATGGCTCCCGCGCCGATCCATGCGTTTTTCTTTACTGTGACTTTTTTAAAAATGATCTTGTTGTGCCTGTCTGCCGGGTCGTGATTGACGCTTATGATCTTCACGTCGGGTCCTATCAAAACGTCATCCCCGATCTCCACAGTCCCGGCGGAAAACACGGTCGCACCTTTGTTGATTATGATGTTTTTCCCCAGTTTAAGCTGTGATCCGAAATCACAGTAGAAGGGCGAAACTACGGACACGGAAGCATCGATCTTATCCTGCAGCAGCTCCTCCAGCAGTTCCCTGTAGCCCGGATCCGTCGGCCTCGACGCGCTGATCTTAAGTGACAGATCGTGAGACCTTATCATCTCTTTTTCCGCATATACGTGAGCGGGATCGTCCCTGTAAATAAAACCGTCTTTTTGTATTTTTTCGATAAATTCGTTCATGCATGCCTCCGGGAGATCACGGTTGGATTTTTACGGATTATAGCATCTTTGCAATTTGCATGAAAGGTTGTTTTCAAGGCGATTTCTTGTAAAACTCGCTCAACGCCAACGCCAATGAAACTGTTACCGTAATAACGATCTTTTTTTTCACGATCCTGCCTCTTTTTTCTCCCATTATATCACAAAACCGCAATCCCTTTGTACCGGAACTGCGGTTTTTGTCAAAGGTATACAATTTTGATACAAAACGTTCTGTATAAATCTATTTTTTAAGCAATCTGGATTTCGACTCTTCTCTTTCATCGCTTACAAAATGTTTTACACCAATTTGAGGATTATTTAATTCTTCCTTAAAGAATTTTGGATAATAATTTATATCATTATTAGGATCAATCCAGCAAAGAAATTCTTTATGATTGTCTTCTGTAAAACTATTGCTTATAGGAGTAAAATCATTAGGCACTTTCATATAGAAGAAAAATGATATCTCATATATTAATTTTCCAAAATTAGATTTCGAGTCGCCGTAAAAATAATTTTCATGAATAAAGCCAAGTCTTTCAACATCCATCTTTATTCCAGTTTCTTCAAACACTTCTCTTTTAACTGCATCTTCTGCAGTTTCACCAAACTTAATTCTCCCACCTACAGAATAAAGATATTCTGGTCTTATCTTATTCCCAACCATTAAGATTTTGCCGTCTTTTTGAATTATTGCGCCAACACGAAGATTTACAATCCCATCTTCACAAGGTAATGTTATATCTCTATTCATTATTTATTCACCTTCCAAATGCCACCTTTTTTACCGCCAACACGTTCAATAATTCCCTTTGAAGTTAATTCACGAATATAATTTTGTATTGAGGTCTTTTTTAACCCAGTGATATTCATCAATTGCATAGTGGTAATTGATGGATTATTCTCCATTTCAGAAAATATGATTTGTTTAATTCTTTCTGGTTGCGTTAGATTTTTTTGCTCAGTTTTTTGCTCAACAACTTGTGTTCCAAAAAATCTTTCGTATGCAAACGGAATAGTTACCCTTACAAAATCATCTGTAATTTCAAACACATTTTTCCCATATACATCGACGATTCTGCTCTTGGAATTTGATTATTTGCAAAAATATTTTGGCTCAAATCCTTCCACTCGAATTTCTTTCATCATCTCCTTGAATTCCTTCGGATCAAAATCCTCGCTCATACAGAACACCTCGTAATCAACGCCGAGATATGAAAGGAACAAGCCCGTTTCCTTGTATCCGTTTTTGAAATAGAATTTCCGTCTTTTTATTCGTTGGATATTGTTAGGTGCGGCTTCTTCAAGCATTTCAAAATCCACAACTTGTTTTTTATCGGGATACAATGTAAGTAAGGTTTTTATGGCTCGGCTACCGTAGCTCCTTGCGCGGCAAGCGGAATCTATCGCCAAAAAGAAAAGATATGCAAGATTTTTATATGTCTGCACAACCATAGATCCTACGAAGTCCCCTCCGTCCGTCAAAGCCAAAAAGTCGAAGTTTTCTACCTCTGACATTTCAACGAGCTTATCGGGTGCAAGATATTCCTCCGGCGGAAAGGCTTCCTTTGCCAAGGAATTTATTTGTTGCCAATATCGGCTTTCTTTTGTTATTTTCTCTGTATTCAGTTTCATACTGTCCTCCAAATCTATTTTATTATGATTTGAAAGACAATACTACCATTCTTCACTTCGTCCTAAAAACATCGACACACCTACAAATTCTAATTTATCAGTCAATTTTTGCGTATAAATTATATCAAAAAATAATTAAGATGTCCATTAATGCGAGACAACAGAAAAGACTCCACTTTCGATGGGTAGGAGCCTCAAAAATGCAACCCCCTCTAAATTTTGCTCTTTGAAAATGCAATCCTAAACGGCGAGCATCCTTCGGAGTCCGACTCTCCCTTAAACATAGAACCAGGGGGCGATCTTGCAACCGCCCCCTGGTTCTATGGTGGAGCATCCGCAACCATAAACGAAACCGGTGTAGGATTTCCGTCTACGCCTTCCAGAGCGCTTTCAATATCATCCAGCGGGATGTCATCAATGGTAATTACCCGGTTGCCTGCGTTCAAGATCAGCGTATAGTGGTCGTCATAAATGAAAATGGCGTTGACAAAAATGTTTATCAAAGCCCTGCGCTTGTTGACGTCATCCTTTGGCAGTTTTCTGATATAGTCAAGAAAAGCGTATATCTCCGGCTCCGTCAGGACAAATTGCTTATTTTCCGCGAGAGCAAGTTTTTCTTCCAACTCCGCTCGCTCCGCCTTTCGCTTATTGATTCGCTCCGTAAGCATCTCGACGGACTGACCTTTTTCAATGCCTAGCCACAGGTTTTCAATCGCGTTATCGCTATCCTTGATAGCGGTTTTAAGTTTTTTAATTGCCGTCGTATCCGAATTGCTTTCAAACTCTGCGGCTACGTTCTTCGCTATAAAACGAATATTGTCCTCGGTAAGAAGCGAAAGACACTCAGCAATAACGTGATCCTCAATATAGGTCTTCTTTACGATCCGCTTGCCGCACTGCTTCTTCTTTGCCTTTTTACAAGCGTAATAATGATAAGCGACGCCCATTTTACCGGTACCGCCGTATCCGATCATCATTTCTTTGCAATACCCGCAAAACAACTTTGTAGTCAAGAGGTATTCTTCTTTGCCTCTGGTACGAGCAGGTGCGGCTTTGTTCTTATCTAATATAGCTTGCACTCTGTTAAAAAGATCGTCATCTATGATTCTCGGCATTCCGCCCGGCGTTTCGATGTCCTTGTAAAGGTATGTACCGATATATCGTTTGTTTCGGAGCATACGGTGAATACTGTTCTTGTTGAACTCCCGACCAAGCGAAGTCTTTATGCCGCGTCGGTTCATTTCACGAATAATATCCGCTGTTGTTTCGCCGGATGCGTAACGCTCGAATACTTCACGAACAATGGCGGCTTCCTCGGGATCAACGCGAAATGTGCGATCGGGATTAACCTTAAAACCGAGTCCTGGATTACTGCCGTTGGAAAGACATTTCTCGGCGTTCAGATTCATGCCGCGATTGATTTTTTGGGAGAGTTCAACGGAATAGTATTCCGCCATACTCTCCAAAACGCCCTCGATCAGAATCCCCGAGGCGTCGTCGGTGATGTTTTCCTTTGCGGAGAGCACGCGGACGCCGTTCTTTTTCAGCTTTGCTTTGTTGATAGCGCTGTCATAGCGGTTTCGGGCAAAACGGTCAAGCTGATATACCAAAACGCCGTCAAACGTCTTTTTGTCGCTGTCGGAAATCATACGCTGGAAATCGGATCGGTTGTCGGTTGTTCCGGACTGCGCCCTGTCAATATACTCACCCACAACAACGTGATTGTTTGCGGCTGCGTATTCGTAACATACTTTCAATTGTCCCTCGATAGATTGCTCCGTTTGACTGTGGCTTGAAAATCTTGCGTATATGACAAGTCTCATTTCAACCCTCCGAGTTGTTCTCCGAAGGGGCCGGCTGTCGTGCGATCATTTCGAGAATCTGACCTGACCTGCGGTGTATTTCCTCGGCATATACCTTTAATTTATCCACCGGTATCGGTCGTTTCTGGAGATACAAATCGCTTTTGATCAATCCAATCACATAGTCCTTCAACGTGATCCCTTCCGCCGCGAGTTTGACTTTCAAGGTTCTGTGCAGTTCCTCGTCGACACGAAACGCCATCGTTCTTTCTTCCATAAAATCAACCTCCATACAAACTTACAAATACATTATAATAACATACTTGCATTTTGTCAAGGGGGGTGTAAATTCTTTATTTATCAACACGACCCAGTTTCGTCTCATAGTCTTCGATACCTTTATCACGCATTTTTCAACATGTTTGAGAGTATACTAATACAAACTAATATTCTGCTCTTCGAGGCTGTATATGCGAGGGATGCAATTGAAAAAACGTTTCGGCATTCACATTTGTTTGATGATAAAAGATTCAAAAAACTATTGCTTTTCTAGAAAAAAGGAGTATAATGATACTTGTATTTTGTCGTGCTATTATTGTACTGTGTGCAATATGGAGTGTAGAATGTTCGGTAATATAGTACCTTAGACAGTAGGTGGCTTTAAACACAAATCCTACCGAGGGAAGGAGATATTATGTTATTCAATTCGGAAATTTGCTTTATAGATGAGTTCATTGCAAATTTAAAACTTAAGGGAATAGAAGAAATACCTTTTGATAATGCGGAATTCTACAATGGCGTTGGTAAGATGAGCAGATATTTTCAGGCAAATAGAAATCTTTTGGGCGAGGTTTCAAATGAGATTTCTTTGTTGTTTATAAAAAATCCTTTCGAGGATATATACAAGCGCTTTAGAGATGCAATATCATTATCGAATGGCGGTTACTTGTCCTTCGTCAATCCTGATTATATTACCGGAGTTTTGGAGCTTTCCATTGATGATGCTAATTACATTATATTGAAAAATAGGTCGGGTGTACCTGCTGATTTTATTAAAAATTGTGCAGAACGTTTTTGCTCTGGCGCCAATATTGAAGCGTGATTATGGAGGGAAGGGAATGAAGATCTCTTCGATATTGCAGTCAGATGAATGCAAGCCCTTATTCGATGAAGTTCAATCCTTCGTAAATGATTCCTTGTCCGAGTACAATAGAACTCTAGAAAATGAAGAGTTCCGTGTTTTGGGCAAGGATATTTTTGATTTCGTATGGGGAACTGTGAACTTTAGTGCAGCGGAAATGTGTGTGTTAGATTCACCACTTCTTCAAAGGCTTCGGCATATAAGACAGTTAGGATTGGCTAGCACTGTATATTGTAATGCAGATAGCTCTAGATTTAGCCATACAATTGGTGTTACAGAAGTTGCGGGAAGAATGGCTCATATAATTTCTTCAAAAGTTTCTGATGTCTTAAATAACGATGAATTTGCAGAATTAAAAGAGCACTTTGATCCGGAAGAAATTGTCCGTTTAGCCGCAATATTTCATGATACAGGTCATATGTTCTACAGTCATGTCAGTGAAGTGTTTTTTTCTTATGATCAAGCTTTTCCGCGATATAGTGAAATCACGAAAGCAAGGTCATTCTTTTGCGAAAAAACATCAGCTGAGGTTTCTTTGCATGAGATGATCAGCGTAATGATTGTAAACTCAGATTCGACTTTAAAACTACTTAAGATCATGTCGCGTCATATGAATCGTTCTCGCTTAACAGATGAGAATCACTACAAGCAGTTAGCAGAGTATATATCATGCCTAATAATCGGCGTACCGACCGACAAATACATACTACCCTACTCAACTATTATAAACAGTGCAATTGATGCCGATAAATTGGATTATTTGTCGAGAGATTCACAGTGTACAAAAGTGCCTATTGCGGTTGATATCGCACGAATAATCCAAAAACTCGATGTTGTGAATATCGAGGACATTGTTATTACAGATATTTGGGATGATGCAACTTCGAAAACTGTTCCTTACAAAATAATGGCGATAAAAAACTCTGCAAAAAGTGTTTTCTTTCAGCTTTCTAATGCTCGTACAAGTATGTTTGAAAGTGTTTACTATCACCACAAAGTTCTGACATCGGAAACAATGTTCAGAGAAGCGCTTAGGAAGATTTATTCTCTTAAGAAAGACAAGCATATATCTTTTTCTGATATTCTAAAATTGACTGATGATTCATTTAACAAGAATTGGGACTATGCTCTTCTTGACGAGGATGAAAGACATCAAAAAAGTGTGGTATCTGAAATATCTAGAATCCTTAATTCCTTAAGAAATAGGGATCTGCTTAAACGGGTTGCTGCTTTTTCTCAAAGTATTATTATTGCATCCAAGGCGAAAAAAGAAGATTTTCTTAACACAGTGATCCAGAATCCTTTTTCTGTCGATAGTATTTCTTTCCGCACACGACTTGTAGAAGAATACAAAAAGGTGTGTAAGTTGCTATCCTTGACTCCTAAAGTTGAACCGACTTTTATGTTTATTTATTCAAAATACACACCTATGGATTCAGTTGCCGTTGAAAATGGCGATGGCTATTGTGTATGGTCATCTAAATTGATGAAACAAGATACTATTGAGGCCGGCAAACGCTCGAGGCAAGAACAGTTCTATTTAGTTACTGATTGTAAAGATAGATTGCCAGTGTACCTTGCGCTAGAAAAGGTACTGCCTGAATTTGGTATTGAGCGACTATCTCCTGATTCTGCTATTTGTTCAAAACAATCGCAAACATATTTAAACAAAAAGCGTTTTGAATTGTTGGAACTTGATTATTATAAAGACAATCTTTATATAATTCAGGATGATATTCTTTTTAATAAGGTTTACGACAAGGTGCTTTTTGAAGAAGTTTTGCAAAAGTATCAAAGTTTTATGGGGGTTAATAATTGTAGAATTACTAAAGATAGTTTGCTTAGTTATTTACGACAGTTCTTACAATGCGAATTAACATTTAGCGATTTAAAAACATTAATGAATGGTGTTTTAAAAGTGCTAAACAGCGCGTATTACCTTGATAGAGATTCATTTTCAATGCATTTTTCAAATCTCATCAATGAGAAAATAAGTAAAATCACTTGTAAGAGTGTTCATATGATTTTGTTAGGGGGGGTGTTTGATAGTGCACAACACTTGGCATATTTTATTAATGACATTCCCAAGAACGAAATAATCTCATTTGATGCCTCTCTTGACGTAGCACTAAAGACAGTAAAAGAAGATGATTGCATTTGTTTTTTCGATGACGGCGCCTATTCTGGTAAACAAGTTATTTCAATTTTTCAAGAATTGATGGGAATTTCTGTCGAAAGTCGTACCACAAATGAACATCATGTTGATGAGTTGCCACCGGAACAGAAAGAACGCATAAAACAAATCAAAATTGTACTTGGATATTTGTGCTTTAATAAGAATAGTGAAAACTACATAAAAACAGAGTTATCTAAGCTGGGTATTTCGAATGTGGAAATATACTTCGAAAAGGATTTATCAAAAAAGATTTTTGATAGCAGTGATATATTTTCAAATAATACTCAGCAAAAAGAGCTTGTAATGAATGTGTTTCAACAAATCGGGAAAACCATTCTTGGGACTTCAAAAAGGAATAAGGACGGAAGTTATAAAGAAAGGTGGAACGAAGAACGAGTTAATAATTCTGCCCTTGGATACAATGACGCTCAACAGGCTATTGTATTTTACAATAACATTCCTACATATTCGTTAACAGCATTGTGGGCCAATGGATCCATTAACGGAATTGATTGGCGTGGTCTTTTTCAACGAACTATTAAGGATTAATACTTGATTAGTTAACTCTTGTTATAATCGTCCACCTTTACTATTGGCAGACATTTTGGATAATAAAACCAAAGTGTCTGTCATTTGGTGTGCCGTGCCCGGCACACCAGCAAAACACCGTTTTGACTATTACGATCAAAACGGTGTTTTGTAATTGACACTACAGGATCACTTTCACGGCAAAGCCGCCTTTGAAAAAGTAGGTGTTCGTGTAATGTCCGTTTGGTGGAGATGAGGAGAGTCGAACTCCTGTCCGAAACCGACTCAAGCCTGACTTCTACGAGTGTAGCCGTAAGTTTGGATTTCCCCGAACTCTGCGCCAAACGGCGGGCTCAGTGCCCGGGTAGCTTCATATTATCCGCCTGCGTTCAAAGCTTTGCGCAGGCAGTTGGCGGCGTTGACCCTTAAACCCGCAGGGCTCAAATTGCTGACACCGCTTGCCGGAGGCTTGAGGAACCTACGGGGCGGCGCAAGCTGCGATCAGGCAGCCTGAAGTGCAAAATTATCGTTTGCGTTTAATTTTAGATCCCCGTTTTTTAAAGAGGCCAACGGGACCCTCTACCCGCTATCCGACCATTGACGACCCCGTCGAAACCGGAACATCCCCACGGTGGAAGCATAGTATAACATTTTTCGAAAAGAAAGTAAAGAATGTTCATGGCAGGGCCGCCCTGCAACCGCCGGAATGACAGTTGCGGTTCGTGTTGACATGCCTCGAAACGGGGTGATAAAATTGGTCAGGCGGATATTGATTACGCAATTTGCTTCGTTATGGAGGATCTGATGGGGAAACTATTTACCAATGATTACAGTGAGACCGCAAGGCGCGAGATACTTGATGCGATAGCTGCGGCAGGTTCGGATCAAAACAGGGGATACGGGCTCGACGTTCACTCCGAAAATGCGGAGAGACTGATACTGAAGCGTTTCGGTGCGGAGGGCGGGCGCGTGTTTTTTGTGTCGGGCGGCACACAAACCAATATGTCCGTCCTTTCATATTTGCTGAAGCCCTATGAGGCCGTGATCGCCTGTACAACGGGCCACATAAACGTCCACGAAACGGGGGCGGTGGAAGCTTCCGGACATAAGATAATAACGGTGCCGGGAGAGGACGGAAAACTGCTGCCTGAAAGGATCGAAGAGGCGGTCAGAAGACACTGCGACGAGCATATGGTAAAGATCCGGGCGGTCTACATTTCAGATTCCACAGAGACGGGGTCGATATACACCCGGGCGGAGCTGCTTTCGATAAGAGAGGTCTGCGACAGACTTGGCCTCCTGCTTTTCCTTGACGGGGCAAGACTTGGCGTCGCGCTGACTTGCATTGCCAATGACGTCAGCCCTGAGCTCCTGGGCACGGTCTGCGACGTGTTTTACGTCGGCGGCACCAAAAACGGCCTCCTTTTCGGTGAGGCGGTAGTCTTCAAAGATCCGGCCCTTGCGGAGGAATTCAGATACCATATCAAAAACCGGGGAGCGATGCTTGCAAAGGGATTTGTGGCGGGCATCATGTTCGAAAGAGCCTTCACGGACGACCTTTATTTTGAAACCGCCGCGGATGCGAACAGAGCAGCTTCGTACATTGCCGGAAAACTTCGGGGAAAGGTGAAATTTGCCTCGGAACCCGTCACGAACCAGATATTCGTAGTGCTTGACAGGGAGAAGGGCGGTGCGCTGATCCGGGATTTCGGCTGCGAGCTCTGGGAGGACAGAGGCGACGAACTGGTGGTCAGGATCGTGACCTCCTTTGCCACCACGGAAGAGGACTGCGACGGATTGATCAGTTTCTTCGAAAAATAGATAAAAAATGATACTGCGGAGGTTCCGATGTCTGAGATACAGGACAAGCTTGAAAGAATAAAAAGACTCCTTAACCAATGGTCCTACGAGTACTATGTGCTCGACGCCCCGACGGCAACGGATTATGAATACGACGACCTCTACAGGCAGCTTGTGGAGATCGAGGAGGCCCATCCGGAGCTTAAGACCGCCGATTCACCCACCCACCGGGTCGGAGGCAAAGTCCTGGATAGATTCGAAAAATTCAGTCACAACGTTCCCCTCATGAGCCTTGACGACGTGTTCAGCAGGGAGGAGGTCTTCGCGTTCTGCGACAGAGTTGAGGAGGCCCTCGGCTACGCGCCGGAATACGTTGTTGAGCAGAAGATAGACGGCCTCAGCGTGGGCGTGACTTACGAGAACGGTCTGATGACTGTCGGCGCGACACGCGGGGACGGTGTCATTGGCGAGAACGTGACCGCAAACCTTAAAACGGTAAGGTCGCTGCCTCTCGGCATTGGCGATAAAAGCATTTCAAAAATAGTGGTCCGGGGAGAGGTCTTCATGCCCCACAAGGCCTTTGAAAAACTGAACGAGGCCTGCGAGCAGAACGGACAGAATACATTCGCCAATCCCAGAAACGCGGCGGCCGGATCGTTAAGGCAGCTGGATTCAAAGATCACCGCGGAAAGGAGCCTCGACATATTCGTTTTCAACCTTCAGGAACTTGAGGGGGCGGCGGTTTCAAGGCACTCGGAGTCGCTGGAACTGATGAAGAGGCTCGGCTTTAAGGTAAGCCCCGACTACAGGGTCTGCAAAACGAAAGAGGAGATATGGGACGCAATATGCGCCATCGGAAGCGCCAGAGCGGGCCTTGATTACGACATTGACGGGGCGGTCATAAAAGTCGACAGCCTGGCGGACAGGGAGAGGCTGGGAGCCACGACTCACGCGCCAAGGTGGGCCTGCGCCTACAAATTCCCCGCCGAGAGGAAGAACACAAGACTTCTCGACATTGCCGTGCAGGTGGGCAGGACGGGAGTTCTCACGCCCCTTGCCGTCATGGAGCCTGTTTTCATCGCCGGGAGCACCGTGTCAAAGGCCACGCTCCACAACACCGACTACATAGAAGATAAGGAGATATTAATAGGTGACGTTATCACGCTCATAAAGGCCGGGGATGTGATACCTGCGGTCATTGGCGTCGATATCGATGCCAGAAATGACGGATTCCCGAGAAGAAAATTCGTTATGCCTGACAGGTGCCCGGTCTGCGGAGGTCCCGTTGTAAGAGAAGAGGGGGAGGCGGCCTACAGGTGCACCGGTATCGAGTGTCCCGCGAAGCTGTCAAGGAGCCTTGAGCATTTTGTGTCAAAGGACGCCATGAACATAGACGGCTTCGGCACTCAGCTGGTCATGTCTCTGCAGGCGGCGGGTCTCATCAAGACGATCCCGGATATCTACAGACTTCACGAGAAAAGAGACGAGCTGGCTGCAATGGACCGCATGGGCGAAAAGTCGGTCTCAAATCTGCTTTCCGCCATCGAGGCGTCGAAAAACAACGATTTTTACAGGCTGATATTCGGTCTGGGCATAAGAAACATTGGCGTCAAGGCTTCAAAACAGCTGGCGGCGGAGTTCGGAAGCGTGAGAGCCATTGCCGGAGCTTCCAAGGAGGACCTTGCGGGCCTTGATGATTTCGGAGATATAACTGCCGAAAGCGTGGTGTCGTTCTTTAGAGACAGCCAGACGGAGCACACCCTTAAGATGTTGGAGGAGCTTGGCGTCAATATGACGGTCACGGAGCAGAAGAAAGCTTCGTCGGGGCCCTTCTTCGGAAAGACCTTCGTGCTGACGGGGACCCTTCCGACCATGACAAGAGACGAAGCAAAACGCCTTATCGAATCAAAGGGTGGAAAGACGTCAGACAGTGTGTCGAAAAAGACCGACTATGTGGTGGCGGGGGAGGCCGCGGGGTCCAAACTGACCAAGGCGAAGGACCTTGGGATCACTGTTCTCGACGAGGAGACGCTTGTAGAGATGGCCGGAAAATGAGACCCCGGGAAAAGTACTTCCAAACGCATTGGTTATCTGGGTATTTGGCTCTGCAAACTGTGCATCATAACCAAAAAGAAACTTAAAAACAGAAAAAAATTCTACTTTTCATTTTCGGAAAATGTTGTTATAATGACTGAAGCGCATTTCGTGTGTGTCGCAGTTTATTTGGAGGAATGAACAAATGGCTAGCTTGAAGCTGAAAAACATTTATAAGAAGTATCCCGGCGGCGTAACGGCCGTTAATGACTTTAATCTTGACATTCAGGATAAAGAGTTTGTTGTTCTCGTAGGCCCTTCCGGATGCGGAAAGTCGACGACATTGAGAATGATCGCGGGTCTTGAGGAAATCACTTCCGGTGAACTCCTTATTGACGGAAAGCTCGTAAATGATATCGCTCCTAAGGACAGAGATATCGCCATGGTTTTCCAGAACTACGCTCTCTACCCTCACATGACGGTTTTCGAGAATATGGCTTTCGGTCTTAAACTCAGAAAGACGCCGAAGGGTGAAATTAAAAAGAGAGTTCAGGAAGCAGCGAGGATCCTTGAGATCGAGCATCTGCTTGACCGTTCCATCAAGGCTTTGTCCGGAGGTCAAAGACAGAGAGTCGCTCTCGGCCGTGCCATCGTGCGTGAACCTAAGGTATTCCTTATGGACGAGCCGCTGTCAAACCTCGACGCTAAGCTCCGTGCCACGATGAGAACGGAGATCATTAAGCTCCATCAGAGACTCCAGACAACAGTTATCTACGTTACCCACGACCAGACCGAGGCTATGACCATGGGTTCAAGGATCGTCGTTATGAAGGATGGCTACATCCAGCAGGTCGAATCACCTCAGGTCCTCTATGAGAAACCGGTCAACAAGTTCGTTGCAGAGTTCATCGGAACACCTCAGATGAACGTTGCCGAGGTTAGAGTTGAGAAATCCGGCGAGGATGTTCTTCTCAGGCTCGGAAGATGGACAGTCAAGCTTCCGAAGAGAAAGGCAGAGGTCCTTGAGCGCTACGGCTACATTGATAAGATAGTTCTTATGGGTATCAGACCGGAGCACATCCACGATGAGCCTGTCTACCTCGAGCAGTTCAGCGACTGCATCATCGAAGCGCCGATAGACGTTATCGAGCTTCTGGGTTCGGAGTCACTGGTCTACTTCACACTCGAGAACACATCCTTCGTTTCCAGGATCAAACCGAGAAACAACCTCTATGTGGGCGACACCCAGAGATTTGCCATCAACGCCGAGCGCGTTCACATTTTTGATAAAGAGACAGAGACGATCATCACGAACTGATGAAACAGTCATTCGGACAAAGAAAAGCCGGACCCGTTTGAGGCCCGGTTTTTTTATGGCTTCCGCAGGCCGGGATTTCTTTCAGGCGTGACGGACCGCTTTTCTAACCAATGCGCTCCGCGATCTCAAATCCGTCGTTTTACTATTTGGCGTGTCTTCTGTCAAAAAAACCAATGCCCCGACAGATTGACAAACGCTTACGAATGCGATAATCTACATACGTAGAATTAATAGAAGGAAAGGCGATTCATTATGTTCGTAAGCCGTATGTTTAAACACATCGTTTTAGGCGCTTTTGACCTGCCGCATTTTATTTATGGAGGTCATCGGCTGAAGTTCGTTTTCTAATGTGCATTACCGCTGTGTATATCACATTCGGGATGCGCATTTTTTTGTTTAATGCTTCTAATAGTGAAAGGGGTCATGATGAAAAGGTTAAAGCCATCAATTATTTCATTCATTCTTACAATCTTGATCATAGTCAGCTCTATTCCCGTATCGGCAGTAGCAGATGGGAAAAGCTGTTTGGATGATCCATCAACATGTCCGGCATATACGGTTTCGCAGAAAAGTGATTATTCCTATACCAACGACATAGTCTCGGAAGAAATTGCGGAAGAATCTGTAGACACGCTTGCCTGTCGCATAACAGATTACGTCGATAAAGCGCAATTCGAATCTCAGAATTACGCATTTCGTGTTGAGCAGGATGAATCTCTTAACACCTATGTTTTCCAAAAAGAAAACGGGAAACGGGTTGTTTATTATCTGGACGAAAACGTCAAATTCATCGACGATAACGGTGAAATAAAGGAAAAGAATCTTTCTCTGACATTAACTGAAAAGGGTTATTCGCCGACTTGCAATGATATTGACATTCTTCTTCCGACAACTATAGAGAAATCCATACAGTTCAATTACGGCAAATTCTCAATTGCCATTACTCCGTCTGGGGATTATTCTGCCGAAGGAAAATCGGACGGAAAATCGGTCTCGTATACAGGAGTGTTCGGAGAAAACACAATTCTCAGATATACTCCTATGTTATCCGGCCTTAAGGAGGATATAATCGTAACTGACAAGATTGCTCCTACCGAGTACGCATTTATTCTGAAAACGAATGGAGCCTTTATCTATTCAGGCAAAGACGGATTCTATATAGCAACAAATGAGCAATCGGAGGAAAAAATAAGGCTTGGAACTGTCGTAGCCTATGATTCAAAAGGAAATGAATCCATTGGGAATTTATTTGTCAGTACAGTATCTGAAGGTGACGAGTATGTTATTACAATCTCCGTCGATTCAAATTTCTTGGTAAACGAAAACACAGTTTACCCGGTTACAATTGATCCGACATTTATTGTTTCAGATAACACTCATGGGGCAAACGCTATTCAGGACGCTCCGATATTTCAGGGTTATCCCAATAGCAATTTTGGAACCTATCTCTATGACCGTGTTGGGACTCCTGACAGCAGTTATGGCATTGGGCGTACAGTGGTAAAATTAAGCGGCTTCATCTTGGCTACAGAATATACGACCATCACGGCTTCACAGATAGATAATGTTCTGTTCTATGCAAAGGAATCATCAGGAGGTAATACCCAGACAATTAACGTCCATCCGGTAACCAATGTATCCACTTGGACAGAAAGCACAGTAACCTGGAATACTATCGGAAGCAACTTTAATACGTCTGTTGATTTCGGCTCAACCATGTATAATGGCCAATGGTCTGCTTTTGATATTACCAACCTTGTAAAAGGATGGAAAACCGGGACGTATAACGCTAACTGCGGTTTTATACTGAAGAATTCAAACGAATCAAATAATAAGAGTTTTGACTCCTGTGAGTGCCCGACTACAGGAAACAGGCCGTATGTTGTTATGACATATTCGCCGACAATTTCACTGAATTATTCGACTTTAAATATTGAAGAAGGCTCCAACAGTTTAATTGTAGCATCAACTCAACCATCCGGTATTTCTGTTTCATGGACATCAAGTAATAACTCTATAGCATCTGTTTCTTCGTCTGGAACAGTGACGGGGATAAAGGCTGGTATCACTCAAATAACTGCTTCTATTACAGTAGATGGATATCCTTATCACGCTTCCTGCACCGTTTATGTGTATTTGCCGAACGGAGTCTATTATTTTGATAACCATTATAAAAACAATCGAATTGAATTTTACGGAAATAACAGTTACAACGAAAACGACGAATTAACAGGTTACGAAACGGACTTCACTGCTCCTAGTCTGCCCGATGGACGTTATCAGCTTTTTAAGGTTTATTATCATGGAAGTGGTCTTTACAGCATACGATCGATGATTGACAATAGCATGGGATGGTATCGCCTTAATTCGTCATTGGTAAGCAGAAATATTGGAACATCCAATTCTTCAGTACCTAATGCGGCAAAGTGGTATATTGGCAGTAACACAAACGGTTATTACATCTATAGTCAGTATGGTACAATTAGGACTGTTACTTGCCCTGAGAACTTTGAAGAAGATAGGAACATTGTATTGTCTACTTACTCGTCGACCAACACATTACAAGCATGGTCCGCCAATAAGATCACGTCCAATTATAGGGGAATCACTATAAAAAATAAGAAAACCAGCATGAGCATTGGCGAATCTTTCACATTTACTGCAATAACATATTCGACGTATCAAAGTGAATACTCTTTTACAGTCAAATGGAGATCAGGAAATGGACGAATCGCTTATGCGGGACCCAATTCTGGATCTGTAACGGCGTTGAATCACGGGAAAATTGATATAACCGCTTATTTGTATTCATATCCTTCGGTCACAAGTGTTTGTACGCTGACCGTAGGTGCCCCGTCAAGTGCGACAACAGGTATTAACAGTGGATCGGTGTATATGATAAAAAACACTTCAAAAGGATTATATTTAAAAGCATCATCTGCTAATAGTTTCACACTGGCCTCCAAAGATGTTATGGACGGAAAACAGTTGTGGTATGTTGAATGGACAGGGAGTGGATATAAACTCTATTCAATGGGAGTCAAAATTTCCAACGGGACTAATGAAGCAATGTTGCGAGGGAATACGCCTGGCAATTCTCCAATTCTTCAAACATCACTTTCAGACAAGAATTGGTCAATCAGCTATAGTTCTGGCTATTATTATTTGGTGAGCACATCCACATCATATAATGGGGCATCTTTGTCCGCAGAATCATCTGGTTCTTATGTTAAATGTATTGATCTCGATTCAGAAACGGACTTTGCAAGATGGGAATTTGAAGAAATAAGCACTTCAACTTTTAACAATTATTGGACAGGGAGTTATTCAGGTCAAGGAAGTACTGTTTATGTAAAGATTGTTATCGATAGTTCTGGAACTGACTCTGTATATTTTAATTCGATTATTTCTTCGACCGATTTTGATGTCATCAATCAGTGGAAAAACAAATCAAGTCATTTGGTTGTTTATGGACCCAGCGATACGGTACCATCTGGCATAACTCCCTTCGAAATACACTTTAAAGGCTATTCTCCCTCTGGCACCGTTACAATAGATGGTGTCTCCTATCCTGCTGTTGAATGTTTGTGCGGAGAGACAAATGGGTATAAGAAAACATTATTTGGTGAATCCATAACAACTCCTGGCAATGATTGGAATAGCGTTAGAATATCGTTAAATACAAATACCAGCGGACCTTTAAACGGTGATACTGAATTAATTCGTATGACAATAATTCATGAGATGGGCCATGCGCTTAAGTTGGCTCACCCTAGACATTCGAATTATATAGCCACAGTATTAAATGGTAGGGGGGCTTACTCAAATGATAATTGCGTTTGTGCTGTCATGAATCAAGGTTCACCCTCTAATGGATTATTGACATGCGCAACGCCTAAATGGCATGATATTATTAATTTGAAGAACAAATGGGGGGGTTGAAAATGAAAAGGATAGGATTTATAAATTTTGTATTAATTATTATGGTCTCTGCAATGTGTTGTTTATCTGGATGCTCCAATAGTATAGTTGAGCTTTCCTCTTTATCGCTTGAATATGTAGAAGTTGATAATTATATCGATAAAGAAGAAACTGTTTATGAAAGTATAGATTGTTATTTCTCTGAACCAACAAAAAAAGGATTAATTGCTAAGATTATTCCTTCTAAATACACGTTTATTTATAATGTATATCGTGACGAGGACACGGGAAGTATCTTCATTGATGGATACGCGGAATGCACGTGTTCAATAGTCCGTATTAGTCAAAGATACAATAATACCGAGTATAATGAAGGTGACAGTATTACAATTCGACAAAGCATATACCTTGAACCTCTTAATGATGAAGCTATGTCTAAGATGTTCAAAAGTATCGGAGCATATAAAAACAATGAAGTTGTGCTTGGTCAATTCAATGCAAATAACGCATATATAAATGAAAACGACTATAGATTGATTGTTTCAGAAGCAACTATAATTCTTTCAGATAAACAAACTTATTTTGCCTTTATCACCATTGAAAAAGGTATTCCATATTTATCGATGATATGCCCTCAAAAAGATGAAGCACTACAGAGGCTCCCTGATGAAATATTGTTGGGCATATCAAACTTTAAAGCTTTCTTGCTGACAAATGATAATAATCTTTTTAATTAGGAAACTACTGATTTAGTTTTTAATTTTTAACCTTAGCCGATATGCTTTAAAACTACGTTTTTGCTATTACTCCCGATTGGCTGGTTCTCTGATCATCTTTATGAGAACCAGCCTTTAGCGCGGTTCTCATAACATCATTCAAAATCTTACTCTTTGATACTCCCATCGGCCGGTTCTCTGATTATCCTTATGAGAGCCTGCCTTTTGAGGCCCGGTTTTTTTATGGCTTCCGCAGGCCGGGATTTCTTTCAGGCGTGACGGACCGCTTTTCTAACCAATGCGCTCCGCGATCTCAAATCCGTCGTCTGTCTCATCTATCCTGAAAAGCCTCGGCCTCTCATTAGGGTTCACGTTGGTGCTGTGGAGTATCAGGTAAGTGCTGCCGTCAAACCCGTCGAAGATCATGCCGTGGCCCCCGTCCTCGTCATATATGAACCTGTCTGCGTGGCGCCAGGGTCCCTCTATACTTCCCGAATCGCTTATTGCCAATGCCTGGACGTACCAATACTGTGGCCCCGCGTGGAAGCTTGACCAGAGTAGATACAGTTTACCGTTTCTGCCCCGCCGGAAAAACGGGCCGTCGGTGACATAATTGCTGCCATCCGGATCCGTGAGGGAATATGCCCAGGGGACGTCTCCGGCCCGGATTATGATGCGGGGCTCTCCCTCAGCCCGTGCAAGATCCGCCGAGAGGGGCATTATATCTATAGTGCCGTCTCCGATCTGGGTCCACTCGTGGCAGAAGGCGGTCCAGGGCCTTCCCTCATCGTCAACGAAAAACGTGGCGTCAAGGCATGCCCACCCTTCGGGGGTCAGCGGGCCGTCCGTGAAGGGCATAAAAGGCCCGAGAGGGCTGTCGCTCTTTAATATCTGCGAGCAGCGCAGGCGCTTTTCGCTCCTAAAGCTGGCAAACATGAAGTACTCACCGTTATATTTATGGACCTCGGGCGCGAAAAAGTCCCTGTCGGCCCAAAAGTCATCGGGTCTTGTGAAGCATTCTTTGGGCTCGCTCCAGTTTACAAGGTCCTTTGACGTGTAAACGTCAAGTCCTTTCCAGGGAATGACCCTGGTTTCCGGTCCGCGCCTGGTGCCGTAGAGGTAATATGTGCCGTCTTCCGCAAGAATAAACGGGTCCCTCAGGTGGATATCTGACAGTTTCATATCGGTTACGTCCTCCAAAATGTGATGGTGATCTGTTTCCGTCATTTTACTACTTGGCGTGTCTTCTGTCAAAAAACCAATGCCCCGACAGATTGACAAAACCCCTTCCGAATGCTATCATTTGTGTGAGGTCAAAGGCCATTACACCCCTATGGAGGTTCTAAATAATGATTAAAGTTTTTTATGGGAAAAAAGGCACCGGAAAGACAAAGCACATGCTTGAGAACGCTAACGAGATCGTCGTTGAAGCGAAGGGAAACGTTGTTTACATCGATGACAGTAACGAGCAGCTGATGAAGCTGGCGAGGCAGATCAGATTCGTTAACGTTAAGGATTATCCGGTTGAGGGCACAGATGCTTTCATTGGTTTCATTTGCGGAATCGCCTCCCAGAATTATGACATAGAGACCATTTTCATAGACGGCCTTAACTACATCGTGGGAGAGGCGGGACTTGAAGCCTTCTTCAGAAGCCTCGAAAAATTCGAGAAGCAGAACAATCTCAACTTCTACATCAGCATAAACGGCGACGAGACCAAAACTCCCGAGTTTATAAAGAAGTTCATCTGAAATTGCGCCTTGCAAAAGGCTGCGGGGAAGAAAAGTGAACGCAAGAGTTAGGATCATACGTTCCAATATGAGCTTTGACACAGAATACACCTACAGAGTTCCCGAAGAAATTTCGAAGAACATCCATGTGGGTGTATTTGTTGATGTGCCCTTCGGAGGCGGGAATAAAAAAGAGCTGGGCGTCGTAGTGGGCCTTGACCCCGATGGAGAGGACTCCGTGACCGTGGGGAAGAGAAAACTGAAGCTGAAAGAGGTGCTTTCCGTAAACGGCGGCTACAGGCCTCTTGACACTAACCAATTGGCTCTTGGCGATATGATGGCCCGGAGGTATATCTGCGGAGCGGCGGAGGTGTACGGGCTCATGACGGCAAAGCTCCCCAAAGAAAAGGAAGCGCAGATAAAGGTCATAAGGCTCAGGGTCACGCCGGAGGAGGCGGAGGCATACATAAGAGGACGCAGGGCCGTAAAAGAGGGCGGATTTGCCGCCATAAGGATGCTCTGCGGGAATCCCTCGGGAGTGCCCGAAAAAACTGTCCTCGGCATATGCGAGATAGGGCCTGCAGTTTTGAAAAGGTTTGTGGACGACGGCATTGCGGAGAGAACTCTTGAGCCGGCATCCCGGTATGAAAACGAAGATGAGAAGATCTTCACGCCTGAACGGGAAAAGGATCGGGATGATGCCGGAACCGCTCCAGCCTCAAAAAAGCGTGAGGTGGTACTGAACGCCGGCCAGGAGGAGGCTCTCAAAGCGCTCTCAGAACTCCTTTTTTCAGGTAAATTTTCGGAATTTTTACTTCGGGGCGTCACGGGCAGCGGAAAGACCGAGGTCTATTTCAGGCTGATAAGGCAGGCCCTTGACTTTGGTTACGGTGCGATACTTCTTGTCCCTGAGATCGTCCTCACCGAGCAGATGATAAAGAGGGTCAGGAATGCCTTTGGCGACGGCATTGCGGTGCTCCACAGCAGAATTACCGAGAAGAAAAAAGCCGAGGAATATGCAAGGATCGACAGCGGAGAGGTGAAGCTGGTCCTTGGCGTCAGATCCGCGGTGTTTGCGCCGGTGAGAGATCTCAAGCTGATAATACTCGACGAGGAGCAGGAGCCCTCGTTCAAGTCCTTCGACGCAAGGCCTTATTATCACGCCGGTGAAGTGGCGGCAATGAGGCTGAAACAGACGGAAGGACTGCTGGTATACGGCTCTGCAACGCCCAGAGTGACCACTTACTACAAGGCGGTCACGGGAAAGATCGGTTATGCGTTTTTGAAGGAGAGGGCCTTTGCCCAGAGTCTCCCGGAAGTTAAGATAGTTGACATGAAGGAGGAGCGGGCGTCCGGGAACACCTCGGCGGTCTCCGTTGCTCTTTCGGGCGAGATCAGGGAAAATCTGAAGCGGGGCGAACAGTCGATCATATTCCTGCCGAGGCGGGGCTACAGCTCAAAGATAGTGTGCGGCGGCTGCGGAAAAATGATAGTCTGCAGAAACTGCGGCATACCGATGACTTACCACAAAGAAAACAACAGGCTGGTGTGCCACTACTGCGGCGTTTCAAAACCAATGCCTGAAGCCTGCCCGGGCTGCGGCTCCCGTGAGCTCTCCGGAAATTCCTTCGGGACGGAAAGGGCGGAGGAGACGATCTCAAAGCTGTTTCCCGACGTGCCTGTGGTAAGGATGGACTCTGACACCACAAAGGCGGTGGACGGCCACAAAAAGCTCCTTGAAAAATTCGAGCAGGAGAACGTTCCGATATTGATAGGCACCCAGATGGTGGCAAAGGGCCTTGATTTTCCCAACGTGACCCTGGTCGGAATAGTCAATGCGGACTCCCTTATGGCCATAAACGAGTACAACGCCAATGAGCGCGCCTTCCAGCTTCTCACCCAGGTGACCGGCAGGGCGGGGAGAGACCCAAGCAAACCCGGAAGGTGCGTGCTTCAGACCATGAATCCTTCATCCTTTGTGGTCAGGACCGCCGCCACCCAGGATTATGACAAATACTCCGGGATAGAACTTGACTACAGGAAAATACTCGAGTTTCCGCCGTATTCTTCGTTTGCCACCGTGACAGTGAGCGGAGGGGACGACAGGGAGATTTTTAAAAACACTCTCTTCGTAAGATCCGAGATCGAAATAATCGCCAATGAGAAGGGCCCCGGGGACGTAAAGATCCTCTCCGTGACCAGATCGGCCTTAAAGAGGGTCGAGGATAACTATTTCTGGTGTTTTGCGGTAAAATCCGCGGATCCTGAGCTTCTTCTGGATATAATGAACAGGCTGAAGGAGACATTGGTCATAGAGGCGTACAAAAAAGGCTGCGCGTTGCCGGACGGCAGACCCGTAAAGAACTTCAGAATATCGATAGACGCGGAAACAGGCTGACCGTTTGTTGACAAATCTGTTTTTTAATGTAAAATTTAACCGGCCGGAGCTTGAATATTGATCCGGTGCAGAAAACGGAGCGCGACATGATAAAGCTTTTATGTTCTGACATAGATAATACGTTGCTGAAGAAGGACGGCGGGGCGGGAGATTCTGTCCTGAAAAGGCTGAAGACAAAGGGCATACTTCCCATGCTTGCCACCGGGAGATCCATTGCGGACGTCTTTGCCATTTTCAGGGAGTCGAGAGAGAATACCGTTGTGGCGTCCCTTGACGGCGGACTTGTCCTGATTGGCGATTCGGTGCTGGTGGACAGACCTGTTGACGGAAATATCGTTAGGGCTTTCTTTGACGGTTTCGTGAGAACGGGACCAATGGGCTGCGCCGCCATATTCTACACCGCCGCGGACTGCTATGTTACGGATGAAAGCGCCGAAAAGATGATGCGTGCCCAGAATTCCATGCAGGGAAGGGTAAAAAGGATCAGCGACCCCCGCGACATACCTTCTCCCGTTTATAAGATTTCGGTCTATTCGGAGACGGAAAAGGATTTTGACTATCTCTTTGCGGACTGGGAAAACTACATGAACTGCGTCTACAGAAAGGACCACTGGTGCGAGTTTGTGTCCGCGGGTACGGACAAGGGCACAGCTCTTTCACTCGTTATGGAAAAGTTTATGATCAACCGGGACGAGGTGATCGCATTCGGCGACGGCGAGAACGATTTCACCATGCTTGAGACCGCCGGCTGCTCTTACGCAGTGGAGGGAAGCCCCGCCCACAGAGAGGAAAAGGCCGATTTCGTAACAAAGGATGCCGTCCGGACCATCGAGGAACTGCTACTCAAATAAACTTATTACCTGCTTCTCAAATAAACTTATTATCTATTACCTGTTACCTATTACTTATTACTTTAAGCGGCACTCCCTCAAACCATTACTTATTACTTTGTCCGGCACTCGCTCGCGTCTCGCACGTTGCATCTCGTCACTTGGCTTCACTTCGTGAAGAATCGCTCCTCGATGAAACGTGGTCGACGTGGGCCCGCAGAGCACCTTTTACCTGTTACTTCTTACTTATTACCTAAAGCGGCACTCCCTCAAACCATTACTTATTACTTTGTCCGGCACCGCTCTTACTTGATCTATACTCCCCCGGCGTCATCCCGAATTCCTTTCTGAATATCTCGTAAAAATACTTCAGATCCGAATAACCCACCGACCCGGCCGCTGCCCCCACCGAAAGAGACGTTTCTCTAAGGAGGCGGGCCGCTTCGCTTAATCTCACGCTCTGTATATATCCGACGGGCGTCTGGCCGGTGACTTCCCTGAAGACCTTGTGAAAATATCCCGTGCTGACGAAGGCCCTGGCGGCCAGCATCCCACAGGAAATATTGCTTGCGTAATACTCGTTGATGTACCTGACTGCGCTCTCGGCAATGGCGGCCTTATAAGCAGGGTCCACGCTGCTCTCCGCTGAATCTCTTTTAAGCCTGAATATGGTGACAAGAAGACGTGTAAGGTTTGCGGTGTTGATCTTTGAAAAACCGTTCCTCCTGCCTGTGTACTCCCGGAACATCTCCTTGATTATTTCGGACACAGCGTCTGCGTTGCGAAGAAGGATATAAGGCTTCTGCTCGGCACCCTGTCCCGGCGAGGTCTCAAAAAGATAACTGTAGACGATCTGTATAAAATCGTCGCTTCTGCTCACGGAATCGCCAAGGACCGCCGGATCGAAATTGCAGTTGTAAATAACCAATGACGAAGGCGGCGTGACCCTGTACCCGTGGGCAACGCCGGAGTTGAACAGCATCAGATCCCCTTTTACGATCTTTGACACGTACCCGTCGGCGATCTCATGAACTCCCTCCCCGGAATCCACGTAGGCGATCTCGATAAAACTGTGCCTGTGAAGGTCCACGCTCTCATTGACGAGACATTTTTCAACTATTATTTCGCTTCGTTCCGAGAGAAGGATGGTGTCCCCCTCCGAATAGTACTTGCTCATGACGAAAGCCCTCCGGCGCCGTGCCAATCATTTGGGGTTTTGAAACATTAGCCCTGCGGCACACGGCCGATACCCCTTGTTTTTTGCAATTATATTCCAAAATAATGCTCAAAAGCAATAAAATCGTTGGGACAGGCACACGCCAATGAACTCATGATCAGAATACCCCAAAAGAAAGCCACTTTCGCCCATTGCTTCCGGAACGGAGAAAACCGATAATGAAAACGGCCGCGGGCAGCGGACAATTCTTTAGGGGGATAATTCTATGAAAAAAATGAAGATCGGTATTGTTTTTGTCGGCAGGATATATACGCCGTCTGCCGAGGAGCGCAAAGTCAAAGATTGTGACCTCAGCGACCCTGAAAAGCTTAATTATTTAACTGATGAAAAATTCAGGGAAAAGTATTCATCTCTCATCCGCGGCCTGCTTCCCAAGGACGTTGACACCTTCTCCTGCGAGGTCGAGTCGGAGACCGACGCGATAGATCTGGAGGAGGCGGACGCATACGTTCTGATGCCCTTCAACGCCATCGACAAGGTCTTTGCCGTCATCCACTCAAAGAACAGGCCGATCGTGATCTACACTGCGCCTTTCGATGAGATCTGGTCCTACGGAAACGTATTCTACCCCTACTTTATGAGGGACGTTCGCAAGATCGACGGATACATGGGTATCGATCCCGACGTGTACCTGGCGGAGAGCGAGAAGGACTTCTCCGACTACATGGCGGCGCTGCTCGTCCGTTACAAAGTAACCAATACGAGAGTGCTGTGCATTGGCGAGGCAATGTACGAGCCTTACCACAGCTTCAACTGGGGCTACGAGATCATAAGGCTCATCCAGGCAAAGTTCGGCATCAAGTGGTTCCACATGGGCAAGGACAGGTTCATTGGCGAGTATGAGAGCTGCGAGGGGGAGGGCGACCCCGACCTCATCAGAAAGCTTGCCAAGAACGACAGGATACCGAAGGAATATTCGGCGGCTGCCTGCGAAAAGACCGAAAGAGTGTACGAAAAGCTGATAAAGGACTATGACGTCAATGCGTTCACGGTAAACTGCCTGGAATCAACGGTCCACACCTCCTGCCACACCACCTCCTGCTATGCGCTTTCGAAGCTCAATGACCTTGGCGTGGTTGCTGCCTGTGAAGCGGATGCCACGACTCTTATGGATATGCTTATCACGTCCTATGCCTCCGGCGAGCCGGCCTTCATGCTCAATCCCTACCTTTTCCCGATGGACAATAAACTCTTCGTCTCCCACTGCACCTCGCCCACGAAACGCAGCTTCAGCAATGACGAGAAGGACGAGTTCAACGCATACGCCTATTTCGAAATGAGGACGCTTCCCTGCGGACTTCAGATCCTCAAACAGCCTGGCCCTGTAACGGTGACGGGTATTTCACACGACAAACTCGACAAGATGGTCATCGTGAGAGGAAATCTGATCAGAAATACCGCCTTCCCCAGCTGCAGAACTCAGGTGGTCATAGATCTGACCGAGGGCAGCATAAAGGATCTGGCGGAACATTATGAGGGACGCCACTGGGCGCTTGTTTACGGCGATCAGAGTGAGAAAATAGCCCGTGCAAACGATATGCTGGGCATAGAAAGTATTATTATCTAAGAGCATTTTAGACAATTTTCATTAATTTTGTTGAGCGGCGGCGGACACAACAGGTTGTGCCTGCCGCCGCTGCTTTGTGTTTTGTGTGAAAAAACACATTGGTGTGTAAATGTGGGTTTGTGTTGTGGTTTTTGGTCGTTCCAAATGTGAATTCAACATAAAACAACATAAAAACGTCTTTAAAAAACCCAAATTCAACAAAAAACGTCAAAATCCGGTTGAACGGTCTGAAGGATTGTGTTATACTACATGTAGTCTCTGTAATGGGCGAAGTTTCGCCCGGAGATAAAGCTACATGACCAGTGCATAACAGTTGTTTTACAGACCGGAGGTATGGATATGAATTTTGACACTAGCCCGATCGCAAGGACAAAGAGAATTGAGCGACTCCTTGATGCTTTTTACAGTGCCAAGCCCGAAATCGAGGCTGCGAGAGCCGAACTTCTCACAGAGTCGTACAAGACCACCGAAAGCATGCCTGAGGTTGAAAGAAAATCCAGGGCTTTCGAACACATACTCGCCGGCATTCCTATTATTATCAGAGATGACGAACTCATCGTGGGCTCCACTACGCTCCAGATGAGAGGCTGCCAGACCTATCCCGAGTTTTCATATGAGTGGCTCGAGGCGGAGTTCGATACCGTTGCCACAAGGCTTGCGGATCCGTTCAATATCAAAGACGACACAAAAAAGAGGCTGAAGGAAGCCAACAAATACTGGAAGAACAAGACCACCAGCGAGCTTGCCACGGCCTACATGGATCCCAGAGCTCTCCGCGCCATCAACCATAATTTATTCACCCCCGGAAACTATTTTTATAACGGCATCGGCCATTTGACCGTAAAGTATTGGGAAGTTCTCTGCACCGGCCTTGAAGGGATCATTAAGAGAGCCGAGGACGGAATTGCTTCCCTCTGCGTTGGAAAAGAAGATGCATGCAAGCGGAGGATATTCTACGAGGCGGTCATAAGAAGCTGTAAGGCCGTTATTAATTACGCCCACAGGTATGCCGACCTTGCCGAGAAGATGGCGGGAAGCGCATCGGGCGAGAGACGCTCGGAGCTTCTTAAGATCGCGGAAGTTTGCCGCAACGTTCCGGAGAAACCGGCAAAGTCCTTCTACGAGGCCTGCCAGTCCTTCTGGTTCGTACAGCAGCTCCTTCAGATCGAGTCCAGCGGACATTCGATATCTCCCGGAAGATTCGATCAATATATGTATCCTTATTATAAAAAGGATCTCGACGCCGGCATCGTCACAAGAGAAAGCGCCCAGGAACTTCTGGACTGCATCTGGATCAAGCTGAACGACCTCAACAAGTGCCGCGACGCCGCTTCGGCAGAGGGTTTTGCGGGCTACAGCCTTTTCCAGAACCTTATCGTCAGCGGTCAGGATAAGAACGGCAGGGACGTGACAAACGATCTGTCTTCGATGTGCATTGAAGCTTCCATGCACACAGGTCTTCCCATGCCATCACTCTCCATCAGAGTCTGGAACGGAACTCCCCACGAGATCATGGTCAAGGCCGTCGAACTCACCAGGACAGGTATCGGACTTCCCGCTTATTATAACGACGAGGTCATCATCCCTGCTCTTATGAACAGAGGCATTCCTCTCGAAGAGGCCCGCGAATATAACATTATCGGCTGCGTTGAGCCTCAGGTCCCCGGAAAGACCGACGGATGGCACGATGCCGCATTCTTTAACATGCTGAGACCTCTTGAACTCACTTTCACAAACGGCTACGAGGACGGTGAACTGGTGACTCTCGAGACAGGTGACGTAACTAAGATGACCTCTTTCGAGGAAGTCTACGAAGCGTATAAGAAACAGATGACCACGTCCATCGCTCTGATGGTGAATGCGATCAACGCTATCGACTACGCTCACGCTCAAAGAAGCCCGTTGCCTTTCGAATCATGTCTCATTGACGGATGCTTCGAAAAAGGCCTCTGCGTCGAGGAGGGCGGAGCGATCTACAACTTCTCCGGTCCCCAGGGATTCGGCATTGCGAACGTGGCGGACGCTCTATTCGCGGTGAAGAAGCTGGTCTTCGAACAGAAAAAGTATACGATGGCCGATTTCAAGCAGGCTATGGCCGATAACTTCGGAAAAGGTCTGACGGCTCTTGATGCGGAGCACATGGTGAAAGCGGTCTGCGCAAATCTCAAGGTGGACGGAAAGCCCATCACTCCGGAAGTGGTGAGAACGGTCTACGAGAGCGTGGTGGCATCCAAGAAGCTCTCCCCCGACAGAATCAAATTCTACGAGCAGATGCTTGAAGACATCGAAGCTCTGCCGAAATACGGAAACGACATCGACGAGGTGGATTATTTCGCAAGAGACGTGGCTTACACATACACGAAACCTCTCGAAACCTTCAAAAACCCGAGAGGCGGCATATTCCAGGCCGGCCTCTACCCGGTATCTGCGAACGTTCCCCTTGGAAAACAGGCAGGAGCTACACCTGACGGAAGACTCTCCGGACAGCCTATCGCAGACGGCATTGGCCCTGCTCAGGGAAGAGACAAGCTCGGACCTACGGCTGCCGCTAACTCCACAGCTAAGATCGATCACATGATCGCTTCCAACGGAACCCTTTACAACCAGAAATTCCATCCTTCTGCACTTGTCGGCGCGAAGGGAATCGATAATTTCATAACGTATTTACGTACGTATTTCTCCCGCAAGGGCATGCACGTCCAGTTCAACGTGGTGAGCCGCGAGACTCTCCTTGACGCCCAGAAGAACCCGGACAAATACAAAACTCTTGTGGTGAGGGTCGCAGGTTACAGCGCACTTTTCACAACACTTTCAAGATCGCTCCAGGATGACATCATCTCAAGAACGACACAGGCGAACACATTCTGATTTAAGTATTGACTATGGAAAAAGATTACATGCGACAGACCGGAAGGATATTCGATATCCAGAGGTACTCGATACATGACGGCCCCGGAATAAGAACGATAGTTTTTCTGAAGGGATGCGTCTTAAGGTGCAGATGGTGCTGCAACCCCGAGTCCCAGGAGTACGATATCCAGGAGATGGTGGTCGCGGGCAAGAAAAAAATAATCGGCAGGGATGTGACCGTCGCTGAAGTCATGGAAGAAGTCATGAAGGACGGTGATTACTACCGGAATTCAGGAGGAGGTCTGACTCTCTCGGGAGGTGAATGCCTCTGCCAGCCGGATTTCGCTGCGGCACTACTAAGAGCCGCCAAGGAAAACGGGATCTCAACGGCCATAGAATCGGCTGCCACTCTTCCTTACGAGAACATTGAAAAACTGCTCCCTTACCTTGATACCTACCTGATGGATATCAAGCACATGGACCCGGTAAAACACGAGCAGTTCACCGGAAAGAGAAACGACAGGATACTCGAGAACGCGATGAAGGTCGCAAAGAGCGGCACGCATCTCATCATCAGAGTTCCGGTGATACCAACCTTCAACAACACTCCGGAGGACATCGATAAGATCGCAAGGTTTGCGGCTTCGCTTCCGGGAGTCGAGGAGATTCATCTTCTCCCTTACCACAGACTCGGCCAGGACAAATACACCGGGCTGGGCAGGGACTACGCTCTGGACGGGATAGAGCCGATGTCCCGGGAATACATGTTATCGCTCCTTGAGGTCGCAAAGAGAAGCGGGCTCAGGTGCCAGATCGGAGGCTGATATGGATCTGCAGGGACTGATTCAGCAGGAAGACGATAAAAAGATGCGCATTGTCCAGGAACTTGTTCCCGGAAAACAGGTGACACTGGCACACATCATAGCAAATCCCGAACCTGTGCTCTACAGGAAGATGGGACTTAACCCTGCGATAGATTATTCAAAATCGTCCATCGGAATAATGACGATGACGCCGGCGGAGACTTCAATCATAGCCGGGGACATCGCGATGAAGGCTTCAGGGGCCGAGATCGGTTTCGTGGACAGGTTCAGCGGAACACTGATACTCACAGGCACCGTTTCGGAGGTGGAAGCCTCGGTCCATGCGGTGGTGGATTACCTCAGGGATACGCTGAAATTTACAATAGTACCTATCACCAAAACTTAAGAGAGCGGTGAGCCGGAAGGCCCCGGAGGAGCTTAAAGAGGATGAAAAAGATCATTCTGATAGGCCGCAGCGAGGCCGGAAAAACAACTCTCACACAGGCTCTCAGGGGAGAGGCGATCAGGTACCACAAGACCCAGTACGTGAACTACGATGACGACGTTATCGACACTCCGGGTGAATACATCCAGAGCAGGGAGTTCGCAAGGGCGATAGGACTTTACACATATGAGGCAGACGTCGTTGGCTTTCTCATTGCCGCCAATGAAACCTACTGCCTCTTCGATCCGGGAAGCACCGCTTTCTGCAACAGGGACGTCATAGGGATAATAACAAAGATCAACGATCCCGACGCGAACCTGCCCATGGTGATGAACTGGATGGACATAATGGGCGTCGAGCCCGGGAAGATCTTCCTCGTGGATTCCGTTGCGGGCGAGGGAGTCGAGAAAATAAGAGAATATCTTGAGCGGGCTTGACCCGAGCAGGTATCGGATAAATAACAATTACAGTTTATACAGGGAGGCAACGTTAATGAAATCTGAGTATGAGATTAAAAAAGAGATATGCGACATCGGCCGCAGGATCTACGACAGAGGCATGGTTGCGGCAAACGACGGAAACATCTCCGTTAAGCTTAACGACAATGAATTCCTTTGCACACCTACAGGCGTAAGCAAAGGCTTCATGACCCCCGACTTCATCTGCAAAGTTGACGCCACGGGAAAAGTCATTCAGGCTAATCCGGGATTCAAACCCTCGTCCGAGATCAAGATGCACATGAGAGTTTACAAGGAGAGACCCGACGTAAACGCAGTGGTACACGCTCATCCTTTGTACGCTACATCATTTGCAATTGCCGGCATTCCGCTGACCCAGCCCATCATGCCCGAGGCTGTTATCGCTCTCGGCTGCGTTCCGATCGCAAAGTACGGCAGACCTTCGACCGAAGAGATCCCGGATGCGGTTTCCGAGCACGTTCAGTATTTTGACGCAGTTCTCCTTGAGAACCACGGCGCTCTCACATATTCGAACACACTTCTCAACGCTTACTACAAGATGGAATCCACAGAGTTCTACGCTCAGCTCCTATACCAGAGCAAGATGCTCGGCGGACCGAAGGAGTTCACACCCCAGCAGGTCGAGGATCTTTACGAGATCAGAAGAAAGTTCGGTATGCCCGGACGCCATCCCGCAAACCTCTGCCCCAACACTCTCGCAGGCAAACCCAGCTGCCACAACTGCGGCGGACACTGCGGCGGACACAAGGGCGAAGCTTCCGGTTCGGACGATGCTCTCATAGCTGAGATCACAAAGAAGGTTATGGAGCAGCTGAACAAGTAATTAGTTCAGCGTAGAACGCATAAAAAGTTCAAAAGATAAGTATTTAGGTAATTGCGGACAATATCCGCGGCAGAGGAAAGGTACACTGAGAATGCAGTACACAGCCGATCAAATCGAAAAGGTCGTCGCAGAAGTGGTGGCGTCCCTCTCCCAAAACGGCGCGTCCTCCGGTGATCCCGGAAGGGTAAGGAAGGGCGGAAAGCCGTACTCGGAGCTTAAGAACATGAACCTGGCACTTGCCAAGGAACTGATCGCCGGCGTCGAGAAGAAAGCAGGGGAGATCGGTGTGAACGCGGTCATCGCGGTATCAGACAGAGGTGCAAACCCTGTTGCGGTACACTGCATGGACAACTCCTACATAGCCAGCTACGACATAGCTTTCCAGAAGGCGTTCACGGTGGCGGCACTTAAAATGTCGACGTCGGAACTGAAAAAACTGGCCCAGCCGGGACAGCCCCTTTACGGGATACAGTTCACCAACAACAGCCGGATAGTGATATTCGGCGGAGGAGAACCCTTAAGCATTGACGGAACGGTGATCGGCGGCATTGGCGTCAGCGGAGGCAGTGAAGAACAGGATACGTTCCTCGCAGAATACGGATTAAAACTTTTTAAGGAGGCAATCGCTAAAAAATGAACGAAAATGAGATTCAGGCCATAGTCGCTCAAGTGATCGCAAATATGGAGCTTCAGGACAAGCCGTCGGAGAAGAGAATCGGCATATTCGAAGATATGAACGATGCCATCGCGGCTGCCATTGAGGCCCAGAAGGTCATGCAGAAAATGCCTATGGACTTCAGAGAGAGGATCATCTCGAACATCAGAAGACTCACCATCGAGAACGCTGAGCTTCTGGCGAGAATGGGTGTCGAAGAGACGGGCATGGGCAATGTCGGCGATAAGATACTCAAGCACAAGCTACTCGCAGAGAAGACCCCCGGCACGGAAGACATCACAACGAGAGTCTGGTCCGGCGACAGAGGACTCACCCTGATTGAAATGGGACCCTTTGGCGTCATCGGAGCAATCACTCCCACCACAAACCCCAGCGAGACCATCCTTTGCAACAGCATCGGCATGATCGCAGGCGGAAACACGGTCGTATTCAACCCCCACCCGGCGGCTATAAAGACCTCCCAATTCGCCATTGAGCTCGTTAACAGAGCATCGATGGAAGCCGGCGGACCCTGCAATGTGGCTACATCGGTCGTGAAACCCACCATGGAGACTTCCAAGATAATGATGTCGCACAAAGCGATCCAGCTCATCGCCGCAACAGGCGGCCCCGGAGTCGTTACGACTGTTCTTTCTTCCGGAAGAAGAGGAATCGGAGCCGGCGCAGGCAACCCGCCCGCACTTGTTGACGACACTGCCGATATCGAGAAAGCCGCAAGGGACATCGTAAACGGCTGCACATTCGATAACAACCTGCCCTGCATCGCGGAGAAGGAAATCGTTGCCGTGGAGAGCATTGCGGACGAGCTCAAGTATCATCTGCTGGAAAACGGATGCTACGAGGCTACTCCCGACCAGATCGCAAAGCTGGCTGAGACAGTCATCACACCGAAGGGCGCTCTCAACCGCAAGTGCGTGGGAAGAGATGCGAAGACCCTTATGAAGATGATCGGCGTGGATGTTCCCTCGAACGTTCGCTGCATTATCTTTGAAGGCGAGAAGGAGCACCCGCTCATCGCTACAGAGCTCATGATGCCGATCCTCGGTATCGTAAGAGCTAAAGATATTGACGACGCCATCGAGAAAGCTGTATGGCTCGAGCACGGCAACCGCCACTCCGCCCACATCCACTCGAAGAACATTGACAATATAACCAAGTACGGAAAGGCGATCGACACCGCTATCCTGGTCAAGAATGCACCGTCATATGCGGCTCTTGGCTTCGGCGGCGAAGGCTACTGCACGTTCACGATCGCAAGCAGAACCGGTGAGGGACTGACTTCCGCTCAGACGTTTACAAAGCGCAGACACTGCATCATGTCAGACAGCCTGTGCATCAGATAATAGACGGAGGAAGCATTATGGACAACCAACGCGACATTCAGGAAATTGTCAGAAAAGTGCTTGAGGCCATGAACGGCGCTCCGGTCCCCGCTTCGGGCAGTTCGTATTCTGTTCCCGCAGCGTCAGGATCGATCCCGAAGGTGGCTCACGTAGCATTCCTGACAGCTCTTGAAAAATTTGAGATCAGAGAATACCCCATTCCGGAAGTTGGGGATGACGATATTCTCGTAAAAGTCGAAGGCTGCGGTATATGCGGCACCGACGCACACGAATTCCGCAAGGATCCCTTCAGCCTCATCCCGGTAGCTCTGGGACATGAAGGAACAGGCGAAATCGTAAAAATAGGTAAAAATGTAAAGGTTGACAGCGCGGGTAAGCCCGTTGGCGTCGGCGACAAGATCGTCACCTGCATGATCTTCAAAGACAACCCGGCCATCACCATGTTCGACCTTAACAAGCAGAACGTGGGCGACGCTGACGTTTACGGACTTCTCCCGGACGACGACGTTCACCTCAACGGCTGGTTCTCGGATTACATCCTCATCCGCGGAAAGCTCGGCTCGACTTTCTTCAACGTAAGCGACCTTGACCTCGACTCAAGGATCCTCATCGAACCCTGCGCAGTTCTGGTTCACGCAGTTGAAAGAGCCAAGAGCACAAACATTCTGAGATTCAACTCCAAGGTTGTTGTGCAGGGCTGCGGTCCTATCGGACTCATCTGCATTGCCGTCCTGAGAACACTGGGAATCGAGAACATCGTAGCCGTGGACGGAAACCCGAAGAGACTTGAATTCGCAAAGCGCATGGGCGCCTGCGGAACCGCCAATTACAGAGAGATCAAAGGACTTGACAATCTCGTTGAGGCTGTTAAGGACGCTTTCGGCGGACAGCTTGCCGACTTCGGATTCCAGTGCACCGGCGCTCCCGGAGGACACTCGAACATCTACAAGTTCATCCGCAACGGCGGCGGACTTTGCGAGCTCGGATTCTTCATCAACGGCGGCGACGCTACGATCAACCCCCACTTCGACATCTGCTCGAAGGAGATCACCATCGTGGGTTCCTGGGTATACACACTCAGAGATTACGCCACCACATTCGATTTCCTCAAGAGGGCGCAGGGCATCGGTCTCCCGATCAAGGAGCTCATCACCCACAAGTTCCCGCTTGACCAGATCAACGAGGCAATGGGCGTCAACCTGAGACAGGAAGGCCTTAAGATAGCGATCGTTAACAAGTAACTTCGAGGGGTGCCACTCCAGGTAATAAGTAATAGTTTGAGGGGTGCCGCTTTAGGTAATAAGTAAGAAGTAACAGGTAAAAGGTGCTCTGCAGGCCCACGTCGACCACGTTTCATCGAGGAGCGATTCTGCACGAAGTGCAGCCAAGTGACGAGATGCAAGGTGCGAGACGCGAGTGGTGCCGGACAAAGTAATAAGTAACAGGTAAGAAGTAAGAGGTGGCTGGCGCAAGCGAGTGCCGGACAAAGTAATAAGTAAAAGGTAACAGGTAATAAGTAACAGGTAAAAAGTTACAGATTACAGGTTACGGGCCCGAAACGGCAGACAGCATTAATTTTGCAGGAGAGTTTCACGAAAATGGCAGAAGCAGTTGGATTTGTAGAGGTATACGGACTTGTGGCGGCTTTCGTTGCCGGCGATGCCGGATGTAAAGCTGCGGACGTCCACATGGAAGTGTTCGACAGGAACAAGCCCGCACATCCCGAAAAGCTTTCGGTTCCTCTGATCGTTCTTGTGAAATTCAGAGGCAGTGTGGCCGCGGTCGAGGCTGCGGTGGAAGCGGCAAAGGAAGCAGGTAATCAGGTGTCGGTGGTAATATCCACATACATTATCGCAAACCCTGAGCCGGGCACTGAAAAGATGCTGAAGCTGAGCGGTCTTGACAAGTTCTGAATCCGGAACAGGAAAGACCCGGCGGAAGCAAAACGGTAATTTACAGATTTATGTCCGAAAGGACCTAACAGGAAAAAGATTTATACGGAGGTAAAAAAATGGTACAGGAAGCATTGGGAATGGTTGAGACCAGAGGACTCACAGCTGCTATCGAGGCAGCAGATGCTATGGTTAAGGCGGCAGAGGTCGTTCTTATCGGAACAGAGAAGATCGGATCCGGACTCGTTACGGTCATGGTCAGAGGCGACGTTGCGGCAGTTAAGGCAGCTACCGAAGTTGGCGGCGCAAACGCAGCTAAACTCGGTGAACTTATAGCTGTTCACGTTATCCCGAGACCCCACAACGACGTAGAGAAAATTCTTCCCCAGATCAAGTAATTGCTAAAAACAGGAAGGTTTTAATTCGGGTTGGATCGTATTGGTCATATTCCGGTGCGGTCGGGCCGGTTCTCAGGAGGACAGGGCATGGAATCATTGGGCTTAATTGAAGTGTCAAGCGTGACAGGCGCACTTGATGCACTTGACGTGATGTGTAAAACGGCTAACGTCAGTTTCGTTACTTGGGAACGGAAGCTTGGCGGAAGGCTTGTCACAATCATCGTAAAAGGATCGGTGTCAGCTGTTACCGAGGCAGTCGATGCGGCGATGGCACGTGGCCTTGTCAGACCTTGCGCTCATGCTGTAATAGCCAATCCCCACGAGGAAACTGCCAGGATCGTGGCGATCAGCGCAAGCAGATTAACTAAGAAAGGGTGATTGCTGTGGCAGAAGAAAAGAAACCCGCAACAAGGAAATCAGCCGGCGCAGCAGGCGCGGCAAAACCCGCAGCGGAGAAGAAAGCTCCCGCGGAAGAAAAAAAGATAGTTTCCGGCCCCGCCGGAGAAGCTGAAAAAACCAAGGAGGATAAGAAAATGGTACAACAGGCTTTAGGAATGGTTGAAACAAGAGGACTTACCGCTGCTATCGAGGCGGCAGATGCAATGCTCAAAGCAGCTAACGTTGAGCTCGTAGGAACCGAGAAGATCGGATCCGGACTCGTTACCGTTATGGTAAGAGGCGATGTCGGCGCAGTAAAATCAGCTGTTGAAGCAGGCGGAAACAACGCTGCCAAACTCGGCGAGCTCGTAGCTACTCACGTCATCCCCAGACCCCACAACGATGTTGAAAGAATTCTTCCTGTACTGAAATAATTTATCCCGTAAATATATACCCGGAGGGCGGAAAAGCCGGACGGGAACCAAAAATTTATCAGCCGGTGCGCCGCGCTAAGCGGAAGTGAAAAGCTTTCCCCGCGGCGCCCGGAAGAGAATTTTAACAAAAAGGCGGAATACTATGAATCAGTCAATAGAAGAAATCACAAGAGCGGTGCTTGAGGTGATAGGAAAGCAGTCCGACAACGGATTCAAGGTGCCTGTGGGCGTATCCGCAAGGCACATCCATCTCACCCAGGAGCATGTTGAGCAGCTCTTCGGCGAAGGATATCAGCTGACCAAAAAGAAAGATCTTATGGGCGGACAGTTCGCGTCGAATGAGCTGGTGACCATCGTTGGCGTGAAGCTGAGGGCTATTGAGAACGTAAGAGTGCTCGGACCCTGCAGAAGCAGATCGCAGGTGGAAATCTCGCAGACGGACGCCATTAAGCTCGGAATCAAGGCCCCTATAAGGCTGTCCGGAAAACTTGACGGAAGCGCGTCCATTGCCGTGGTCGGACCCAAGGGCGTTATTTACCTCGACGAGGGATGCATCATTGCGGAGCGTCACATTCACATGACGCCAAGGGATGCGGAGCTTGCGGGCGTAAAACAGGGCGATGTGGTATCGGTCAAGTTCAACAATGAAAGAGGCACGATATTTAACAACGTGTCGATCCGCGTGGATCCCTCTTTCTCACTTGAGATGCACATCGACACCGACGAAGCCAATGCGTCCAAAATCAGGACCGGCGACGTAGGCATGATAGTAAAATAAGTGTTCCCGGGGCCTGAAAACGGCCCGGGGGAGCGCTTGAAAGCAGGTGGGTTATGCTTGTAGGAAAAGTGGTTGGCAGCGTGGTTGCCACAAGAAAAAACGAAAATCTGGTTGGTAACAAATTCATGATCATCGAGCCTATGGAAAGCATGGCCGATAAGAAAAGAATCGTTGCCATCGACAACGTCGGAGCCGGTATCGGTGAGATAGTTCTTGTCGCCGAGGGCAGCGCTGCCAGAATAGGCTGCGGAATGGTAAATTGTCCGATCGACGCTGCTATAGTGGGCATCGTTGACGACAGTATTGGTCTTGAGTGATATATCAGGGCCGCGAAGAATGAAAAAGTGCGGAGACCCCAGGGTTTCTGCGAAAGCTATTGTTATGGAACTTGCGAGGCTTAATGAAATTTTACGCGATAACGGTATCGTCGGATGCGGCGGTGCGGGCTTTCCCAGCTACGCAAAGCTGAACAAAGCCGCTGATACGGTTATTCTTAACTGCGCTGAGTGCGAGCCCCTGCTGAAGCTGCACAGACAGGTCATGGAGAAATACGCCTACGAGATCATGACGGCGCTTGAAGAAGTCGCCGAGGCTCTTGAGGCTGACAACGTGATCATTGCGATCAAACAGTCCTACTCCGGCGCTGTCGAAGCGATCAAGGCAAACCTGTCATCCTTCAAAAGGATAAAGATCGGTTTTCTGCCTGAGGTCTATCCTGCGGGCGACGAGGTCGTTACAATTTACGAGACGACCGGCAGAGTCGTTCCTCCGGGAAGCATTCCGATCGCAGTGGGGTGCGTGGTCTACAACGTTGAAACCATGCTGAACGTTTACAGGGCGATCCGTGAGGATAAACCTGTGATCGAGAAGTACGTCACGGTATGCGGCGAGGTCAAAAACCCGGTCACTCTCAAAGTGCCTGTGGGTGTCACTTTCAAGGAGCTTGTGGACATTGCCGGCGGAGCTACGATTCCCGATCCGGTATATCTCTGCGGCGGTCCTATGATGGGCAGACTTGCTCATCCCACCGACGTGGTGACAAAGACCACCAGCGGTGTAATACTGCTGAAACCCGACTCCCATGTGGCCAATGCGCTTCAGCCCCACGTCAAGCTGCAGTTTGCGAGAGCAAAAGCGGTCTGCTGTGACTGTATGATGTGCTCCGATCTCTGTCCGAGACATCTGCTGGGCCATCCCATATCGCCTGCGGACTTTATGAATGCGGGCGTGAGTCTTAAGACCGACAACGTAAAACCCTTCATTGACACCCTTTACTGCTGCAGCTGCGGCGTTTGCGAGATGTATGCGTGCAACCAGGGCCTTACGCCAAGGACTCTCATTGCGGAATACAAATCCGGCCTCAGAAAGAACGGCGTCGCAATGGCGGGCCAGGTCGAGGTCAAGCCTGTTTCCGCTCAGAGGACACACAGGCTCGTAAACAAGGAGAGGCTCACCGCAAGACTGGGACTCAGTCAGTATGACGGTCCCGCACCTCTTGACGAGAGCGACCGCAAGTTCGGTAAATTGAAGATCATGCTTTCACAACACATTGGCGTGCCCTGTGCACCCGAGGTGGCTGTCGGCGATAAGGTTTCAAAATACCAGATCATCGCCGCTACGCCCAAGACCAGCCTTGGCGTCACCCTGCACTCGCCGGTGGACGGAACTGTTGAGGAAGTAGCTGATAAGTATATTGTGATAAGAACGTGAAAACGGAGAAGCTGAAATGAGCAAAGCGATTGGTTTAATCGAATACAGGACGATCTCAACGGGACTTAAGGCAGCTGATGTTCTGATTAAGGCCGCGGAAGTCGAAGTACTTGAAGCACATCCCGTGTGTCCCGGAAAATATATTATACTTTGTGCCGGAAGGTTGGGCGCTGTGAAGGCCGCAGTTGAGGCTGCAACGACCGCTTACCCGGAGATGCTTGTAGACAGCTTCGTGCTTGGAAATCCCCATGAGTCGATTTTTACGGCAATATACGGAGCTTCGGAAGTCGGAGAGCCTGAGGCCCTGGGAATGGTCGAGACATTCTCTGTGGCAGGGGCTGTTGTGGCGGCTGATGTCGCGGCAAAAACTGCCGACGTTAAACTTATAGAGCTGAGACTTGCAAGAGGTCTCTCGGGAAAAGCGTTCGTGCTTCTCACCGGAGACGTGGCGGCAGTCACGGCGGCTGTTGAGAAGGCTCTTGCGGCCATTGGTCCCACGGGTATGGGTCTTGACAGCGCGATAATCCCGAGACCTGACAGAAAGCTCTGGGATACTCTGCTTTAATAAAACAGAGATGCATTGGTTATGCTTGCTATTGAGAGAATTCAGTACATAAGAGACACCCTTCAGAAGGAAAAGAAGGTCATCGTAGCGGATCTCGCCCCGTTGTTTGACGTGACGGAGGAGACGGTGCGCCGGGACCTGATGAAGCTTGAGAACGAAGGCGTGGCCCAGAGGATCTACGGCGGTGCCGTCCTGGCTGAAAGTACGAACGTGGATCTTCCCTATTCCGTAAGAAAGCTCTCAAACGTTGAAGAAAAGCAGGCCATTGCGGGCGTTATGGAGAAACTGATCCCCGATAACGCAAACATTATGATGGACGGCAGTTCAACGGCTCTTTTCGTGGTGAAATCCCTGAAGGTCAAAAAGAACCTGACGGTCATAACCAATTCTGCGGAGATCGTATGCGAAATCAGCGACAAGCCATCCTGGAGAGTGTTTGCCACAGGCGGCATTCTTAAAGAGGGCGGGTACGCTTTTGTGGGAGCGAGGACGGTGGAGGCCATAAAGTCATTCCACGTTGATTACGCGATATTCTCCTGCAAAGGCATCGACAAGACCACGGGCCTCATCACCGACATAAACGACGCCGACGCGGAGGTCAAAAGAGCGATACTGGGATCAGCCAAACGGAAGATACTGGCGGCTGACAGCACAAAATTCGACCGGGTCTCACTGGTCGAGATCTGCGGAGTAGCGGGTGTTGACATGATCGTAACGGACAGCAACCCGGGCCCCGAATGGATCGATTATTTAAACGAAAGAGGGATCGGACTCTATTTTCCGTCAGATTCCTGACACGGATGCTTGAAACCGTGAACGACTGAAGATGATTCCGGCGATAATTACGCCGGATTGGGAGAAAACCTATGGAAAAACTTTCAATGAACTCCAATGTGGTATTCGGCGCAGGCTCAATCGACGCGCTGTCCGCTTTTAACGGCAGACACGTTGCGATAGTCACCGATCCTGTGATCAGCAAAAACGGTATTGCCGATTCCGCTGCGGGTCTTATGGGCTGCGGCAGAAGCGCCATATTCGACAATATCGCCCCCGACCCGACGCTGGAACAGGTGGCGGAGTGCTGCAGGTTTATTGAATCAATTAAAGCCGACGTGGTGGTGGCTATCGGCGGCGGAAGCGCCATCGACACCGTAAAGGCGGCTGTGCTGGTGCTCTGCGGAAAAGGCGAGAAGATATATTTCGCGGCTGTTCCGACTACAGCGGGCACGGGCTCTGAGGTTACGAACTACACTGTGGTGAAGGACGTTGCCGCCGGAAGAAAGATCCCCATCTCAGACGACAGGATCGTCCCCGACATGGCGATACTGGACTATACTTTGACAAAAACCGTTCCGAAGGCCGTTACGGCTTTCACCGGAATGGACGTTATAACACATGCCCTTGAGGCTTACGTGGCAAACGGTAAGAACGCCGTCACGGATGCATATGCCGAGAAGGCTCTCCGCCTCGCTTTTGGCAATCTCCATGAGGCCTATCTCCACGGAGACGAGGATGCCCCGAGAGAGAACATGATGATGGCTTCATACCTTGCGGGTCTCGCTTTCACAAAAGCGGGTCTCGGCATCTGCCACAGCATTGCCCATGCCCTTGGCGCGGCCTTTAAGATGCCCCACGGCGAAGCCAATGCCATCGTGCTTCCTCACGTAATAGCTTTCAACGGGGGCCTGGACGTTCCTTTTGGCGCTGACAAATCGCCTTCCGCTTTGAGATACGCAGAGGTTGCGAGGATCATAGGACTTCCCTCCGCAGGCACAAGACTTTCGGTACAGTATCTTGTAAGAGAGATCGAAAATCTCAACAATAAGCTTTCCATACCGAAGACCCTCATGCAGCTTGGCGTAAATGCCGCGGATATGAAGGAAAGAAGAGCCGGCATAATCCAGTCTGTGCTGAACGACGGGTGCACTCCCGCAAATCCCGTGGAGCCCGATGCGGGGCAGATCGGAAGGATCCTGGACAGGGTCCTCGGCTGAGAACAGGGCCAAAATCGAAACACAAAAATATCAGACTGTTTTTCAGATCTTTTCATGAAGGACGGTCTGTTTTTTTTGCAAAGACGGCCTTTTTTTGTTTTAAAATATAAAGGGATTTGGTATAATCAAGGGCGGCAGGATGTGTTGCCGGAGACGGGAGATTAAATCCTGGCCGGAGGTCTAAAAATGAACAACAGTAAACTTAACAGAGGATATGACGCGCTCGTAAAAGAGTTTAAAAAACCGGGCTGTGAGTACCGCGGAAAACCATTCTGGTCCTGGAACGGTGAGCTTACCGAAAAGGAACTGAAGAGACAGGTAGACGTTCTCAAGGAGATGGGATTCGGCGGCTATTTTATGCACAGCAGAGCCGGCCTTATAACCGAATATCTTGGAGACGAATGGTTCGATCTCTGCAACAAGGTGGCGGAGTACGGAAAAGAGACCGGCATGGAGCCCTGGCTGTACGACGAGGACAGGTGGCCCAGCGGAAGCGCCGGAGGCATAGTCACAAGAGATCCGAAGTACAGAATGAAGGCATTGGAGCTGGTGGAGACGGTTCCGGAGGACGGACGCCAGCCGGGGGAGATGAGGGCGATATTTGAGGCTCTGATCGCCGGTGACGGTATCACGCTCATTGATTACAGACCCTTTGACGGAAAACTGAAATACAAACCAAAGGACTGCGAGACACACAGACTGCTCAAATTCTGCGTTGTGTATGACAAGCCCTCCAGCGGTTATAACGGCACCACCTACATCGACACCATGATGAAGGCGGCCACGGAAAGATTTATTGAGTTAACTCACCAACAGTACAGAGACAGGGCGGGGGACGAGCTCTGGAAGGCTATAAAAGGCATATTCACCGACGAGCCCCACAGAGGACACCTTCTCGACAATGCCCGCAGGGAAGACGGATTCCTTCGCTGCTCGACCTGCTGGACCGACGACATTTTCGAAGAATTCCAAAAGAGATACGGATACGACGTAAGAATGCGTCTCCCGGAGCTTTTCTACAAGGCGCCGTCCTTTGAGACCTCCTTTGCCGTTAAGCACGACTACGTGGACCTGGCGAACAACCTGTTCATAGAGCGCTTTGCCGACCCGATCAACGACTGGTGCATCAAAAACGGTATTGATTTTACGGGACACGTGCTTCACGAGGACAGCCTCACAAACCAAACGGTGCCAAACGGCTCTCTCATGCGTTTTTACGGACATATGGGTGTTCCCGGTATCGACAATCTCACGGAATGGGCCACTGTATTCTGGGCCGGAAAGCAGATCCAGTCCGCCGCGAGACAGCTTGGCAAGAAATGGCTGCTTTCGGAGCTTTACGGCTGCTCGGGCTGGCAGTTTAACTTCAGAAGCCACAAGGCGGTGGGCGACTGGCAGGCTCTTTACGGCATCAACGTCAGATGCCCCCACCTCTCCTGGTACACCATGGAGGGCGAAGCTAAGCGCGACTACCCGGCAAGCATCCTCCACCAGTCTCCCTATTACAAGGACTATTCCTACGTTGAGGATTATTTCGCAAGATTCGGCGTTGTAATGACCGAGGGCAGGGATATATGCGAAGTACTGGTGCTGAATCCCATCGAAAGCGTATGGACCGGTGTCTATTCCGGCTGGGCCAGCTGGATAATGCCCGCAAATCCCGAAACCAATGCCCTCGAGGAAAACTACCGCAGACTCTTCGGAGTGATGCTTGACGCCAATGTGGACTTCGACTACGGCGAGGAGCAGATGCTGGCTGAGCTTGCGAAGGTAGAGACCGATGAAAAAGGGCCAAAGATCAAGGTGGGGCTTTCCGAATACAGGACCGTGGTGATGAGCGGCATGACCACCATAAGAGGCACCACGCTTAAGCTCCTCAAGGAGTTTGAGGAAAAGGGCGGAAAGATCGTTCTCCTCGGCGAAGGCCCGAAGATGGTGGATGCAAGGCCCAGCGAAGAATTTGAAACACTTCACTGCGAAAAGGCGCCTCTTGAAGCCGAAAGCATCAGAAAGCTCGTCAAGAGCCGCATGAACGTAAAGGTGGACTTTGAGAACGGCGGCGACTGCCAGTTCCACGCAAGGATCGCCGACGCAAGAGAAAAGGACGGCATCGTCGCATTGGCGATCATAAACGCGAACCGGGGCATTGGCGCTGAGAACGTAAAGGTGACTCTCGAGGGCATTGAGGGCATCACGGGCTGCGCAGAATGGTGCCTTGAGGACGGCGGAATATACAAGGTCAAAAGCTTCGAGAATAAAGGCAAGACCGTTTCCGTGACCACCGATTTCTTCCCTGCGGGCGAAAGACTTTTTGTGTTCTACTTCGGAAAGGATGTACCCGAGGCCTCGGAGGACGATCTTACGGGGAGAAGGACGCGGACCACATTGGTCAGTGAAAAAGAGCTTAAGGGCGATTTCTCATACGTGCTTGACGAGAAGAACGCCATGGCCCTCGATTTTGCCGACGCGGATATGGTGACCACGGACGGCCGGAAGAAGCATTTTGACACCTGCGAGATACTCAGGCTCGACATGCAGGTGCGAGATTTCGTCGGGATCGAGCACAGGGGCGGAGAAATGCTGCAGCCCTGGTACGCAAAAAAATATGCCAATGACGCCTACGGCGACATCACGGTGAACTTTGATTTTGAGGTCGAGACGGTTCCCGAGAGCGACATACTGATCTGCGGAGAGAGGCCGGAGTTTATAGACTACTACCTCAACGGTCACAAGCTTGAGGCTGACGGCGGCTTCTGGGTCGACAATGCGTTTAAGACCATGCCCGCAAAGAAGGAATGGCTGGTAAAGGGTAAAAACACTGTTAAGCAGGTGACCAATTTCAAACGCACCACGAACCTCGAATGCGTATACCTGGTGGGTGATTTCGGCGTGAAGTCGGTCCTTAACGAAAAGAACCCGGCCAGGAGCCTCGACGATAAAGGCAATCTCTACAGCAGGGACAAAGTGATGACCACGTTGCCGAAGACCCTGACCTTCGAAAATATCACGGACCAGAACCTTCTCATGTACACCGGCCGGGTGAGTTACGTCGTGACTCCGGAGATGCTGGCGGATATAAAACCGAAAGCCGGCGAGCGCGCGGTGATAAAAGCGGCGGATTACACGGGAAGCCTTGTCAGGATCGAAACCAATGACGGTAAAAAGATCGGCATACTGGGCTGGGAGCCCTACACTGCTGATATCACCGATTACCTGAAGGATGGCTTCAGGATCACTCTGGTATGCTCCAGAAAGAACATTTACGGACCGCTTCACTTCCTTCCGGCTGTGCCGGGAGCGGTGGGCCCCGGAAATTTTGTGGTCGGCGGCGGAAACTATACCGACGATTACGCTATGATGGACAGCAATCCCGGAAGAGTGTTTATAGATATAGTTAAACGGTGACGGTTTTTTAGGAAAAGGGGAAATTATGAAAAAATACGACGTTGCGGCATATATCTGGCCGTCCTACACGGGCACGGGGCCCAGGACCAGAATATTTTGGGATGAAGGCATTGGCGAGTGGCAGACTGTGAGAAAGGCTGCGGAGGACGACCCCTCGAGGGCGCTCCCGGTGTGGGGCTTTGAGGACGAGGCCGACCCTCTGGTCATGGAGAAGCAGATAGATGCTGCGGTCAGCCACGGCGTAAACGTTTTTATTTACGACTGGTACTGGTACGACCACAGACCATTTCTTGAGCAGTGCCTCGACAACGGCTTCTTGAAAGCGAAAAACAGGTCGAGGATGAAATTCTACCTGATGTGGGCAAACCACGACGTGGGGATGGTTTGGGACCGGAGAAACGCGGACTACGACGACGCGCTCATTTATCAGGGATCTGTGGACAGAAAGGATTTTGAGATCATTGTAAGGCGCGTTATCGATAACTATTTTTCGCAGCCGGAGTATTACAAGATAGGCGGCAGGCCCGTATTCATGGTCTACGACGTTATGAACCTCATGAAAGGGCTTGGCGGCGTTGAAAAAACCAAAGAAGCCCTTGAATATTTCAGAAAAGAGACCGTAAAAGCAGGTTTTCCGGGCCTCGAGCTTCAGATGACCTACTGGAACGAATATGCGGTGAATCTTTCGGGCGTGGATTCGGAAAAGACCGGCTCCGCGTCGGATGCGGTGAATCTGCTGGGCTTTGACAGTATCTCCCACTACCAGTTCATCCATTTCACGTGGCTGCCTGAGGACAGGCCTTACAAAGACGTTGTGGCGAGGCTTGAGGAGGAGTGGTCGCAGATCGGATCAAAATGCAGCGCCACCTACTATCCCCACGTTTCCATAGGCTGGGACAACAATCCGAGGTATAAGAACAGGGGCAGGACCATCATGACCGGAGCGACGCCCGAACTTTTTGAAGAGGGCCTCCGTAAGGCAAAAGCATACCTTGACGCAAGACCGGAGATGACGCCCCTCGTCACCGTCAACAGCTGGAACGAATGGACGGAGACCAGCTATCTTGAACCGGATACGAAATTCGGCTACGGGTATCTCGAGGCTGTGGAAAGAGTTTTCGGAAAAGGATAAAAGACTATAACGGATTTTGATGGTTCGGGGGCCGTTATGAAAAGAATTCATCTGATCAAAACAATAACGCTTGTCCTGGCTGCTGCGATGCTTCTGACTCTTGCGGGCTGCGGCGGATACAACACCCAGAAGGGAGACAGGTACGGAGAAAAAGCAATGGATCAAATTGAAAAATATCTGAAAAAGCCGGCTGATTTTCCTTTCTCGTTCAAGTACGGAAAGACCAAGGTGACGGGCTTCGGGGAAGGCTTCGAGAAGATCTCGGAGAATAGATCGAAGACCGCTGACGGAACTGTTTTTAACGTGAGATTCCTCCACAGTGCCAGCGGCGCGGTGTTTGAGGTACAGGCGAAGGCATACGCAGCCTTTGACGCTTACGAGTGGACCGTCTTCATAACCAATGAATCGGACAAAAAGACCGCCAGGTTCAGTGAGATCAACGCCGCGGATATCGTCTTCAAGGGCTCTAAACCTGTGCTGAAGGGAATAAACGGGGACCTTGGCGATATGTATGCCCCGTACGAGGTTGATCTTCGCAAAGAGGCCGTTGTTAAAAGTTCCACTTCGGGAAGACCCACCCACGGGTCATTCCCCTATTTTAACCTTAACTGCGGCTCCGGCGGTGTGCTCATTGCCGTGGGCTGGCCCGGGTGCTGGAAAGCGTCCTTTGATGCGACAGACGGCAAAGGAACTCATTTTACCGCGGGACAGTACGAGATATCCGTGGCTCTGGAACCCGGCGAGTCGGTGAGAACACCCCTTGTGGCATTTCTCCGTCACGAAGGGCGGGACGATACCGCCGGCATGAACCTTTGGCGAAGGTGGTTCATCGAATGCAACATGCGGAAGGACAGCTCCGGAAACGTGATCTCTCCCGTGCTGGGATGGGGCTCCGTGGTCCAGGGCCATACGACACATTCGCTAACAAGAACCTACAACGCATTTCTCCGCCACAACATAACTCTCGACTATCTCTGGCTCGACGCGGGATGGTACGTCAATGCGGACGGGAATTCCTGCGGCTGGCCCGAAACGGGTATGTGGCAGGTGGACACGGTGAAGTTCCCCGACAAACTGGCTGAGGTATCCGAACTGGTCCACAAGAACGGCGGAAAAACTCTCCTTTGGTTTGAGTCCGAAGTGGTGAGATGCGATAAGAAAAAGTTTCTGGAGGCCAACAAGGACTTTAAGGAGGAGTGGTTCCTGGGTGTCGCAGCGCCGGGGTCTTGGCTTGAAGGACAGCTGGTGGACCTTGGCAATCCCGAAGCGAGGGATTGGTTAATAAAGAAAATAACCAATGTGATGGAAGAGGGAGGCATCGACATGTACCGCCAGGACTTCAACGTGGACCCCGCGGAGGTCTGGAAGTGGTGCGACGATTATGACAAGACCGGCTACACAGAGAACCGCTATGTGACGGGCTATCTCGCTTTCTGGGACTCCCTGCTTGAGCTTTACCCCGACATGACCATCGACTCCTGTGCATCGGGTGGCGGCAGAAACGATCTTGAGACCATGAGACGTTCGGTGCCTCTCCACATAAGCGACTACTGGGACGGTCAGACGGGGCGTTACGATGAACGCCAGGCACTGCTTCTCTCCCTTTCCCAATGGTTCCCGTATTTCAAGCTCCAGATAGGCGGCAGCGACGAGATAAACGATTACAATCTCCGCTCCTGCATGGCGCCCTGGAACAATATGAACGTGCCCACCATGAGCAAGTCCACCCCCTGGGATATCGTTACCAAGGCTGTTAAAGAGTGGAGGGCTCTCTCGAAATATTTCTACAAAGACTTTTACCCTTTAACAGCATACAGCAGCGGGGACGACGTGTGGCGCGCATATGAATATTACGACGAAGAGGCGGGCGAGGGCGCAGTCATGGTGTTCAGGGCCGCAAACAACGCAGAATCCGAGAAGGTACTGAAGCTTCACGCCGACACCTCCGCAAAATATATCGTGAAGGATTGCGACGGAAAGCTGGCAGGTCTGTTCAGCGGCTTTGAACTTGAAAATGGCCTCAAAATCACCCTTGAGGAGCCCGGAACTTCCACGCTGATATTTATTTCAAAAGCGAACGGTTAGGGAGTGTGCCATGAAAAGAGTTTTAGCATTGACGGCTGTGATCGCGGTTTTGGCGGCGCTCCTGATCCCCTCGTTTATCGTTTTCGGAGAGAATGAAATGATAACCTTTTTAAGCGATATGGAATGGCGGAATGCCGAAATATATTCCGCAGACGGCAAGGGCGCCGTCCCCGCCAGGGATGAGAACTTGACCGGCGAGGAGCTTTGGCTGTACGACATGTATTTCGAAAAGGGCGTATGCTTCCATGCCATGTCGGGCAAAAATGCCTTCCTTGAAGTGGATATAGAGGGAAAGGGCTATAAGACCTTTTATGCATACATCGGAACCGCGGAGAGCGAGGTCTGCGATGTGACCATGGCCAGCGTCAGATTCAATTTCAAGGCTGACGGAAAAAGCGTTTACAGAACCGAGCTTGTCACGCCAAGGGAGAGGCCGAAGGCGGTGACGATAGACGTTACGGGTGTCTCGGTGCTTAGAATTGAGATGGATGACGGTGGCGACGGCATAAGCGGCGACTGGGGAGCGCTCGGAAATGCGCTTTTCTCCACATCCGACAGCGCTCAAGATATCGAGGCGGAGCTTGAAAAAAGAGCAGAAAAACCGGCTGAGACCGACGGACCCGTTGACCCGGTGAAAGAAATCATAGAAGAGAAGGGCGGTTGCGGGGGAACCATTGGCGGGCTTGCTGCGGTCACATGCGCCTGCGCCGCTTCAGCAGTTTTGACCAAAAAGAAAAAGGATCATTGAAACAAATGATTTGGAAAAGACTTGCGGAAAAGCAAAAAGAGATAATCGAAAGAGGTTTCTCATCCGGCAATGCCCTCATCTGCGGCGACAGGACGGGGATCATATTTGAAAACTACGAGGGCACGAAGAGCGCTGATCCCGGGGATCCGGTCTCTGCGGACACGGTCTTCCATCTTTATTCCATGACCAAGGTGTTCACGGTGGTGTCCGTGATGCAGCTTTGGGAAAAAGGGCTAATTGATATCGACGACCTTTTGGAGAAATATATCCCCGCCTTCTCGGATGTCACGGTCTGGGAAAACGGCGCCGCAAGGCCGGCGAAAGTTAAGATCACCATAAGGATGCTACTCTCCATGACCTCCGGGCTTTCATACTTTCTCGAAGACCCGAGCGGCCTTGCGGGAAAGCTTGCGGAAAAATGGCGAAATGGCCTGAAAAACGGGAAAACGTTAGGCACCCGCGGATTTGCGGAGGCCGTCGCAGGGGTTCCTCTTTCCTTTGAACCCGGGACGAAATACCTGTACGGACTTTCCCACGACGTGCTTGGCGCTGTGATCGAGACCGTTTCCGGGAAGACTCTGAACCGCTATTTTGAGGAACATATCATAAGGCCCCTCGGAATGAAGGATACCTGTTTTTATCAGAACGTGCCGGATGAGGTGAGACCACGCCTTGCCTCCAACACGGCTTTTGTTGATGGGAAATACGTTGACATCGATTTTCCGCCGAGACCTGTGCCGATACCGGTGTTTGAGGGAACCGATGACCCGAAGGTGTTTTCCGGAGGCTCGGGCCTTGTGGGTACTGCAAGGGACTACGGATCGTTCCTCTCTGAAATGCTTGACCCGAAGAAAGGCATCTTAAGACCGGAAACCATTGCCGAAATGATAAAACCTCAGCTTGGTCCGGAGCAGAGAGCCTGCTATAACGACCCGAAGGGCGATCCCTCCATCTCGGGGCCGGAACACACCTTTGCCCTTGGCGTGAGGATCCAGGACAGACCAGCAAAACAGGGATCGGTGGGAGAATGGGGCTGGTCGGGGGCACTCGGAACCTGGTTCTTCGTTTCGCCGGCAGACGGGATCTGGTTTGTGTATATGCACCAGCATTCACCCGCGATGCACGACGCATTCATAGCGGGGCTGAGAGATGTGTTCTATGATATTTTGCGGAGCGGAAGGTAGAAAAATGATCGAAAGAATTAAAACTGAGAAGGCAAAAATAGCTTTGTTTGGCGTTGGACACGCAGTTTACTGGGACCAGTTCGAGGGACTGAAGGAAAAGCTCCTTGGCTATCATGAGGAGCTGAAGAGGATGCTTGCGGAGTTTTCCGTGGACGTCTGTGATTACGGCATGGTGGATTCGAACACGAGAGCCTACGAGGTCTCAAGAGCCGCCAAGGCAGACGGCGCCGACGTGATCTTCTGCAATATGCTTACGTACGCGACATCATCGGTCTTCGCGCCGGTGATAAAGGAGGCCGACGTGCCGGTGGTGCTGATCGCGCTTCAGCCCAAGAGCCATCTCGACTATAACTCCGCCAATACCCGTGAACAGCTTGAAAACGACTGCATCTGCTCCATGCCCGAATTCACCGGGGTGGCGGTGCGCATGGGAAAGAAAATATCCGACGTCATCATCGGAAAGCTCTACGGCGATGAAAAAGCAAAGGCGGGCATCCGGGAGTGGTGCGACATCGCAGGCGTTCTCCACGGACTTCGGGGAGCCAGGTTCGGCCTCATGGGCCACGTGCTGGAGTCGATGTACGATATGCACGCAGATCCCACGGCTGTTTCGTCCGCTTTCAACGTCCACGTGCCCCTGCTTGAGATCGAGGATATATTCAAAATCTATAGTGCCGTCACGGAGGCTGAGGTCTGTGCGAAAAAAGAGCAGATATTGAAGCTCTTTGATACCCCGGACCCGGTCTCGGATCCGATCACGGAAAAACTCACCGAAAAAGATTTGGAATCAGCCGCAAGGTCTGCCGCAGCTTTGGACCAATTTGTGGAGGAATACCGCCTCACGGGCCTGGCATATTATTATAACGGCCTTGAAAACTCGCCAATGCGCTCCATGGTCAGCTCCTTCATCGCCGGCAATTCCATCCTGAACGCCAGAGGCATCCCCATGTGCGGGGAATTTGACATAAAGACGCTCATTGCCATGTTTATCATGGACCGTTTGGGCATGGGCGGCAGCTTCGCCGAGTTTCATCCCATTGATTTCAACGACAATATCATTCTCGTAGGCCATGACGGCCCCCATCATATTGCCGTGGCCGAAGGAAAGCCGGTTCTGAGGAGTCTTAAAAAGTTCCATGGAAAGCCCGGCTCCGGCGCGTCGGTGGAGTTCAAACTGAAGGACGGCCCCATCACTATATTCGGCATAACCCAGACCATGAACGGCTTTAAGTTTGTGATCGGCGAAGGGGAGTCAAAGCACGGACCAATACCGCCAACGGGAAACACCAATACCAGGGGCTGCTTCCCGCCAGACACTCTCGATTTCGTAAAACGCTGGGCAATGGAAGGCCCCACCCATCACTTTGCTCTCGGCATTGGGCACAGGGCGGAGACCATAAGGAAGATCGCCGAGGCGCTGGGGGTTGAATGGGCGGTTGTTTGAGGGGTGCCGCTTAGGTTAAAGGGGTGCCGCCCAGGTAATAAGTAATAGTTTGAGGGGTGCCGCTTAGGTTCAAGGGAGTGCCGCTCAAGGTAATAAGTAAGAGGTAATAGGTAAGAGGGCACTGCGTGAAGGGGGTGCCGCTTAGGTTAAAGGGAGTGCCGCTCAAGGTAATAAGTAAGAGGTAATAAGTAATAGGTGTTAGGTATAAGGCGCCTGCGGAAAGGGTGCTGCTCAAGGTAACAGGTAAAAAGAAAAAGGAAAAAATTAAGAGGTGGCGCCGGCGCAGCCGCCTTTTATTGTTGACAGAGGGAACGATATTGGTTATAATGTAAGAAAAGTAAGAAATGTAAGAATTTCTACTTTTTGTCATATATCGGAGGATAAGAACAGGTATGAAAGAAATTTTAGAAAACCGGTTTATCGTCAGCGTAAAGGTCGGGGCGAAGGGCCAGATCACGATCCCAAGCGTTGCGAGGCAAATGTTTGATATAAAGGAAGGCGATACGCTCATGGTCCTTGGCGACAGGCAGCGGGGCATTGCGCTTGTGAAGGACGATGCATTTTATGATCTGATGGGAGGGATAATTCCCGATGGCGGCGATAAAAATCACTAATTTAAGAAAAGAATACAAGGACGTCACGGCAGTCGAGGGACTTGACCTTGAGATCGAAGAGGGCGAGCTCTTTTCGTTGCTGGGAGTCAACGGGGCAGGAAAAACAACCACGATAAAGATGTTGGCGACGCTTACGAAACCAACATCGGGCGAGGCCGAGATAATGGGCCGCTCAGTGACGAAAGATCCTGCCGGGGTGAAGGAACTCATAGACATATCGATGCAGGAAACTGCCGTTGCGAGAAAGCTGACGGTGGAGGAGAATATCGAGTTCTATTCCGAACTTTGCGGACAGACAAAAACGGAGATCGCGGAAACCAAGAAATACATTTACGAAGCATTCGGACTGGGCAAGGTCGCAAAAAAGCAGGCTTCGAAGCTTTCCGGGGGCTGGCAGAGAAAACTGTCGATCGCATTGGCATTGGTTACGAAGCCCAAAGTGCTTTTTCTGGATGAGCCTACGCTGGGCCTTGACGTCATCGCGCGGCGGGAACTTTGGAACACCGTCAGGACGCTCAAGAAGAGCATGACTATCATACTCACCACCCACTATATGGAGGAGGCGGAGGCCCTTTCGGACAGGATCGGTGTGATGAAGGACGGCAGACTGCTTTTTGTCGGGACGAAGGAAGAAATGCTCGGCAAGACGGGGACGCAGAACGTGGAGAACGCGTTTATAAGCATTGTAGAAGGAGGCGGGCAGGATGAGTAGATCAATTTCGAGGCTTGCGGCACTGACCAAGAGAAACATCCGGGAGATCGTAAGAGATCCCTTGTCGCTGATATTTACCCTCGCATTGCCGCTGTTTATGGAGGTGCTGTTCTATTTCATTTTCCATAATCTGACGGATCAGTTCCAGATGAGATATCTGGCGCCGGGAATCGTCGCTTTTTCGCAGGCGTTCCTCACGCTGTTCACGGGACTTCTGATAGCTCTTGACAGATCAACATCGTTTCTGACGAGGCTTTTTGTTTCGGAGACAAAGCCCTTCGAGTTCATTTTTTCGTATGCGGTGTCGGTGCTTCCGATCACGCTGGTCCAGACTGTTCTTTTCTTCCTGGCAGGAGGGTTGATAGATCCGTCACTTTTCGGACCGGGCATGCTGCTGGCGATACCTGTGAGCCTTGTAACGTCAATGTTCTTCATCGGAACTGGAATCCTTTTCGGCTGCATATGCAACGAAAAATCCATCGGTGGCATTTCGTCGATCATTATCACAGGTCAATCGGTTCTCTCGGGGATGTGGTTCCCGACTGCGGGGCTGGGAAACGGTATATTGACAGTGATGAAGGTGCTTCCCTTCAAAAACGCGACAATACTGATCCAGAACACGGTGAACGGAATAACGGACCCCTGGGAGGATTTTGTCCTGCCGCTTATCATAGTGCTGGGTTACACGGTTGTGGTCTTCACGGTTGCGGTCATTGCGTTTAGGGGGAAAATGAGGAAGGTTTGAGCGATAATTTAGTTAGAGGGAGTGCCGCCCAAGGTAATAAGTAAGAGGTAAAAGTCAAAGGGAGTGCCGCCCAAGGTAATAAGTAAGAGGTAATAGGTAAGAAGCGCCTGCGGAAGGGAGTGCCGCATTTGGTTAAAGGGGTGCCGCTCAAGGTAATAGGTAACAGGTAAAAAGTAATAGGTAAACAGCTAAAATTAAAAAAACAGGAAAAAAGCAATAAAAAGGGCAAGAAAAATAATGCCGCCAATACGAAAAAAGTGCTTGCAATAAGTTTTCGCATGTGATACAATGCACGCCGTGTGGCCTGACAGACGAGGAAGTTTGAGATTGCTGCAGCCGGTTTTTGACCGGGAGGCAGGTAACTCAGACGGAGAATGTCCGGTTCAGAGAAACCGGGCGGCGTGTCACTGTATAGCGAAAAGCGTTTTTTCTTTGTGCAGTAAAACCAGGTTGAAATCATCCGTATAAGGTTGATAATTCAATTTGATTTTTTTTATGCTCAAACGAATCAACACCCGGTAGTGTGTACAAGGTTGCCAAAGAATGTCACTTATAAAGGAGTAAAAATAATGGCTAAACAGAAATTGAGAATTAAACTGAAGTCCTATGATTATCAGCTGCTTGACCAGTCAGCTCAGAAGATCGTTGACACTGCCCGCAGGACGGGTTCATTGGTTTCGGGACCTATTCCGCTGCCTACAGAAAAAGAAGTTGTTACGATCCTCCGCGCCGTACACAAGTACAAGGACAGCAGAGAGCAGTTTGAGCTCAGAACCCACAAGAGGCTTATTGACGTCGTGTCGCCTTCCAAGGCTACGGTAGATGCGCTGATGAAGCTCGACATCCCCGCCGGCGTTGAGATAGAAATGAGCGTTAAGCACTAATACGGGGCTTAATGCGTTGCAAGCACGGAAAGCCCAAAATTTCCGGTAAACTTGCGGAATGTCGATCCCCAAAGGGACGACAGGGTCAAGTTCGGGATCCCGAACCAATAACCAAGGAGGTATAAAATGGAGAAATTTGTTTTGGGAACAAAGGTCGGAATGACTCAGATTTTCTCTGAAGACGGAACATGCACACCTGTTACTGTTGTAGCGGCAGGCCCCTGCAAAGTTATTCAGAAAAAAACAGTTGAATCCGACGGTTACAACGCTGTTAAGATCGGCTTTGAGCAGTGCGAACTGAGCAAACTCAACAAGCCCGAAGCAGGCGTTTATAAGAAGATCAGTCTTGATTACGGATACAAGTATCTTTGCGAGTTCAAGCCTGACAGCATCGATTCTTACGACGTAGGAAGCGATATCAACGTCAGTGTTTTCTCCGACGGAGATGCGGTTGACGTAAGCGGTACTTCAAAGGGTAAAGGCTTCGCCGGCGCCATCAAGCGTCACGGGCAGAAGATAGGCCCCAAGAGCCACGGTTCAAAGTACCACAGAGGCGTTGGTTCAATGGGACCTAACACAGACCCCGGTCGCGTGCTCCCCGGAAAGAATATGCCGGGTCACATGGGCAGCGAAAGAGTTACTGTTCAGAACCTCACGATCGTTAAGGTTGACGCTGAGAGAAATCTTCTTCTCATCAAGGGCGCTGTCCCCGGACCTAAGGGCAGTCTTCTTGAGATAACGGATTCCGTTAAGGCTTAAAAGGAGGAAGAATGATGGCTACTGCAAAAGTATTCAATATGAAAGGCGAGTTCATCGAGGAAATCGCACTTAACGAGAATGTTTTCGGAATTGAGCCCAACACCACTGCGATCCACACCATCGTTGTGAACACCCTCGCAAACAAGCGTCAGGGCACTCAGTCCGCAAAAACAAAGAGTGAAGTCAGCGGCGGCGGTAAGAAACCTTACAGACAGAAGGGCACAGGACGCGCCCGCCAGGGTTCGATCCGTTCTGCACAGTGGATCCACGGCGGAATCATTTTCGCTCCGAAGCCGAGAAGCTACAGATTCAAGGTAAACAATAAAGTAAGACGCCTTGCAATGCTTTCCACTCTTTCGTCAAGAGCTCAGTCTGAGGACATCGTTATTCTGGACAAACTCGAAATAGATGAATTCAAGACAAAGAAGATCGTTGATATGCTCAAAGCTCTCAAGCTTGAGACCTCGGCTCTCATCGTTACGGCTGAACCCGATCAGAAGGTTGTCAAGTCTGCCGGAAACATCCCCGGAATCGACACAACATTCGTCGGCACCATCAACGTTTATGACATTCTTCGCCACGAGAAACTCGTATTAACGAAGGATGCACTGTCCAAACTGACGGAGGTGTACGCATGAACAACTACGATATAATCATCCGCCCTCACAAGAGCGAGAAGACCACTGCTGATATCGAAAAAGGCAAATATACGTTTATAGTTGCCGAGAAAGCAACGAAGATCGATGTTAAGAAGGCCGTTGAGGATCTGTTTGGCGTCAGAGTGCTTTCGGTAAACACCATCCGTTACGATGGTAAAAAGAAAGTCCGTCATCAGAACTCGGGCGTTGTGGAAGGCAGAACAGTTAGCTATAAGAAAGCTATCGTGAAGATCGACCTTAACGCAAACGAAGAGACTTACCTTGGAAAAGGCGGAAAGACCGTCAAATCCGGCAAGAAGGTTAAGAACATCATCGAAGGCTACGCAGACTAATGCAGGAGGGAAAAGATCATGGGTATTAAAAAATACAATCCGACTACTCCGGGCAGAAGAGGCATGACGGTTTCTGATTTTGCTGAGATCACAGGAAAGAGCACAGTTAAGTCACTGCTCACCCCTGTAAAGAAAACTGCCGGACGTAACTCATATGGCAAGATCACCGTGAGACATCACGGCGGCGGCGCCAAAAGAAAATACAGGATCATCGACTTTAAGCGCAACAAGACCGATATGCCGGCAAAGGTTGTGGCAATCGAGTACGATCCTAACAGAAGCGCAAACATCGCTTTGCTCTGCTACGTTGACGGAACAAAGTCGTACATCATCCAGCCCCAGGGCCTGAAGGTTGGCGACACAGTGGTTTCCGGCGCAACGGCAGACATCAAACCGGGCAACACACTTCCTCTTGAGAACATACCCCTCGGTACTCTCATTCACAACGTGGAAATGAAGCCGGGCAAAGGCGGTCAGCTGTCAAGATCAGCGGGTTCATCCGCTCAGCTCATGGCTAAGGAAAACGGTTTCGCTCAGCTGAGACTCGGTTCGGGCGAAGTCAGAATGATTCCTCTCAACTGCAAAGCTACCATCGGCACCGTTGGCAATTCCGAGCACGAGAACATCAAGATCGGTAAAGCCGGACGCAAGAGATGGATGGGTGTAAGACCTACCGTCCGCGGCGTTGTCATGAACCCGAACGACCACCCCCACGGTGGTGGAGAAGGAAAATCACCTGTCGGTATGCCGAGCCCTGTTACACCTTGGGGCAAGCCCGCTCTTGGTTATAAGACCAGAAAGAAGAACAAGGCTTCCGATAAGTACATTGTGAGAAGAAGGAACGCTAAGTAAGCGATGGAGGACTAGTCATGAGTAGATCACTGAAAAAAGGACCGTTCGTAGATCAGAAACTGCTCGCCAGAATCAAAGCTATGAACGAGAAAAACGAAAAAGTCGTTATTAAGACCTGGTCCAGAGCTTCCACGATATTCCCCGATATGGTGGGACACACGATCGCCGTTCACGACGGAAGGAAGCATGTGCCGGTTTACATCAACGAGGAAATGGTTGGCCACAAACTCGGTGAGTTTGCGATCACCAGGACCTTCCGCGGACACGCCAAGAGCGAAAAGTCCAGCGGTAAGAAGTAAAGAAGGGAGGACAGATTCATGGGAAAGAAAAAATTCACTGAAGCGGAACTCCTGGAGAAGCGCGACGAGCTGATCGCAGCTTACAACGCAAAAACTCCGAAGAGCAAGAAGCCCGCTGTCCTCACAAAGAGAGAGCGCAAAGCACTGGGTATCGGAAGAGACCAGGGCAAAGCCACTCTGAAATTTGCAGGTGTCGCTCCGAGAAAAGCCAAACTCGTTCTCGATCTCATCAAAGGAAAGTCGGTCGACGAGGCTTACGCAATCGTTCGCTACACGCCAAAGGCCGCATCTGAGATGATCTACAAGCTCATCAGATCTGCAGAAGCCAATGCTGTAAACAACTTCGGTCTCAACCCTGACAAACTCTACGTTGCAGAAGCGTATGCAAACTCCGGATCCATCCTGAAGAGAATGCAGCCCGTTTCCCGCGGAAGAGGCAACAGGATAAACAAGAGAACAAGTCACATTACAGTAGTGTTAAAAGAGAAGAGCGAAGAGGAGGCATAAACCATGGGACAGAAAGTTAATCCTCACGGACTGAGAGTCGGCATTATTAAGGATTGGGATTCCAAATGGTATGCCGGAAAGAAAGAATACTCAGTATTCCTCGTAGAAGACAATAAAGTCAGAAACTTCATCAAGAATAAGTACTACGATGCCGGAATCGCAAGAGTCAGACTTGAGAGACAGAACAATAAGCTCACAGTTAACATTGACGTTGCAAAGCCGGGTATGCTTATCGGCCAGAAGGGCGCAAACAAAGAGATCCTCGTAAGCGAGCTCAAAGCACTCACAGGCCGCGAAGTTATCGTTAACATCTTCGAGGTCAAGCAGAAGGACCTTAGCGCACAGCTTTGCGCAGAGGATATTGCCAGCCAGCTCGAGAAGCGCGTTGCTTTCAGAAGAGCTATGAAGCAGGTCATGATCAGAGCCATGAAAGCCGGCGCCCGCGGTATCAAGACCGCTTGCAGCGGCCGTCTGGGCGGCGCTGAGATCGCCCGCACAGAGCATTATCATGAGGGCACGATCCCGCTGCAGACCCTGAGAGCAGACATTGATTACGGTTTTGCCGAGGCTAAAACGACCTACGGAAGAATCGGCGTCAAAGTTTGGATTTACAAGGGCGAGGTGCTCCCCGCTCCGAAAAAGACAGAAGGAGGCGCAAATTAATGTTACTTCCGAAGAGAGTTAAACACAGAAAACAGCAGAGAGGCAGAATGACAGGAAGAGCCTACCGCGGAAACAAAGTCTCCTACGGAGAGTATGGACTCCAGGCAACTGAGTGCGGATGGATCACCGGAAACCAGATCGAAGCTGCCCGTATCGCAATCAACCGTTACGTTAAGAGAGGCGGTAAAGTTTGGATCAAGATCTTCCCCGACAAACCCGTAACAAAGAAGCCTGCCGAGACTCGAATGGGTTCCGGAAAGGGATCACCTGAGTATTGGGTAGCGGTCGTTAAGCCGGACAGAGTTCTGTTCGAGATCGCCGGTGTCGACGAGTCGACAGCCCGCGAAGCCCTCAGACTTGCGTCGTACAAGCTTCCTATCAAGTGCAAGATAATTGCCCGCGAGGCGGAGCCCGCTGAAAGTGAGGTATAATCCGATGAAGGTTAAAGAATACAACGAGAAACTCAATGAAATGAGCCTCGAGGAGCTCTACAATGAGGAACAGGACCTCAAAGAGAAACTTTTCAAGCTTCGTTTCCAGCAAGTTACAACCTATATGGACAACCCGCTTGAGCTCAGACTTGTCAAACGTGACATCGCAAGAGTAAAGACGGCGATTTATAAGAAGAGCAAAAACGCTTAAGAAGGAGGTAGATAACAATGTCTGATAGAAATTTGAGAAAAACTCGCGTCGGCAAAGTCGTTAGTGACAAAATGGACAAGACCATCGTCGTTGCGGTTGTTGACAGCGTTAAGCACCCCCTTTACAAGAAGATCGTAAAGACCACTTATAAGCTGAAAGCTCATGATGAGAAAAACGAAGCCGGAATCGGTGATACCGTTATGGTTATGGAGACCCGCCCGCTCAGCAAAGATAAACGCTGGAGACTGGTCGAGATAATCGAAAAGGCGAAGTAATTTTAAGGAGGGTTCGTAATGATACAGGTACAAACAAGACTTAAGGTTGCTGACAATACCGGCGCAAAAGAACTTATGTGCATTAAAGTTATCGGCGGCAGCAGAAGAAGATATGCAAATATCGGCGATACAATAGTTTGCTCCGTTAAGAACGCCGCCCCCGGCGGAATGGTGAAGAAGGGTGACGTTGTGAAATGCGTCGTCGTCCGCACCAGGAGAGGCGTCAGAAGGAACGACGGTACATATATCAGGTTCGACGAGAACGCGGCAGTTCTTATTAAGGACGACCTCACTCCCCGCGGAACCCGTATATTTGGGCCTGTCGCAAGAGAGCTCAGAGAGAAAGACTTCATGAAGATCGTTTCTCTTGCTCCCGAGGTTCTTTGATGTGGAGGTGTGAAATGGCAACAAACTTAAACATTAAAAAAGGTGACAACGTTATGATCATCACCGGCGAGGATGCCGGCAAAAAGGGCAAAGTGCTCAAGGTTCTCCCCGATGAAGAGCGAGTCGTAGTCGAGGGCAGAAACAAGGTTACAAAGCACCAGAAACCCAAGAACCAGAGAGACACAGGCGGCATAGTCGAGCGTGAAGCTTCCATCCACGTTTCCAACGTGAAAGTTGTATGCCCCAAATGCGGCAAACCCACAAGAACCGGCATCGAGTTCGTTGATGACAAGGCAAAGAAGATCCGCGTCTGCAAGAAGTGCGGCGCAGAGATCCCGACAGCCGACGGAACCAGGTAATATTGCACGGAGGTACTGATAATGTTAAGACTTAAAGAAAAATACATTAATGAAATAGTTCCGGCAATGACTGAAAAGTTCGGTTACAAGAACGTCATGCAGGTTCCGAAACTTGTGAAGATCGTCATCAACATGGGTCTGGGCGAGATCAAAGAGAACCCCAAGGCTATCGAATCCGCTACAGCGGACCTTAAGATGATAACCGGACAGGCTCCGATAGTTACAAAAGCCAAGAAGTCCGTCGCTGCGTTCAAGCTCAGAGAGGGCATGAACATCGGTCTCAAAGTAACTCTCAGGGAAGACAGAATGTACGCATTCGCCGATAAGCTCATGAACATCGCTCTTCCTCGAATTAGAGACTTCCACGGTGTACCCGGAAACTCCTTCGACGGCCGCGGTAACTACGCACTCGGTGTTCGCGAGCAGCTCATCTTCCCCGAGATCGAGTACGATAAAGTTGACCGCACAAGAGGTATGGATATAGTATTCGTAACCACTGCAAACACCGACGAAGAAGCAAAAGAGCTTCTCAAACTCATGGGCATGCCCTTTGAGAAATAAAGGAGGTTAAGAATCATGGCAAAGACTTCAATGAAAATTAAGCAGCAGAGAGACCCGAAGTTCAGCACAAGGGCCTACACAAGATGCCAGATTTGCGGCCGCCCTCACTCATATTTGAGAAAATTCGGCATTTGCCGTATTTGCTTCAGAGAGCTCGCCTACAAAGGCCAGATCCCCGGTGTCAAAAAAGCCAGTTGGTAATTTAAGAAGGAGGAATGAGAAATGCAAATTACAGACGTTGTAGCTGATATGCTTACCCGCATCAGAAACGCGGGATCCGCAAGGCATACTTCCGTTGACATTCCTGCTTCGAATGTTAAAAGCGCGATAGCACAGATCCTGCTTGAAGAAGGATACGTGAAAGGCGTTGAGAAGATCGACGACGGAAAACAGGGTGTCATCAGGATCACTCTCAAGTACGTTTCCGGCAAGAGATTTGCCATCTCCGGCATAAAGAGGATCTCCAAGCCCGGTCTCAGAGTTTACGCCTCCAAGGATGAACTTCCGAAAGTTCTCGGCGGACTCGGAATCGCTATCGTTTCCACCTCCCGCGGCATCATGACCGATAAAAAGGCAAGGACCGAGGGCCTCGGCGGAGAAGTAATGGCTTTCGTATGGTAAAAAATGACGGCGGTGCCGGACCCATCGGAAAAGCACCGTCTCAAATACCTTTCCCGGAGGGACTCATTCCCGAGGGAACAGTTATCTGAAATGGATCGCCTGAAAAGGGCGGTTCGGAATCTTAAGATCGGAGGATATATTTATGTCAAGAATCGGAAAAAAACCGATTACAATCCCTGCCGGAGTGACAGTTGATATCGCCGACGGAAACGTTGTTACCGTCAAGGGCCCCAACGGTCATCTCACAGAGACGTTCAGCCACAGACTCGCCATCAAAAAAGAGGGCGCAACAGTCGTGGTCGAAAGAAGCTCAGATGATAAACTCGACAGAAGTCTTCACGGACTTACCCGCAGCCTCATCCAGAACATGGTTGACGGTGTGACCAAGGGCTTCCAGAAGACACTGGAGATCAACGGCGTCGGCTACAGAGCATCCAAGGCCGGCAAGGTTCTCACTCTTAACGTTGGTTTTTCTCACCCGGTCGATTTCGAGGAACCGGAGGGAATTACCGTAGAAGTGCCCACACAGAACAAGATCATCATCAAGGGCGCTGACAAGCAGGCCGTCGGAGCCTTCGCAGCCAAGGTACGCGCAACACGCAAGCCTGAACCTTACAAGGGCAAAGGAATCAAGTATGATTACGAAGTCGTAAGGCGCAAAGAAGGCAAGACAGGCGCTAAGAAGTAAGGAAGGGAGTGCAGCTTAAATGATTAAGAAAATCGATAAAAATGCGGACCGTAAGAGAAGACACATCCGCGTAAGGAAAAAAGTCATTGGCACAAGCGAGCGCCCGAGACTCTGTGTTTACAGGAGCCTTGCTAACATCTCAGTGCAGATAATTGATGATTCAGTGGGACACACCCTGGCAGCAGCTTCGTCTCTCGACAAGGCAATCAAAGCTGAGTACGCTTACGGCGGAAACGTTGAAGCAGCTAAGGCAGTGGGTAAACTGATTGGCGAAAGAGCAGCTGAAAAGGGCATCAAAGCAGTTGTATTTGACCGCGGCGGATACCCCTACCACGGACGCGTAAAAGCACTTGCAGACGCCGCCCGCGAAGCAGGTCTTGAGTTCTGATACCGAAGGAGAAAGTGACATGGAACGTAACAATCAAGCTAACAAAAGTGAGTATACAGAGAAGCTTGTCCATCTCGGCAAAGTAACCAAGGTCGTGAAGGGCGGTAAAAATCTCAGATGGAATGCGCTGGTAGTTGTCGGTGACGAGAACGGCCACGTTGGCGCCGGAATGGGCAAGGCTGCGGAAGTGCCGGATGCTGTTAAAAAAGCAGTGGCAGCGGCCAAGAAAAACATGATCGCGGTTCCAATGGTCGGCACCACGATTCCCCACGAAATAATTGGTAACCATGGCGCAGGCGAAGTTCTTCTGAAGCCGGCAGGACAGGGTACAGGTGTTATCGCAGGCGGCGCAGTTCGTGCAGTCGTAGAGCTTGCAGGTATCAAGGACATCAGAACCAAGTCCCTTAGATCCAACAACGCATGCAACGTTGTAATGGCAACCATGGATGCTCTCCGCAACCTGGTAACTGTTGAGACCGTTGCGGCAGTTCGCGGCAAGAGCGTGGACGAGATTTGACGGGAGGAACTGATATGCTGAAAATTACTCTCATTAGAAGTGTGCATGGCATCGTTGAGAAGCAGCGTGCCACGCTGAAGGCGCTGGGACTTAACAAGATCGGTCACTGCGTAGAAAAACCCGATAACGAGCAGATTCGCGGAATGATCAGAGTTGTGAGTCACCTCGTAAAGGTCGAAGAGAATTAAGGAGGACAATAAACTATGAAACTTAATGATTTAAGACCAGCAGCCGGCGCGAATAAGGCTCCCTTCAGAAAAGGCCAGGGCCACGGAAGCGGAAACGGTAAGACAGCCGGCCGCGGACACAAAGGTCAGAAGGCTCGTTCCGGCGGAAACATCAGACCCGGATTTGAAGGCGGACAGACCCCTCTCTACAGAAGAATGCCTAAGAGAGGCTTTAACAACAAAATTTTCGCAAAACAGTACGCGGAAGTCAACATCGGCAGCCTTAACGGCTTCGAGAACGGCTCCGTTGTAGATGCTGCAGCTCTTATTGAGGCCGGCATTATAAAGAATGTATACGATGGACTCAGTGTCCTTGGCAGCGGCAAGCTCGAAAAACAGCTTACAGTCAAGGCCGCCAGATTTTCCAAGTCGGCAGCAGAGAAGATTGAAGGCTTGGGAGGAAAGGCTGAGGTGGTCTGATGGGACTTTGGTCTATTATCGTCAAATCATTTAATGAGCCGTCAATCCGCAAAAAGATCCTGATGACGCTCCTTCTGATCATCATTTTCAGAATCGGATGCTTCATCCCTGTCCCGGGTATCAGTGCAAACGCACTCTCGAGCCTTTCCGGCTCGGGACTCGGCCAGTTCTGGGACCTCCTGACAGGTGGCGCTATGACCAATGCATCGTTGTTCGCAATGGGTATCTCCCCTTACATCAACGCATCCATTATCATTCAGCTTCTGACAGTCGCTATCCCTGCTTTTGAAAAATGGCAGAAGGAAGGACCGGAAGGAAGAAAGCGTCTCTCCAGGATCACAAAGTACACAGCCGTTGCCCTTGGTCTGTTCCAGGCTATAATGCTCTATGTGAACATGTCAAGAACACCTGAGACCTTCACAACGGATCTCGGATCGGGTTTCTTCGCAAAAGCTCTCGTATTCCTGCTTGTGGTACTCTCATTCGTCGCCGGAACGATGTTCCTCACGTGGCTGGGTGACAAGATCACGGAAGTCGGTATCGGAAACGGTATTTCAATGCTGATCTTCGCAGGTATCATTTCAAGAGCGCCCCAGTACGTTGGACAGATCATCTCCATCGCCATCACCGGCAGCTACAACAATCAGGACGTAGCCAAGGACCTCTACCTGAGAATTCCTTTCCTTGTGATCGTAGTACTGGTCTTCGTTGCAGAGATCTTTGCAGTAGTCTGGATGGAATCCGGAGAGAGAAGACTTGGCGTCATGTACTCCCAGAGAGTTGTTGGACGTAAAGTCATGGGTGGCCAAAAGAGCTACATTCCTCTTAAGGTCAACTCCGCAGGTGTTCTCCCGATCATCTTCGCAATGTCTCTCATCCAGTTCCCCGGAACTATCGCATCACTGATCGATTCTTCCAGCGACGCGGCGAAATTCCTCAGCGATTTCAACAACACATGGTGGTACATACTCATCTATGCACTGCTCATCATCGGATTCACGTTCTTCTACAACATGGTCTACTTTGACCCGAAGGAGTACGCGAACAATATCATTCAAAACGGCGGTCAGCTGACTGAAGTCAGAACCAGCAACAGAAAAGTGACTGCCAAGTACATCGGTAAGATCCAGAACAGACTTACATGGTTCGGCTCGATATTCCTCGCAATACTGGCCATCCTCCCGAACGTACTCGGCAAGATCTGCGAAATGATCGGTATCACGGTCGGCTCGCTCAACCTCTGGCTCGGCGGCACATCGATCCTCATTATGGTCGGCGTTGCTCTTGAGACTGTGAGAACACTGGAAACACAGCTCATGATGAGACACTACAAGGCCGGCAAGGGCGGATTCCTCGGATAATAACCGATCCGGGTGGTCCGGTAACACGGATCAGATCCAAACCGTTTAAACTAAAAACAATATGGCGCCGTCCTTATGATGCATGGGAAACGAAAGCTTATCATGGAAAATCGGGACGACGCCATGTTTGGGCGATAAAGATTCCCTTTTCGGGAATGAAAAATATCGGAGGATATTTATGATCTTAATGTTTCTTGGCGCTCCCGGCGCCGGAAAAGGAACCCAGGCAGTAAAACTTTCGGAGATCCTGGGCATTCCCCACATTTCCACGGGCGACATTTTCAGAGCCAATATCAAAAACGGCACCGAGCTGGGAAAGCTTGCGTCATCCTACATTAACAACGGAAAACTGGTGCCCGACGAAGTCACTTGCGCGATCGTTGAAGACAGGCTGAGTCAGCCGGATTGCGAAAAGGGCGCCATCCTGGACGGCTTTCCGAGGACGATAGCACAGGCTGAAGTCCTGGACAAGTTCCTTGAGAGCATCGGGAAAAAAATTGACGTGGTGGTAAACATTGTCGTTGACGATCAGGAGGTGGTCAAGAGAATTTCTCAGAGACGCGTCTGCCCGAACTGCAAGGCAACGTACCACATGGGCCACAGACCTCCATCCAACGGGACCAATTGCGATGCCTGCGGTACTGAAGTGATCCTTCGCGACGACGACACTCCGGAAGTCATAGAGAAAAGACTTAAGGAATACCACATGTCCACCGAGCCCCTTGTGGATTACTACAAAGCGAAGGGCAATCTCATTGAAAGCGAAGGCGTTGAAGGCATCGAGAAATCGATGAACAACACGATCCGCGCTCTCATAATGAGGTAATATAATGCTTTACACAAAGTCAAAATACGAAATAGAATTGATGAAGGCAGCGGGAAGGAGTCTCGCTGAACTTCTCGAGTCACTCAATGATGTGGTCAAGCCCGGAGTAACAACAAAAGAACTTGACAAATATTCTGAGAGTGTTATAATGAAAAATGGTGCGCTCCCGTCCTTTAAAGGGCAACCCGGTATTTATGGTGCTCCGCCGTTCCCCGCAAGTGTGTGTGCGTCGGTGAACGACGAGATAATCCATGGCATACCGGATAACCGTGTTTTGAAAAACGGCGATATCGTTACTATCGATGTCGGATGCTCCTACAAAGGGTACCAGGGAGATGCGGCCCGTACTTATGAAGTTGGCGAGTGCAGTGAAGAGACGTCGCGGCTGGTCCGTGTGACCAGGGAGTGCTTTTTTGAAGGTGTCAAAAATGCGATCCCCGGAAAACGCGTGATTGACATCTCCGGAGCTGTGCAGGACCACGCTGAGTCGAATGGTTACTCTGTCGTCCGTGAATTCACCGGTCACGGAATAGGAAGAGAACTCCACGAAGATCCTGAAGTGCCTAACTATAGGTCAAAGTACAAGGGAATCATGTTGATTCCCGGTATTGCGATCGCGGTTGAACCCATGATCTGCGCCGGAGGTTACGCGACGAAAACGGATAAAAACAAATGGACTGTGAGAACTGCTGACGGCAGGCTCTCGGCGCATTATGAAAACACGCTCATCGTCACGGACGGAGAACCCGTAATTACTACGCTGATTTAATGTAGGAGGATTGAGGTTGGCTAAACAGGATTTTATCGAACTCGAAGGTGTTGTCACCGACGTACTGCCCAATTGTGTTTTCAAAGTAACCCTGGAAAACGGACATGTCGTGACTTCCCACATCTCAGGCAAACTCAGAACGAACAACATTAGAATCCTTGCCGGAGACAAGGTGGTAGTTCAGCTGTCACCCTATGATCTCGACCGCGGCAGGATAACTTGGCGAAAGTAAACATTTGATAATTGCGGCGGGCGCGATGCCTGCCTATGAGGAGGATTATTATGAAGGTTAGACCGTCGGTTAAACCGATCTGCGACAAGTGCAAGATCATCAAGAGACATGGAAAAGTTATGGTTATCTGCGACGCTTATCCGAAGCATAAGCAGAAACAGGGCTGATGTTTCCTTTGTAATTAATTGCTTACCAAGTTGCAGAAATGCTTTATGAACCAATTGGAGGTGTTTTAGCTAATGGCACGTATAGCGGGTGTAGACTTACCGAGAGAGAAACGTGTTGAAATCGGACTTACATACATTTACGGCATTGGCAATACGAAGGCTAAAGAGATTATTGCCAAAACGGGTATAAATCCGGATACAAGAGTAAAAGACTTAACTGATGAAGAAGTAAACGCCATCAGGGACGTCATTGACAGTGATTATATTGTTGAGGGTGATGTCAGAAGAGAAGTCAGCCTCAATATTAAGCGTTTGATGGAGAACGGCTCCTACAGAGGCAGAAGGCATAAGGCTAAGCTGCCTGTTCGCGGACAGAGAACCAAGACAAACGCAAGAACAAGAAAAGGCCCCAGCAAGACTGTTGCCGGCAAGAAGAAATAAGGAGGGGAGTTTGACTTATGGCTGCTAAAACTAAAAAAGCTGTTAGAGGTAAGCGCAAAGAACGTAAGAATATCGAACACGGTCAGGCTCATATCCGTTCCAGCTTCAATAATACTATAGTTACGATCACAGATCTGGCAGGAAACGCTATTTCCTGGGCAAGTGCGGGTGGCCTCGGCTTCCGCGGATCCAAGAAGAGCACTCCTTTCGCCGCTCAGTCCGCTTCCGAGCAGGCCGCTAAAGCCGCTATGGATCACGGTCTCAAAGACGTAGAAGTTTACGTAAGAGGACCCGGACAAGGCCGCGAGGCTGCCATCAGAGCACTCTCCACCGCAGGACTGTCTATCATCCTCATTAAGGATGAGACACCCGTTCCTCACAACGGTTGCAGACCGCCCAAGAGAAGACGTGTATAATAGGGAGGTGTAAGAAAATGGCAAGATATACAGATGCATCATGCCGTCTTTGCAGGAGAGAAGGCTGCAAGCTTTTCCTGAAAGGCGAGAAATGTTATTCGGCAAACTGCCCGTTTGAAAAGAGAAATTCTGCTCCCGGCCAGCATGGCGCTGCTCAGACCAGAAAGAAGACCTCTGAATACGGTGTTCAGATAAGAGAAAAACAGAAAGTTAAAAGATACTACGGTGTTCTTGAAAGACAGTTCAGAAATTACTTCGAACTCGCAAGCAAGAAAAAGGGTGTCACAGGTGAAAACCTCCTTATCCTTCTTGAAAGCAGACTTGACAACGTCGTTTACCGCATTGGTCTTGGCCAGTCAAGAGCTGAAGCAAGACAGCTTGTAAGACACGGACATTTTACCGTTAACGGTAAGAAGGTTGATATTCCGTCCTACAGAGTATCCGAAGGTGATGTTATCACTATCGCGAACAACAGCCGCGAGATGAAGTGTCTCGACGACATAGTTTCCACCACATCGGGACGTCTCGTTCCCCAGTGGCTTGAATACGACAAGGACAATTATTCCGCAAAGGTAGTTTCGGCTCCGAAGCGTGAGGACATTGACTTTGAGATCAAGGAGCATTTGATTGTCGAGTTGTACAGCAAATAATTGATTTGCAGAGAGGTGGTTTATTATGGCTGATATTGAAAAACCGAGACTCGAAAATGTTTATCTTTCCGACGACGGCCGCCATGGCACTTTTGTCGTAGAACCTCTCGCAAGAGGGCTTGGAATCACGATCGGTACTTCGCTGAGAAGGATCATGCTTTCACAGCTTGAAGGCGCTGCGGCGACATCCATCCAGATCGACGGTGTGAGACACGAGTTCTCCACTATCCCCGGTGTTGTTGACGACGTTACCGAGATCGTGCTTAACATCAAGTGCGTAAACTTCAGGCTCCATGCGGATTCCGCCGAGATAGTTCTCAAGAAAGAGGGCGCGGGCGTTATTACAGCAGGTGACATTGACCTCAATTCCGACGTTGAGATATTGAATCCGGACCAGTACATTTGCACTCTTAACGAAGATGCAAAGCTGAACATGGTCATCACGGTCAAGAAGGGCAGAAACTGGAGACAGGCCGACAAGAACAAAGAAGCCGGAATGCCCCTTGGCGTTATCTTCATCGATTCGATCTTCTCACCTATCGAGAAAGTCAACGTTAAGATCGACAATACCCTCGTGGGTAACGCAACCGACTATGAGAAGCTCACCATTGACATTATAACCAATGGCGCCATCACGCCGGAGGAAGCTCTTAAAGAGGCTGCGCAGATCCTTATCAGACAGTTCAATCTGTTTGTAAACGGCGGCGAGTTCGTTGAGGAAGAGGAGACCCAGAGGATCCCTCAGGACAATGAGATCGCAAGCGACGTTCTCAACACGCCTATCGAAGAGCTGGAACTTAACCAGAGACCTCTCAACGCGCTTAAGAGAGCCGGCGTTAATACCGTTGGCGAGCTCGTTTGCATGTCGCCTGATGAAGTTAAGAAGCTTCACAACGTGGGAACAAAGTCAATCGAAGATATCAGAGGAAAATTGAGTAAGCTCGGAGTCAGATACGGAGAAACCTCCGAAAACTGATGCTACCATTGGAGGATATAAAAAATGGGTTATAGAAAGTTGGGTCGCACCGGCGATCAGAGAAAGGCTATGCTCAGAAGCCTTGTCACAGCTCTCTTGCAGAACGGCAAAGTAGTTACAACAGAGACAAGGGCAAAAGAAGTTCAGAGCATTGCCGAGAGCATTATCACTTCTGCTGTGAAGGAAGCCGACAATTTCGAATCCAAACAGGTCACCTACAGCAAAGCCAAAGTTAATGCAAAGGGCAAATACATCACAATAAACAAGAAGTCCAAGAACGGAAACGACTACGCAGTAAGAGAGCGTGAGACACTCACCGAACTCCGCAGAGTCGATAATCCTTCCAGACTTGCTGCAAGAAGAAGAGCTATCGCTTACATCTATCCTGTTAAGGATGCTGACGGAAAGAATCTCAAAGTTGTCAACAAACTCTTTGATGAGATCGCTCCCAAGTACAAGGAGAGAAAAGGCGGTTACACCAGGATCATCAAGATCGGTGCGCGCCGCGGCGACGGAGCTCCGATGGCTATTATCGAGCTCGCTTAATTGGGTAACAGGTAAAAGATAACAGGGTAACAGGTAATAGGTAATAAGTCACAAGGATGAGTGACAGATACAAAGTTACGGATTGCCTGAGGCCCGGACAGCTTCAAAAAAGGTGGACAGAGATGTCCCCTTTTTTGTATTCTAAGCGCTTTGATGAGCCATGATGTGCCTCGATGCGCCGGGCGAGGTGCAGAACCTTGCAAACCCCAAAACCAATGTTTTATAATTAAGCCAGAAGTTACCAAAGGTAAAGGAGAGACGATATGACAAGACGCATTGGTGCTGCTCTTATAGCTGTTTTGATATTTATAACGGTCCTCGGCGGGTGTGCGGGAGGAAATGACAATAAGACCCTTGAAGATGAGATCAAAACCCTGGAGGATTACGTTCTCAAGACGGATGAGCTGCAGGGCGGCATCAGGGCGGTGTACCTTGGCGTTAAGGACTACGGCGCGGAAGAGACCAACAAGGACCACAAGGATGAATTTCTCTACCGTTTCAGCATTGGCGGTGAGGAGATGACCTACAGGATCGACAACGGCACAAAGGACGCGGACGGAAACTACGACTACCCCATCCAGAACGTATTGAAGGTGGGTTACACCTACTCAATCAAGGTCGCGGACGGAACCGTTACCGCTGCCACGGAAATAAAGGAGCAAAAGGAGCCCTGCAAACCGGTGGTCGAAGGCGTGCCGGGAGAGAAAACTCTCGCAAATTTCCTGAGAACGGCTCTTGAACCCGTGGGAACGACTCTATACATTTACGGCGGCGGTTGGGACTGGCAGGATGAGGGCTCATCTTTGCAGGCGAGGACCATTGGCGTGCCGCAGGAATGGGTCAGCTTTTTTAACGCCAATGACGTTGACTACACCTATAAGGAGAAGAACGGCGATCCGAACTTAAAGGATCCCGGGTCCAGCTATTATCCATACGGCGGCTACAATCAATACTGTTACGCCGGACTTGACTGCTCAGGCTACCTCGGCTGGGTTATTTACAACACGATGGAGACCGAAAGCCTTAAGGAAGGCTATGTGGGCGGGTCCACGGGCACGTCCAAACGGCTTGCAAACAAGGGCTGGGGATCTTTTACACAGGACGTAAAAGCGCCGGACGGCAGCAACGGCTATGTGATGAAGCCGGGAGACGTAATGAGCATCAACGGCCACGTGTGGATATCTCTCGGAACCTGCGATGACGGCAGCGTCGTGATAGTTCATTCCACACCGTCAAAGAGCAGGACCGGTCAGCCGGGCGGAGGCGTTCAGATCAGCGCCATCGGAACCTCGGAGGATTGCGAGGCATACGCATTGGCGAAAAACTATATGGAAGCATATTACAAGGAGTGGTCAGACCGCTACCCGATATACCTTTGCAGCCCGGAGACGTATTTTACCTTCACCGGAGAAAATGCGGGCAGATTCAGCTGGGACACGTCCGGAAAAGGCGTTCTGACGGACCCTGAAGGACTTCAGAATATGAAGGCTGAAGCCGTTCTTGATTTCCTGTTTAAATGGCAGGAATAAATTGATATAATCTAATGCGGCCTTGTCCCTGTGGCATTGGTTATTAAAAATGATTCGGAGATTATAAAATGAAGCTTCCGGAAGCTTTTATCGAGAATATGAGAGGGCTGCTTGGCGATGAGCTGCCTTCTTTTTTGGACAGCTTTGAGAGCGGCGAGCGTTACTCGGGCATGAGAGTGAACACGCTGAGGCTTGAGGCGGAGAGACTTTCGGAGATCGCGGGGGATGCGGTCACGCTCGGCGACAGGATACCCTGGTGCGAAAACGGCTACTATTACACAGGCGGCCAGCCCGGGAGAAGTCCTCTTTACCATGCGGGCGTTTACTATATCCAGGAGCCAAGCGCCATGTACCCTGCCGGCAATGTTCCCCTAAAAGAAGGCGGAAAAGTGCTTGATCTCTGCGCGGCGCCGGGGGGAAAATCCACTCAGCTGGCAGCCAGAATGGGCGGGAAAGGACTCCTTGTCGCCAATGACATCAGCGAGGAGAGGGTAAAGGCCCTGGTGAAGAACCTTCAGATGGCGGGAGTTTCCAATGCACTGGTCATGAACGAGACACCTGAAAATCTGGCGGAAAAGTTTGAGGGCTATTTTGACACCATCGTGGTGGATGCGCCTTGCTCCGGTGAAGGCATGTTCAGAAAGGACGAGGAGGCCGTGAAGCACTGGGACAGCTACGGAAGCGCCCGCTGCAGAAAAATGCAGGACGGGATACTTGAGGCTGCGGATAAAATGCTGAAAGAGGGCGGCGTTATTTCGTACTCCACCTGCACCTTTGAGATAGAGGAAAATGAAGGCGCTATTGACGCGTTTATGGACAGGCATCCGGAATATTTCCTCCTTGAAACGCCAAAGCCGGCCGGCATAACAGGCGGCCTGCGGCCGAACCCAGGCACAGTCAGAGACTATTCTCTGTGCGCCAGACTCTGGCCCCACAAGGTGCGGGGCGAAGGCCATTTTACCGCATTTTTGCAAAAAGGCGAGGCGGCAGAAGGTGCCGACGGTTCCGAGGCAGAACAAGAAGAGAGGAAGGAGCGCCGGAAGAAAAAAGAGCGTTACAGGAGCTTCAGAAGATATGAAAACAGGCCTCTTGAAGTGGAGGACTATTTCGATTCGTATATGAGACGGAGCGCTCCGGACGGGTGCTGGTTCTACATGGGCGAAAACCTCTACTGTCTCCCTGTGACGCCGCCGGATATCGACGGGCTTAAGGTCGCAATGGCAGGGGTCTACATGGGCGAGATCAAGAGCGGTGAGTTCAAGCTTTCCCACAGACTTGCACTCACACTGAAGCCTTCGGACTTTGCATACCTTGTGGAGCTTGACGCCAATGCACCGGAGACCGAAAGGTACCTGAAGGGCGAGACCATTGTGGTGTCGGGCGAAGGCGTGAACGTAAAAGTGTTCGGAAAAACGGTGAGAAAAGAGGCTCTTTTTGAGGAAAGAGTGTCGGAACCCTGCTGCGTTGCGGTGACTTCCGGCGGCGCGTCCTTTGTTCTGGGCCTCGGCGCCATTTCATCAGGCACTATCAAAAATCTTTACCCTAAGGGCTGGAGGCGTTTCACTTGAGAATAGATAAACTGCTGGCCAATATGGGCGTGGGCTCAAGGCGGGACGTGAAAAAGCTGATCACCGCGGGACAGGTGACCTTAAACGGCACCGTTATAAAGGATCCCGGCACTGAGGTGGACCCGTCAAGGGATCGCGTCGTATGCCGGGGCGAGGAGATACGTTATAAGGAGTTCGTCTATCTTATGATGAACAAGCCAAAAGGTGTGCTTTCCTGCGGCGACGGCGCGCCGGGCGTCAAGGTCTGCGCAGATCTTGTGGGTCCGGACTACGGGTTTTACGACCTTTCTCCTGCGGGGAGACTTGATGTGGATTCGGAGGGCCTTCTTATCCTCACAAACGACGGCGACTTCATCCACAGCATCATATCGCCGAACAAAAAAGTCGGCAAGGTATACTACATCGAGACAGAAGGGGAGCTTGACGGGTCTGACGCCCAGGCCTTTAAAGCAGGCGTCAGGGTGGACGAAGAATTCACCGCAAAAAGCGCGGGGCTTGAAATACTGAGGGCCGGGGGAGGAGTTTCCGCGGCATTGGTTACGCTCAGCGAGGGCAAGTACCACCAGGTGAAACGGATGGTGAAGGCCCGGGGAAAAACGGTGACTTATCTTAAAAGACTTTCCATTGGCGATGTAAGGCTTGACGAAAGTCTGGCGCCGGGAGAGTACAGGCCTCTTACGGAAGAGGAGCTTAGCGACGGCGGAGATCTCTGCTTCATATTCGCGGGAGAGCGGCGCTGTGTCGACGTGGCCGGTTTTTGCGATTTCATAGCGGAAAAGATGGCGGATTTCGACGAGATGGAGCTTTGCTACCGGGAGCGGGGACGGGTCATCACCGTAAAATGCGACAATAAAGACGCGAAGCTCACAAGCACCGAAAGCACTGCTTTCACGCCAAAGAAGACCGCCCCGCAGATATTTGCGGGAGCATCGGATGTGCCACAGCCTCAGTACGACGACAGCGACATGGATCTCCTTGGCGGAGGCGGTACGACCCTCGGGAACCGTGAATACATAATCAAGGCGGGCCAGGCGTCGAACCTTCTTCGCGTTATCGGAATTTTAGGTAAAAACGGCAAGGTCAGAAACGACCGTATCAGAAAATACAACCAGATAGATCATTTTGTGGAGCTGATTTCGCCGCTCCTCGAGTCACTGTGCGAGGGAAACAGGCCGATAAGGATCATCGACTGCGCCTGCGGCAAGTCCTACCTGTCCTTTGTCCTCAACTATTACATCAAAGAGGTGATGGGGCGGAGGTGCTACTTCACGGGACTTGATTACAATCCGACCGTTATCGAGGCTTCGAAGAGAATGGCGGAGGAGCTTGGTTACAAGAACATGACCTTCATCCAGACGGACATCGGAAAATACGTGCCGGAGGAAAGCTTCGATCTGCTGTTGACCCTCCACGCCTGCGATACCGCTACGGACCTGGCTCTCAATTTTGCCATTAACCAAAACATTTCACATATCGTGTGCGTGCCATGCTGCCATAGGGAGATGAATTCATGCTATTCGCTGCCTGGGTTCGAGCCCGTGATGAAGTACGGCATACTGAAGGCGAGGATCGCAGACTGCCTGACGGACGCGCTGAGGGCGGAATACCTGGAGGCGGTGGGGTACGACGTTTCCATCGTGGAGTACATTTCGCCGCTGGACACGCCAAAGAACCTCATGATGAGGGCCGTAAAGAAGAGGGGCCTTAGCGAGGAAGGGATGAAGAGGTTTAAGGAGATGGAGAAGGCGCTGGGAACGAAACTGTCGATTGGCAGAAGCGGTGCCGGACAAGGTAATAGGTAAAAGGTAATAGGTAAAAGGTGCGCTGCGCGAGGGAGTGCCGCACTAAGTAATAAGTAAAAAAGTAAGAAGTAATAAGTAAAAAAAAAGGTAAAAAGTTATGGCCGGAAAGTTTGAGATCAACAAAGGTTTGCGAATAGTTGCGGGGATCGTTTTGGCGCTTGCGGTGCTTCCCGTTTTGATGCTGACAGGCTGCCAAAAAAGCCCGGGAGAAGGGCCTGACGCAGAAGATAACACGCCGGGGCCCACGGAGCTCCCAAAGGAGGAGACTGTCGTCACGTCGGATGACAACTACGTAAACTCCGTAAAAGCCGTAAACACCGTGCTTCGGGCCGTCGATAACCTTGATCGCAGGCTTCTCACCGAAGATGAGGTGCCCGCCAAAAGGGAAGGCAAATACGTGGGTATTTTCTATTTCCAATGGCTCGGCATGCACGGCCTCCAGCTTTACGATAATTCCATAATCTCTCAGGTGCCCGGGGCCCTTGAAAGCGAAAAGGGCTGGATCGCGGCAGGCGGCGGAAAGGTCAACGACTTCCATTTCTGGGGCAAGCCCATGTTTGGCTATTACACGTCCTCCGACAAGTGGGTCATGCGGAAGCACGTCCAGATGCTGACCGATGCGGGCATCGATTTTCTTTGCTTTGATACTTCAAACGCCAATGGCTACGAGGTGAATGCCATTGCCCTCATGACGATCCTGCAGGAGTATTACGATCAGGGCTGGGACGTGCCCAAGGTCTGCTTCCTCACCAACACCAGGTCGGGCGAGACCATGAAGTCGATCTACAAGCTGGTTTACAAAAAGCACCCCGAATTCGAAAACATTTGGTTTAAATGGGACGGCAAGCCCATGATCATCGGCCGCTCGGAGGAGGCGAGCGACGAGCTCAAGGAGTTTTTCCGCATCAAGGAAAGCCAATGGCCAATGGAAGACAAAAACGACGACGGCTTCCCCTGGATGGAGTTTGACCGCCTGCTGACGGACGACGCAGTCTACGGTCTTAACGGACGCAAGGAAGTCGTGAACGTGTCCCTTGCCCAGCATAACGAGACTTACAAGATGAGCGCAGTCTCCTGGTACGGCTCCAATGACCGCAGCAGAAGCTGGCACGACGGCGCCAATGACCCCGCCCCGGACGCATACCTCTACGGCTACAACTTTGCCGAGCAGTTTGAGTGGGCACTCAGCGTTGACCCCGAGATCATTTTCATCACCGGCTGGAACGAGTGGGTGGCCCAGCGCCAGCCAGCAACGTACCAGGGCCCCGTCGAAAACAACGGCCCCATCGTCTTCCTCGACAATGCATCCCTAAACGGCAGCCGCGACATCGAACCCATGGAGGGCGGCTACGGCGACAATTACTACATGCAGATGATCTCCCTCATCCGCCGCTTCAAGGGTGTCACCGCTGAAAAGCCCAGAAACAACCGCACCATCGACGTGAACGGGGGCTTTGCCCAGTGGAACGACATTGCCGCGTGCTACAGGGACTACACCGGCGACACTGCGGACCGCAAGGCCCGGGGCTGGGGCAAGGAAAACTACACCGACGACACCGGCCGCAACGACATCGAGGAGATGAAGGTCTGCGAGGACGACGCCAATGTCTACTTCTTCGTAAAAACAGCCTCAGACATTACCGCCCCGGAGGGCGAGACCTGGATGAATCTTTTCATCGGCGGGCCCGACCTTACCACAGACTCCTCCTGGAACGGCTACAGGTACGTCCTCAACTACAATGCCCCCGACAAGGACGGCCTCCTTTACCTCGGGACCCTTGGCGACAGCGCGTCCTACAGCGTGACACCCTGCGCGGAGGTCCGCTACAGGCTCCACGCCAATATGCTCATGGTGGAGATCCCAAAATCCGTTATAGGGCTAACTCCCGGTGAGACGGCTTCGACAGCGCTTGTTTTCAAGTGGGCCGACAATTGCACCAAAGGCGACGTTTACGGGCTGTATATGACGGGGGATGCCGCGCCGATCGGGAGAGCGGGGTTTTATTATGGGAAGTAAATTTTAGGGAGTGCCGCTCAAGGTAATAAGTAATAGTTTAAGGGAGTGCCGCTCAAGTAATAAGTAAGAGGTAATAGGTAAGAGAGAGCGGTGCCGGACAAGGTAATAAGTAATAGTTTAAGGGAGTGCCGCTCAAGGTAATAGGTAATAGATAATAAGTAAAAGGTAAAAGACAAAAAACCTGCTGATTTAGGAAAAAAAGCAGGTTTTTTCTTTGCGGGTGGATTGAAACATAATGATTGTTATGTAACGGTTTTTCTTTCATTTGATAGGTCTATTTTACCAAAATCAGGCGCCTCCAGTCAACCCGTTTGCCCGATTTTTGACTCTTAAACCATGCTTTAACTGCCCTCAAAAACGGCCGATCCCTACGAATCCATTATTAGCGGGCATCCCAAAAACATAACAATCATTATGTAACAACGAGGAAAACAGGCCGGCAGACATGTCAATAGCGATCATTATAATCATATTGCTCACTCTCAACATCCTTTACCTCACGAATTATTTCGGCGAGAAGAGGATGCGTTTTGTCGTTTGCACGCTTATCACGCTTTTCTGCGCAATGATCCTGTTTTCACTGTCCGTTCTTTCGCTTTACGCCACGGCCGTGGATTTCCCTGATTTCAGGACGATCAATCTGATACTCACCACCAACGAAAACGTTTCGGTCCTGTTCCGAACTATTGGCATAATGCCGGAATACATGGTATTCCTCCTCTGTGCGATAGAGGCGGTGTTCTGGTTCGCGGCGCTTTCGACGGCGTTCGTGTTACTGCATCTGATCTATACGATCACAAAAAAAGTTATAAAAGAGATCTCAAATGAGAAAGAAACGGAAGGGGCTGCTAAGAGGCCCCGGGAGGCCATTGGCTATGCCGAAGTCCTTTCTCAAAAACCAATGTTATCACTCGTCTGCAGGTTTAATTGTTGATGTAGCACCCTTTTTCACAAATAATTCTAAAACTGTATTTTTGTAAAAGGAGTACTATATCATGAAATCGAATAAAAAAGCTTTTACGATTGTGGAGCTCGTGGTTGTAATCGCGATCATCGCAGTCCTTGCTGCTGTGCTTATCCCGACATTTGCCAATATCCTCAACAAGGCGAATGTCGCAAAGGACACACAGCTTATCAGAAATCTCAACACCGCTCTTGCCTCAGACAGAGCTTCCAACAATAATAAGAACCATCAAACTTTTTATGATGCACTTCAGGCAGCTGAGGCCTTTGGCTATGACATCGGTAAGATTAATGCTTCATCAATAAGCAATGAGATTCTCTGGGACCAGGAAAATGATGTTTTCTGCTACCTTGAGGGAACCAATGTCGTCTACCTGCCCGAGCTTGTTGACATTAGCAAGCGTCTTTCGGTATCACCGGAAGTCAATCCTCACCATCTCTGGAAGATATTTGACGATGAGCACCCGTTCGAAACGAATCCCAACGGCTTTTCAATCTACTGGAACGGATCTCCATTAACCGATGTTGTTAATCTCGATGGCTTTGGTTTTGATGCCGGAACATCAAGTGTTTCAAGAATCAACTATGAAAATAACAAGAGTCAAGAAAGAGATGTAATTATTCGTACGAATGGGGGAGCGCTTTCAATAGATGCTTTAAGTGATACGGTTAAACATCATGGATATGCTGACTCTATTGATGTCATTGCTGTTGCCTCGATTTCTTATCATGAATATGGAACTGTTGCACTTATTAAGTTAACAACAGGCCGTGTGGTGATTACGGGAGAAGCCAATGTGGCTAATATTTATGTGGCACAGAATGGAGCAATTGTTGCTATTGAAGAAGGAACTGAACTTCCTCCTGTGAAAATAGCATCGAATGTTACTGAATTTAAAGTTCAAACAACGGACAAAGAGGGAAAAAAGAAAACCCAGTCTAATGTCATTGTTACGAGAGATGAAAATGGCGCTGTTACTGAAATTGCAACATCTGCAAGTTCAGGCGAAACAGCAGTCTCCGCTTCGGTTACAACCAGAATTGAACAGGCTAAATCTATTACAGAAACTGAGCTCCAACAATATGAATCTGCCGCAACAAGATATGCAGGTGGTATCGGAACGATTGATGAACCATATCTTATTTCCAAAGCTGAACATATTGATGTGAGTTTGCGTGAAGATATGGCTCATGCCGTAGGTTCTTACAATAATCTAACTGGTGGGAAATATTATAAAATGATTGAAGATATTGATCTGGGTTCAAATTTTGTGCCGCTTGGTGCTGTTAATTACACATATGAATCACAATATAGCGCTACTGTTGATACTTCATCATACAAAAATGCTTTCCAAGGTAGTTTTGACGGCAATGGTCACATAATAGTATTGTGCCAAAATGGCAATGTTGGTGGCTTATTTGGTATGGTTTCTGCACTAAATTTTGGTGAATACATCAAAAACCTAACACTTAAAGTAAATATTAACTCCACAGGAACTGCTGCTGCTTTAGCGAAACAGTTTAATTTTGGAGGTACAAACAGGAACTACAAATTAGAAAATATTACTGTTGTAGGCTCAATTACAGGATTTGGAAATGTTGCAGGTATTGTAAACACAGAAAGTGGTCTAGATGGAACTGTTTTCACTTTCAAGAATTGTGTCAATAAAGCAAACCTAACAGTTAACAAAATGTCTGGATTTGGCTATGTATTATGCGCAGGAATTTCATCTCAAGCATGTGTAACTTCAAAGAATGAAACGGTTATCTTTGAAAGCTGCCGTAACGAAGGAAATTTGGTTTGTGCATCAACAGGATTTGATTCGTCTACGTACTCAATCATGGGCCACATGGTTGGACAATCAACCAATTCATCCTTTACTTCCGGAACGATTTCAACTATGAAATTCTTGAATTGTACATTCAAAGCTGATGCTGAAATTAAAGGCTATAGTAAAACTGGCGGCGCTAACGCTGAATTTGAGGGTTATGATTTGAGGGTCGATAAAAACACGTATACAGGAAACGCAAATATAAACAAACAATTGCTTGGTGGTCGTGGAACATCTTCTAACTGGATTGATAATACTGAATATGTTAGAGACACAACTGCAAAAGACAACTATTTTGCCCACGGAGGAACAACCGCTGCACCTGGTCGTTCGAATTCTACAGTTGCAAACTATCCTGCCAACTAATTAATAAGAACTATTGAATTATAATTGGTATAATCCTAGGACCAATATAAGAATAGGGCTCTCCATTCGAACAAATTGTAAACAAAACATTTGTTGGATGGTAATGAATTGAATAGTAAAACGAGGGATATTAAGTGTGTTAGCAAATGTGCTTAGTATCCCTCTTTTTGTGCCGAAAAGGATTAATCATCTGTCAGAAGAATAGTCTTATTCAGCAAAACTTTTTGTCTAAAACAATGTTGGGTGAAAGGCAAAAATAAAATTAACATTACATTTATTATGTTGTACGATTTTGGCGTTTTGGCAGGATTTTCATCAGGTTTTATAGCAATATTTCATTCTTTGATGGATCTTTTGAGTTTTTCCTCAGTGCATCAACAAACAGACATTGCGGCTTTGTATTATTGATTTTTTATCCGAAAAACAGTGAAAAAGTGGTGAAATAAGTTGACTTTACGTTGAAATATCTGGTACAATTATCTCTGTAAAAAACGATTGTATTAAGCTACATATTAAATGTTATGTTACATTTTCAGACGTGAGGGCAGGGCATGATCTATATCATTCTCGCGCTGATTTCGCTCAGCGTTCTGTACCTAACAAGATACTTTACCCGAAAGGGAATGCGCGCCGCATCCGTAGCAATCGTGGCGCTGCTTTGCGTTGTCTTCACGATCTCCATTGGCGTTCTCTGCTTTAAGGCCGTCCACCCGTACTACCCTGCGGAAGAGGAGATGTTCATCATCTTCTCCGAAAACGGGTTGGTTGAGTTATTCTTTGGCACAAAAGGGATCGCTCCTGAGTTTACGTTGTCCATTCTGCGGACGGTTGTGGCGCTGATTGCGGTCACCATTGGCGTCACCGGGCTTGTGCTGCTCCACGGTTTCTTCGAAATAACCAAGGCAGTCGTCGCCTTCATCAAATCGTCAGGCCATCAAACAATCAAAACCAATGCGAACCAGACCGAGGCATTGGTTTCTTTCCATACACAAAAACCAATACTTAAACTGATTTGCAGGATGAACTGTTGACCTTTTTCTGATCGTAACACCAAAAACTTATACAAAATGAAAGAGGTAAATAATATGAAAAATAAAAAAGCTTTTACTGTAGTTGAGCTCGTCATCGTGATCGCCATCATTGCGATCCTTGCGGCGGTGCTCATCCCTACGTTTGCGAACATTATCAAGAAAGCTAACACGTCGAAAGACAATCAGCTTATCAGGAATCTTAACACCGCGCTTGCGGCAAGCAGAGCGGAAAACAATAACGAACCCCACGCCAACATGACCGAGGCCCTCGCGGCAGCGGAGAAGTTTGGTTATGAGGTCGACAAGATCAACGCATCCGGAACCGATGCAGAGATCCTTTGGGACAGCCAGAACGACCTGTTCTGCTATTTTGATGGCAGTGAGATCAAATATATTCCGGAAAGTGAGCTCATATACACAAAGAACAACACAGATCCGGAAAAGAAGATCTATGACGTTGACTACTGGGTAATCAGAAAAGACGTAACAAACACAGCTGCAGATAACAGGGGCGAAGGCGAGCATCAGATCTCCGCTATGTATTCGACATACCTGGCAGGCCTTGCCGGCAATGATGCCACCATCGTAATTACGAAAGGCCTTGACGTTGGTAATAATACTATATCATCCATCCAGTATAACAACGAGACCGCTCAGAGAGTTTCGATCCGTACAAATGGTGGTACGTTAGAGGTCAATGCACCTAACGACACTGTCAACCACTTTGGTGATGCGGACAGCGTCAATATAATCGATGTTAAATCTACTTCTTCGTATCATGAGTTCGGAACTGTTCCGTTCATTCAGATCAAGTCCGGCCGTCTCGTGCTCGAGAAGACAGCCGATGTTAACGGTATTCATCTTGTTGTTACAGGAGAAG
>JAFSVU010000011.1 GCA_017444825.1 Clostridia bacterium
GAAAGCAAGAAATCAACCAAAAAGAAGATCGTTGATTTTATGATGGATGTGGATCTCTTTAAAAAGTTGATTTATGAAACACTTCCTTCTGCCAAATTGAGTGAGCTAAAGTGAGACCTAATACATTAAGCGATTGCCCTGGATGATCCATGACGTTTATTGATATTTTGAGGGAAATGGGTTAAAATCAAGAACGTACGGCAATTCAATCCGCGGGCACAAGACCTGCGGGTAAGCGGATAAGCTTTTATGAAGGAGAAAAATATGGCTTTCGGCAAGAAAAATACCGAATCACCTGTACCGGATTTTCCCGAAGAGGACGAGGATCTGTTTGACCTCATTGTCGAGCTGGAAGACGGTGAAACGGGTGGCGCAGACGAGGAGACCACCGAATCGCCTGCAGAGGCAGAAGTTACAGAAGAGGAAATAAACGAAGAGGAGACTGCTCCCGAGGAGGGCGAGATCCCGGAGGTCGAGACCCCGGAATATGAACCGGAATTGGACGCGGATCCCGGCAAAGAGGAAAATGACGGCCTTTATTTCGGCGACCCTGAAGACGGCGAGCCCGAAGAAGACGCGGCTGAGGACGTGCCTGAGGAAGCGGTTGAGCCGGAAGAAACCCTGCCGGAGGAGACTGTAGACGCCGAAGAGGCTGACGAAGAGGCCGGGTATACCGAAGAGGCGGAATACACCGAAGAGACGGTGGTGTTTGAAGAAGAGGGAGAGTCCGAAGAAGAGGTCCCGGAGTATTTCAAATACGAGGAAGAGGAGACCGGAGCGGATATCGACCCGAACTTTTTCGACGAACAGCCTGTCTACGACAAGCCCCGGGAAGAGACGGCCAGAAGTCTTTTCAATGAGTCATATGACGCGGTCAGCGAGACCGATATGGATTATCCCTGGGATGCAAGAGGAGAGCTTCGGATCACATCGGACGACGACGATTTTGAGGATGCAGACGGCACCCAGAACCAAAGAAACGGAAAAGAGATCCCCGAGACCGACAAGGTCAAGGCTGAAAAGCTTGAAGACCTCATGCATCAGAGAGGCACAAGGCGCGCAGACTACGCAGCCGAAAAGCTTTCGGGCCTTCTTGGCATAACCAAGGAAAGCGACACAAAATATGATTCCATTGCCGGCATGAAGCTTTCGGTCTGGGCAATGATCGTGCTGGCGGTGTACTTTATCGACGTGGTGCTGCTCAACGTAATCGTTTACAAGGCGATCTACCGTCTGGTGGAGGGCATCATGAAGGTCGTGGGATCGGAGTCCCTCAAGCTCGACACCGCAGGCTCCCAGACGCTTTACACCATCATTTCATGCGCCATAGCGTTTATTTTCGGAGGTCTTCTGATATTGGCGCTGGGCAAGGTCACCGAGGCCCTTCTCAAACAGCTGGGTACGAAGAACAGCAGCGCCCTTATCTCCAAGTCCCTCTTGGCGCTTATGGTACTGTTTGTTTTCATAGGTCTGATCGTTATGATAGCCACCCGCTCCGGCCCTCTCAGCCTGGTTGCCTACAGATGGATCGGCCCATTCCTCGCCTATGCCGGCGGCCTCGTGTTCTTCACATTGTCGAACATCGGAAAAAACAAGGCCAAAAAGCAGTAAACGATCAATAAAATAACCAATGTCAAACAGCTGTCGGACCGCCGCAATGTGGATCGATCTTAAAAAAAGTCCTTGACATGGGTATTTTTTTGAGTTATCATTACACGGCAATAAAGCAGAAGTGCAGCTTCTCACCTTGGTCGCAGGCGCGGGCGGGTCAATAACGGCTTAAGATTTAAGTGTGCTGCAGAACTGATTTTTTTGCGACACACTTTATTTTTACTCACGGAGGTGTTGCGTCATAGCAAAGGATGATTTACAGGTTAACGAAGAGATAACCGCAAAAGAAGTGCGCCTGATTGATGAAAAAGGCACTATGGCGGGTATTGTGGATATTGATACTGCGCTCAAGTACGCAGAGGATAAGAACCTTGATTTGGTTAACATTGCGCCTACGGCGAATCCTCCTGTGTGCAAAGTGATTGATTACAACAAGTACATATTTGATCTTAACAAAAAGGAAAAGGACGCCCGCAGAAACCAGAAGGTCATTGAAGTAAAGGAAGTCAGACTGTCGCCCGGAATCGACGATCACGATCTTAATACAAAGATCAAGAACGCCATTGGTTTCTTAAAGGACGGCGATAAAGTCATGGCCGTGGTAAGATTCAAAGGGAGAGAAATGAGCCGTACCTCCTCAGGCGAAGAGGTAATAAACAAATTTGCTGAAGGTGTTGCCGAAGTCGGTGTTATGGATAAGAAGCCGAAGCTGGAAGGCCGCAGAATGTCAGTAATAATCTCACCCAAGAAATAAAACGATGCTCCGAAGGAGCAAATACAAGACCGTGCAGTGCGGCAGATACTGCCCGGGATTCGAAAGGAAGATGTTTCACTATGCCAAAGTTAAAAACACACAGTGCTTCTAAGAAGCGATTCAGGATCACCGCGAACGGAAAAGTCAAGATGAGCCACGCCTTCAGACGTCACAGACTCGTCACAAAAGACAGAAAAGTTAAGAAGCAGCACAGAGAGAGCCTCTATGCGGCAGACGCCAATGCAGCTACAGTTCGCAAGATGCTGCCGTACGTTTGATTCGGGGAGGTACTGAGAAATGGGAAGAGTTAAAAATTCAGTTGCTACAAGAGCAAGACGCAAAAAAGTTATAAAGCTGGCTAAAGGCTATTTCGGAAGAAAGAGCACAGTTTTTAAGACAGCCAACCAGGCAGTTATCAGATCCGCAAACTACGCTTACCGCGACAGAAGACAGAAGAAGAGAGATTTCAGAAAGCTCTGGATCACAAGGATCAACGCAGCCGCCAGAATGAACGGCACCACCTACAGCCGTCTTATGAACGACCTTAAGAAGAGCGGCATCGCACTTGACAGAAAGATTCTCGCCGATATGGCAGTTTACGATAAGGAAGGCTTTGCAAAGCTCGTAGCGCAGGTCAAAGCTTGATCGGTCAATTGATACGCAGAATGGCTTCGTAAAAGGCGCTGTTCTGCGTTTTTTCTTTGGTTACAGGTAAAAATGGTCATAACAAGCACAAAAAACGAACAGGTCCGGGCTTTGAAAAAGCTGGAGCTCCGCAAGTACCGGGAGGAGACCGGGTCTTTCTTTATGGAGGGGCCCCACGGTGTCCTCGAGGGACTTCAGAACGGGGCGAGGCTTTTGAGGCTTGTCGTCGATGCCGATACGGCGGATGATGAGTGCAAAAGGCTTGCGGAGAAGGCTTACAGGGAGAACGTTCCGGTGACAGAGCTTTCCGCCCAGGTGTTCAGGTTCGTGTGCGACACCGAGACTCCACAGGGGGTCGGGGGTGTTTTTGAGCTTCCGAAGCCCTTTGACGTGAGCAGGGGAGAATGTGTACTGCTGCTGGAAAACCTCCAGAACCCGGGCAACATGGGCACCATTTTGAGGACCGCGGATGCGGCGGGCTTTTCGGGGGTCATCTGCTCAAAGGGATGTGTCGACGTGTACAACCCCAAGACCGTGAGATCCACCTCAGGCTCTCTTTTCAGAATTCCGGTTAACCAAAGCAAAAGCGGCGGGCCCGAGATCGCTATAGCCCTTAAGGCGAAAGGCTTCAGGGTAGTGGCGGCCCATCCCCGCGGCGGAGTAAGTTACATAAACGAGGCTTTTCAGGGCAGGATCTGCATCGTTATCGGCAATGAAGCAAACGGCGTTTCAAAAGAGATGCTTGATGCGTGCGACGGATCGGTCACGATCCCTATGCCCGGCGGTGCGGAGTCGCTGAACGCCTCAGTTGCGGCGGCACTAATGATATATGAGGTCGCCAGAAAAAAAGGCAGGCTGGAGTAAGGGCCTGCGGAAAGAAGGAGAAAAAATGGGATTATTGGCAATTTGGCAGGAAAATCTTGATGAAAGCCGTTTCAGCAAACAGCAGATCGACTCATTCATAAAGGATTACTTTGACAAGGAAGAGGCGGCTTACGCAAAAATTCTTGCGGCAGGCGAGAACAAGATCGAAGGCACAGTGGAGGAAATTGGCGAGAAATATTCGCTGGCTCCCACTGAAGTTGCGGCATTTATCGACGGTATCAACACCTCCCTCGAGGAGCAGATCGACGTTGACGCCCTGGAAGAGGACACCGCGGTGACACTTTCCATCGTCTGGGAAAAGCTTTACTACAACATGTGCAAGGCAAAGGCGCCCTGGCTCTATGAGCTCAAGGAGTGGGACGGTATTTTCGACGCCGACAAGCGCATGGAGATCAGAAACCAATACAAAAAGGACATGCAGGCCGTCAGCCACAAGGTGGGCCGCAACGATCCCTGCCCCTGCGGAAGCGGTAAAAAGTACAAGAACTGCTGCGGAAAAGATCTGTAAACAGAAACCATAAAAGGGCTGCAAAATGAAATTTCAAAACCAAAGGATCATAGAGACGATCCGCGAGGCCTCTAAAATAATGACTGCGGCGCCAAGGGGCTGCCCCGAGGAGCTGATCCACCAAAAGGGCGGCACCTTTAACTATGTGACCGAGTACGACGTTGCGGTCCAGCGCTTCCTCGAGGAGAAGCTGCTTGAGATAATTCCCGGAGCGAAATTCCTTGCGGAGGAAGAGGGCGAGGACAAGAGGGTCATTGGCGAGGGGTACACCTTCATAATCGATCCCATTGACGGCACCAGCAATTTCATCCACGGTCTGGGCGAGTCCGGCATATCGGTGGCGCTTTTGAAAGACAAAGAGCCGGTGTTCGGCGCTGTGTATCTGCCTTTTGCGGACGAGATGTTTGCGGCGGAGGCGGGAGGCGGAGCTTTCCTGAACGACAGGCCCATACACGTGAGCGGTCTTCCTCTTGAGAAGGGGCTTGCGCTTTTCGGGACGTCACCTTATATGCGCGACAGGCTGTGCGAAGCGACAATGGACCTCATGCGGGGACTGTTTATGCACTCCGTTGACGTGAGGCGGTTCGGTGCGGCTTCTGCGGACCTTTGCTACGTCGCCTGCGGAAGGGCGACCGCTTTCTGCGAGATGTCCTTATCGCCCTGGGACCACGCTGCCGGAGACCTGATCGTAAAAGAAGCGGGTGGCTCGGTGACTCAGTTTGACGGGTCAGACCAGATATACGAACGCAACTGCTCGATGGTGGCAACAAACATGGCGGCAAAGGAGCAGGTTCTTGAGATCTGCCGCAAAATTGCGGAAAAGTACGATCTGTAACGCAGCAGGCGAAAGGCGGAAAACACCATGGCCGGAGAACTCACACCTTTCCTCAAACAATACTTTGACGTTAAGACCAGGCTTTCTAAGTTCATGCTGAAGGATGACTTTGAGACGAAGAAGACGGTCTCGATAATCGAGGTGCTTCTCGACAGGGCGCTGAACGTATATGCGGGTGCGTCCACGGAGGGAAGATTCGGTACTGCGCCGGGCCACACTCTCGAAAATTACTTCGGCAGGGCGGTCTCGTACCTTGAGGAGCTTGAAAGAGGCGGGTTTCCGCTAAAGGGCAGGTGGACGGAGCCGGGAATGGCTGTGGTGGACCACTGCTTCGTAGAAAAGGACGGAAAGCTGCACCTTTTTTACAACAGGGACCACATTGGTTATGAGTGGGATCTTATGCCCGCCAATACCATTGGCCATGCAGTGACGGAGGACCTGAAAAACTGGACGGTGGAGACGCCGGTGATCTCTGCGGACAAGGACCTTTTTGAGGACTACCAGGTCTGGTCGCCGGGGATTGCGGAAAAGGACGGCGTGTACTACATGTACTACACCGGGGTGAATATAAATGCGTGCCAGGCGATATGTCTTGCGACTTCAAAAGATCTCTATAAATGGGAAAAATACGAGGGCGGACCTGTGGTGAGGCCCGGAAGCTGGGGGCATTGGCGTGAGGACAGCTGGTCCGACTGCCGCGACTCTATGGTTTTCGTTGACGGTGACGGTACGGCGTATATGTATTACTGCACCTCCGCGGAGATCGACGGAAGGTTCGGCCCTGCGGTGGGGATAGCTTCCTCGAAAGACATGATACACTGGGAGGACAGGGGCGCCTACAGGTTTGAGATCTGCGACGTGTCTCTTGAATCGCCGTTCGTTATGAAGAAAAGCGGGAGGTACTACATGTTCTACACGAACTGCAGCCACGGCACTGCCTACGCGATATCGGATGACCCCGTGAAGGGCTGGAAAAGCCTCGGAATGCTGATACCCTGGACCGTAAAGCCCCTCTGCCCCGCCAATGTACCCTCCTGCGCGGAGGTTTTCCGGTTCAAAAACCAATGGTACATATCAAGCTGCCTGAGAGAACCCGGCTGCGAGCAGTATCTGGAGATATTCGAGATCGAATGGACTGACGACGGAGAAGTCATACCGGGAAAAAGAGTTGAGTAAAAACAGGAATAAATGTGAGTATTAAAATTGCGGGCCCGCTTTTCGGACCCGCTGATTTTATTAAAAAATGGATTTAAATATTTTGCTTCCGAGCTTTGAGAGGACGCCGGATCCCGGACCCCTCAGACGGTTGGATCTCGAACCGGTGGCGTATCCGATGAGACCGCTGGCAACGCTGCCGACAATGGTCCCGATGAGCTGCATGTTCTGCTGCCGCTCTGCGGCCTCTCTTCTTTCTTTTTCGGCTTCGGCTTCCTGCTGCCTTCTCAGCTCCGCTTCCTTTTGAAGGCGTGCTTTTTCGGAGGCCACTGTGGGTCCCAGGGGAGCGCCGCAGCAAGGGCATATGCAGTTGTCACCGATTTCGACATAAGAGTCACAGTAATTGCAAATCAGTTTCATCTCAAACCAGCCTCCTTTGACAGATATGCGGGGCACTTTGCCCGAGTGGATATTGTACTACTTTCAATGCTTGATTACAATTGAATTCGAAACCGCAGACTTGCCGAAACCGGTCATTTGGGGTAAAATATGAGGGCCTAATAAACCAAAGGGAGCGAAGACTATGATAATCGGAACCTGCGGAGCCTGGGACGAGGGCTCGCTGAGAAAAATCAGGGATCACGGCTGCGGCTGTGTCGAGCCGCCGCTCTTTCTTGTCGCAAAAGACAGCGACGAAAAGCTTAAAAGATCCAGGGAAGTGTGCGAAGAGATCGGGCTTAAGTGCCTGACGTTTAACGGCATGCTTACGGGCGAGATGATGCTCCTTGGCGGAAGACCCTGTTACGGGCCACTGGAGGAATATCTCGACAAGGCTCTTGCCAAGGCGTCCATCCTTGGCGGAAATATTATTGTGCTTGGCTGCGGACACCAGCGGACCAGGCCCGAAGGCATGGACGTTGAGACAGCCACCGGAAGATTCTGCGATATCTTAAGAGACTTGGTGCTGCCTGTCGCCAAAAGCCGCGGCTTTACGGTGGCCATAGAGGAGCTTCGCAAAGAAGAGTGCAACTTCATAAACTCCGCGAAAGAGGCTTATGAGATAGTAAAAAAGATTGGCGACGGTTCGCTGAAGCTTCACATTGATTATTTTCACACCATGCTGGGCGGGGCCACCCTAGAGGAGATAGCGTCCTACGGCGATGCCATTGCCCACGTGCATCTATCCAGCCTCAAACACTTCAGGGAATTCCCCAAAAAGGATGACGTGGAGGAATTCGTCGGGCTGAGAAAGGCCCTTGAAAAAGCGGGCTATAGCGGCGCTGCCACCTTTGAGGGCGTTATGCCCGGGGACTACTGGGAGACCCTTAAGGAAGCCGTGGAGACCATGCGGGCCGCGGGATATTGATATTGGTTATTGTTTACGATGACGGAAAGACCTTGAAAGGGGTTAAATGATGGGAAATACGATTTTTAATGAGTTTAATTCGGTCAAAAAAATACTGCATTACCAGGACAAGCTGTCCAGATTTCTCGACGCCGGAAAAACGCTGATCGTCACGGAGTTCGACCTGACGAACCGCTGTAACAACAACTGTCCTCTGTGCGTGGGCGTTAAGGAAAACGGCAGCGAGCTCACCTGGGACGAGATAAAAATGATCGTCGAGGGCTTAAGAAAAATGGACAACAAGGGCGTTATAATAAGCGGCGGCGGCGAGCCTCTGCTTCACCCTGACTTCATAAGGACCCTGGAGCTCATTAAAAACTCGGGCATGCAGATAGGGCTCAATAGCAACGGCCTGGCCCTGGACAGGGAGAAGGCTCTCGCCATTGCAAAGTATTGCACGTATTTCCGCATCAGCCTTGACGCCGGCACCCCGGAGATGTACAAGCGCACCCACGGAATGCCTGAGAAGAGCTTTGAGAAGGTATGCGAAAACATGCGGCTAATGGCGGAGGTCAAAAAAGAGACCGGATCTTTAGTCTCCTTCACCGCGGGATTTCTTACGAGCAAGGTGACCTCCTGCGACATGGAGAAGTTCGTGGTGCTCTGCAGGGACAGCGGGGTAGGCGCCGCCCAGTTCAGACCCTTCACCGGTGACGAGACCGACATCACGGAAGAGTACAAGAGACTGAAGGAAAAATACGAGACGGATGACTTTAAGGTCAGGGCGTCTCTTCAGAAATACACCAGGTTTGAGAAGGGCCCCGAAAAGGATTACCGCCGCTGCCACGGAATGTTTTTTTCCACAGTCGTTACGGCGGACGCGAAGGTGTTCGCCTGCCTCCACCACAGACAGGAGCAGGATTTTCTCATTGGCGATATGAGAAAGGAAGGGAAGACCTTCGAGGAGGTCTGGAATTCGTACAGAAAGTGGCAGGTGTACGAGAACATCGATCTTTCAAAATGCCCGCCGTATTGCAGAAACGACAGTTTTAATTCGGCCCTCGAGGAACTTACGGGGGACTGCATCCACAAAGAATTTCTTTGAAGACCCGGCAGATTTTTTCCGGGGATCATAACCAATGGACGACCTCAGAAAGGAAAACAAATACGCATTTATAGGCCGCACGGCGCTTCTTGCAGCAGTCGCGGCTTTTGTGGCGATCCTTCCTGCGGTCATCATGGGCAGAGGCATGCTGCTTCTCACGGACGATTTTACCTGGCAGCAGCAGATATTCAGCTTTTACAACGTCTTAGTGACCAGAACGCAGCCCGCCTGGAGCTGGGTGATAGATCTGGGTTCGGACCCGGAGGCATCCCTCAGCTTCTACAACCTCAGCAGCCCGTTCACCCTCATATCGGCAATGTTCCCCGCCTCCTTCGCGCCGTACCTCACTGCGCCGATGCTCATACTGAAATACGTCACAGCGGCGGTGGGCGCAGTGCTTTTTGCGAAAAAATTCGTTAAAAACCAGTCCTTCGCAGCCCTCTGCGGCCTTCTCTACGCCTTCTCCGGGATCCAGACCGTAAGTCTGCTGTTCCCCTTCCACGACGCGATGGCTCTTTTCCCCTGGCTCCTTTATTCACTGGAAAAGCTGATCGAGGGAAGGCCGGTGGTGTTTGCGTTCACGGTGGCCCTTTGCGCCATGACGAACTATTACATATTCTTCGGCGAGGTCATATTCCTGCTGATCTGGTTCGTTTTCAGGGTTCTTTTGATGACGGGGCCTGCCCGCGGCAAGCTGATCTTGCTGGGCAAGACCGCTCTTGAAGGGGTGATCGGAACCGCGGCGGCGGGGCTGGTGCTGGTGCCGGCGTTTTTGGCGGTGGCGGCAAATCCAAGAGTTGGAGCTCATGAGACCGGGATCCTTTATCACGTTACCCGGTATATAACGATCATGCAGGCGTATTTCATGCCGGCGGACGTCATGGGTATGAGAAACTACCTGTTCCAGAAGGGCTGCAGCTCCTGCGCCATGTCGTTGCCGTTTGTCGCAATGGCATTGGTTTTTGCCTACATTAAGAAGAATTTCAAAAAGCCTCGGGCCTACCTTCCCGTGGTGATCATAGTTATCTCGCTTGTGCCGGTGCTGAACAGCGCTTTCTCGGCGTTTAACACGAATTATTACGCCCGCTGGTTCTTCATGCCCGCATTGGTGTTTGCCATGATGTCCTGCGTGGTCCTCGACAGGTTCTCGGAGGACGGCGGGGAGGAGTCTTTCTCGAGTAAGGACTTGATCTTCGGGGCCAGGCTGAATCTTGTCTGCGTGGTGCTCACCATGCTGGCGGAGGTGGCTCTGATACTGTGGTACAAGCTAAGGGGCGTAACCACTCTCATATCCGGCGTGAACATGACTCTGCTCATAATTTACGGTGTTTTCGGGCAGCTTTGCGCCTTCGGATTTCTTTTCACCGTCCGCAAGGTCAAGCCGGAGAAGATATACAAGCCTCTTATCGCCTGCGTTCTTGCGGCGGGGGTACTTACCACCGGAGCTGCGGCAGTGAGGTATTCAACGGGGACCGGCACATCCGAATACTACGAGCCGGGCATCGTGAACAGCGAGGGTGACATTGGCGCGGAAAAGGCCAAGGCGATCATAACGTCTTCTGGGGAACTTGCCAATGTGCTCCCAAACGACAAAAACTACAGGGTCAGGTATGACTGGCACGAGGAGGGCGAGGATTATTTCGCGGATTCCTTCGACAACGTCTCCATGCTGACGGGCATTCCGTCGGTGAACTCGTTCATTAGTACCATTGACGGCGGGCTGTTCACGTTCTACGACCTCATTGGAACCGGCAGGAACGTGACTACCGCGGGAAGCTTCCCTGAAGAGCAGATGGCGCTGCTTTCCGCAAAATATTATCTGACTTCGAATCCTGCGGGAGGGCCTGACGGCGGCAAGAAATTCGGTGAATACAGCTACCCGGACGGCACCGTGGTATATATCTACGAATACGACGATTTCATCCCAATGGGATTCATGTATACGTCTTACGTTACGCCTTCGGACATCAGATCTCTCCCCGAAGACCAAAGAGCGCTTGCCATGCTTTCGTATGCGGTGCTCGAGGAGGAAGACGCGGCGGCGCTTGCCGGAAACGGCATAGTCCTGACCCGCGGGAATATCGGAGATCTGCAGGAATTTGATACTGCGGTGGCTGCAAGAAAGCGGTCCGCGGCGAAGGCTTTTGAAATGTCGGACACAGGCTTCGAGGCGTATTACGAGTGCGACGAGGCGGGTATAGCTTTTATCAGCACGGCTTACTCGAAGGGCTTCAAGGTCACGGTAAACGGCGAGAAAGTGGAAACTTATTCTGCGGGAGGGCTCCTCGGGGTGCCGCTCAAGGCCGGAACCAATGAAGTCCTGGCGGTCTACGAGACCCCCGGCGGCAATGCGGGCATGGTACTTACGGGCTGCGCGGTGGTATTGGCGTCGGCGGAGTGCATAGTGATCGTGCTCATCAAAAAAAGCCGGAAGAGAAGGACTGCCAAGGCCCCTTCCGATGCCCCGGCGGAGACCCCTCCGGAGGCTTGAATTTCTTGACTTGAAGCGCAAAATTATATAAAATTTCAGTTTATCCGGGACTCACAAAAACGTCCCGTACAGTTTAGGATCGAAGGTGATTTTTGTGGAAGAAGAGAGAAGAGTTGTTCTCGGTATCAGGAAGTATCTCAAGGAGAACGGGCTTGACGCCATCATAGTCAGTTCCTGGCAGAACGTTTATTATTGCAGCAGTTTTACCGGCTACGGCGACGCACTGCTTCTCATAACAGGGGATAAAAAGTTTATTATCACCGACTCCCGCTACTACGTGCAGGCCGGGAAACAGGCGGGCGATTATACGTTGGTTAAGAATTCCTGCTGGAACCTTAAGGCGATGACCGACCTGATAGCTCAGGAGGGGGTTAAAAAAGTTGCTTATGAGGACTTGGCAGTTCTTCACACGATGTTTGTGAACTATTTCGAGCGTCTCGGAGTTGAGCTTTCCGGCGCGGGAGATCTGTTCCTGAAGTCAAGGATCATTAAAACTCCCGAAGAAATAGCAAAAGTTGAGGCGGCCTGCGATCTTGCCTCCGCGGCACTTGAGAGGACCTTTAAATACATAAAGGCGGGCATCACCGAGATAGAGCTTGCCGCGAGACTCGAGTACGAGATGAGGACCGCTGGCGCGGACAAGCCTTCATTCGATACGATCATAGCTTCCGGTGTGAGAGGCAGCATGCCCCACGGAACCGCCAGCGATAAGGTGATAGAAAAGGGTGACGGCGTCACCATAGATTTCGGCGCATTCTTCGGTGGAATGTGCTCAGACATGACAAGGACCGTATTCGTGGGAGAGCCATCCGCAAAAATGCGGGAGATCTACGAGGTCGTGAAAGAGGCACAGCAGACAGCCATTGACGGATACAAGCCCGGAATGAAGGGTAAGGACCTTGATAAGCTGGCAAGAGACGTTATAGTGGATCACGGCTACGGCGAGTATTTCGGCCACAGTCTCGGCCACGGGGTGGGCATTGACGTCCATGAGGGCGTGTCCGTATCTCCGGGGAGCGAATTGGTTCTTGAGAAGGGCATGATATTCAGCGTTGAACCGGGCATCTACGTTCCGGATCTCGGCGGCGTGAGGATCGAGGATCTTGTTACCATTGGCGACGACGGAAAGCTCCGGATGATAACCAAGGCCCCGGTAAGAGATCTGCTCATTTTCTGAGGAAAAACCGATGGTCAGAGTCATCGCGGGAACCTGCCGCGGCAGAAAACTCAAAACGCTGGACAGCGATGCCACAAAGCCCACCCTCGACAGGGTCAAGGAGGCCATGTTCAGCATGATCTTCGACATCATTCCGGGGGCGGCGGTATTCGACATGTTCTCGGGAAACGGCAGTCTGGGGATAGAGGCCCTCAGCAGGGGTGCCGAAAGATGTTTTTTCTGCGACATATCCGGAGACTGCTGTAAGATCATAAAGGACAACCTTGCGGCGCTGGACCTGACAGAGAGAGCAAAGGTCATAAAGGGTGATTTTTCCGAGGGGATCTCAGCCATGGCCCGGGAGAAAGTCAAGGCCGGCATACTGCTTCTTGATCCGCCCTACAGAAAGGGACTTGTTGAACAGGCTCTTTCGTCCAAAGAGATGAGAAGGATATGCTCAAGCGGGGATGATGACGTTTTTCCGCCCGGGAGAACGGTCGCGGTATGCGAGCACGCAAGAGAAGATGAACTTCCTGACAAAATCGGAGGTTTTGCCAAAATAAAGACAAGAAGCTACGGAACGGTCTCCGTTACGCTTTACGAGTACGCGGGAGAGTGATTTTTCCTATGGAAACGAAAAAAACAAGGGTCGGAATATACCCCGGAAGCTTTGACCCGTTGACGAACGGTCATTTGGATATTATAATTAGAGCGTCCCGGTTGTTTGACTTGCTTATAGTCGGCGTGCTCAGAAATGACGCGAAAAAGACTCTCTTTTCGATGGAGGAACGGGTCGATCTCGTGACCAAGTGCACCGTCGATATTCCGAACGTCAAAGTCGAGATGTTTGAAGGCCTTCTGGTGGATTTTGTGCGTGAAAAAGGCGCCGATACGATAGTGAGAGGACTCCGCGCCGTATCGGATTACGAGTATGAGCTCCAGATGGCGATGCTGAATAAGCACATGAGCCCCGAAGTCGATACGATATTCTTCATGACCGACATTAACAACTCCTTCCTGAGCTCCAGTCTGGTCAAGGACGTGGCAAGGCACGGCGGAAATATCCACGGACTGGTGCCGGAGATCGTTGTCGACGATATCTACAAAAAGTTAAAGATCAGCTGAGGAAAGACAGTTCCGAAACTGAAAAAGGATAGATTGGTTATAAGATAAAAGCCCGCCAAGGCATGATTTTAACGGAGGATACAGAAATGGCAGAAAACTATGGAAACGAGAGACCTGCAGGAGATGGCAAAAGCCTGTCCGTTACCGGCGAGAGAAAGAAGCTCGACGGATACAAAGATACTCTTGCGGCTTTGGTAGCGATCGTGAACTCTATGAAGGAAACGGCTATTACCCGCAAAGGCCAGATAGACAACCCCGAGAGACTTAGGGAGCTTGCAAAAGCCCTCGAAAGAGATCTGCCTGAGACCATCGAATCGGCCAATAAAGTTCTTGTAAACGCCGAGAATATCACTACCAGCGCGAACAAGGTAAAGAAGTCCCTTGAGAAGCAGTCCGAGGAGCTGGACAACGACATTAAGAAGCGCAAGGCTGCCTGCGAAAGAGAGTGCGAGGAGGCTTTGAGACTGGCCAATGATCAGGCCGGAAGAGAGGCCGACAGAATGATCGAAGAAGCCAGAAAGACCGGAAACGCCATTATCGACAAGGCCAAGGAGACCGCCGCGGGACTTATTGAGGACCACGCGATCACCGCCGCCGCGAGAGACGAGGCTGCACGCTATCTCGACGCAAAGAAGAGAGAAGCAGACGGCTACGCCACATCCGTTCACGAAGAGGCCGACACATATGCCGAGAGCGTACGCAGAAAGGTTGAGGCCGACAAGGAGCTTGCATACCAGAAGCTGAAGGACACAGTAAACGCAAACCTCCAGATGATCGACGCGGCTTACGTGAACCTTGAGAACGGCATGAAGAACGCCTACATTAACATCAACAGGACCCACCAGGAATTTGTTGAAAAATACGCAAACAAGAAATAACTCCGAAATTCACCGGGTTATGTGACTTCAGGAAGCAACTCTCCGGATCCAAAGAGCGGTTGCTTCCTTGTTTCTCAAAAGGGGATGCCCCGGAAAGCGGCTTTTTCCGGAAATGACCCTTAAATTCAGGCCGCATGAGATTTTTTGTTCCCGATACGAATATCGACAAAGAAGCAAAAAAAGCATTCATTACCGGCGGTGACGTGAACCACCTGAGGACCGTGCTCCGCGCGGAAAAGGGCGATGAGATAACTCTCTGCGACACCGGCGGGACCGTTTACACGTGCGCCATATCCGAGATCACAAAAGACAGGATCGTCTGTGTGATCATATCTGCGGAGGACTGCCCCTCCGAGCCTTCGGTGCCTGTTATCCTCCTTCAGGGCGTGCCGAAGGGCGAAAAAATGGAATTCATAATCCAGAAGTGCGTTGAACTTGGCGTGAGCGGGATCATCCCCGTCATGACCGAACGCACCGTGGTGAGATTTGAGAAAAAGCAGGACGCCGACAAAAAAGTGGAGCGCTGGCAGAAGATAGCCGGCGAGGCCGCAAAACAGTCCGGCAGGGGGATCGTCCCTAAGATCGGGGAGGTCGTAAAGTTCAAAGACCTGTTCGGTGAGCTTGACGGCGGACTCCGGATAATACCTTACGAAAACGAGCGGGAGATCTCGTTGAAGAACATTCTGAAAGAGAACCTTCCGGCGGAAAAGATCTATCTGTTCATAGGGCCGGAGGGCGGGTTCTCCCTTGAGGAAGTGGAGAGGGCCGCCGGGGAAGGGTTCAGACCCGTGAGCCTGGGACCGAGGATACTCAGGACCGAAACTGCCGGCATGGCTGCGCTCGCGGCGATAAGATACGAACTTGGCGACTGAGCGTTGACGCCGCCGGGCTTTTAGAAGGAAAGAAAAATGAACGAACTAACCAATGATAAACGGGACACAAAAAAGGACGCGAAAAGGATCGCCCTCATTGTCGGCAAAGTGGCCGTGAGGCTCCTTGCCGTCGTTCTTTCGGTGGCCATTGCGGCTCTTGTGACACTAATGTCAGCCATATATATCATCTCCAAGAGCGACAAGGAGGTCGTGAAAGAGCTTTTTGTCACCACCATGCTTGATACGGGAGCTCTCGATTTTTGCGCCCGCATGTTCCTCTCCGATGAGGAAGTAAACGCCATTGTCGCTAAAAACCAGATCCTTGTTCCCGAAGGAGAAACGGATGCCACCCTCATAGTTATCGAGGGAGAGGCGGAGAAGGACCCCGAAAAGAAGAGAGAAGAGGAAGAAAAGGACAAGGAGATCGGAATCGTCTACAACGAGGAAGGCATCTGCCTTATCGATATTGTAGGAAAGTCCTACGTCGGGAAACTGATGTTCGTAAAGGATCCTTCGAGAGTTAAAGTTGCGGGCCTTCCGGAGTACGGCGAGGGTATCGTGGGAAAATCCACGGAGCAGATGGCCAGGGAGGCCGACGCCCTTGCGGCTATAAATGCCGGAGGATACCGGGAAATGTCCGACTACAGGACAGGCGGCATACCCGAGGGCCGTGAAGAGGGCGGACTGGTCATAATCGATGGACAGCTTCTCTGGGGCAACGAGCGGACCACCTACGAAATAATAGGCTTTGACAATAACAACATCCTCCACGTGGACAGAATGACTCCCATCCAGGCAAGGGAGATCGGCATCCGCGACGGCGTCAACTGGGGCCCGATACTTGTCAAGAACGGGGAGCCCTGCGTTGTTCCCACCACCGGACTTGAGGTCGGATTCCACCCCAGGTCTGCCATTGGCCAGAGAGCGGACGGCTCGGTGATGTTATTGGTTATTGACGGAAGACAGTCTCACAGTATGGGCGCATCGTACACAGATCTTATCGAGATATTCATGCGTTACGGGGCAGTCAATGCGGCGAACCTTGACGGAGGCATGTCCTCATACATGTATTACAACGGCGAAGTCATCACGAGGCCATACATGCTTTTCTTCAACGGAAGGCGGACGGTCTCCACGAGTATAATCGTTACGAAATAAAGCGCCGGTCTTAAGGCGGAGATCATTGAAATGGCAAAGAAAGTCGGAAAAAAAGGAAGTTTGTTCTGGAAGCTTTTCGCGGTGTGGCTTGTGGTGCTGGCCGTCGCGGCAGGGCTGCTTCTTAACTACGGAATAAAAGTAATGGAGGACTACGACGCCTCCCAGAGATATCCATCGGAGAATGCAAGAGAACTGGCCAATGTCATTGCCGGCGGCGACTACACCATGCTTTTCAGCGGAGAGTCCCTCAGCAATTCCATGACCATCGAAAAAGAAGAGTACGAGAGAAGGATCTCGGAGGCTGTCCGCGAGAACGGCGGCTGCGACGTGCAGAAGGGCTTTTCCGCTGACGCGAGCAAGAACCCCACGTTTATCATCACGGCAGGCAGTAAAAAGATCGCAACTGTGGTCTACGAGAGGCTGGAGGAGAAATCGGAGTACGGCTTCGACAAGTACGGGTTTAAGTCTATAACACCATTCACCGAGGGTTCCTACGCCGTGAAGCTGCTGGTCCCCGAAAACTGCGACTTCTACCTTGACGGCCAGCTGATGCCCGAAAAGTACAGAACAGGCAAGTCTGAGACAAGGACCGCGGCGGCTGACGACATTGAAAAGACCGGGGACGAGATACTGAACTATTACTACGTCGACGGCCTGATGAAGGAGCCTACCTACAGGATAGTCTACAGGGATACCGGCAGGGATGCGGACATAGTCTGGGACGATACGTATAAGGCCTTCACCACCGTGACTTACGATATCAGCGCGGAAGCACCGTCCAACTACAAGGTGTATATGAACGACACCGAAATATCTGCGGACCCGAGATTCGTACAGAAAAACGACATCCCCGTCGAAGCTCTGAGCGGCCTTGAGGACTACACCGATGAGCCTGTCACTATCGTCACGTACCACGTGTCGGGACTTCGCTACAAGGGCGGGGAGAGCTTCAGGTTCGTCGATTTTAACGGGGATCAGATCATAGCGAGATACTCCCCTGATGATGAGCTTTACTACGCGGAGGCGGGAATAACGCCAAAGGATCTCTCGGTCTACGGTGTGAACGAGGATTATTTCATAACGAGGGCGATTGCCTACGCGAAATTCGTGAACAACGACAAGTCCTACTGGGAAGAGTTCAGATCTTACCTCCAGCCCGGCACTCCGATGGCAAAGGAGATGGATTCGTTCTGGGTGACGTTCACGCCCCACAACGAGTACTGGATCGAAAACCAGACGCTGGACAGCGTGATAATGTATAACAACGATCTGATATTTGCGAAGGTGTCCTTTGATTACTGGATCAAGGGGTACAACCACCAGACCGACAACGTGGCGAAGTACCCGACGACGGTCAATTTCAGGTATGCGAATATCGGCGGACGGTGGATGATAGTCGATTATTCACTGGGAGAAGGATGATAAACTGAATGGTGATATTTATGAAAAAAACATTGGTTAAAATAATGCTGATCGCTGCCGCGATGGTTCTTGTATTGGTTTTTGCGGCTGCATGCGACCCCGGAACCACACCCCAAACCAGCCCGGATGCCACTTATGACAGCGGCATTTCGGATCCGACGCCCGGGGCCAAAAAGGCTTTTCTTTACATCGAAATAGACGGCGCCGTGATCGAGTCCGGCGTCACCGTAAAAGCATTTCTTGAGAAGCTTTCCGAAAAAGGGGTCGAGCCCGTTGCGACAGACGAGGCCGAGAGCTGCATGTTTGACGGAAAAGACGTGACCTATCATTTCAGCTTCGGCGACGTGTTCACGTTCCCTCAGGAGAGCGGCAGGCCCGTCGAGGACAATGTGGTGGACGAGATATACGTGACCTCCGAAAACGTGACGGCAATGGACGGCGTCAAGGTGGGCGACACTGTGGCCAAAGTCAAAGAGGTGTTCGGCGAAAGCTTTTTCACAGACGGAAGCAGGCTCATATACAATAAATCCGGCTCTGTGGCAGGTAAGGACACCGAACCCTGCATTTACTTTTACATTGAGGAAGGTGTGGTGACCGGCATCGGCCTTCTCGCCAACCTTTATCACGTCGAAGCATAACCGGTATTATGGTATTCAGCAGTCAGGTATTCGTTTTTATATTCCTGCCCGTGGTCTTCATCCTGAACACGGCGGTCATGGCCGTCGGCCGCGGGCGCAAAGGGTTTACAAAAGCGTCAAACTGGCTGCTTTTAATATCCAGCCTTATATTCTATTCATGGGGAGAGCCTCTGGCGGTGCTTTTGCTGATCGGAGAGGCCTTTCTTTGTTTTGCGGCGGGACTTCTCATCGAGAAAAGACCAATGCAAAAGAAACTCTGGGTCGCCCTCAGCGCGGTATTGGTTCTGGGAGCCCTTTGCTTCTTTAAGTATTCCGGGTTTATTGCGGGCCTTTTGGGACAGCTCTTCGGGAAGCCGGATCTTGGCTCGGAGCTTAAGGCTGTAGCGCTGCCCCTTGGCATTTCTTTTTTCAGCTTCCAGCTGCTCTCATACGTTATCGACGTCTACCGGGGAGTCACGCCGCCCTGCAAAAACTATTTCAGGATGCTTCTCTACACAGCCTTCTTTCCCCAGCTCGTGGCCGGCCCTATCGTGAAGTACAAGGACATTGCCGCGCAGCTTGAAGAGAGACGCATCGATGCCGAAAACGTCGCCAAGGGCGTGAGGCGGTTTGTTACGGGTCTTGCCAAGAAGCTTATCATCGCCAATACCGTGGCCCTGATAGCAGACGCGGTCTTTGATGCCGATCCAAAGAGCCTCAGCGCAGGTGCCGCGATCCTCGGGGCGGTCTGCTACATGATTCAGATTTATTTCGATTTTTCCGGATACTCCGACATGGCCATAGGCATGGGCCGCATGTTCGGCTTTAAGATCAACGAAAACTTCATGCACCCCTACGCCAGCCTCTCTATCCGGGAATTCTGGCACCGCTGGCATATATCGCTGTCCTCCTGGTTCAGGGATTACCTCTACATACCTTTGGGTGGAAACCGCAAGGGGCGAGCGAGGACTGTCCTTAACAAGCTCATAGTGTTCTTTTTGACCGGCCTCTGGCACGGCGCGGGCTTCACTTTTATTATCTGGGGCCTCTGGCACGGTCTGCTCCTCCTCATAGAGGAATATGCCGGCGCGGCCTTTGGCGTCATCAAGGGAAAAGGCGGCAACGCCTCCCGATTCGAAAAACTCGGGAAAAATCCGGTGTTCAGGGCCGTAACGACTGTTCTGCGGCTCCTGTACGTTCTGGCGGCTGTTTTACTCGGCTTTGTTCTTTTCAGAAGCGCCAATGCATCCGCCGGCTTTGCTCTCATCGGAAGGATGTTTTCAAACACGTGGACGCTTCCGGCGTCGGTGCAGGTGAACCTTACTCCGTTTATGATATTCGTGCTGGTGCTCAGCGTGATCGCGTCGATGCCCTGGGCTGAATGGGCGGGAAAGATTGGCTCAAAAAAGAGCTTTTCCGGGATCGCGGGTTTCCTTTCGGGGAACGCCGGAAAAACATTGGTGCTTGCGGTCTCGCTGGTGCTGACCCTTGCACTCTTTGCGGTCTGCGCAATGTTCCTTGCCTCATCCGCATACAACCCATTTATCTATTTCCGGTTCTGACCGGGGGAGGAACTTTCGTGAACAAAACGTCAAAGATAATATGCATAATATTTACCGCGGTGTTTGTTCTTGCGGCGCTGGTGCCTCTTGCCGGTATGATATTTACGGGGGGCAGGGTAAACGACGCAGAGCAGAGGACTCCCGCCTCTTTCCCGGAGATCGTTGCCGATGGAAAGTTGAACCTTGACTTCGGCAGCGGCTTTGAGGACTGGTTTGCGGACAGGTTTGCCCTGAGGAGCGAGCTTGCGGACGCCAATGGAAAAGCGATGCTGTCGATCTTCGGCACGTCGCCCGAGGACAGCGTTGTGGCCGGAAAGGACAGCTGGCTCTTTTATGCCGATACGGTGGCGGACTACTTGAGAGAGGAAAGGCTTACAGATGCGGAGCTTCAGAGGCTGGTAAATTCGATAAAGCTTGAGAGCGATTATGTCAGATCTATCGGAGGCGTTTACGTTTTCGCCGCGGCGCCGAACAAGAATTCGATATACCCCGAGATGATGGGACCGCTTTTCTCGCAGAATGAGGGAAATTCTCTTCTTGAAAGGCTGAACGCGGCACTCGCGTCTGAGGGCGTTATGGTCTGCGACCTTAAGCAGGTGCTGACAGATAACAAAACAAGCGGGCAGCTCTATTACACCGGGGACAGCCACTGGAATCTGTACGGAAGCATATTTGTGCGGGACGCGCTGCTTGAAAAGATCGGGAGCGCTGCGGGCATAAACGTTTCCGGGGACGGACGGGCCAAAGAGACTCTCTCGGATGGGGAACGGGAGGACGATCTTCTTAAGATGGTAAGGCCGGGGGAACCCAAGATGTTTGAGAGGTTTTCAAACGACAGCTCGGCTGTAAACTATAAGGTGAAGGGCAGGATGGCGAGCCTTGACGACATGCTCATCGAGACCTCCTGCGAGGGAACGCCTCTCCGGCTTCTGATGTTCAGGGATTCCTTCGGAAGGGCTCTTATACAGCCACTGGCCAATACCTTCTCCGAAGCGGTGTTCACAAGGGGCGTGCCCTTTGATATTTACGGGAAAGCCGGGCTTTACGACGGTGAACTGCGGACCGTTGTCGTCAGGGAGATCGTGGAGCGGAACCTGACGGATCTTCTTAAAAATGCGCCGGTGGTGCCTGCGCCGTCCGTAGCTGAAGGTTCAGAGGTATTGAAATCGATGACCTGCTGCGAAAAGGAAATGATCTCGGTAGAGAAGGGGACCGGGAGCCACGGGCTCGTGAGAATTTGCGGCATTGCCCGGGGAGTGGATGATAGCTACAGCCGTGTCATAGTAAAGGCCGGCGGAGTATATTACGAAGCATTCCCCTTCTGCGACGCGTCATCGGACCTCAGGGAGGAGGCTGGGTGCGGATTTACGCTCTGGATTGTCAGTGAGAGCGACGTTGAGATCGAAGCGGTCTACGCAGGCTGAAAACTTTTGAGATAACAAAAAAGCTGCCGCCCCCGGATGATACACACCGGAGGGCGGCAGCCTTCGTTTAGCGGCATTGGTTAATACTTTAACCTTAAATCTTTAACACGTTCTGGTATCTTGTGGGGAGCCCCTCCTTGTAAAGGTGACTGTCGTTTGAATGCTGCAACATCTTCGGGATCACGTATCCTTCGCTGTTTACCGCAAATTCCACCACGCATACGCCGCTGTGGCCGATGTCGAAGTGGCTGGCAAAAAGCGGGTAGGGGATGTCGAGGATGGTGCTGAGGAAGGCGATGCCAAAGCCCTGGTGGCAGAAGAGAGCGACCCTTTTTTCGTTTGGCTTAACCGGCGTGTACAGCCCGTTCTCCCAGTCGTGCTCATAGCCAAGGTTACCCAGAAATTCATCGGCGGTCTTGCGGAAAAGCTCGACTCCGGTCTTGAAATTTGTGCCCTCAAACAGCGGTGAGTCCGCCCAGTTGCGGCCGAGAGCCAGCACCTCCGGCCTGTTGAAAAGCCTGTTGTATTTTGCGGTGAAAAAGGCCCACGTAACATTAGGTGTCTCGTCGTACCTGACGGTGAAGTGGTGCCAGGCGTGGTCCTCCATTGCCCAGTCGCACATGACTGGCTTTATGTTGAGCAGCTCGTACGTGGGTTTTGCGGTGAGGTAGGCACGGGGAAGACTCGACGTGTATATCTCGTCAAGGCCGTAAACGCCAAGCCTTTTTGAAAGGGCATCCGCCTGCCTGAAGCCCTGGGGCGTAAGTGTGTTGTTGGGATAATCCGGATCGCCGTGGCGAATAACGTATAAGATCATAGCACTCTCCTGAAAACATGATTTTGTCAGCCGTTTTGCATTATTATCATCGCCCGGTCATTATAACTGAAAAGCCGGGTTTTTTCAATCGGTCCTCAGCCGGTCCTCAATAGTTCCCGGGCCGGTTTTGAAGCCAAGGAAACATTGAAATTAGCGCAATGAAAAAGTATAATTGCAAAGACGATGTGACATTGGCAATGTCATAACAAAATACCATGCAGCGTAAGGAGATGAGCTGATGCTATCCAAAAACTACAGTAAAAACGTTAACGCAAGGTCTGTTATAAGGGATCTTTTTGAATACAGCAAGGCGCGTGCCGCCCAGATCGGTGCGGATAACGTGTTCGACTTCAGCATAGGAAATCCGAGCGTGCAGCCTCCCGAGTGCGTAACGAAGGTCGCGGCGGAGATTCTCGGAAGCGAAGACCCGGTGGCTGTACACGGCTACCCCAGCGCGGAGGGCATTCCGTGGGTCAGGAAGGCCATTGCCGATGAGCTGAACGCCCGCTTCGGAGAGAGTTACACTGAGAAAAATATATTCATGACCATTGGCGCTGCCGCGGCGGTCACATGCTGCGTGAAAGCTGTCAGCGACAGCGGAACCGGCGATAAGATAATCACGTTTGCACCATATTTCCCGGAGTACAAGGTCTACGCCAGGAGCGCGGGGGTGACCCTTGAGGTCATTGACGCCGATATCGAGAACTTCCAGATCAATTTTGAGGCTCTTGAAAAGGCAATAGACCGTGACACCAGGGCTATCCTCATCAACTCTCCGAACAACCCCAGCGGTGCGGTCTACAGCGAGGCTACTTTGAGAAAACTTGCGGCTCTTCTCGAGGAGAAGCAGAAGGAGTACGGCCGCAGCATTTACATCATTTCGGACGAGCCCTACAGAGAGATCGTTTTCAGAGGCTTTGAGGTGCCTTACGTGGCCGGAATATACGCCAATACCCTCGTCTGCTACTCATACAGCAAGGCGATGTCCATCCCCGGCGAGAGGATTGGATACGTGGCGTTTACCGACAGGTGCGAGGACGCCGACATTCTTCTTCGGGTGCTTGCGGCTACGGCAAGGGATATGGCCTACGTCGGAGTACCGGCGCTCTACCAGCTGGTGGTTGGAAAGTCCACAGGGGAGACTGCCGATCTTTCGGTTTACCAGGAGAACAAGGATATACTCTACAAGGGTCTCATTGACGCTGGTTACACGTGCGTCGAGCCAGGCGGAACGTTCTACGCCTTCCCAAGGTCCCTGGAGCCCGATGCGGTGGCGTTTTGCGAACGCGCCAAGAAGTTCGAGCTGGTGCTGGTTCCCGGCGACGGTTTCGGGTGCCCCGGACATTTCAGGATCGCTTTTTGCCAGCCGAAGGAGAAGGTGGCGAGGTCGATAGAGAAGTTTAGGGCGCTGGCGGAGAGCTATGGTGTCAAAGGGAGTGCCGCCCAAAGTAAAAAGTAAAAGGTAAGAGGTAATAGGGGCCCACGTCGACCACATTTCATCGAGGAACGATTCTGCACGAAGTGCAGCCAAGTGACGAGATGCAAGGTGCGAGACGTGAGCGGGTGCCGGACAAGGTAAAAAGTAAAAGGTAATAGGTAAGAGTGGCTGGCGCGAGGAGTGCCGCTCAAGTAATAAGTAATAGATACAAGGTAAAAAAGTTCAAGGTAATAAGTGGAGGAGTTTTTATGAAGAGATCGGAAGTTAACAAGGCTCTCAAAGAGCTTGAGGCAATGTGTGAGAAGTGCAGGTTCAAGCTGCCGCCTTTCTGCAGCTTTACGCCGGAGCAGTGGCAGACCCTTGGCCATGAATACGATGAGATCCGCGACTGCATGCTGGGCTGGGATATCACGGATTACGGCCTTGGCAAGTTTGACGAAGTCGGATTTTCCCTCATCACCATCAGAAACGGAAACAGGCTTATGCCCGACAAATATCCGAAGGTCTACGCCGAGAAGCTTCTTTTCCTCAAGGACGGGCAGTATTCGCTCAACCATTTTCACTGGTACAAAACAGAGGACATTATAAACCGCGGCGGCGGCAACGTGCTCATCAGAGTGTACAATTCCCACGAGGATGAGAGCATTGATTATGAGAGCGACGTGACGGTGCACACCGACGGAAGGACCTACACGGTTCCCGCGGGCACCCAGATCAGACTCACCCCCGGCGAGAGCATCCACATCACCCAGAGGCTTTACCATGATTTTTCGGTGGAGGCCGGCAGCGGGGACGTGCTCCTTGGCGAGGTTTCCCAGTGCAACGACGACAATAACGATAACCATTTCGATCCCCCGGCAGGCAGGTTCCCGAAGATCGAAGAGGATGAGCCCGCATACAGGCTGCTCTGCAACGAGTATCCGGCGGCGAAGGATTGACGTTTTACGTTTGAAGGGATTTTAAAGAATGGGCGTTTTGCTGCTTATTGTGTACATAATGCTGGGAACGGTGGTCGGCGCGGTGGTGTTTGCGTCGGAGGACTCCTGGCTTAAAAAGGTGTGGCTCGGAGGCGTCATCGGAATGATGCTCCTTATGTGGTCCCACGTGCCTTTCTCGTTTTTCCTTGGTTTCACGGTGCTTTCCCACATTCTCGGATTGGTTCTTTCACTGGTGATCGTGCTGGGGATCGTTCTTCTGAAGGCGGTCTTCGTGCAGAAAACGGGACGTTCGGAAGGTGAGATCGCGGTCGGTTTCCGGGAGGCGGCCCTGATCCCGTTCAAGAAGTTTTTCACTAAATTTACTAAAAAAGACGCTTTCATGCTGGCCTTTACGGTGCCTTTCCTGGTGCTGGCGATCGTGCTCGTGGTCTCCCATACTCTGAACTATGACGACGGGGCCTACTACACCGGCCAGTGCACCTACGGGGACATGAATATGCACCTCGGTTTCATCACGAGCATCGCAAGGCAGCACACTTTCCCGCCGACCTATTCCCTGATGGGGGGCGTGGAGCCTTTAAACTACCCGTTCCTTTGCGACACCGTTTCGGCTTCTGTGCTGCTCTTTGGTTCGTCCCTCAGGACTGCGTATATGCTGCCGATGATATTCGCGTTTTTGTTCGTGTTCATGGGCGTCTGGTACCTTGCGGAGGGGATACTCGAGAAACCCGGCAGGACTGCGCTTGCATATACGTTTTTCCTTCTTGACGGCGGTCTCGGCATTTTTTACTTCCTGGACGGCACAAAGAAAAATCCGGAGAATTTCACCAGAATATTTACGGCGTTCTACAACACCCCCACAAACCTCGTTGACGAGAACGTGAGATGGACCAATGTGATCGCCGACATGCTTCTCCCCCAGAGGGCGACACTGTTTGGCTGGATGTGCCTTTTTGCGGTGCTTTTCGTTCTCTACAAGGCGGTCTTCAGAGAAAAGAGGAGCTATTTTTTGGCGGCGGGCATATTGGCGGGTCTCCTTCCGATGATCCACACCCACTCGTATTTTGCGGCGGGTCTCGTTGCCATCCCCTGGATAGTCGCAAGCCTTATCCGCGACAAATTCAACAAAAATACAATAATCGGCTGGCTCATGTTCGGAGTTCCGGCATTGCTGATCTCGGTGCCGCAGCTTCTGACATGGACCTTCAATGCGGTGGGCGGCGACCATTTCGTGAGATTCGTTTTCAACTGGTCCAACAGCGAGGCGGGCGACAGCTGGATCTGGTTCTGGGTGAAGAACCTGGGCATCGCATTCCTGCTGATCCCCACGGCATTCCTCAGCGCCGAAAACAAAAAGAAGCTTGTCTACCTTGGGCCCTTCCTCATTTTCATTGTGGCCGAGCTCATCGTTTTCCAGCCCAACCTGTACGATAACATTAAGCTGTTCTTCGTCTGGTACCTGTTTATGGCTGTTATGATCGCTGACTTCCTTGGCAAGTGCTACGAAAAGCTGAAGGGCATAAGAGGCGTCAAGCTGGCCGCGGGAATTCTGGTGCTCCTGATGACAATTTCCGGCGCGCTAACTCTCGGAAGGGAGGTCTACTCGGGTACCCGCGACAAGGAGAAGAACACAGGACCTGCATACCAGCTCTACAACGAAGCCAATGTGTCCGCCGCGGAGTGGATCGAAGCCAATACTGAGCCGGATGCCGTATTCCTCTGCTACAACAACCACAACAATGCGATCGCCTCTCTTACGGGCAGAAACATCTACGTGGGCGCCGGCACCTTCCTTTACTTCCACGGGGTGAACTACCAGTCCCGGGAGCAGCTGATGAGGCAGATGCTGACCAATGCGGAGGTCTTTGAGGCCCACAAGGAAGAGGCCGACATTGACTACGTGTACGTGGGGGACTACGAACGGGGCAACTTCGGCGCGTCTCTGATAACCCAGTATTTCCGCGATAATTACGAAAAAGTGTACAGCGACAAGGGAATCGAGATATTCAAAATACGGGGGTAATATACAAGAAATTTGTGAAAAACAGCTCCAAAAGGCTGTTAAGCTTATTTCAATCTAAAAGAGTATAATGATAATTGCTAAGGGGCGAAAGCCCCAAGTGAAAAAAAGATAATTACGGCCAAAATCCTCCTTTTGTTGTGGCTAAAAACTCCTTTCTTTTTCATAATCCGTAATTATCTACCCCTTTTCCCTTTTAAAAGCAAGCGGTTGGTAAGGCACGACCGCTTGTTTTTTAGTGTGCCGGGCACGGCACAGTTCTTGCGGACCTCTTTTCCGGTTGTTAATTAACGACCGCTGAGGTATAATTTCACCGTGTGGCGCGGCGAAAAGCGGGCCGGGCCTTAAGTGAGGAGATCAATGTCTGAAAATAGTAACCAATGGGATAATTTTGAAATTGAGAGCGGAAGCTCGGAGGCGAAAGACAAAGCTCTTAAGACGTGGAAAAAGTATTTCGGGAATGATGATTTTTTTCTCAAATACCCTAAAAAGACGATCTATGAGCTGATGGCCGGAAACGCGGAAGCGTGGCTCTGCGAGCCTGCCATTGATTTCGAAGGGCGTGTCATCCGCTTCAATGAATTCCTTAAGAAGATCGACGAAACGGCAAGGGCTCTTAAAGCGGCGGGAGTAGGCATTGGCGATGCGGTGACGGTTTCGATGCCCAACATACCGCAGGCGCTTTACTGTTTTTATGCGTTAAGCAAGATAGGCGCGGTGCCGAGCATGATCCATCCGCTGTCGGCGTCGGGGGAGATCACGCAGTATCTTACGATCTCAAAAAGCGTGATGCTGATGACGGTCGATCTGTTTTTTGACAAGAACCTGGCGGCGGCGAACGACTACGCCGAAAAGACCGGCAGGAGTATCAAGGTCGTCGTGACGTCCGTTGGCGATGAGCTTTCGGGGATCAAGAGGCTCGTTTACGAGGCGGCGAACAAGAAAAAGGTGTCGCAAAAGGAGCTTCCGGAAAATGCGGTCACCTGGAAACGGTTCATAAAAAGCGGTGAGGGCACAAAAGCCCCGACGTACGGCTTCAAGAACGGGAAAAAGGAAGACGAGACCGCGGTGATACTCTACAGCGGGGGCACCACAGGGACGCCAAAGGGGATCCTGCTGACTGACCTTAACGTCAATGCGGAGGCGATACAGACACTTACGGTGAGCGGTGAGACGAGGGAACCGGGGCTCAAGATGCTTTCGGTGATGCCTCTTTTCCACGGTTTCGGCCTGGGGATCGGCATCCACATGCCCCTTGTTTACGGGGTGGAGTGCGTGCTCATGCCGAGATTTTCGGTGGACGGCTACGCAAAGATATTAAGAACGAAAAAACCGAATTTCATCCCGGGCGTTCCCACGCTTTTTGAGGCGCTCCTTCGGACCAAGACTCTCGAAAAAACAGACCTTTCATTTTTGAGAGGCGTTTTCTGCGGCGGTGACACCCTTCCTCCTGACCTCAAGGACAGAGTGGACGATTTTCTGAAAAATCACGGCGCAAAGGTCCAGATCAGAGAGGGCTACGGCACCACCGAGTGCGTGACAGCTTCATGCCTCACGCCAAAAGACTACAACAAGCGGGGCAGCATAGGCATCCCGTTCCCCGACACGTATTACATGATCACGAAGACCGGAACAACCGAGCCTGCAGCGACGGGCGAAGAGGGCGAGATTTGCCTCCGGGGCCCCTCCGTAATGCTTGGATACGCCAATGACGAGGCAGAAACCGCCAATGCCCTCAGAAGGCACGACGACGGGCTGGTGTGGCTCCACACCGGTGACCTTGGTTATATGGACGATGAAGGCTTCCTTTACTTCAGGCAGAGGCTTAAGAGGCTTATCATCACGTCGGGATACAACATTTATCCCACCCAGGTGGAGGCGGTCATTTCGTCACATCCGGCGGTGCATCTTTGCTGCGTCATCGGCGTGAAGGACAGCTATAAGATGGAGCGTGTGAAGGCGTTCGTGATGGTGAGACCCGGCTTTGAGGCAGGGGACGAGCTGGCGGACGACATTAAGAGGTATTGCCGTGAGCGGATGATAAAGGTCGCGGTGCCGAAGGAGATCGAGTTCAGAGAGGATCTGCCGAGAACGCTGGTGGGGAAGGTGGATTACAGGAAGCTGGAAGAGAATGTTTGAGGGAGTGCCGCCCCAGGTAATAAGTAAAAGGTAATAGGGGGCCAACGTCGACCACGTTTCATCGAGGAGCGATTCTGCACGAAGTGCAGCCAAGTGACGAGATGCAAGGTGCGAGACGCGAGCGGTGCCGGACAAAGTAATAAGTAAAAGTTAAAGGGGTGCCGCTTTTAGTTAGAGCGTGTGCCGGACAAAGTAATAAGTAAGAAGTAAAAGGTAAAAAGCGCCAGGTAAAAGTAAGATAATATAGGCAAAAAATACAAGGGGCCATAAGGGAAAAGGAGAGGTTGGCGATGATTTCGCGGATAAAATGTTTGGTTAAGAAGTGGAGCAGGGCTTTGGCAGCGGCACTTTCGATATTGCTTGCGGCTGCGACGCTTTCTGCCTGCTCGCTTGGAAGAGGCTGGCGAAACGGGAAATGGGAGGTTAAAGATATGAAAAACGGTGAGGTTCCGGATGCGGAATTCTGCGAGGATTTTAAGGTTTCCAATGTGTTCTCGGACAACATGGTGCTTCAGAGAAACGAGCATGTGCGTGTCTGGGGATTTGCGGACGAGTCGCAGAACGGAAAGAAGGTTTGCGGTGAGTTTAAGGGCGTGACGGCGGAGGCCTTTGTCGAGGACGGCGAGTGGGTGCTGACATTTAAGCAGCGGCTGCAGGCGGATCCGAAAGGCGCGGAACTTAAGATATACACCGACAAAAAAGAGGTCGTTTTCAAGGACGTACTGGTGGGCGACGTGTACATCGTTTCGGGGCAATCCAACGCGGAGTATCCCATGGGTATTCACTGGATGTTCCTTGGCGAGAACGACGACCGCTGCCCGAGGGATTCGATAGATGCGGAGCTTCCCATAAGGCTTAACTATAAAGGACAGAATTATCAGAACGGCGTCAAGGTTAGGGGCTCCGAGGAGCTGGCGAAGGACATTGACGACGGACTTCCCGGGTGGCAGTATGCGACGGCGGACAATCTCGAAGGGTTCTCGGCCATTGGTTATTTGTTTGCCTATCACTACGTGAAAATGACGGGCGGCGCGGTGCCGGTGGGGCTTGTGGAGCTTGACGGAAGCGGAAGACCTCTGGGATGCTTTGTGCCCAATGAGGTGGCTGACAAGTACGGAACGGATTTCTACAGCTCGACCAAGGGCTACTACGTTACCGAGGGTATCAACGCGGAGTGGGGCAGGTTCATGTTTAACGAGTATTTCCACCCGTTCGCCAAGATGGCCATTAACGGCTTCCTCTGGTACCAGGGCGAGAGCGATCTCCTTGACGAGACTACGAAGCGCTACAACGACGCCTTCATCGGCATGGTCGAGCATATGAGAGACACCCACAATCTGATCAACAGGGATTTCCCGGTCTACTTTATCGAGTTCCCGGCTATATTCACCCAGGATCCGGAGTATACGGGCACCGACAACTGGGCGTTTCTTGACGTGGGCAGGATCCGCGCGACAATGGGCTCCCTGGTCATGGAGGGCAAAAACTTCTACCAGATACAGTCCTCCGACCTCTGGACCGACAGAAAATACTGGAACAGCCTCCATCCGAACTGCAAATATGAGCAGGGTCAAAGGGCGGCAAAGATCGCCTGTGCGCTCAACGAGGACGGCGGGCAGCAGCTCAGCGAGGCTTCGGGGCCTATTGTCGAGAGCATTACATATTCATCCGACCTCAGAAAGGCAACTGTGAAATATAAAAACGTGGGCTACGGCCTCACCACCGCCAATGGTGACCGCTACGTTAAAGGCTTCAACGTGCTCGTTGCGCGCCACGTCATCGGCGCCGGAGTCGAATGCAAGGCGAAGATCGTGAGCCGCGACACTGTGGAAATCACTGCGGATATTCCGTTCGTGGGAGTCTGCTACAACGCCATCACCACCTGGGTGTACGGCGAGGATATCACACTGACCAATTCGTCGGGCGTGCCCGCCGGTGCATTCCTTCATAATTATCTTGGTGGCGGGGTTAAAACAACTTGACAAGAATTTCAAGGCTGTGGTACAATCCGCTCGTATATGCGTCAAAAGCGACGACGGAAAAAAGTAGCGCTTAAAATGGCCGGTAGAGAGCCTGCGGGTGGTGAAAGCAGGTGGCATTTTTCCCGTGAAACTCGTTCCCGAGCTGCCCGCGCGAAGGAGATCGGTCGGCATTTACCTGATGATCTTTGTGTAGAACGGGCCGTAAGCAGGCGTTAACTGTGAAAAGAGTGAGTCGGAACATACGTCCGGCTAATTAGAGTGGTACCGCGTGGATCTTTCCTCGTCTCTAAGTAGCGATAATGCGAACGGAGACGAGTTTTTTTATCATTAAAGGCAGCAAAGGAGGCGCCCCGGCAATGAGCAAGATATTCGGTGAAGCCGATAAAAAATTACACGATATGACCCTTGGCGATCTTCTGGACCGTACTGCTGAAGTTTTTCCGGACGTCGAGGCGATCTTTTACAACGACAGACCTTTCCGCAAAACTTACGCGGAGTTCAGGGATACCTGCAACGTGATCGCAAGAGGGCTACTCGCTATCGGCGTTAAAAAAGGAAGCCACGTGGCGATCTGGGCCACCAACTACCCCGAGTGGATACTCCTTATGTTTGCCACAGCGAAGATCGGAGCCACATTGGTTACGGTCAACACGAACTACAAAATATACGAGGCGGAGTACCTGCTTCGCCAATCCGACACGGACACTCTTGTGCTCATGAAGGGCCTCAAGGACACCTGCTACACCGATATAATCAATGAGCTCTGCCCCACACTGAAGGACAGCAAGCCAGGCGAGCTTGAGTCGGAGGACTTGCCAATGCTGAAGCGGGTCATCTATATCGACCGCATCGAGGACACTCCCCACGGCATGTACCATTGGTCCGAACTGGAGCAGGAGGCTGAAAAGGTCAGCGAAGAGGAGCGCAGGGCGCTTCAGAAGACAGTCATGCCGAATGACGTGGTAAACATGCAGTACACCTCGGGCACCACGGGATTCCCCAAGGGCGTTATGCTGACCCACAGGGGTATTTTGAACAACGGGAAGTGCATTGGCGATAACCAGAAGCTCTCCGAGAAGGACCGCGTCTGCCTGCCTGTGCCGTTCTTCCACTGTTTCGGCTGCGTGCTGGGTATAATGGCCTGCGTGACTCACGGATCGACGATCGTTCCGGTGGAGCGCTACCACCCGGTGAGGACCATGAACGCCATCAGGGACGGCCGCTGCACTGCCACCTACGGAGTGCCTACAATGTACATCGCGATGCTGGAGCACCCGGATTTTCCGAAATACGACTTTTCCAACATGCGCACAGGCATCATGTCCGGCTCCCCTTGCCCAATCAAAGTTATGCAGCAGGTTGTGGATCTTATGCACATGACTGAGATCACGATCCCCTACGGTATGACGGAGACGTCGCCGGTCTGCACCATGACCAATACCGAGGACAGCATCGAAAAGAGAGTCACAACGGTTGGCCGGGGCATGCCCTTCCTCGAGGTGAAGGTGGTGAATCCCGAAACCAATGAAGACCTGCCGCCAAACACCCCCGGCGAAGTGGTGGTGAGAGGCTATTCAGTCATGAAGGGCTACTACAACATGCCTGAGGCAACCGCCAATGCCATTGACGCCGACGGCTGGTACCACTCGGGAGACCTGGCCTCTGTCGACGAAGAGGGATATTTCCACATCACAGGCCGCATCAAGGACATGATCATTCGCGGCGGCGAGAACATTTACCCCAAGGAGCTGGAGGAGTTCTTCTACACCCATCCGAAGGTACAGGACGTGCAGGTCATTGGCGTGCCCGATTCAAACTACGGAGAAGAGGTCTGCGCGTGCATAGTGCTGCGTGAGGACGTCAGGGAGAATGAGAGCGAGGAGGCGCTCAGGGAAGAACTGATGAATTTTGCATTGGCGAATATCGCCCGCCACAAGAAACCGAAGTACATCTGGTTTATGGACGAGTTCCCGATGACGGCCAGCGGAAAGATACAGAAGTACAAGATGAGAGAGATGGCGGTCGTTCACTTTAACCTGGGCGATGCGGCCAAGATCGAGACAGCGTAAAAGCTGCTCCGAGTCGAAAGGATTTTGCGAAAATGGCGGAAGTTTTGGCTACTTATTCGGAATCATTCAAGGCGTCACTTTATGACATTGACGTTGCCGGCAATCCCAAGCCATCAAGGCTTACGGAGCGCATGCTTCTTGTGGCGAACAACCACCTGGACATTCTGAACTGGTCCTGGACTCACCTTTACAACGATTACGGTGTCGCGCTGGTGCTCATTGAGGTGTCTCTCAAGCTCACGGGCAAGTTCAAACTTGGGGAAATGTTGAAGATCACCACCTGGACCTCGAAGAAGCTCTACCCCATGCTGATGCGCTGGTTCGTGATCGAAAACGAGGCGGGCGAACGCGTCTGCGAAGCCATAATGAACTGCGTCATGATCGACATCAACACCCGCTCCATAACCAATGCCACAAAATACGGCCTCTCTCTGGTGGAGGACGATACGCCGCCAATGGAGGTCGCCATCAAACGCCCCCGCTTCGTTTCTGAGGTAAAAGAGGGCGAGAGGCCCTGCGATTTCAGCCTGAACAAGAAGGTCCTGTGCAGCGACCTTGACTACAACGGCCACATGAACACGGCAAGGTACGTGGAGCTGGCCGAGGACCTCGTGGGCCGCGACTGGCTCATGTCCCACGAGATAGACGAGATCAGCGTCCGCTACGAAAAAGAGACCCCCTACGGCGAGACCATTGAAACGGTCGGCTTCGATATAGGGGATCCCGAAACCAATGGCGGCCTGGTGGAGATCGCAGGGACCGCGGGCGGGGTCAAGAGGTTTTCGGCGAAGCTGATTTACAAATAATAAGCGTCAGCGGATATATACTTTTTCCCTGTTCGTCAGATATGACTTTTTGTTCCCTTGGCGTTGTTCGAATAAAAAGCCCTGGGAAACCAGATTGTCTATTATATTTTTCCTGAAAAATGTTGAGTTTGATATCGCCAGATGGTCAACGATCTCTTTTATACTCCTTTCAACCCCGTAACAAAATGACAAAACGGATATGTCGAACCTTGTCGGATTGTTGATCTTTTCAAGGGTCGCTACGGAGTCATCGTCAATATTCACGCCGTCGTCATTGGTCAGGTCCGGAAGAACGATATGGAAGGTATTGTTTTTCGAGTATATGAACGGCTGATGTCTTTTGTCGTACGGTGAGTAATCCTCCATTATTTTTTCAAACCCGGTTCCCTTTGCCTCCATTGCTTTTGCAAGAACAAAGACTTTCGAGATCAGCTCGTTTCTTCTTCGGGATGCGAAAGAGCTCAGGTCATACGTTGGCGCCAGACTTTCGTTGCTTTCAAACAGTGAGCCCGGAGAGGAAATGACCAGGCGGTTCGAAAACATGTCAACGTTAATTTGTGTTCCCGAGAGCAGATAGTCTCTGTGGGTGAGGGCATTGATTATTGCTTCAAAGAGGGCGCGGCCGGGATACGCATCCACGTCGACACGACGGTCTTCAAGCTTGATAAATCCCTTGTTCATTCGAACGGTCACAAATTCGGTAATGAAGGCGTAAGCGTCAATAAGGTTCCCGTCAAAGGAATTCGATGTAATGATCGCATCGTCGCCTCTTGTGCTTCCGCGGTACATTGAGCAAACGACAGTCGTTTTTCCCCCGTTATAGTTATCTCTGAAAAAGAGGGCGCCATTGGTCAGTTTCCCGTCAACAAAAAAGCCAATGGACTCCAGCTCCTTGATCGGCAGGTCCCTGTTTGTACGGGCCTTGTAAAACGAGGCGTATTTTGTGAAATCGCCAATGTCAAAATCAACGTCGGTCAGGGAACTGTCAAAAGCCGGATGGTCCGATGCCAGCACCATCATACGGATCTCTTCCTCGCTGGCCGCGTTTGTGAAGCCGTCACGCCTGACGAATATCATGGGCATACCGCTGTACTTAACGACGAGGGGCTTCTTCAGGGCCTTGTGGATCGTGATCTTTATGATAAAACGGACGGAGCCATTAATTTCGTAGGGAATGACAGCGGTCTCATATGACGGACAGATGGCCATGTGGTTGCTTATCTCGTTGTAAAAATACAACTTTTCGCTGTCCAGCTTTTTCTGATCATAACCAATGAGCTTAAAAGTTTTGTCTTCGACTCCCAGATAGATCGCGCCGCCGTTTGAGTTGGCAAACCCGGCAACGGTTTTGAGCCATGAAAGAGAATCATCCCTGTTAAGAATCGACTTGCAGTCAAATTCATTGTTTTCTACGTAAAGATTGGGAATAATATCGGTCAGAGTCATAAACGCATCCCTCCTGTTTTCAGTAGCATTATACTTCAAAGTTACTTCAATGTCAACTTCAAAGTTACTTCAATGTCTACTTCAAAGTCACTTCAAAGTCTCTTTGAAGTTTTTGAAGTAAATGCCTGCAAACCTAAAATTTGGGATAAAAAAAGGGCACGGATCCTGTTTGATGCCGTACCCTAATGAATAATAATTTAGTCGGAAAGAGGTTTGGTTCAGCGCTTACTGCTGCTTCTTTTTTACTTTTTTTGATTTTACCGTGTCTGACTCAGTTGAAACGGAAGCCTCTCTTATGTCAGTAATAATATCGTTAATATGCTCAACAACTTTAAGAGGGAGGCCGTTAACTGAAAGACGCGGTATATCGTCCCTTCCCAGAAGATAATCAGTCGTAACGCCAAATCTGTCAGCAATACGAATCAGAACCTCGATAGAAGGCAGAATGTTATCGTTTTCCCAATTAGACACAGACTGTTTTGACACAAAGAGCTCATTGGCAAGGTCGACCTGGGTCATACCGTTTGCTTCCCGGAGCTGCTTTATTCGTTTATCCAAAGAAATACCCTCGAGCATAACCAAGTCACCTATTTTTGCAATAAAATTCATACTTTTTCAAGCTGACAGTAAAATATTACAATACTATTCTATCATTTTCACTTGACAAATTAGCAATACTATAGTA
>JAFSVU010000012.1 GCA_017444825.1 Clostridia bacterium
AGGATATGACCGGCGACAATATCAACGCCTTATACCACATTCTGTTCGATATAGCAAACAAAAGAAAATCGAGTATCCACAACTCAAGTCCGTTATGAATACTCGATATGGCGGAGGGAGTGGGATTCGAACCCACGTGCGGTTTTAAGCCGCAAACTGATTTCGAGTCAGCCCCGTTATGACCTCTTCGATATCCCTCCGTATGGAATTTTGTGCGAACTTTGATAGGCAACTGTAAGGCGCCTTTTCTGTTTCCTGCAAGCCAAAGTCGCGAAAACCGCAGGAAAACGGAGCTTTTGCGAGAAAACCGGAGCTTTCGCGCTGTACCGAGTGACGAAACCGAGCCGCTTTCGAGTCAGGGCCGTTATGACCACTTCGATACGCTTCCGAATATGGCGACAGCTATTATAAACCAATGAAGCGCCAAAATCAATACCGAACTTTGACGCTTCAATAGTCGCTTCAATAGTTGATCTGCTGTTTAAAAATAGTTAAATCATCTTACGATCTTGGCTACCAGCGGCGGCATTTCGGGCTTGGTTTCAGAGAACGTGATAGCTCCGAGGAAAATGTTTTTGGCAGCTTCAAAGGAGTTCTCATCGTCGCTGAGAAGCGTTGCCAAAGTATCCCCGACAGAAACTTTGTCGCCCTTCTTCTTTCCGAGGATCAGTCCTGCGGCAGGGTCGATGACGTCTTCCTTGGTTACGCGGCCGGCACCCAGGAGGCAAGCGGCTTTTCCTATTTCTTCGGCATTCATCGATCCGATATAGCCCGACTCAGTGGCCTTTATTTCAAGAGAATGTTTGGATTTCCGGAAAAGCTCAGTGTCTTTTATGACAGACGTATCACCGCCCTGAGCAGCAACCCATTCGAGCATCTTCTCATAAGCTTTGCCTGAAGAAATGGAGTCTAAGACGAGGGCTTTGGCGTCATTGGCGTCGATTCCAAGGACAAGGGCTGCCATCTCGGTCGCAAGCACAACGCACACCTCGTAAAGGTCGTCCTGCTGCTCGCCACGGAGGATCCGGACAGCCTCGATCACTTCAAGAGAATTTCCGATATTATAGCCAAGAGGCGTGTCCATATCAGTGATGACGGCGGTCATGTTGCGGCCGCATGCCTTGCCGATGCAAACCATGTTTTCCGCAAGAGTGGTGGAATCCTCGAGAGTTTTCATGAAGGCTCCGCTGCCCGTTTTAACATCGAGAACGATGTTCTTCGAGCCCGCGGCGATCTTCTTCGACATGATGCTGGAAGTGATAAGCGGGATGGCGTCAACGGTAGCTGTAACGTCGCGGAGAGCGTAGAGCTTTTTGTCTGCAGGCGCAAGGTTCCCGGTCTGGCCAATGAGCGCAAGCCCAACAGTCTCGACCTGCTTCATGAAATCGGCCATGGCCATTGACGTTTTGTAGCCGGGTATAGACTCCAGCTTGTCTACGGTGCCGCCGGTATGACCAAGCCCCCTACCGGACATTTTCGCAACTTTAGCGCCAAGGGAAGCAACGATTGGGCATATGATAAGCGAGGTTTTATCGCCGACTCCTCCCGTGGAATGCTTGTCGACAGTGAGGTCTCCGAAGCCGGAAAGGTCGATCATATCCCCGGACCTTGCCATGCTCATGGTGAGCGCCGAAGTCTCGGCAGAGGTCATTCCCGAGTAGCATACGGCCATACAAAAAGCAGAAGCCTGGTAGTCAGGGATCTCACCCTTGGTGTAGCCCTGAACGAAGAAATCGATCTCTTCGGGGCTGAGCTCAAAACCGCGTCTTTTCTTTAGTATTATATCGTACATTCTCATAACGTTACCTCACTTTTTTAGGTTCCATATCAGCGGATGAAAAGGAATAAGGCAGGAGCTCGCCTATCGTCGTTCTGACAAAATCATTTTCGTCTCGGACAATTATCACAGGCATGGAGCTTTCGCAAAACTCGGAGAGAGCCTGTCTGCAGGCGCCGCAGGGCGGGCAGAGATCTGCCGGACACCCCTCTTTGTGACCGTAAACAGCCAGCAGTTTAAACTCTTTTTCGCCCTCACTGACAGCTTTAAAGAGCGCTGTACGCTCGGCGCAATTGGTTACGGGATATGAAGCGTTCTCGATATTGCAGCCTGAGTATAGCTTACCCGACGCAGTTATCAGCGCCGCACCCACGTGAAATTTTGAATAAGGAACGTAAGCCATGTCCGAAGCCGCTATCGCCGCCTTTGCCGCCCTCACCTCATCTTCAGTCGGACGAAGGATGTCTTTAAGGAAGCTTGTTCCGGCGCCCCTAAACTCAACGCCAAGGTATTCCGCCGCGGTGGTCGCGATGTCGCAGAAGCCAAGCCTGGTTCCAAGGTTTACAGCCTTTATATTCTTTCCATATACCATCAGAGGCACGTATTCTCTTGTGTGGTCCGTGTGGTAATCGCCCGGGTCGCAGCCGTGGTCTGCAGTGATGAAGAGAATATCGTCATCCCGCATTTTTGCGAGAAACTCAGGGAGCCTTGCGTCGAACTCGGCGAAGGAATTGGCGTATCCGTCAATATCCTGCCTGTGGCCGAAAAGCATGTCCATGTCCACCAGGTTTATGAAGCAAAGGCCTTCAAAATCCTTGTCCATTGCCGCAAGTGATTTGTCCATGCCGTCCTGATTTCCCGAGGTCAGAACGTATTCGCTGACGCCTCTTCCGTTGAATATATCCTTGATCTTTCCCACAGCGTAAACAGTCTGCCCGGAAGCCTTTACAGCGTCAAGAAGCGTCTCACCCGGCGGATCCAGGGAATAGTCGTGTCTGCGAGTAGTTCGTGTGAAATTCGGATAGGAACCGACAAAAGGCCTTGCGATAACGCGCCCAACGCCGTTCTTTCCCTTCAGCATCTCTCTTGCGATGTGGCAGTACTCATAAAGCTGCTCAATTGGCACGTAATCCTCATGAGCCGCGATCTGGAACACGCTGTCAGCAGAGGTATAGACAATAAGTTTCCCGGTCTTGATATGCTCTTCTCCGTAATCCTTTATGACCTCTGTGCCGGAGTAAGGCTTGTTGCAAAGAACGCCACGCCCCGTAAGCCTGGTAAACTCGTCAAGCACGTCCTGAGGAAAACCCTCCGGGTAAGTTGGAAGCGGCGACTCGGAAACGATGCCTGCGATTTCCCAATGGCCAATGGTGGTGTCCTTGCCCATGGAGCGCTCCCTGAGCCTTGCGACTGATGCCATTGGTTTGTCCTCGCCGGGAAGATAACAGCACCCGTCGATGTTCCCCATGCCCATCTTTTTCAAATTATTAAATACGAACTTCGGGCTCCCGGATATCCTCTTTAAGGTGTTGCAGTCCTTATCACCGAACAGTGCCGCGTCGGGCTCTTCACCGCAGCCGAGGGAGTCAAGTACGATTATAAATACTCGTTTCATTGGTCAGTTCTCCAAAAAATCCAAAGGTGGTCACATACTGATGGCGGTCTCAAGGGCCAGCTTCATCATGTCTGTGAACGAATTCTGGCGTTCCTCAGCAGTGGTCTCTTCACCGGTCAGCAGGTGGTCCGAAATGGTGCAGATCGCGAGTGCATTTTTCCCGGCTCTTGCGGCATTCATGTAAAGACCCGCAGCCTCCATCTCGATTGCCATAACGCCCATCTTGTTCCAGGCCCCCGCGGTGTACATTGCGCTTCCGTCGGGCACGCCTTCATTGTCGTTGTAGAACGTGTCTGATGAGAGAATGTTTCCCACGTGGAATCTGAGACCGAGCTTTCTGGCATTCTCCACAGCCTTCTCAAGAAGCTTAAATGAGCAGGTGGCGGAGAAGGTTCCCGGCAGATGGTATTGGTCAACGAAATGAGAATTCGTGCAGGCGCCCATGCCAAGGACCACGTCGCGAACCTTTATATCAGGCTGGATGGCTCCCGCAGAACCTACGCGAAGGATGTTCTCGACGCCAAAGAAATTGAAAAGCTCATAAGAATAGATGCCGATGGACGGAATGCCCATGCCCGAAGCCATGACAGACACACGCTGTCCCTTGTAGGTTCCGGTGTAGCCCTGGACGCCGCGCACGTTGTTTACCAGAACGATGTCCTGAAGGAAATTCTCGGCAATGAATTTTGAGCGAAGGGGATCGCCCGGCATGAGAACAGTCTCAGCAAAATCCTCGGGGGATGCTTTGATATGTGGGGTTGGATAATTGGCCATAATTACACTCCTTTATGTTTACATCTGTTTTGCCAGCTTCACGATCCTTGACGTGCCAAGTCTGTCTGCGCCAAGCTCGATGAACTTCTCCGCATCCTCAATACTGGAAATGCCTCCCGCGGCCTTCACCTTTACTTTGGGATCGCAATGCTTACGGAGGAGCGCTACGTCGCCAAAGGTCGCGCCGTTTGTGGAGAAGCCGGTGGACGTCTTAATATAGTCAGCGCCGGACTGGGACACGATCTCGCACATTTTGATCTTCTCCTCCTCGGTAAGGAGGCAGGTCTCGATTATGACCTTGAGGACCTTGTCGCCGCAGACCGTCTTAAGGCACCTTATCTCGGTGAGCACTTTATCGTAGAGTCCTTCTCTCAGGTCGCAAGTGTTTATGACCATGTCGATCTCGTCGGCACCCTTGGCGAGTGCGTCTGCAGTTTCAGCAGCTTTTGCCTCAATGGTGCTGTAGCCGTTGGGGAAGCCTATGACCGTGCAGATCTTCACCCTTCCGCCTGCATATTTCGCAGCCCTCTCAACAAAGCAAGGGGGTATGCAGACAGACGCGCACTCAAACTTAATGCCGTCGTCGCAGATCGCCTTAATATCGTCCCAAGTCGCCGTCCTCGAAAGCAGCGTGTGGTCACATTTCCGGAGAATATCTTTAATGTCCATAGATCAACCTCTCTTCTGTTCTTCTATCATATTTTTGTAGCATCTGTAGCACATGCCCGTGTATTTGTCATTACCGCCAAGCTCGATCTGGGCGCCCTTGGTTACGATAAAACCATTGGCGTCAAAACGCGCGTTGACTGTGGCCTTCCGTCCGCACTTGCATATGGATTTGATCTCGGTGATGCTGTCGGCTATCTCAAAAAGTCGCATGGAAGCGGGGAATAAATTAGTAAGGAAGTCCGCCCGAAGGCCGAAGCAAAGCACAGGAACGTCGCAAATATCGGCAATATCCTTCATCTGGGTAACCTGGTCGTACGCAAGGAACTGGCACTCGTCGCAGATTATAACGTCCGCATAATCCTTCGCGCCTCTTTCGCAAAACAACTTGTAAATATCCACGGTCCCGACAATGGGCTCCGCGTCAGCCTGAAGACCTATCCTCGACCTCAAAACGGTCCTTACCACGCCTTTATCGTCAATAAAATTATCCCTGCTGTCAGTCTCAGGCTTGATGAGCCATACCTTGCAGCCTTTTTCCTCATAGTTAAACTTCGTCATAAGCGCCTGTGCAGTCTTAGACGAACCCATGGCTCCGAATTTAAAATAAAGTTTCGCCAAAATAATACCTCGTATGTTTCAATTTAGAGCGGCCCGTATAAGCGGCCCGGCCGTCCCTTTTCTTGTAATGATTATATCAAATCTGAGGCCCTTTATTCAATTGAGTTTTGAGTCCGCGGCTGATATAATCTGCATATATTCGGGTTCACATTTCCGGATAATATTTCCGGAAAATATATCGGGAAGGATACGCTAATGAATAAAAAGGTTGCATTGATCATTTCGGCTTTGCTGGTCATTTTGAGCTGTTTAGCACTTTCTTCATGCCTAAAAACCAATACCGCCCTGCAGGGAGACATGATCGTCGCCGCGGAAAAAGGCTACGCGTCACCCTTTAAGATCGTGCTTAATGAAAATGCTGCACCCGGCACCAGGTCCGAGGCCGAGATATTCAGGGACGCTGTGAAGAGAAAGCTTGGCGTTGACCTTGAGATCGTAGACAATTTCGACAAACAGCTTAATCTCGACTACAAAATATATTACAATGCGACAAATTATTCCGAGTGCAGCACAGTAGCTTACGACCTTGAGGACGGCGAGTACTGCATCACGACCAAAAACGGTGAAACTACGTCTATCGCAGTCACCTGGAAAGGCTCCGGCGGGCGAGGCGCCACCGATTACATCATCGAGCACCTGCTCTCTGATACCGCCCTATCATTCCCCAAAACCAATGAGATCAAAGGAGAGATCGACCCCATGTCAAATATCATAACAACCAACGTTCCCCTGCGTGACCCCTGCGTCCTGCTTGACGGCGGAGTGTATTACATGTACGGCACCTCCTGGAAGGTGTACAAGAACACCACCGGCGATATTTCCGGAGAATGGACAGGCGGCTCAAAATGCGTCACAATACCATCAGACGCGTCCGACAACCATTGGGCCCCCGAGGTGTATAAGCTTGAAAATCCCTCCGGTTACTTTATGTTCACCACCTATTTTTCGGACAAAACAGGTCACAGAGGCTGCGCAGTGTTTAGATCTGACAGCCCCGAAGGACCATTCGAGCTTTATTCCGACGGCCACGTAACGCCCTCCGACTGGGACGCCATCGACGGCCACCTCTATTTTGACAAGGACGGCACTCCATGGATGATATTCGTCCACGAATGGACCGGCACATCCGACAATATCGGCCGCATGTCCGTGGCAAAAATGTCTGCTGATTTAAAAAAACTTGTGACCGAGCCTGTGGACGTGTTCAAAGGCACCGACGCACCCTGGGCCACCGAAAAGATCACCGACGGCCCCTGGATCTACACACTCCAGTCCGGAAAACTCATAATGCTCTGGTCCAATTTCGACGCCAATGGCTACGCCTGCGGAATGGCCATCAGCGAGTCCGGAAACGTCAAAGGCCCCTGGAAGCAGCTGGAAGCGCCCCTTTATTCAAAGGAGCTTGGCGGCGCCAATGACGGCGGCCACGGCATGATATTTAAAACTATTGAGGGAAAGCTTTACCTTTCGATCCACTCGCCCAACACAAAGACAGAGAAGAACCCGACATTGGCGATATTTGTGCCGGTAAGGGAAGAGGGAGACAGGCTGGTTTGCGATTTTGATTGAAAAAGATCGGTTACAACCCTCCGAAATTAAACTATATTTGTATCCAGCATATGTTAGATAACTATAGTTCTATATTCATCTCTGTACTTGATACTTCCTTCGGTCTGCCGTCTGCCAAGAAGTCATCGGAAACATATGCAACCCTTCGAGAAATTGATTTTTAAGATCAAGTATCTTTCTCATATAAGCTTCAACTTCTTCGAGCGTATAAACATTACCGGATTCTATATCATCTAAGCCTTTCTGAATTTCCGCATCAAACTGCTCCTTAGTCATCTCGTTAATTGAAAGCGGGCGACGAATAGGTTCTTTTGACCGTTCTTTATTGTCTTGATCATTTCTCGAAACAGTGTTGTCATTCACTGACATGCACGATCACCTCTTTCTTTTAGTCCATTAAAAGTAGTCAATGTTTCCTTATCTAAATTATATCAAATCATAATCAGAAATTCCATATTTATCTTGCATCTTTTAGTTATTTGTGATAATATTTAGTTATTCAATGAAGATTATTAGTTATTTAACATTCAATAAACAAATACAACGACCAAACACAAAGCGAGGCACATATGAATCACGACGATATAAAACGCATGGCAAGAGAATGTCTGACAGCCGGCAAATCCGAATCCGACTGCATAGAATATAAGAAATCTCATTTCCAAAAAGACAGTATCCTTAAGACTATGTGTGCTTTTGCGAACAATCTGTCGAACAGGCCGGTGTGTCTCATGATCATCGGTGTGAATGAGCACACAGCTGCAGAATTAAAAGGCAAGCCCGCCCTTCCCATCGAAGGCATCACCCAATCCGTCGAGACAGTCGAAAACTCGCTCAGAGCCCTTACCTCCTATATAAGGCCCAAGATCGAATTTGACGTTACAAGCGATGAACTTGACGGGAAGGAGTTCGTGGTCGCGGCCTTTTCCAACAATCCCCAGGGGCCTTACGAAGTCACCTATAAAGCTGAAAAAGACAAAGAGATCGGTCTTCGCAGCGGCAGATATGTACGAGTCGAAAGTGAGTCCAGGATCGCCAGTGTCAGAGAAGAATTTGAGCTTCTGCGCAAGTTTTCCAACTACCATTTTTCCGAGGAGCTTTCAAGCAAAGCAACGTTAGACGACCTCGACATCGATTATTTGCGGGAATACTTGCACCAGGCCTCTTCGAAGGACAACACTTACACCTTGTCGAAGGAACAGATCGTAAGAAACATGAATCTTGTGGATGAGCTTTCCATGCGCGTAAAGAACTTTGCGATCCTGATGTTTGCAAGAACGCCGGAGAAATTCATTCCCGAGAGCTACGTTGAGCTGATCCATAAAAGTAACATTGGCGAGTCTGTTATGGTTTCAAAGGAGTTCAGGGGCCCCGTCTGGAAGCAGGTCAAAAAAGTGATGGATGAGATACAGGACAAGTACCTGGAATCCGTAACCGTAAGGACCGAAACGAATCTTGAAAGCAAAACGGTGTACAATTTCCCCTACTCCACCTGCGAAGAGCTTATAACAAATGCCATCGTCCACAAAAACTACGAGAACCCCAGGACTATCCAGATCTATCTCTATGACGACTCTATCGTTATAACTAACTACAACAGACCAATGCCCCCTGTAACCGTAAGAGACCTTAACACGAAGTCTGCCTTTCCCGACAGAGGTTACGAGAATCCTTCCCTTAGGGAAATGTTCAAAGCCCTCGACCTGATCGAATCCTTCGGCTCCGGTATCGGGAAAGCAAAAAGTGCCATGGCAAAAAACGACAACGTCACGATCCACTACAAGGAGTACGACGACGCCATCGACATTACCTCCGTTGTCATACCCATCAGCCCCACTTACGTTCACTATGCGAGAATGCTTGGAAAAGGCGCTCCTCCCGAACACCGCTATGATATCGACACAAATGACTTCATCGTTTCGGAAAGAAGCTGCGACTTCTACGGCAGACCTCAGCCTCTGAAGCATCTTTGCATCACTGAAATCTACGACATCGTAGACAAGTCGAACTATTCCCGCAACGTAAAAACAGGCATTATGACTATCTATAACAAATTCGAGGACAAGGTGTTCAGCAGTGCTGAAATCGCCAATGTCCTCGGCTCCGCCCTCAGCTCCGGCACCAATTACGTCAGCTACATGATGAACCTGGGGCTGATCAAAAAGGTTTCGGGGCAAGGGAAAGGGAAATATAGGTTTGTTTGAACAATGCGAAAAAGAGGATTATCAAGCGAATAGCTCAATTATCCTCATTTGGGGGTGCGACCGAGGGAGATAGACACATGACGGGTTTTCGAGCACATAAAAAGGGCTACCAAGCGTGGCCTGATAACCCTCATTTGATTTTACAGATTATATACCTTAAGACTGTTATATTACTTTTTGCTCACCATTTAGCGGATGAGCGCTAATTCTTGAATATTGACTAAATAGCAATCTACATTACCTTTTAACTTTTTTAATTTGAAATGGACTACTGGATTTTTGTTAAAAGAGAATAATTAACATAGATTTTGTTTGTATCGTTATCGAGATATAATCCTCTAGTATTGGCTGCATCACATTCAAAAGAATTAATCTCTGCTTGAATTGCAGCTATGCCTTCTTGTGAATATTCATACATAGTTGATCTTTGGTATGGAGTAGCTTCATATTCTTCACCGTCAAAGTGAAATTTACTGAATGTTGATCCAACATGTAAATCAAACATATCATAAATATTTTCTAATCCACTAACCTCTTCGTCATTGTAGACGAAAGAACAATTCTCGAAACTGACCTTTGTTCCAGTAGTTCTATTTGAAAGTAAAGTTTGCATATTTCCTGTAGTTGCACTTGCTTTAATTGTAACGTTTTTGAAATTCCAAGTATTATTTGTTGCCTTGGAATTTAAAACAATTGTTGAGAAATTATTCCAACCATCAGCATTGTATGTCTTATTATTAATTCCCTCGAGCGTGCCACCTAAAATATCAAACACAGCACCTGTAGAGTGAGATTGAATCGCACACCAACCCGTTGAGAATGTGTTGTTTTTAAGTGTAACATGTAATCCTGTGTTGTTAGAAGCAACGTTGATAGCATAGTAATTAGCCGTTACACGGCAATCGTTTAAAACCAAATTCACATTTGATGTTCCATATAGAGAGATTCCTCTAACACCTTTTTCCGCACCTTTAATATGAACGTTAACGAAAGAAACATTCAAATCAGATACATCTGAAATGTCAAATACTCTTCCTTCTCTATCAGACCCATACCCCCCGTTTGCGGAAGATGCTTCTATAGTGTATCCGCTTCCATATATGGTAATGCTCTTTGTGATTGAGTATTCATTAATTAAATCAACATCTTTTAAGAGAACTACAGTTTCTCCGGATTTTGCTTCATCAAGTGCTTTTTTGAGAGTTGTATAACCTTTTTTGCCAATTCTTGCTTCATATAAGGCATACTCATCTTCTTCAATTTCTTGTTCAACTTCTTTAGTAACAGCTTCTTGAACAGAAGTGGTCTTTTCAGCTTCTTTAAAATCTTGACTTAACGCTTTAGATTCGCTTCCGTTATCAAGCACAAGCTGACCGAGAGCGGAGTTAACGTTTTCGTTCTGCTTGTTATCTCCTTCTGTGACTTTTTCAGTAGAACCTGTGTTTCCATCCGCATAAACATAAACTTCTTCAGTCGCGCCGTTGCTTTCAACTTTTACGACCAGTGTTTCTGTTTCTACGGTTACTTCGTCTCTAGTAATTTTATCAGGAAGTGCTTTTGCGCCGTTATCCTTAATGATAACTTCTTCGAAACCGTTTGCGTTTTCATTTGCGTTAATGTGAATGTGCTTGATTTCTGAACCACTCTCAAGAACAATACGGCCTTTTGTTATTTCAGCAAATGCTACTTTACCATATTCATGATAAGAAGCAGTATGGCATTGAATGATATTCAAAGCACCTGCACTACCATAGTGATTAATAGTTCCTTCAGATGCATCATCAATTGTCAAAGTGGTATTTGCACTATTAGTGCGAATAACTACAGTTTTACCGTCGTTAGTATTTTCATACTTAATTGACGATATAGCTGGTTGATTTCCTACATCAATACCAACACTGAAAGTATAATTGAAGCCCTCAGAAATAATTGCACCCGGTGCAAGGTAAATTGAATTGGTTTGATCGGCAGCCGCAGGAACAGCACCGCTCTTAGCATTGTAAATCTTCCAAAGTCTATAGTCGTCTTTACTTGTGATTTTCTTGTCAGCGTTCACGGACTCGGGAATATACTCAACGGAATTTTCTTTGGCATAGCAGAAAACGTCGTTGTCCTGGTCCCAAAGGATCTCATTGCCGACTGCGGATGCATTGATTTTGTCAACGTCGTAGCCGAATGCCTCAGCTGCCTTCAAGGCGTCGTGCATTGTGGGATGCTTGCCGTCGGGAAGATCGGCGCGAAGCGATGTGTTAAGATTTTTGATGAGCTGGGTGTCAGCACTCTCATTGGCGCTTTTAACCAGAGACGAAAAAGTAGGAATAAGTACAGCTGCCAGGACTGCAATAATTGCAATCACAATGACAAGCTCTACCACTGTAAAGCCTTTATATTTTTTCATGTGAAATAAAACCTCCATATTATTTGAATTTGTGTTTTTCAAATAAAGGTGGCTTCAATTCAGAAAATGATTCGTTAACTTATAGATATTGCTTTGATCGACGTAACCATTAACGGTTACAGGTTTGTTTAAGTTCGTGAGAAATGTCAAGCACTTTAGCTCTCGCCAATGCTTGCATATTATCGAAAACAGCTTGGAGACGATCGAAACCAATGCAATGATCGTTCCGGCAGCCACAAATATCGCTATAACAGCGGTGATAATTGACACCGACTTAAACAACGGAAACTGCGACGAGAGGATCTGCGTCATGAAGTTTCTGAAGTAGATGTTGCAAATGTCGTTTTTGATGATCTGGGAAGTTGCTTCGAGGAAAAACGTCCCGCCGAAATAGAACGGCAGATAGACCAGAATAACGCCGAATAGAATCTTAAACAGCCTGCCCGCCAGTTTCATCCCTGCCCTCTTTAAAGACACTGAGATGATTATGCCGGATATCACAAACAGCAATCCGTATATGATATTCGAGGTCAGAATGGATGAATCCATTTTATTCGGATCAGACTCCTTTGAGATGGCTGAGGGTGTAACATAATGCATCTTATGTTATATCTCTTATTAGGATTATATGCTAAAGAAGTTTTTGTTGTCAATGCTTTTTAGCAAAAATCACATAAGATGCATTATGTTTAAGTACTTTTCATTATATTTCCTCTTATATTATGTGATCCATTACGTCTATCTTCAATGACGCCGACATCAACTTGATATCCACGTCTGATTAATTCGTTGTAGATGATGTTTTCCATAATATGGCCAGTTTCAAATTGTCTATAACTTAATCTAGCATTTCTTAGTCCAATATCTTCATAGTAATATTTGTTTAGATAGTAATCTTCTATTTTTCATCTTATTACCTCCTCACTCAAAAGTTAGCGCATACTCGTCGTAAGTTTCGACTAAATTATGTGTTATTATTATATAAAATAGGAAAGCGTTATGATAAAGAAACATGGAATATAATGAGTGGAGCGCTGGAAAGTACAAAAATCAGAAAAGAGTTACTCGAAGTTCATAAGGATGACTTTATAACTGTTGATAAGTTTGGCAACGAAGATACGAGCATTTATAACATGGTTTCAAGCCTTCTAAGCTGCTTAACTAACTTTCTTGATGACGATTTTGCTTATGACGCTTCTGCTTTTTCAGCCGATGCAATAAGGACTAACTTTCGAAAATATTTGAAATATTAGGACAAAATGACCACTACCGAGCAATGATAAAATAAATAAAAGGTCAATCCCCTCTTTGAAAAGAGATATACAAGCCCCCTCAAATTTTCACCATTCGAAATAAAAAAGACTCCCTCAGATTTTACTCAGAGAGAGCTTTTTGCTATTTAGTCTTTTTCGTCATTTACCCATGGCAAACGGGTTTTGTTTTTTCTGAATGAAAATACTATTTTTTTGCTCTTGCTTTACTGACAATAATCGCCACAACGACCCCCAAGACCGCAACTGCGCCGACAGATATGCCGACGATCAGCCAAACGTTTGCTACATTATCCTGATTGACATTGTCTCCTATCGGTACGTCTTCATCGACAATGACCACCTCGGGCGCCTCATCAGCGTTCGGATCTGGCATTTCGTCAGCGGGATTAATGACCACATCGGACGGCTCATCGTTTTGAGTGCGCCCAGGATTGTCAATTCCTTCGGCGTGTGCATTTATGCCCAAAATCGGCGTTAAAAGCAGCACAAGGAAAACAATAGCCGCAAATGTGAAAATGTTTTTATTTTTTGCCATATAAACCTGATTAATTGTTCGCAGTTACAGTATGATATCCTGTTGCGTCGTTGTAGGTTACCGTTACGTTGCCGTTAGTAAAGTCAGTTCCTTGGCCTTCTGCCAGATTGTTTTGAGGATTGAACTGATAGAATGTGCCACCGGTGACGTAGAACCAAGCATTAGGTTTGGGATAATCATCTGTAGGCTCTTTTGTAATTCTATTACCATCAAGGCAGTTGAGTGTAAATCTGTATGGCTGAGAAGCATATTCTGGATTACTTGAACCACCTCCGGTGAATACGCCGCCGGAAATTGTAAATTTGCCATTCTGTGCATAACAAACTTGGCTACCGGTTGCATTGAACATACCGTCTGAAATGGTGCAGGTGCTGTCATATGTAGATGATACAATAGCATTTGCGCCGGAAAGAGTGCCGTTTTTGATAATTGCATCCGTGTGGCTCAAAGTCAATGCAAACCCATCCGGCGCTGAAATGCTACCGCCGTTTATCGCTATATTAGCTTTATTATCGGTTGTGCCATTAGAAAGAATACCGTAAGGAATGTATTCAATTAATTTTGGTTCTCCTTTTTCGTCAAGTTCAACCTCGCCGTTATCGTCAAGTTTAGGTTCAGAAGTATATGCGTTATTATTGACTATAACGATATCACCTGAAATAGTAACTGTGTTATAATTCAATATCCCCATAGTATTAACTTTATTTGTGACATTTTCAACCAATATTTCGCCTCCGGAAAGGCTAGCTGTTCCATAGTTTTGAATTCCTTCAATTGCTGCCGTTATAATTCCTCCAGCAAAAGTAAATGAATCAGTTGAATAAACGCCGATTGTGTCGCTGGTGATAGTGCAGTCATTGATTGTTAAATTCTTTCGATTATCAATAGCAACTTGTAATTTTGGTGTTTGAACATTCATCTTCACAACTCCACCATTTATAATTGCAGTACCATTATTATAAATGCCTTTTCCATAACTTTCATGAGTTCCGCCGATTATTGTCCCGCCGTCCATGGTTAATGTGCCGCTATTGAAAACGCCATAATAAGAATCGGCTTTAATTGTACCATCTGTAACAGAAAGAGTGCCACTATTAACAATTCCGTACGTACCGCCGGAAATTGTTCCACTCTTTACTGTTACAGAGCTATTAGCTTTGCTACTATTTATTGCACGATTCCCTCCAGAAATGTTACTATTTTCAACAGTAACATTAGAATTACCGCCAGTACTTTGAATCGCGTATGAATTGGAAGCAGTTGCTGAAATTGTACTTTCAGAAACAGTGATTGTAGCAGTGGCAGTGCTGTTTATACCATAAGATGTTCCCGTAAGTTCGGAGTTAGAAACTGTAATGGATGCAGTAACTTCGTTGTAGATGCCACAAGATGAGCCTATAAGTGTTGAGTTAGAAATTGTAATATTAGCGTTAGATGCTTTATTTTTAATTGCGTTTGCTCCAGAAATATTAGCATTGGAAATACTTAATGTTTGTGCAGCCTGATTAAAAATGCCATGACCTCCAGTTCCGCCTATAATGGTTGCGCCGTCTATTTCAACTGTGTTTCCTTTTTGAATTCTAACACCATATGTATCACCTTGTATTTTACCGCCATTGATAATTAGTTTATCATTTGAATTAGTCATTCCAATGGCTTGCGCATTAGCCAAAACACTACCTGTTCCTACAGAATCATTGATAATCAATTCACCATTACTAAGCTTTAAAGCCGTTGTTAATGTATTAACAGCTCTACCAACTTGTTTCCCGTTTAAATCAAGTGATATTTTTTTTGTAATGTTTACTTCTCCTGTCAACAAATCATTCTTCAACATCGTAATAGTATCGCCATTAACAGCGTCTGCAACAGCCGCAGCAAGGGTACTGTAATACTTTGTATAACCGATCGTTGCAACAGCATTGATAATTGGCAAAGAGCTGTTATTCTTTGCGATGAATTCGTTAGTCTCATGTTCTTGATTTTCAGTGCCGATGCCTTCAGAACTTTCAACAGTTGTCGTGCCGTTAGCGTCGGTTGAAATTCTTGAAAAAGCACCGCAGCATTTGCAGATGATATAAATGTCATCTCCGATATATATTATATCATAATCTTCGTTGTGGTTAAAACAAGTTGAAATTTCCACAATACCGTCGGTAACAGTAACGTCTTCTTTATTGTCCGCTGCTGCATATCCTTTTGCTTCGTCTTCACCGCTGTCAACATACGTGTAAACGATTGCATTTGCCGCTTTTACACCGGGAAATTCAGCGTTGGCAGCAGTATCGGTTGAAGTGTTCATATAGCAATACACAACAGCCGTGTCACCAAAATAAATCTTACCGTCGTTATCACTGTAAATAAGTCTGCCGACCGTGCCGTTCTCGTTATAGCAGTTATCGTCCACGTCGTTCACGTTGACGACGGTTGCAAAGCCGTAATGTGAAACCGTGTCATTCGGTGCATTTACTGTAAGTGTTCCGCCATTAGTACGAATAACTACAGATTTACCGTCGTTAGTATTGTTTTCATACTTTATTGATGATATAGCAGGTTGATTTCCAACATCGATACCAACAGTTACATTAAATATACCATTATTATCAAGAGCTGACGAATAATTTGCATCTGGTCCAAGGTAAATAGAATTAGTTTGTGGATTGGTTGGGTCCCCAGCTGCAGGAACTGCCCCGGATTTTGCATTGTATATCTTCCAAAGCTCACAAGAATCTACATCGGAAATTCTATCAGAAGGTTGTACGGACTCAGGAATGTATATAACTTCCTCACCCTTCACATAGCAGAAAACGTCATTTCTCTGGTCCCAAAGGATCTCATTGCCGACAGCGGAAGCGTTGATCTTGTCAACGTCGTAACCAAAGGCCTCAGCAGCCTTGAGGGCATCGTGCATTGTGGGATGCTTGCCGTCGGGAAGATCGGCGCGAAGCGATGTGTTAAGATTTTTGATGAGCTGGGTGTCGGCGCTGACATTGGCGCTTCTCACCATTGACGCAAAAGTAGGAATAAGTACAGCTGCCAGGATCGCAATAATAGCAATCACGATGACAAGCTCTACCACAGTAAAAGCTTTTTTATTGTTCATTTTAATCCTCCATAATTTTAGTTTTAGGTTTTGAAAAATATGGAGGCTTCAATTCAGGAATCTTTTTGTTAACTTGTAGATATTTCTTTGGTTATAAAAGCCTGTAACGGCCAGCGGTTTGAAGCCATTGGTCAGTACGTCAACGCATTTGAGCGCGTGCCAATGCTTTGAAATGATCGAAATGATTCCAGATACGATCGTAACTAACGCCAATACAGTACCCGCAACAACAAATATCGCCATCACGGCAGTGATTATCGACACAGATTTAAAAATCAGAAACGGCGTTGATATTATCTGAGTCATGAACTCTTTGAACGCAATGTTAAAGATCTCATTGTCAATGATCTTTGGCGTTAGCTCAAGGACAAATGACCCGCCGAAATAAAAAGGCAAATAGATAAGAAACACGCCAAAGAGGATCTTAAACAAAGTCTCGGCGATTTTCATTTTAGCGCGCCGAAAAGACACAGTAATAATAATGCCTGAAAGAATGAAAAGCGTGCAGTATATTAAATTTGAGGCCAGGGTAGCTGAATCCATTTGCTATTAGAACATAATATGTCTTATGTTGAGCCCCCTTATAAAGCATTGACTTTTTATACACGCTGGCTTTATAATATACGCGTAATAGAGATATAACATAAGACATATTATGTGATTAAAACTGAGGCAAAAAACAAGGGATCATTGACATAAACGTCACCATTATAGGGGCCTCCGTAAACAAAGGTAACGATTGCCGCCACAGCCACGGATATCAGCGAAATGGACTTAAAGAAGAGGAAAGGCGTGGTCAGCACACCCGTCAGGAGCGACCCTCCGAAATAAAACGGCAAGTAGACCAGGACGACGAAAAACAGTATTTTAAACAACTTCCTCGCAACGGTCATCTTAGCGCGCTGCAAAGAAAGGTCTATCACTATTCCGGAGAGCACAAAAACTGCCCCGTATATGAGGTTAGTTGTTAAAATGCTGTTCGTCATTTAATGCTTTCTATAGGTTTAAATGCTTTCTGATTATCAATTCTTTCTCATGTGTAGGACGTTATCACAAGATATGCGCCTTACAAAATCGAGTATTCTAATACTCACACAATTTCTTGTCAAACTGTTTAGTTGAAACTTTAAAGAATTCAATATAATTTAAAGAAACTTAAAGTAACCAACGTTCACCTTGAAACAACGCCAATGTAAAGCCTGTTTCCCTTCTTCCTCAAAATGACCGAAGCAACGGTTATCATAACCCCGTAGATGACCACGGCGGCGATAAGTCCCGCAATCGGAGCAAGAAGACAGAGTATGAAAACGACAACTCCGATCGTAAGGGACGGCAGCATGCATAAGAGCGTTGCGAAGAGTACCGACTTGCTGTTTTTCACCACCTGGATGTCAGCCTCATAATAAATCTTTGGCCACCTGAGGTTGCAAAGCACGCTGACGATGGTTGTATAGACAAGCGACAGCTGCGGCGCCAATAATACCGTGATGATCAAGGGTATAGAATATGCGTCAACGTTCTGCTTCAGAAATGCGATAACGGTTACAGCGATACTGCCAATTAAACTTATACCCGAAGGAAGCAACAGGGCGGAGATGATCTTGCTTCTGATGACATTGGCGGGGGACAGAGGATAGCTGAGGAGCAGTTCGAAGTTCTTGCCTTCAAGAGATATGGACGCAGCCGCTGCGTTAGTCATACTGTTCAGCATAAAAGCAAACAGCGGAACAAGAGCTATCACCGAAAATGACCTGGCAGGCTCCGGGTCTTCGGAAGCGGTGGGGATAAGCTGCACAAATATTCCCATGATCGTAAACAGTACCGGGCCCATCACCGAATTGATCAGCAGGCCGGGCTTTGAAAAGATCATCATCATATCCTTGCGAAAAAGAGCCGACGAAACGGACGCATTGGCTTTGCGGGAGACCCTGTACCTGCCGTCGCCCGCCTTCTGCTTGATTGAATTGATCGGCTTGTAAAGGAGCGAGACGAATAGCACCACCAGCGCAAAGGCGCCGAGATTGACGCCAATGAACAGAAGCAGCTGCACAGGATCGTTGCTCCTTAATGCACCCGCGAACAGCTTAATGTGGGGAAGCACGTTTGATATTGCGGATGACGCGGCGCCCTTCGCCCTCATTGCGAAAGAAAGTGCGATTATAAGCAAAAAATACAGCCCGTAAACGATGACCTGAAAGATGTTCTGATTCTTAAGGTGCCTTGTAATAAGCACCACCAACGTCCCCAAAAGACATGAGATAAGGACCGGGATGAACGAAACGAAAAAGACCGCGACGAGTGAAATGAGCGCGCCAATGCCGTCCCCGGTCTTGATCAGGTAGCACAAGGCGGTGGGCACAAATATCAGAAGGTCCTCACCGATAACAAAAAGCATTACGGCTGTGATCTTTGCGGCGATGACGGTGGACGTCTTCAAAGGAAGAGACTGAAGGAATTCAAAATCCCTGCCGCCGAAAAGAGTGTTCTGCATAAGACTGAAGGTCCCCGCAAAGGCGATAAAAGCCGCCATTGAGAGAACGTAGATCACAGTTTCCTTGTCGCCGGAAACGCCGAACACGCCGCCCTCTTCAGATGAAGGTCCCAGCATGGAGCCAAAGAAAAACATGAAGTTATAAAAAGATGACGCTGCCAGAAAAATGAGCGCAAAGATCCCGAGTTGCTGAAAGACGGGCTTTTGGCTGTTCCTTCTTCTGTTCACGCTGAAGCCGGCGAGAAAAAAGGCTTTTGTCAGAAGAAAAAACTTATTCATTGTTGACCTCCAGGAAGAATTCCTCGAGGGAGCTTGACTGGGTTATCTCCTCCATGGTTCCCGACACGACAATGCGTCCGTTTTTGATTATGGCCACCTTGTTGCAAAGCTTTTCTGCGACCTCAAGCACGTGAGTCGAGAAGAATATGGTATTCCCCTTCGCGGCATAGTCCTTCATCATGGTCTTCAGCATGTGGGTAGCTTTCGGATCAAGGCCAACAAAAGGCTCATCCAGCACAAGCAGTTTGGGCTCATGAAGAAACGCGGCCATAAGCACCAGCTTTTGCTTCATTCCGTGGGAATAACTGGAAACCAGGTTCCCCAGAACGTCATCTATCTCAAATTCTCTGGCCAGAGCCACCACCCTGTCGTTATCGTAGGGCCTGTTGTACACGGAAAGTATAAACTTAACGTAATCAATGCCCCTCATGTAGGCATATATCTCAGGATTGTCGCTTATGTAGGCAAGGTCTTTCTTGCATTCCATTGGCGATGCTTTGATAGAGCGGCCGTTTATGAGGATCTCGCCCTCGTTAAATTCAAGAATGCCCACAAGGCACTTGATGGTGGTGGACTTTCCGGCGCCGTTGAGTCCCACGAAGCCGAAAATATCGCCGTCCCTGATATCAAGGTTGATATGATCAACGGCCATTTTTTGTCCGTCATAGCTTTTTGACAGATCTTTAATTGTAATCATTTTTTACCTTTCTCTCCTTCTTTTAGTATATCAGCCGTAAAGCGGTCCGTAGGCTGCGCAGGCTCTGTAGTCGGCGCCCTCAAGATCTTTCGTTCCGAAAGCGGACCAGGAATGGGGCCTGAACACTTTTTCGTCTGGAACGTTGTGCATGGAAACCGGGATCCTCAGCATCGACGCGAGTGTTATAAGGTCTGCGCCCACGTGCCCGTAAACGGAAGCCCCGTGGTTCGCTCCCCAGTTTGCCATCACCGAGTAAACGTCCTTGAAAGCGGTGTTTTCCTCGTCAAGCCTCGGCACAAACCAAAGCGACGGCCATGTGGGGTCGGTCCTTGCAAGAAGCTTCTTATCCACCTCGTCCGGAAGCTCTATGGTCCAACCCTCGGCGATCTGCAGTACAGGGCCAAGGCCGTCCACAAGGTTCATTCTGGCCATGGTGATCGGCATTACGCCCTGCGAAGAGTACTGTGAGGAGAATCCGCCGCCTCTGAAGTAGCCCTTGTTGGCAGGTGCCCACTTGACAGCGTCCATAACGTTCTTTATATCCTCGTCGGTGACGTCCCACCAGCGTTTCATGACCGAATTACCGTCCTTATCTTTCATGGCACCGGAACCGTCAAGCGCGGAAGCTCCTGAGTTCAGAAGATGCATAAACCCGTTGGTGCCAAGGCCAAAAGGTCTGAACCCTGTCACCCGCTCAACCGCATCCGCAGACCAGTAAGTTCTCACGTCGGAGAAGATGGGGCTCATATCGGAAAGAAGATGCAGTAAAAGCATGGTCATACCGTTCATGGTATCGTTTTCGGTAGCCAGCACTGTGGGCTGCCTCTTCCCGTTCCAGTCAAAGGAAGTGTTGAGGATCGCCTCAGTGAAGTCCGCGTTAGGCATAAAATCGGTCCATTGGCGTTGTCCCTGGAAACCGCCGACGATAGCGTTCCGTCCGTTTGACTCCTCGATCCAGCCGATATCCGCAAGCTTCGGGTTGCCGAGCATGATGTCCCTTATAATAATAGTCATTTTCGCGATAAAGTCCCATTCGGCGTCATCCTGCTCCGGGGTATTGGTTTTTTCCGGCACGTTCACCTCAAGACCTTTTTTGCAGTTCTTTCGGATCCACTCACGCTCTTTCTCGTACTCCTCCCGGTCATAGATGCCAAGCCGCTCGCGCCTTATGATCTCACTCATATCGACCCACTCGGCCCTAAGTCCAAAATATTTCTGCATCACGATGGGGTCAAGCACAGAGCCCGCGATACCCATAGCGACACCGCCAATGCTGACATACGCCTTGTTTCTCATAAGCCCTACGGCAATGGCACCCCTGGCAAACCTAAGGATCTTCTCTCTTACGTCCTGTGGCACCGTTTCGTCGTCCTTGTCCTGCACGTCGTGGCCATAGATCGCAAAAGCGGGAAGTCCTCTGTGGGCATGGGCAGCCATTATTGCGGCAAGGTACACCGCGCCGGGTCTCTCAGTCCCGTTGAAGCCCCAGACAGCCTTTACCGTGTAAGGATCAAGGTCTATGGTCTCAGTCCCGTAGCACCAGCAGGGAGTGACCGAAAGTGTACCGCATATGTTGTATCTCGTGAACTTATCAGCGCAAAGAGCTGCCTCTGCACCGCCGCCAATGGTGGTATCCGCGATCACGCACTCCACGTGAGTACCGTCAGGATAAAAAAGGTTTTCCGAGATGAGCTTTGCGGCACGCTTCGCCATCTCCATGGTCTGGACCTCCAGTTCCTCGCGCACGCCAAGCATACGCCCGTCGATTATAGGTCTGATTCCGATTACAGGTTTTTGCATGATAGGACCTCACTTTCTCTCAAACACTGCGGCCGCTTCCTCAAGCAGCTCTCTTATCCTTAAATGCTGGGGGCACTGTTCCTCGCACATGCCGCACTTTATACAGTCAGATGCCTTTCCGAATTCGCCGGATGTAAGCTCACGGTACTTGCCGAAATTAAGCCATCCTTTGAAATTCTCATGATGATTGCGAAGAGCAAATATGTCCGGGATACGTATGTTCATTGGGCAATCGTTTTGCTCGACACAGTATCTGCAGCCCGTGCAGGGAATTATCTTACGGCTTCTGAAAACGTTTACAGCCTCGCGAAGCACCTCAAACTCGTGCTCTTCAAGCGGCACAAACGGAACCATCGATGAAAGGTTGTCCTCCATCTGGACCATATTGCTCATGCCAGAAAGAACCATCATCACATTGTCGAAGGATGCGGCGAACCTGACCGCGTAGGACGCATTGGTTTTTGAAGTGCCAAGGGGTTTTAATACATCCGCCACCTCATCGGGAAGGTTTGCCAGGGTGCCGCCCTTCACCGGCTCCATTATGATGCAGGGCTTTACGTGCTTAACACAGACGTCGTAGCATGCCTTAGACTGAACGTCCGGATCGTCGTAATCCATGTAGTTAAACTGGATCTGAACGGCCTCGATCTCGGGATAAGCAGTGAGAATACTGTCGAGAACGTCGGCGCTGTCATGGAAAGAAAGACCCACGTGGCGGATGAATCCCTGCTTTTTAAGTTCAAATGCAGTCTCGTAGGCGCGGCAGGCCTTGTATTTTTCGAAATTGTTGCGGTTTTGGGCGTGCATCAGGTAAAAATCGAAATAGTCCACACCGCAAAGCTCCAGCTGGCTTTTAAAGAATGGTATGATATCAGCCTCGGAGTTAAAATACGGGTCGCTGAGCTTGTTCGTAAGCAAAAACTCCGATCTGTCGTGGCGCTTTGCAACACAGTCCCTGATGGCTGTCTCTGATCTGCCGCCAATGTACCCATGAGCAGTATCGAAATAGTTGAGGCCCGAAGAGATGAACCTGTCGGCCATTTTCGAGAACTCTTCGTAGTCGACCTCACCGTCCTTCATGGGAAGGCGCATGCAGCCAAATCCAAAGTTTCCTTTTATCTCGGGAAAAAACTTGTTAACGGGAACCATGTTTCACGCCTCCTCTAAAAAAAGATCGCAGCCTGTTTTAAGACGTTTAAGGCCGTCCATGAGCGTGCTTTTAGGGCACGCAAGGTTTATCCTTACGAAACCATCTCCGCCGGCGCCGTAGACACTGCCTGCGGTTATAAAAAGGCCTGTGTTTTGTCTCAAGAAGGCAGTAAACCTCTTTGAATCTTTACAAATCTTGTGGACGTCGACCCACATGAGATAAGTGGCATCGCCCTTCACAGGATCAAGCGCGGGTATGTTTTCTTCAATATATTTCTCCGCTATGTCCCTGTTTTCAAAGACGTACGCGCACATTTCATTCAGCCAGTCCTCCGACCTGTCAAAGGCGGCCACCGTTGCGGGGACCGCGAAGACGTTGGCTTCGTTAACGTTGTCGATATTGAGGGCGTCCTTTATGCCCTTCGCAAGGACCTCGTTATCCGCATAGATGGCGGCGCTCTGGATTCCGGCCATATTGAAGCATTTCGTCGGCGATATGCACGTGATGGAATTCATCCTGTTCGTCTCGTTCACAGAGGCAAAGGGGGTATAACCGGTCCCCGGCCTTGTGATGTCGCAGTGGATCTCATCGGAAACAACAGTTATGTGGTGTTTGTGTGCCAGGTGTCCTATCCTTTCAAGTTCCTCCGGGGTCCAGATCCTGCCCACCGGGTTGTGCGGATTGCAAAGGATCATTAGCCCCGCAGCCGTTCCGGAAAGTTTCTTCTCAAGGTCGTCAAAATCGATGGAATATGCACCGTCTTTATATAAAAGCTGCGATGCGTTCACGAACCGTTTGCTTTGGTTAATAATGTTGTAAAAGATGTTATAGACTGGCGACATGACCACCACGTCGCTGCCCTCTCCGGTAAAATACCTGATGATCGAGGCGATCGCGGGGATCACGCCCGTTGAAAAGGAGAGCTTTTTAGGGTCCATCAAAAAGCCGTGTCTTCTGTTCCACCAGTTTACGTAGGATGCGGCCCAGGCCTCATTTGTGTCGGTATATCCAAATATTCCGTGGGCAGCCCGGTCAGACACTGCCTTCAGAACCTCCGGTGCGCACATAAAATCCATATCGGCGACCCACATGGGAAGCTCGCCCTCTTTAACGTCCCACTTGATGGAACCGGTGTTCATTCTGCTCGTGATATTATCAAAGTCGTACATTGGTCATTTTATCCATTCCGGCTTGTCAAGCCTTGCGCCGATATTGTCGCATTCGATTGCGGTCTTAAAAGACTCCACCCGCCCTTCCTCGATGATCAGCTCCGAGATGGAGTCGCATTTTATCCTGCCGGACGAGGGGTTGAATACCGAACCGATGTCACCCACGGCCTCAACGTCCACGTTTGAATACTCAAAAGCAAGCGTTGTGTCTATAAGCCTGCAGTTTCTCATAACAAGATTATCAACGTAGCAAAGGCCCTGGAGGCTCTCTATAGTGCAGTTCTCAAAATAGAGATTCTTCGAGTTCCATCCGAGGTATTCGCCGGAGATCCATGAGTTTTCAACCCTGACGTTTTCGCTGTTCCAGAAGGCGTCCTTAGTCACAAGCACGGAATTCATTAAGACCAGGTCCTTCGCGCCGTCGAACGAATAGTTTCCTGAAAGCCTCAGGTTATCCGCCTCGATCTTTGCGGAATTCATACAAAAATAATCGCCGTTTACCGAAACAGTGTCAAGCTTCACGCCAATGCATGACCAGAAGGTCTCTTTCGCATCAGGAATGGTGACGTTCATAAGCTCCACGTTCTTGCAACGCCTGAAATTCTTGGGCGAATCGATGACAGTATTTATAATTTTAATGTTATCCGTATACCAGATTCCGGCCCTGGAACCGCCGGTAAACACCGAATCTTTTACTAAAACGTCACGGGAATACCAGAGAGGATATTTCCAGCGCATCATCGAATTAACAAGCTCGATATTGCGGCTCTCCTTAAGAGGCGACTCGCCGTCGTCAAAAGTACAAGCTATTAGCTTGAGGTCCTTGCTCTGGAACAGCGCCCTCTCGCCCTTAAATGACTGTTGAATGATCTTTTTCATATTACTCCTATAAATTCAGCTATTTTTCTTTTTTAGCATAACCAATGCCCCAAACGCCGGCACAAACACAGCCGGGGAAACTGCCGTAAAGCTGCCGCAGCCATTGGTTTCTTTCTTATCGTTTTCTGCGGGCTTTTCGGTGGCATCTATCGCATCGTCAGGCTTGTTGTCTTCGGGCTCGGGAGTCTCAGCGGCCTCCTCAGTGGGTGCGGGCGTTGCCGTGGGAACAGGCGTCGGGATTATCTTGTCGCCTTCTGCCTTGTAGCTTTCTATAAACTCAGAGGCCTTCGCGGCATTCTCAAAAAATCCCACAAAATAGAGCTCGTAAACACAGTCGTTGTCGGTATCCATAAAACAGTCAAAACGGCAGTCATCCACGTAGCCCTGCCAGTACTTCGAGTCCTTCGAAAAATCGATGAGAACGTACTGGAGATCGTCGCTTCTGTCGTAATAGTACTTTTTATTGCGCATCTCGCTGTAGCCGGTGTTTATGTCTGTGGTGTAGTAGAACGTGCCGCCAACGTCCTTTTCATCGTCCACAAAAACCGTGTCGTAGTCAAAGCGCCCGATTATGACCATAGCTTTGTAATCATCCGTGCTGATGTAGTCGTCATAAAGACCCGTTGACGCGTTGAGACTCTCGTCCGCAGAAATAGAGCCGAAGGGGAAAATCATGTTGGGGTCAGGCCCGCCGCTTATGGAAATTACCGCGCAAAGCTTTTCTTCGTCAAAATCGATATCGTTGACGTGATTGTTAAGAGATGCGTAGGAGAAAAAGTCGTCAACGATAAAAATGTCGTTGGAGCGTACCATCTTGGGTTCGATCTCATGCTCGCCATGGTTATCAGGCGTTGGCGTGGGCTCAGCCTCGGTGCCCTCCTGGGTAAAATCAATGTCGATGCTTACACTGGCATCCGTAAACATCAGGTATATGCCGTCCGCATTCTTTATGCAGAACTGTATCCTGTTGGTACCCTTAAGATCACCCACAGGAGCCGTTATCATGAAACGTCCGGCAAAACCAAGGTCCTTCTCAGCCGCCACGTCATAAATTGCATCCTCGGGCTCAATGAAAAAGTCAGGGCTGAAGACCGGGTCGTTATCGCCAATCTGATAGCCGAAAGCCTCAATGGCCTCATCGCAAAGGGCCCAGCCTCTCACCGTAAGCGAGCCGCACTTAGCCTCGATACTGCCTGCATTGGCGAGAAAATAGCTTACTGCGGTTCCGTCGCCTCCGACCACCTCATCATCCAGAATTATCGTATCCCAATGGCAATATATGGTGCCCACGTAATCGTCGAAATCCTGAACCTTGCCGTCCGCAGACGAGACCAGAATGCCCACAGGCAGAGCAAGAATGACCGCAATGATAAGTGCCGCAAATCGCTTCATGATAAACCTCCCGCGTGTAAACTCACATACATTGATTATCCCATAAAAAGCTGTTTTTTACAAGATTTTCTTTGCTGTTTTAAGCTTTGACCGCGCGTATTATAAGTGAGCAAAAAACCTTAAAAAACGACAGTCCGGGAACGTGCCTCAGACTGCCGCAGTTTCTATTTATGTTGATCAAACGCAGAAAATGATATCAGAGCTTCTCGCCCGCTTTAACTCTTTCCATCAGGTCGATGACTCTTCCGGCAGGGGAGATGAGGTTCGAGAGGGACTCGTTGAAGTTGAGGTCGTCGATGATCTTGGCGACGTACTTCGTCATGTCGACCATGTTGAACCAGGGCTTGTCGGCCAGCTCAGGCTTGAGGTAAGTGAGGTTCGTGGCGTAAAGTCCGTCCAGGAGGCCCTTCTCGTAGTACTCGTCGAATACCTCGAAGCCGCCGGTGAACAGCGCGTATGTAACCAGGAATAAAACTCTTCTTGCCTTGCGCTTCTTGAGCTCTCTTGCAATGTCGAGGATGGATTCGCCGGAGGAAAGAATGTCGTCCACAACGATGATGTCCTTGCCCTCAACGTCGCCGCCAATGAACTCATGAGCAGTGATGGGGTTGCGCCCGTTGACCAGTCTTGTGTAGTCCCTGACCTTGTAGAACACGCCAAGCTCAAGCTGGAAAATGGAGGCGTAGAAAAGGTTTCTGTGGACGGCACCCTCGTCGGGGCTTACGATCATCATGTTTTCACGGTCGAACTTGATGTCGGGCACGGTCTTAAGGAGCTCTTTCAGGAACTGGTAATAGGCAACAGCGTTTTCGAAACCAACGTGAGGGATCGCGTTCTGCACTCTGACGTCGTGGGCATCGAAGGTGATGATATTGGCGACGCCGTAATTGGCAAGCTCTCTCAGCGCTTCAGCGCAGTCCAGTGACTCACGGACCATTCTCTTGTGCTGGCGGCCGTTGTAAAGGAGCGGCATGATAATGTTGATTCGCTTGGCTTTGCCGTCGGCTGCGGAAATGATTCTCTTAAGATCCTGGAAGTGATCGTCGGGCGACATGTGGTTGGTGAAGCCCATCATGCTATATGTCTCGTTGTAGTTGCCCACGTCGGTGAGGATGAAAAGGTCCTTGCCGCGGACTGTCTCGTTAATGATGCCCTTGCCCTCGCCATTGGCGAAACGCTTTGTGGACGCATCGACGATGAAGTTAGTGTCCGAAACACCCATGCTCTCGAGTCTGAGCTTCACTATCCAGTCGTTGACCTGCTTTGTAAAGCCCTCGAACCCTCTCATACCGATGAGCGCAAGGGGCCCGATGGGGAACGATACGTTGCTCTGTGTTGATCTTACAATTTCCATATTAAGCCTCCGAAAAATGTATGTGTTGCCTTTAATCTATTTTTGCGGCTTCTTTTTATGAAGCCCGAAGCTTTTCAGTTTGCCTGCGGCCTCTCGGTCACCTTGAATTTTCTGCCCCACTCGGTCTTCCAGACGATGCCGCTGACGCCCTTGACGAAAGTGCCGTCCGCATTGAATTTGTACCAGCAGGCGGATACGCCGTCCGGGTTTTCGACCACGCAGCACTCTGTGGCAGGTGTAGTGCCCTCGATGAAGAGGTAGACCTTCTCACCCGCCTCGTTTACAGCCATATCGGCAATGATGATCGCGTGCCCGTAAGAGACCTCAGACGCAGTCTCGCTGCCGATGAGCATAGCCTGGGCCCGGAGCTGGTCGGTGGTGCCGATGATAATGTCGCCTATCTGAAGGTCGCCGTTAGCCTTTGGAAGCTCCTGGGCAAGGGACGCAGTATTTGCGTATTGATACACCACGTGCAGGTAGTTTACCAGGTTCTGGAATGAATAATCGCCCGCTTTAACACCCGCCTTGTCGGTTGAAAGCACCCACTTTACGGTATTTCCGCTTACTGAAACACGGTTGCCCTCCGCCCAGTGCTCGAAGTCGCATTTGAAACCATTGGCAAAGTTGAACGAGATCTCACTGTAGAGGCCCTCTTTGAAGAGGTATTCCGCGTAGAGCATCATGGCCGTGTCGGCGCACTGCTGGTACTGGACCAATGTCATTTGCTGGTTGAACACGCCAAGGTCAGACGAGTCGTCGTTTATATAACCCGTAAACATCTCAGGCTTCGTGCCGTAGGGCTTCAGCTGATACGTACGCAGAAATTCGGCAAAAGAGCCGGGTTCCACTGAGACTCTGGTGTAGCCTTTCGGCGGATTAAAGCGGGTCTCAATGGTGTTATATTCAGGGTTCACGGCGATCCAGGGCTCCTCGGTGGGCTCGGCAGTGGGCTCGGAAGTCGGCGCGGGAGTCGCCTCCTGATCAACGGTAGCGTAAGGCGTAGGAGTTGCGTCAGTCTTTGTGCGGGTGTCGATGCCGCCCTTCTTCAGAATTATCAGTTCAATTATGATAAACAGTATCAGTACGACGGCAACCACGCCAAGCAGGATGCCGATCATCAGTTTATTTCTTTTGTTTGAATAGGTTTCGAAAGCCATAGCTTCCTCCGTTATTTAAGATTTTTCTTTTGTATCCGCGGCATTGGTTAAAGCCGGGTCGTCGGTCATTGGTGAGTCGTAACCGTCCTGAGAGTCATCGGCGTCATCGGCGTCTTGAGACGTCTCGTCCTCGTAGCTGATCCACATACCGTTTTCGAAGCGTCCGGTCGGTTTGGTTACGGGAACCTGCTCCCGGGGCTGCTCATCCGCAGGCTTTTCGGACTTGTCGGCGCCCGGGTTATCGATCAGGTACTTTTTAAAGACCGGATAGATGAAGAACATATTGACGAGGCCGATAAAGGACGGGAAGACCACCGCATAAAGGATGATGCAGACGATGAAAACCGTGAAATTATAGGTCGGAAGCAGGTACACCGGGATCCCGATCAGAAGCACGTCAAGGAGTATGATCCCGATGTTCGGCAGCCACTTCATTAAGCAGAGCACGAAGGAGTTTCGCATCATCTGTTTGAAAGTCACCCGGAACGTCACCATCATGGGGTACATGTAGAGGTTCATCATCGTCAAGAGGACCGCAAAGAAAATGGTCACCGCCGCAAATATAAACAGCACAAACCAAGGGATATAGCCGTTATAGAGCGGATTGTTCGGGTTTGAGATCACCATGTAAGCCATGCCGTTAAGCATGATAAGAAGACCGCAGATCAGGTTGAAAAACATGGTCTGGAGCCCCAGCTTCACGTTTGAGCGGGCCTTGGTTATGAAATCGTGCCAGAGAAAGACTGGCTCCTCCTTGTAAAAGCTCTTCAGAATGAACGTAAATCCGGCATACATGGGCCCCGATGAGAACACAGGGATGCAGGTGAAGAATATACCGAAAAACAGGATAGTTTTAAAGTAAAGCGCGGATGCGGTCTCATTGGTCGCCAGGATCTCGCCAAGGTTCACGCTGGTGTCGAACATGTCGTAAAGAGAGAACGCGCCAATGAACCCAAACACAGCCACCAGCACCGCCGGGATCGCAAACAGAAAGTAGATGAAGTTAATGCCAAGGAGCTTGTTGCGCTTGTTCCAGAGGGTAATAAAAAAACGAATAAAAGCCGGCTTCGGTTTCTCGTTCTTGTCAACGCCCTTCCCCGGCTTCGTAAATCTTTCTGAACTGAAAAGCTTCATCTAAAACGCACTCCGCTGAATTCGATTTATGCGGTCCGGAAAAGCCCTGACACACAGATTTATTTTAGCACCAATGAAATCAAAAAACAATAAAGAAGAAAATTTCAGGAAACAGAAAGATTCTCAAATTTACAACTGAGTTTAAAGTCTAAGAATTATAGCTCTGTAAAAAAGGTTGACAAATCCAGTCTGTTTTCGTATCATATTTATGACAAGGGACACCGATGACGGTTGCTCCTAATAAATTGTTAGTAGAACTAACCGCTTTGTTGATGAACTAACCGCTTTATTTCGGAGAGGCGGTTAGTTCTTTTTTTGCCTTTTTTGGTAACCTTAAGGGTTAACGTTAAAATATTGACCAAAAGGTTCAATAATTCCAACAGCTACATTAGTGAAACCATTAAAGCTTCGGTGCTTGTGATAAATCATAGGCGCCGCTTTCATAAAAAAAGCGAGGTAATTCCTCGCAATCGGTGGACCAGGGTCTTCCGACCAGCCCTCTTACGGCTTAATGATAATTGATATTCAATATCAAAGTCAACCTTATGCTACAATAAAAGTAGACACGAACAGGTAGAAAAATGTCAGCTGATTTTATATCATGATGTCGACTACCGGAAGGGAGTGTCTATTATGGGAAAACATCTTGACCCGCTTCAAAAGGAGTTCCTTATTCGCCGGTTTTGGGATAATCCGGAGGCCAAAATCTCCGACTTTTGTGAAGCCAACAATGTGTCGGTAGGGGCTTTTAGAAATTGGCTCAAGCAGTACGAGCAAGGAGGCCTTGAAGGACTCGCCAGAGTTGATTCTGAAGTCGGAGGTGTCC